>JAFXUD010000012.1 GCA_017535315.1 Victivallales bacterium | reverse complement strand
TTCCCGATCGTCTCGGGAAACCTTACACTATATTTCGCATTTGCATTGCGCTGTTCAATTTCCAAGGAGCTTTCCCCTTTTCGGGGCGACAGGGTTATACTTTACACCCGATTTTCCCTTTTGCAAATCGATTTGTTGTTTTTTTTTGAAAAAAAGGAAATTTTCAAGGGACTTGAGGGACGGGAGGGACAGGAGCGACGAGGAGGGCGCGAGGGGAAAACAGATTTACAATGGACTTGAGGGACGGGAGGGACTTGAGCGACGCAAGTGGCACATTTCCCAAGGCAAGCTTCTCTCGTGCCCTCCTCGTCGCTCCCGTCCTTCAAGTCCCTCAAGTCCCTTCAAGGCAAGCCTTCCCCCTCGTGCCACTTGCGTCGCTCCCGTCGCTCCCGTCCCTCCTGTCCCTTCAAGGCAAGCTTTCCCCTCTGTGCCCTCCTCGTCGCTCCCGTCCCTTAAAAACTCTATTTAATAAGCAGTCTCATTCGCAATGCCTCGGGTGCTTTTGCGAGGCGCGCCTCACGTGACTTAATGTTTTGGAGTTCCTCGGTAAGGTCACAGGCAACATAAATATATCCGTAAATACGGCTGCCCTTCTCCTCGGGCTTCAGCGGAGCCCAGCTCAACTCCAGCAGATTTTCGCCATCCTTCAAGAACTCCACTGGAAAAGGAAACACGTGAGTACCGACAAGGATGTGTGGAGCTGCGGGTCCGCAAAACACCTCATGTCCATTGACCTTCAAAAGCAGATCAGCCCAGCGGTATTCCTTGCTGAAAACATGGCATTTGCGTTTAGGATCATACGGGTTCACCAAAATCTCGTACTCGAATGCCGCCTGATGAAGCTCTGACACAGGTACCATCAAGTTCAATTTCTTGGAGACAACCCCCTTGTCGGAAGATGACATCTGCCAAAAGGCGGCGGGTGTCGCCGAATCGGTCATCACGCGATACCAGTCAAAATATGTATCGGCGGCGCAGAGCACCACCGATAACACTAGAAATGCAAAGGCAAGCAACTTCTTCATTTCTTCACCTTCAAGACAGCCACGCGGTCCTTGTCAAAGACAATATCCTGCCCTAAGATGGTGGTCTTCACCACTCCACGATCGTAATTTCTCGCGAAAAAGGCATACTCGCCATTATATTCGTAGGCTGTCACCAGCACCTCAGGATTGCTGGACGGGATATCCACCAACTTACCATAATAGATTATATCCTCCACAGGCATCAAATCCTGCACGGCACGCGCCATGTTGTAGAATCCTAGCGCGGCACGCATCCCATAGGGGTGATTCCAGACATGAATGCCAACAGCGCCGTTGAAAATCGCCTCCAGCACCTGTTCGCGCATCACATTGGGCGACGCATAGTTGCCTGAAGCCACGCGGTAATACTCATACATGCGGTCAGGACTCAGCCCCATGATGAGTTTGGCACGCGTTCCCTTCAGCAAATCGGCAATGGCGCGTGATCGATATCCTATCGTCGCCGAATCCGCCGTGTAAAGCATCGGCTTGATATAATCCACATACTTGCCGATTTTGCGATAATCGGAGAGGCGATGGGTTATGGACTTCTCTGGCGCGCCGTTGTCCAGCCAAGTAGAAAACTTCACATCCTCACCCATGACCTCGCGCATCTGACGGTACATATCCTGCACCTGGTCGGTTTTGTATTCCAGCCATTCCTTCGGATACTTAGCAGGGTCTTTGCCGAACTTTTTAAGGCAGCGCGGACAGTGGCATAGGGTCACGCCCTCTGCCCAATCCTCGTCATCGAAGGTGACGGATTTGAAGCCATAATACTTGGCAACGCGTATCAAGTCCAGTGTCTTCTCCCAATATGGCCCGCGATATGAGGGGCAGATGAAGGGCACTGGCTTCCCGTCCATGTTAATGGCCTGGAATTCCTTGGGATTCAGTTCATAGACCTTCTTTTCAGGGAAGAAGATGGTACCATGCGCCTTCAGGAAGTTGCCTTTCAGCACATCTCCATAGCGTGAGAAAAGCGCCCCCAACTCAACGCCATAGTTCAGACCTGCGGCCTCTGCCTCCTTCTGGCGCCGCGTGTATAAATCGGCGCCCTTGCACTCTTCGATGAAATCTGGCACTACATAGTCATAAAACTCATAGAAGTTCACACCAAACTTGCGCCATTGCGGAGTAGGACGCGCCGTCTTGCATCCCAAACCCAGCGAAAAATGCTTCAAGCCATCGCCGATTTCAGGGAACTTCGGAGTCTTCTTGAAAACGATTGGATAGGGTTCCTGCGCACCGCCGTCCCAAACCGCATAGACATAACCTGTGCTTCCATCCTGGAAGCCTTCTTTCTGGCGAAACAGCACCTGCTCGACTGCCGAGGCATAGCTCACCCTGCGCCTATTGTAGATTTCAATGCCGTGCAGCACCTTGCCCTTTACAGTCACCTCGCCGACATCTTTCCGCTCATCTCTCGAAAAGGTCAACTCCACGCCTGGCGGCAAGGCCATCAGAAGGCGGAAGTTATTCATCTTCTTGAAATTGCCTCGCAAACCGATATGCACCTCTGCGTCGATTTCATCGGATATCCACAGTTCGGGGAAGTGGTAGTAGTATCCATTGACGCCGACCTCCTCCGTTTTCGGCAGCTTTGTCAGGGGCTTGGAGCTCTTCCATTCCGTGGGAATATCCACCGTCAACTGCTTGTTGGCGGAGGCGAGGACCAGCTGCTTGCCCTCTGCCTGAAAGCTCCAGCTTGTCCCCGCCTTTGCCTCGACGTTTCCGATGGTCTTGCCGTCCAGCGAGGCAATGCAGCTGCCAAAAGATTGCACAAAGAAGAGGGTGCCCTGCTTCCCATCCAGCGTGAAAATGACCTCTGGCGTGACGCTTACCACCTTGCCCTTCCCTGCAAACGGGATGATGCTGATGCTTGCGCTCCACTCATCTGCCTCTGCGATGGGCTTGATGGTAATCTGGCGGAAGGTGGCCTCAAGCGATTCACAGTTCCACTGGAAGAGATTCTTCAGCTGATGAGGGGTGTTGACGTAGAGGGCCACGCCTTTTCCGCCCTTCGCCCCCAATGCCGCAATCCAGGGCTGGGCTATCTCCGTGATGGCGGAAAGCTTCTCCATCTTCGCCCGAGTATAGGGCACCACGGCATAGCCTTCCTTCGCGGGCAACGTGAAAACACTGTCGTCGGGCAGAATAATCGAGTTATGGAATTTAAGTGAAAAGCTGTTCTCCTTCTGCTTGCTGCAAAGGCTGGTGGTGCAGACCAGCGCCGCCTGGTTCTTCGGAAGCTGGAATGTACGCGTCAGGACTACACCTGCAAGGCTGGACTGTTGCAACATAACTGTTGCCGTAACCGTATCATTGCCGACATGCGCCAGTTCATATTTCAAAGCGAGGCTCTCCACATTGTTGAAAAGCGTATCCACGGTCTTGCCGATGCCGCCAAAAGCGCCCTGTCTCTGATTGTCTGTGACTACACCAGCAGCCAGTTCCTGGCCAGATGACTTCTCGACCAGCGAAACCACCTTGCCGCCACGCTCTGATATAACCGCCTTCAGGAACTCGTTCTCCAAAACCTCATCGGCGCACAGTACGCCGCACACCGCCAATGCCCAAACAGCCAATTTCTTCATTTATAACCTCCTTAAGTATTTTAATGTTATGAATCAAACCTAAATTCTAGATAGTCTAGATGATCTAGTCTTTTCTTCCAAACCTCTTCAGCAGCTCATCCATAAAGCCCCTGCTCTGTTCCATGTTACCCGCCTGGTTTTTGAAATCCGCTGGTGTCTTGAACTCGACAAGCTCCTGCGGAATCTCATTGAGAAACATGGAGATGCGCTTGACAGTCACCACATTCATCACATGGCGTTTGTCCGTGTAGGTCAAAAAGAGCTTCTGCTTTGCGCGGGTGATGGCGACATAACAGAGACGTCGTTCCTCCTCCAGAGAACCGTCATCCATAGCCATCTGATGCGGAAACAGCCCCTGTTCCAGGCCGCATACATAGACCGTCGGAAACTCCAGCCCCTTGGCGGCGTGAATGGTCATCAGGCTGACGGCATTTTCCGTAACATCCTTGTCCTTTTCGCGGCGGTCGTTGGCATCCTGCAAGGCAAGCTGCTGGGCAAAATCCCCTAGCGTGCCCTTGAACTGCTTTTCGCGGTCATAGTCGCCCACAGAGTTCAGGAACTCCATCACGTTGTCCCGCCGCGCCATCGCGTCGGTCCGCGGCTTGTACATCTGGATAAGCCGATCAATGTATTGCAGTTCATCCAGCAATGCCTTGACACGCGGGAAAACGGGTCCTGGCTTGTCTGCACCATCGCCGCACCGCAGGATAGCAGCACGGAAGGCCTCGATGTTTCCTTTGACCTCCGTTGACAGCTTCTCCGTGAACAAGCGATGATCTAGCAGGGTGAAGAACGAGCGATGAACAGAATCGCGCAACTCGGCAAGTCTGTCCAACGTGGCATCGCCAATCCCTCGCGGAGGGACATTGATGACTCGCTGGAAGGCCATGTCGTTCTTCGGATTGATAGCCAATTCCAGCAGTGTTATGATGTCCAGAATCTCCTTGCGCTGGTAAAATGACTTGGAGCCGACCAGCACAAACGGAATACGTCGTTTGCGCATTGCCTCCTCCAGCAGGCGCGACTGACCGCCTGTCCTGAAAAGCACCGCATAGTTGGACCACTTGCGGTTATAGTCGGTGACGGCACGGCCCTCCAGGGAAAGCGCAAAGATGGAATCGGCGATGAAGTTCGCCTCGTCGTGTTCATCAGCACAACGGACGCCCTCGATCTTCTCACCATCCCCCTGGTTGGACCAGAGGTTCTTTTCACGACGTGCGTTGTTGTGCGCTATCAAATTGTTTGCTGCCTTGAGGATGGTATTTGTCGAGCGGTAGTTCTGCTCCAGGCGAATGACCTTCGCCTTCGGAAAAAACCGTTCGAACTCAAGTATGTTCTCCTGGCTGGCACCACGCCAGCCATAGATAGACTGGTCATCGTCGCCAACGGCACAGACGTTGCCCCGACTACCCGCCAACTGCACCATCAGGGCAAGCTGGATTTTGTTGGTGTCCTGGTACTCGTCTATCATGATATACTGGAAATGCTCCTGATAGATTTTCAGAAGAGAAGGATGGGCAAGCCACAGTTCGCGCGTATTGCAGAGCAGGTCGTCATAGTCCATCATGTTCATGCGACGCAACCGCTCCTGATATCGCTTGTAGATGGAGGCGATTCGTGGAGCATCGGGAAAATCCATCTCCGCCATGTCGTCGGGTGTCTGGATGTTTGCCTTTGCCAAGCTGATGCGTGAAAGCCAGGTATAGGGGTCGATTCCCTTTCCATCAAGTTGGAGTTCAATGGCGATTTCCCGCAGAAGCCCCTTCTGGTAGCCTTCAGTGGCCAGCGTGAAGTTTCTGCTGAACCCGATTCTATCCGCATAGTGGCGAAGCACCGTGCTGCAAAAGGAGTGGAAAGTGGAGATGGCAGGCAAGGAATCCCGTCGGGCGCCACTCAAAGCCGCCACACGCTCCAGCATCTCATGCGCAGCCTTGTTCGTGAAGGTCACCGCCAGTATTTTTTCAGGGGCGATTCCATGATTGAGCATATTGCCGATGCGCTGGACAATGACCCTGGTTTTCCCTGTGCCTGCCCCCGCAAGAATGAGCAATGGCCCTTCAATCTGGTCAACGGCTTCCTGCTGTTGCGGATTCAGTTGAAACATAGCCAGGCTATTTCTGCGAACGGATGGCCCCCTTCAGAGCCTTCTCGATGTCCTCCTCCGCAAAACGGTCCACCAACTTGACGAAAACCGCCTTTTTGGGGCTGAAAAACCAGAACTGAGGAAGAGACTGCAATTTATACTTCTTGGCTATCGGATCGTTCAAGTCCTTGACATTGATTCTCTTATAGACCGCCTTGCCTTTGGATTCCTTGCAGAGCCGCTCGCAGAGATTTCCCTGGCGCTGACTGGCGGGACCATCATCGCAATGAAAATGGATTATAGTCGCCTTCCCTTCCTCAAGCATCTCCTTGACGGAGACCTGCGGACCGCCGTTCATGGCCTCGTCACGACGTTTCATAAACTCCCCAATGGAGACATTATAGTCTATCTTGCCAATCTGGTTATAGTGCAACACCTTTTCGGAACCCTCCATCTCAAGGGTGAACTTCATGTTTTCAAACCCCTTCAAAACAGCTGGAACGGTTTTCTTCGGCGCACGCGTCAAAACAACCTGCACTTTCAAAGGCTTGTCCAACTTCAACTTGTCGATTTTAGTCGGTTCATAGACATCCACCTTGTCCCCATCCCATGCCTGGAATCTCAGGCGAAACTTATTGAAGCCGCTGAATACCCCCTCCTGTTTGCCTGTTTTCAGGTAAAGAGTGTCCGCCATAGCGGTCATTGAAATCAAAATCAGCAGAGAAATCGCAAGCTTCTTCATACACATATCTCAGTTTAGCAAATTCCTATCAGCAGAACAACAACTTCGCCTATAAAGAGGGCGCTCTCCGCACTCATGCCTTCCTTGCCCTCTAAGAACTTCGCCAACAGCCAACCGACAATGCAGGCAACGATTCCCAGCAAAAACAGATTGCCAAAGGCAAGGGCTATCTTACTGGCAAAAGCCCCGATGACCAGCGAAAGAACAGCGGCCACAATCCATCCGCTGTTTTTTTCATCGTGTTTTACAGTAGAGAGGCTCACCGCCATGCTCAAAGCCCCAGCGACAACCAGCCACAACCAACTCCCAAGCCACAACAGCAGGAAGATTAAGGCAGGGCGAATCAGCATGATGACATTCTGCAATGCCAACCCAGAAAACATGTCATCTTTCGAGATGCCTTTGCTCAGCAAGGCATACACTTCCGACATCCCGTCCCGCTCCTCTTTTCGGCAAAGATACCAGCGCACCGCAACAACGGCTGCCGTCGCCAAAGCAACGCCCACAAGCCCTTTTCCTGGCAGAAGCCACAAAACAAGCGCCCCGACAGCCCCCCACACCAAAGCCATCAGCGCACGAGCCAGCACCAACTGCCAGGCCTCAGGCACAACTGACTTTCCATCAGGCAATGCGATATTCACGTTGGATACCGCATTCAAAGCTGTTAGAAATGCCTTCATCTTGTCTCTCCTGCTTATTCGTTATCAGGGCATCGCACCGTTATGAGGGCTTTATACCCTCCAGAAGTTAGCGTAATTCAATTCCAACCGCACGCATCGTCGCGCGCAGTTTTTCGCGGTTGCCAACCTGCATTTCACAGAGCGGCAGACGATACTCTTCGGCAATCAACCCCATGTCTGCCATCGCGGCTTTGATGGGGATTGGATTGCTTTCTATGAACAAATCGCGGTAGAGCGGATACAGCCTCTTATGTATCTGAAGTGCTGCAACAAAGTCCCCCTTCAACGCATTGGAGACCATGGCAACTACCTCCTTTGGCAGGATGTTGGAAGCAACACTGATGACGCCGCTGGCGCCCACCGACATCATTGGCAGGGTAAGGCTGTCGTCACCGCTCAACACCGTCATGTCGCATACAGCCTTGATGGCATTCACTCGCTCCACGCTGCCCGCCGCCTCCTTGACAGCGACCATCAGCGGGCTTTTCGACAAACGTGCGATGACCTCAATTGGTATCTCCTTGCCCGTCCGTCCAGGCACATTGTACAGCACAACGGGAAGCCCTGTCTCCTCGGCAACCGTCATAAAGTGGCGATACATCCCCTCGGGAGTTGGCTTGTTGTAGTAGGGAGTCACCTGCAACGTGGCATCTGCCCCCATTTCGGCGGCGTGTTTGGTGAGGTGAATGGCTTCCGCAGTGGAGTTTCCGCCTGTTCCCGCAATAACCTGGCATTTGCCTTTGCAGAAGTTGATGACAAAGGCAATGACCTTGTCATGCTCTTCCATGCTCAAAGTAGGCGATTCGCCCGTTGTCCCCACGGGAACCACGCCCGCCACACCTGCATCAATCTGCGACTGCAGAAGCCGTGTCAGGGCTTCATAGTCAACCAATCCATTCCGAAATGGCGTTATCAACGCTGTATAGCAACCAGCCAACTTCATCTTTTTCTCCAAATGTGTGACAATATAGTATTGAGATTTTGACATATTCATCCACTGATAACATAATACAGTTTTTTCGTTAGTGAAGTCGAACATTCGTTTTTTTTTATTTGTGAGGTTTTTTCATTCTCAAAAAAACAAATGGCATATGATCAATTAAAACGCTTCCATTTGTAAATATGCTTGCATAATGTTATAGTGTACGCGATGTTCTCATATTCAGGTGCATCTCAAACGTGAAAACACTTATTGATGCACTGAAAGCCATTTTTTCGACCGATAATCATAAAATGACACGGATGTTATGAAAATTGCTGAATTTAATGAGCTTGCGGTATTTCCCGAAGGGAAGAAATACTATCTTTGGCCTGATGGCAAGATGCCTGATGCCCAGCCACACCAGATAGCGGCAACCACAGAGGAAGCAAATGCGGAGGGATTCAAGCCAGGAGACAATAGAATCGCATACATCCAGTGGTTCCGCTCACCAGAGGAAAATGTCAGAACAGATGCCTGTATGATAATCATTTCTGGAGGCGGCTACAACAACTGCTGCGACATGAAAGCATTTGCCCCTTTCGTGGGCAGGCTACTGGCAGCAGGCATTAATTGCGTAAACTTCATCTACAGGACCCCTCGTTCAGCAATCCTGCCCATCTACAAGACCGCATGGGAAGACGGACAGCGTGCAGTTCGCATGGTGCGTTCCCAGGCAGCAGAGCACGGCTTTTCACCAGAAAAAATCGGCGTGGTCGGCTGCTCCGCTGGCTCACACCTGTGTATGTTGCTGGCACTGTCATCGCAGACAACCACCTACAAACCGATAGACGAGCTGGATGAGATTCCCTGCAATGTGGCCTGGTCCATTCCAATGTGCCCCGCATACGTGCTTTCCGATGGACTGCTGACGCCTAACGAAAAAGGTGGCCATGGTGATGATGTGGTCTTGGACGAAGCCTTTGCGTTCGATAGCAATTCATGCCCCTGCTGCTTTATGCATGGTGGACTTGACCAGTATTCTCCAATGGGCTCTGTGAAGGCATATCGTCGTCTGCGCCAAATGGGCATTACAACCGAACTGCATCTTGAGGCAAAAGCTGCACACGGTTTCGCAAATTACAACCGCCTGGATACGCCACAAGTGGCTTTAGACTTTTTAAAACGCATTGGCGTAATTCCTACTCATAACTCCCTAGAGGCTGACATGGCAGCCATTGCCAAATGGGAAAAAGACAGACTGGCTGGATGCCAAGGCAACCTTGACCTTCTTTAACACAACAGCCAGTCATAAGCTGGCTACGACAAGTGCCAGCTTAGAAAAGCAAGACATTCGCATCAAGCGATAATCTCCTAACAAGCGTTCCCGTTTGTTTGCAAAACTCATCCAGGTAAAAACGCATTGTTCAGTATTTCATCTTAGCGTAATGTCGCCAGCCTCCTGAGAAGAAGCGGCCGTAGAAGAACACGATTCTGACAACCCAGTCGCAGACCATCGCAATCCATACGGCGAGTACTCCAGAGTGGACGATTGGGGCAAACGCATAGCTGAGCCCCAGCCTTATGAGGAACATCGAGCAGAGCGAGACGAACATGGTGTAGCGAACATCGTTGAGCGCACGAAGCGCACCTGGGAAGGTAAACGATGACGGCCACAGGAATACGCCGAATCCGATGTGGATAAGCATCAGGATGCCCACTATATGCATCGTCTCGGGTGTCATCTTCGAGTATAGCTTCATAAGCAAGGGCGACAGGGCGAGCACGAGCATCGCATTGATGGCATGTCCGATATATGCGATCTTCATCATCTTCTTGAGATAGTATTTCATTTGTTCCACTATTCCAGCACCGACACAGCGTCCGATGACAGGCGCAATGGAAGCGTTCATGCCTGAGCCAACCAGTAGCGAAAGCTGGTCGATGTGGTTGGCGATGGCAAACGCGGCGGTTTCGCGTGTTCCGTACCTAGCCACGAGGCTTGCGGTGAGAACCCTGCCGAGGGTGAACATGCTGTCTTCGATGCTTGTCGGTATCCCTATGTAGAGGATCTTGCGGACGATCGCAAACGAGAACTCTAGTTTGGCCCTAAGGTCCAAGCAGATTTCATACGTCGGCGATGTCAGCTTATGGAAGGTCAGGAAAGAAGTAATAACTCTTGCACCGAGCGTAGCGTATGCGGCACCTGCCACATCAAGCTTGAATACAAAGATGAACAGAGAATTACCGATAATGTTGAGAACGTTGTTCTGGATAGCGTTGACAAGGGTGATTCTGGAGAGGTTCTGTGTGCGGAACATCGAATTGCACGCGGAGGCGAGGGCAAGGAACGGATTGGCGAAAGCCGTGATAGTCAGATAGGTCACACACTTCTCCATGGTATCGGGTGCGAGGTGTCCGTAGATGAGCGTCAAGAGGGGTCTTTTGAATACCAGTACGAGAGCCGCAATGACCGACGCAATGACGACCTCCACCATGACCGTATGATTTGCGATTCGACAGGCCTGCTTGCGGTCCTTTGCACCAAGGCATTGGGATGCCGTGACGACACCTCCCACGGAGATGGCAAGAAAGATGTTATGCAGGAAGACATTGAGCAGATTGACCATCGACACGGCGGAAACGCTTGCCTCGCCGAGATAGGCCACCATCATGCCGTCCGCCACCCCAACCGTGAGAAAGAGGGCCCTCTCCATGATCAGCGGCCCTATGAGGTTGAATAGGTCGCGGTTGGAATAAAGGGTGTATTGCGTGCCTTCTGACATTATTATGGAGTAACGATATTATCGTTTCAAGCCAGCATTCCCTTGTTCTTGTCTTCGAAGATTCTCTCGCTGGTGAACTCATCGAAGGCGCCAGCCGCCAGCAGGTTGGAGTATTGGTCACTGCCATCGTCGCCGAACTTCAGTGTGATGTTTTCGTGGGCGACGCCAGCCACCGTTACCGAGTTGTTGCCGTCAGTGTAGGAAAGCGTAGAGGCTTCCTCGTTCCAGACGGCGTTGGTCTCATCGCCCTCCTTGAACCAGAGCGTGACTTTTCCATCAGCAAGCTGTTTCACGGTGTCATTGCCCCAGTCGCCGCCAAAGGCGAAAATGTCGTCGCCACCGCCGCCATGCATGGTATCATTGCCCGCGCCGCCGACAATGACATCGTCGCCAGACGCACCGACGAGCTGGTCGTCGCCTGCGTCGCCTAAGAGCCAGTTATTGCCCTTGTTTGCCCAGATGACATCATTGCCAAGGCCGCCGCGAACCGTCATGCCCTCGCCAATATACTCGAACCTCTGGCTGGTCAAATCAATGATGTCATTACCAGTGCCCGCGCGGATTTCGTTGATTTGTGCGATGCGGGCTTGCTGTTCCTCCAGTGTGCCTGGCAAAGCGGAGTAGATGTCATCGACAAACAGGGCATCGCCGTTTTCATCGTCTGTGAGATAGAGCAGATTGGCGTCGTTTGAACCATGGAACACGTCTGTAATCATATTCTTTCCAGACAGCGGTACAGTTTCGCCTGTTCCGTTCCAGTCGTTGAGCGAGCCTGTATGACGTGCATGGTAGAATTTTCCCCACGTGTCGTACTTGTGGGCGAAGAACAGGTCAAGTACACCATCTTCATTGGACTGAACCATTTGCGGCGTAGCATTTTGCTCAGGTGCGACAATCTCCTCACCGTACTCCCATTCGTCAAACTCGGCAGCACGCACACGCCATTGATAGCTCGCCTGCGGGAGACTGAAGGAATCCAAGGACGTCCCGTTAACGATGATGCGCACGAAGTGCTCGAAATCGTCCGTCGAGTATTCGACAACGTATGATTCCGCCCCAGCAACGGGCTTCCACGACAGTCCCACGGCGTCGCCAGCTAAATCAGTCGGCGTAGTGCCAAGGGCGATGGACTGGATCTCCGACCATTCGGAAACATGTCCCACGGCATCAACCGCCTGAATCTGGAAGAAGTAGGTGATGCCGCCACGACCTGGCAGTTGCAGTTGCGTATAGGTGGTGTAGCCGTAGTCGGTGAACTGCTCGCCGTCTGTGGACCAGCGGATGTTGAATCCTTCGACACCCGCGCCGACATCTTCCGCGCTCATGTCAAGGGTGACAAGACCCTCGTCGTTTGTGGATAGTGCTAGGCTGGCTGCGCCAGGTGCGTCCGCATCGACGGTATTGAGCGTGGTCGGTGTCTCAATCGGGTCGTTGAAGTCGAAGAAGATTTCCGCCGTATTGTGGATTTGCGTATCGGTCGGCAAATCGGGCAAGATCTGGATGGAGTAGTTGAGGTTGCCTTCGCCACGGCCAGAGTCATCGTTGACCAGAAGCACGCCCTTCGTCAAGTCCTGCAGCTCGAAGCCGGTTTCAGGGTCGATGGCCGTGAAGGAGGCGATGAGTTCGCGGGTTTCATAGTCGAGGTTGATGGCGACGGCAACGGTGATTTCCGCCTCACCCAGGTCCAGAACCACGTTGCCGTTGAAGGAATCGCGTCCTTCTGGCAACTGGTAGGTGTGGCCAGCCAGCGTGAAACTGTGCAACACGAAGGAATTGATGTCCAGGTTGGCGTCCATCACATCCCGCACATAGACCTTACGCGCGGGGGCGGTGGCATTTTCAGGGTCGTTCTCGAAGAGGACCGTGTATTGCAGGCGGCTGCCGTCCTGGACGAAATGCAATTCGGTGGCGCCTTGGGTGACCAGTTTGTCGTTGGGGTCGTGGCTTGAGGCCGACTGCGTCTTGCTGCTGGTGACATTGGTGCCGCCCTGCAGCTTGGCTTGGTTGGCTTTTCTCTTGTCCTGCAGATCGTAGTAACGGCGCCAGGCCTGCTGGATGAATGCTTCCTTGCCTCTTTGCGTCGTGGCTCGCTGGTAACGGTCGAAGCTGTGGCGGATATAGGGGTCATCCAATTCCGTGTCAAGGCGTGGCGGCCAGATCGTGCCGTCTTTCGTGGATACGGTGCCGTTTGTGTACAGGTTCTGCGCCACATCGATGCCACCTTTATAGTAGTCGCCGACAGCGTTGCAGCCTTTCGGAAGCCCCCCTTTGTCTATCACAGTCCTCATCGTATCGAACAACCCTGTAGGTGAGTCGCCCGTGCCAATCCTCGGAGTGTTCGTGGGCAGGTTGGTTGTGAGGTCGTCGGCAGTCTTGTCATTTAGGAAGGAGAAAATCTCTTTCAAGTTGAAGATATCGCCATTGGCAATCTTGTCAACGACGGAGCCCGATTCATGTTTTGTGGGCAGGCTCGTCATATCGCCTTTCATTCCATCCAAATCAAGGTAGTTGATTGGGTCGTTGTAGGCGTAGGTGTAGAGGTTTGCGCCGTCATTGAACCAGGAGGGATCCGTGGAGATGAAGCGTCCGTCTGCTGCGCTGTAGTTCCGCGCCAGGACATGGTAGGAGCCATCGGGGTTCAGGAGGGTGCCGAAGTGGCCGTGCCAGGTCAGCACATTGTCCGTGATGTCGCCCGTCTGTTCGATAATGTTGCCAAAGGCGTCGTAGGCGTAGGTCGCCGACTTGCCGTTGGTTCCAGCAACAGCTGTCACGTTGCCGCCCAAATCGTATGTGAAGGTGTAGATTGCGCCATTTGCATCGACATAGCCCTCGATGCCAGTGGCCCCCCTGATATAGAATTGGTAGGCCTCGCCGTTCTTGTACTGGGCAAGCAGGTTGCCAGTGCCATCATAGTAGAACGTGTAGGTATCAACGCCGTTGCTGGCGCTGTCTCGGTAGCCGAGTGCGTTGTAGGTGAAGGTCCAGGTGGTGTCGTCCACGGTCATGGTCGCCATGCGGCTGTCCTCGGTCCAGGTGTAGGCGGCGTGTCCGTCCGACAGCAGATTTCCATTCAGGTCGTAGGTGTATTCGACCGCCTCGTCCTCTCCGACCTGAACCGTCAGGATCTGGTTCATCGCGCCATACGTCCAAGCGGTGGTGACGTTGGCGACCACATCCGTTTGGGTGAGGCGGTTTCCAGCGGCATCGTAGGTATAGGTGCAGTGGAAGGCCGTGCCATCGCCAAGCATTTCACTGGCAAGGTTGCCATCGAGGTCATACGTGTATGTCCAGTCCTCTTCGCCAGTGCTCTTCTGGACGATCTGCGCCACAGAGTTGTAGGTGTATTCCGTGTCGCCGACTCTCGTGATGTTGGCGCGGACGTCATACTCGTAGGCGATGCCGTTGCCGTCCGTCAGGTTGCCGTTGGCATTGCGCGTGTAGGCAGTGAACTCGTTGCCGTTGACGGAGATGGTACTCATCTTGCCGCCCTGCCAGGTGTAGTCGAAGGTCTGCCCGCCGATGGTGTAGGTGGCAAGCTTTCCAGTCGTGTCACAGTCGATGGCGATGGCCGTACTATCCTGGTAGGTAAGTCCCGTCAGGCTGCCGTTTGAGTTGTATTCGAACGCAAGGTTCTGGACGGAGTTCGAGGCGGCAGCCGTCAGCAAACCCGCATTGTTATAGGTATATTCGTACTGGGTGCCCGCAAATGCAGTGCTGTTCAGGGAACCATCAGTGTTCCACTGGTAGGCAAGCACGTCCCCTGCACGTGTGGTGTGCGACGCCAGGTTACCTGCGGCATCGTATCCCCAGCTCAGTTTTGAGCCGTCGGCAAAGACAGCCTCCGTCAGGTGCTCATTGCCGTCATAGCTCATCTGCGCCTGGTTGCCATTGGCGTCGGTCAATGATGTGAGCAGCCCACTGGGAGTGTACTCGTAGGAGGTGGTATGTTCGTTCTGGGTGACGGAGGCGATGTGGCCGAAATTGTCGTATGTCATGGCAAACGAGTAGTCGCCAAAGTTGACGCGGCTGATGCGCCATGAATCATCATACTCACAGGTCATCGAGTTGCCCAGCTGGTCCGTGAATCGTGTCAGGTTGCCGCTGTCATCGTAGTCGAAGGAGATGACGGAACCATCGCTGTAGGTGAACTCGGTGATGTTCCAGTTCTGGTCGTAACTGATATTGACGGCATAGCCCGTGGCATTCTGGGCGGTCTTCAGATGGCCTTGGAAGTAGGTGTAGCTGGAGGTGTTGCCGTAAATATCGGTGAAGCGAAGTATCTCGCCTTCGGCGTTGCACACGTAGGATTCGCTGAGGCCAGCGGAATTGGAGACTGTCTGCAGCCAGCCGTTGGCATCATACGTGTAGTGGAGCCAGTCGCCCGAGACATTGTCGGTCAGCTTGGCCAGATTGCCGTCAGCATAGTACACTGCAGTGAAGCTGTTGTCGCAGTTGTCCGTGACGGTGATGACGCCTGGCTGCTCCGTTGTGACCGTGGTGATGAGGTTGCCGTGGGTGGCCTGGACAATCGAGCCGCTGTCGTCATAGATGTATGAGGAAACCTGCTCGCCGCCCTGATACACGGCAGTCAGAGCATCGCCGTCGTACTGGTAGCTCAACGGATTGCGGCCGTCGTTATAGGAGACGCCAGTCAGCTGGCCGTCAGCCGAATGCTGGTAGGTGACTTCCAAGCCGTTGGAGCCTGTCAGACCATCCTTTGCGACGAGGATGAACTCACCGTCGTTGGATTTGAGTTTGGAGAGTTCACCGTCTTTATCGTAGGTGAGCTGAATGCTGTTGCCATGGGTGTCGCTGACCTGTGCCAGGCGCCAATTCTGTGCATCGACCTGCTCCATGGTCCACGTGCGTTCATAGTCGGGAGACTGAAGGATTGCCTGGCTTCCCTTGAAGGTCAGGGTAAGGCTGGAGTCGTTTTCGCAGAAGTACTTGCCGTATGCGCCCATGCGGAACGTGAATACGCCTTGTTCAGGCGAGAAGAAGGTCACGGCGTCGTTTCCTTCCTTCACCAGGCTGTATTCCCAGTTCGTGTGCCAGCCTTGGTCGTCCATACGATTGGAGTAGAAGCGCTCGAAACTCAGCTGGAGATTGCCCCTGGTTGCCACATTCAAATCAGATATAGACTCAAATGAGTTATATGGATTGAAATCACCTGAAACGGACTGCACGGTAAGCGCCAGCAGGTCGGTGGCATCGCTTGCATCGGCGCCCACACTCTGCAGGGTCTGCGCATTCGTCTGGAGCATCTTCACGTAATCGCCCCAGGTCGTGCCAACTGCGTTTTCCATGGCGACGTAGAATGCGTCGCTCTGGCTAGGCATCGTCTCCCGCCAGTCCAGGACCTCTGTGCTGTACTCGTCAAAGTAGTTGATTTCCCAAAGCAGGTTGTTGTTGCCGCTGATGTTCCACGGCTGGAGCAAACCAACCAAATCGATGTTGACGGAGCCGCTGGCACCCGCCTCCAACTGGCCAGGCACCTTGCCCTGGGCGTAGATGGTGGCAGTGGAGACATAACCAGTTGGCAGCGAGTTGTACGAGCCGTTATAAGCCGAATGGTTCTGGTCTACGGACTTGTTTATCCCCATGATGCCGACGGAGCGCAGCTTGTTGCCGTCATTGTCCACTTCATAGATATCGACCGTCAGCAGAACTGCCCCCATGGAGGCGTTGCCCGTGTTCGCATAGTTGACGTCGAAGCTGGTGATGAAATGGTTTGCAACCCTCAGGGGCAGGTCAGCCGTAACTTCGAGGTTCGGGGCGCCCTCTGCCGCAAGCGTGATGGTATCGGAGAGAACGCTCACGGCACCGTCTGTCGCCCTCAGCACATAGTCGCCTGCCTCAAGCTGGTCAGGCTCAAAGGTCAGCAACAGCTGATGGTCGTTGATGTAGGTCACCACGCCGTTGGTTGCCACCTCGTTCACATTGACGGCGGCGACGGTGGTGCCTGGCGTGAAGCAAAGCCCCTCCACCACAAATGTCAGGGCCTGTTCGTCTGAAATACTCTGCTGGCCAGGCGTAACCGCCGTAATGTCAAGCCCGACTTTTTCGGCGGTCAACGTGTAGTTGCCGTAGCCGTTTTTGGCATAGACCATCACATAGATGTCCTGGTCATAGTTCTGGGAGGCAAGCGCCAACTGGGCATCATTGGCGTTGCGCACGGCGGTGTCGTAGTTCTCACGTGTCGGCGAATAGCCATAGCCGATGTAGAGTTCCATGCCAGAGTAGTCGTCACGCAGAGTGTCCAGCGTCAGTTGGTAGGCGTCACCTGCGCCCGCAGTAAACTTATAGGTTGCACTCTGGCCAGAATTGATGGTCTGCTCACCCTCTGGCAACGGATTCGTGCTTACGGAGATGGCAATGGATTCCACGTTGCGCTCCGAGGCGCCAGTCGGCTTTTCATTGTAGATGTCGGGACGCACCAGCAGATAATAGTCACCGTCCGTGACCCCTGAAAGCGCAACCTGCGTCTGCCCCGAGACCGACGAGCCTTGTGGCAGGCCGTTGTAATGTACAACCGATGCAAGCAGAGTGTCCGAATTGTCCCAGAGATTGTCCTTGGAGAGATAAACGCCGTCGGTCCATCTGCCGTAGAGGTCGGCGTCTTCTTGGTTGAAGGTCTCCCATTGGACAGTGAAGGTCTCGTCCTGGACGACATCGGTCTTCGAAGAGACCAGCTCCTTGATATCCAAATTGATACGAGTCATCTCAATGGTGCCCTTGTAGGATTCCTGAAGATGATTGCCGGCCTTGTCGGTAAGTTTGTCGGCGTCTATGGAAACCGTATATTCGCCTGGCACGTTGATTGCGACTTTCGAAGTGACCAAGGCCACTCGGTCAGTGAGCATTGAAACTTCCACATTGATATTCTGCTCATCAGGCGATGTCACCTTCAGGGCATTGCGCAGTGTGGATATATCAACATCCGAGGAGAATGTGATTTGGAAATCTGGCAGTCTGCCAGTCAGGTTCACGGTCTTTTCAATGTTCAGGACCTTGGGTGCAGTACGGTCCTCCGTGAAGGCAACAGTGCCCTTGAACTCCGTGTTCAACGTACTGCCATCCAACGACTTGATCTCCTCGGAGAGGACGAGGCGGTAGGAGTGCCCGTCAGTAAACAACTCATTGTCGAAGATAAGCTGGTTGCCTTGCACGGTGGGGAATCGTTCTGCCAGAGAAACTTGCTGGTTAGCAGTATCGTCCCACAACTGGACGGTCTCTTTGGTAATGCTCTGCGGATCAAGCTTCGAGAGGAAGGTCAACTTGAGATTGTCCTGTGCAAGCGAGAGATATTTCTGGTTTGCCAAGTCCGCACCAACCAAGAAGAAGGCTTTGCCCTCTGGTACCGTAGTCATGGCGTTGCTGACATTGACATTGGCACCAAGGCCAAATCTCGCGCGGATTTCGTCTTCATCCGTCAGGCCGCCCCAGTAGTTGCCTGAGAGGTCGATGTTGCCATTGCCACGGATCGTCACGGTGGCATCGGTGAAGTCATTCCCCAGAATGGTATATCGAGCGGCATACGCCGTGTTCAGAACCAGCTCAAAGAGACCGCTGTTGCCCAGGATGGAAACCTGGCTGGGGTTGTCATAGGCATTGACCGTGCCCGCCAGCGTCACGTTGGACAATTCAAGCGAGCCGTTGCTTTCCACATTGAACACCGCTTGTGCCATCAGGTTTCGTGCCGTGAAAGTCCCGTTGCCAGTTACCGTGATTTTTCCATCTCGGATGCAGTCGTGTTCGTCCAGGAGGACGGAGGCGCCATTGGACACTTGCAGCGCACCGCCGAGCGTGCCGCCCGTCACTGTAGTGCCAGCATCGAGGTAAACGGTGTTGTCTCCACCGATCAAGGAGCCCCCCGTGTTGTCCATGGTCACATGCGTGAACGTCATCGTCTTGCTTCCGCTTCGGATGGTGCCGCTATTGCGGAAGGAGAGCGGTGCATCATTCGCGCCAGCAATGTACAGTTCGCCCTTGTCAGTGGTGATTGTTCCCTCGTTGGCGATGTCCGCATGGATGTAGCCGACCGAGTAGCCGAGAGTCGTTACCGTCAGGTCATCGCCGACGGTGAAGGCGCTGCGGTTTGTTGTGGTGCCCAATGAACCAGAGGTGCCGTTGCCGCTCAGGTTCAGCGTGCCCGTGCCCGTCAGCGTGACCGCTTCCTCTGCAGATGCATTGTAAAGCCCCTTATTGTTCTGCATCGTAACCGTGCCGTCAATGGAGAGTGTGCCCTGCGCTACGACATTGGCCTGTATGTCAAGGTTGCCGTCTTCATCTACCGTCACCTGGTTCAGGGTGCTGATGTTTCCAATGGCCTCGAGCTTGCCAGTCAGCGTGCCGTTGTTGATGGTGGCGCCGTTCAGTTGGAGCTTCCCGTTGAGCCCTCCCAGCGTGCCGATGCCGTTGACCGTCGCACTCTGCAGAGTAATGGTCTTCCCGCCCGTGACGATACTACCTGTATTCTCAATCGTGCTGCCGTTCAGCGTGAGGTCTCCAGCCTCTGTGGTGATGGTGCCTTCGTTGGTGAGATGCGAATAAATGTAGCCAGTTGAGTAGCCGAGAGTCGTTACCGTCAGCTCCTTGCCGATGGCAAAAGCCCCGCTATTGGTTGGGGAACCCAAATAGCCTGATGTGCCGTTGCCACTCAGGCTCAGCGTGCCGAAGCCCGCCAGCGTGACAGGCGTGTCCACCTCGTTCACCAGATGGACATTGTTCTGGACCGACACCGTGCCGTTGATGGTGAAGCTCTCCTGCAGAACAACATCGGCAGTTGCTGTAAACTTGCCGCCAACGTCAACCGTGACATTCTTCAGGGTGGATTTGTTGCCCGTCGTCTGTACCTGACCCACCAGAATCGCCCCGCTAAGCGTGTTATTGTTCAGATAGACAATCCCTTTCTTGCCATTCAAAGAACCGTTTCCACTGACGGTTGCCCCAGTCAAGGTGATGGATTTGTTCCCACCAGTGACGATGGCACCTGCATTCTCAATCGTATTGCCACTCAGCGTGAGTTCTCCAGCCTCCGTGGTGATGGTGCCCGCGTTGGTGAGGTTCGCATAGATGTAGCCAACCGAATAGCCCAGGGTCGTGACCGTCAGTCCCTCGCCGATGGTGAAAGCACCACGGTTTTCTGCGCTTCCCAAGAAACCTGATGTGCCATCGCCGCTCAAGTTCAACCTGCCAGTGCCGTTCAGTGCAACCACCTCTTCAGCGGATGCATTGTAAAGCCACTTGTTGTTCTGCACCGTGACCGTGCCGTCAATGGAGAGTGTGCCCTGCGCAATAACATTCCCCTGAACGTCAAGGTCGCCGTTTTCATCCACCGTGACTTGGTTCAGGGTGCTAGTCTCTCCGTATGCCTCGAGCTTGCCAGTCAGGGTACCGTTGTTGACGGTGGCACCGTTCAGTTGAAGCTTCCCGTTTGCGCCGTTCAGCGTGCCGACGCCGTTGACCGTCGCGTTCTGCAGGAACATGGTCTTTCCGCCGGTGACGAGGACGCCGTTGTTCTGAATCGTGTTGCCGTTCAGCGTGAGTTCTCCGACCGCCGTGGCGATGGTACCCTCGTTGGTGAGATTGGCAAAGATGTAGCCGACGGAGTAGCCGAGTGTCGTGACCGTCAAATCCTTGCCGATGGTGAAAGAGCCACGTTTTTCTGCGCTTCCCAAGAAACCTGACGTGCCATCGCCGCTCAAGTTCAGCGTGCCAGTGCCAGTCAACGATACGTCTGCCCGCGTGGTGGATGCATTGTAAAGCCACTTGTTGTTCTGCACCGTGACGATACCGTTGATGGAAAGCGTACCTTGTGCAATGACATTTCCCTGAATGTCAAGGTCGCCGTTTTCATCCACCGTGACCTGGTTCAGGGTGCTGGTATCCCCGTATGCCTCGAGCTTGCCCGTCAGCGTGCCGTTGTTGACGGTGGCGCCGTTCAGTTGAAGCTTCCCGTTTGCGCCGTTTATCGTGCCGAGGCCGTTAACTGTCGCATTCTGAAACTTGATGCTCTTCCCGCCCGTGACGATGCTACCTGTGTTCTCGACCGTATTGCCGCTCAGCGTGAGTTCTCCTGCCTCCGTGGTGATGGTGCCCGCGTTGGCGAGGTTGGCATAGATGTAGCCAACCGAGTAGCCCACGGTCGTAACCGTCAAATCCTTGCCGATGGCGAAAGCACCGCGTTTCTGAGCGGTTCCCAGAAAACCTGATGTGCCGTCGCCGCTCAGGTTTAACACGCCATTGCCAGACAGTGCAACCGTTTCTTCGGATGAAGCGTTGTAAATGCTCAAGTTGTTCTGCACCGTGACCTTGCCGTCGATGGAGAGTGTGCCTTGAGCGATGACATTCCCCTGAATGTCAAAGTCACCGTTTTCATCCACCGTGACTTGGTTCAGGGTGCTGGTCTCCCCGTGTGCCAAGAGCTTGCCAGTCAGCGTGCCGTTGTTGACAGTGGCCCCGATCAGTTCGAGCGTCCCGTTTGCGCCATTCAGCACGCCAGTGCCATTGACCGTCGCATTCTGCAATGTGATGGTTTTCCCGCCCGTGGCGATGGCACCTGTGTTTTCAACGGTGTTGCCGTTCAGCATCAGGTTCCCTGCCTTCGTGGTGATGGTGCCCTCGTTGGTGAGGTTGGCGAAGATGTAGCCTGTCGTATAGCCAAGAGTCGTGACCTTCACGTTCTCGCCGATGGCGAAGGCTCCTCGGTTTTCTGCGGTGCCCAAATTGCCAGATGTGCCGTTGTCGCTCAGGTTCAGCGTGCCTGTGCCGTTCAGTAGAAGCGCAGTCTCAGCGGCATTGGTTAGACTCTGGTTGCCACTCACCGCCATGACACCGTTGAGCGTAAAGTAGTCAACGATATGCAGGGAATGGTTGGTTGTTATGTTCAGCGTGGCTTCCTCGCCGATTTCGACGGCATGCGCCACGACATCCATGTCCAGCAGCACGCTGTCGCCTGTGATGTGCAACACCACATCCGAGCCATTCGGAATTGCGGCCTGCAACTCGCCCACGTCGGAAACCCAGTTTGTATAGCCAAAATGTTCAGAATCAATGACGTATTCGCCTTGCAATCCCCAAAGGCTGCTGCTAAGGACTATGGGGTCAACGTCATGGTGGAAGAGATCAAAATAATAATGTTTCAACTGTGACATTATTTACTGGAACAATTCTGTTTGATGTGATGGAACTATTTCCGCAAAGACAATAGTTTCCTTGGATTGGGTTGCGGCTTTACAGGAGAACATCTTTGAGAACTATACCCTAGAAATATACAACTCTTACTAATATTTTCAAATGACATTTAGGCAAGCAGTACAAAACTTTAGGGAATTATATACTTTAGTTGCCGATTGGACTTTTCCAACAGAGAAGAGCCGCGTAAGCGGCGGCAAGAGTATAGCCGTGGGTGAAGCGAAGCCGCGACAGCGGCGAAGCGAAACCCACGGTCAGATACCACCACCCCGATCCCTGTGCGCCTTGCCGCTTCGCTACGCTACGCGGCAAGGCGCATCCTGACTATCGACCTGTGAGGGATATTTTCATCAGGAAACTCAAGTATATAATTCCCAAACTTTAACCATTCTGCTTGATGCGATTGCTCTTCTTGACGGTGTCCCACATGGAATTCTTCTAATATGTGTAGAATCCAATAAACCTTCTGCGTTTTATTATCTCGAAGATGCTGTGGAAGCACAATCAAAACCAAACAATCCAAACCACACGGAGGTTATTATGACAATGTTAGCTTACATTGATGCAGGTACTGGAAGCATTTTGCTGCAAATCGGAAGTGTGTTTTTCGTATCGTTTCTTTTGTTCATGGGCAAGATACGCAGCATGATAGCTTCCTTCTTTGAGAGGCGTTGATCGGCGCGTTATCGCAACAGAGGCAGGTAGCTGCCTCTGCATCTTTAAGGGAGGTACACTATGAACAGATCTCTTTTCTTTAAGTCACTTTGCTTGGGGCTGGCACTGTCACTGGTTTTAGCCAGTCCTTGCATTACCATCTACACATACAATCCTTTCTGTTTCTCTTTTAACCTGTCGTATTTGGGAATAGTGTTGACAATACTATCGTTGTTGTGCTGTTTTGCAGTGTGTGCACTTCGCCTTGCAGCAAGTAATTGGCCTCACATACGAAAGGTGGAGTTTCTAATTGTGCTTGTATGCGTGCTAATCTGGCTACAGGGCGGTATTTTTGCAACTATTATTCCCACTATGCCTATAGAAGTCGATTTTGGAGGCGATTTATTATTTCTTTCATTCATGCAAATTTTAGCATTCGCATTCGTGATTGGGGTAATGGTCTTCTTCAGGAAGTTTATCCAAAAGCATATAATGCGTGCGCTGCTATTCGTGATACTCTGCCATTTGATCACCATTGGAGTTACGATTTACAAGTTTTATCCCCGATATCCTTATAACAAAGTTTTCAATAATTGCTTTGAGGAGAACAACAAATTCACATTCGGTTCAGGTGAGAATGTCCTTTTGATTGTGGTTGATTGCTTGGGAAGCAAATTGTTCAAGGAAGAACTCGAAAAATATCCCGAGCTGAAAGAACTCTTCAAGGACTTTACCTGCCTGGAGGGTATGCGCAGCCCCCTGCCACGCACAATGGCAGCTATTCCTGCCATGCTCACTGGTATGTCTTTCAAGTATGGCGTTGAAGAACTCGGATGTGAGCTTTACCCCCAATATCTTCTGCAGGCCTTTCTTGAAAAACAGACCCTGATGCACCGCCTCAAAGCTGAAGGTTTTCGTTGCGAAGGCTACCAGTTTATGCCAAACATTGCACTTGCAACGGAAACATGCTTCGACAACGTGATGCCTCGTCTGAAGCACAGGGCTTCGGAGAAAACAATGCTACAAGTTTGGTGCCAGAGAATGATGCCGTATTTTATGCACAGCATGTTCTCCTTTAAATGGGATGTCAGGAAGATGTTCGTGAACGAGGTCAATACGGGGCGCATTCGAAACAGGAACCTTAAATATGACCAGGCGATGAACCTGCGCCTGATCAAGGAGTTCCTGATCGGACGTGATGAAAAAGTGTTCAAGTATTATCACCTTCAAGGGGCTCATATAGCTCTAAGCACCGATGAGAACCTTGAGGATTGCGATGATACAGACAAGTACCGCCAGCTAAGAGGCAGCCTGATTTTCCTGGAAAACCTCTTCTTCCTGCTGAAGGAGAACAATCTGTATGACAATGCCACTATTGTAGTGACTGGCGACCATACAGAAGACTATCAGCCCGAGGTAGCCACGCTTGTCAAGGCCCCAGGTACCGTTAAGGACAACATGGTCTTTGACGATACATCATACGTCCTGGCGGATATGCCCGACATCATACAGAAACTGCATGGGAAATGAACTCCAGAAAACCTCACTGAGACAAGGAGCGATAAAAATGGATGCTAAACTGACCTCTTCATTCAGAGATCCCGCAGGTTACGTCTTTGAAAGGGATGGCGAACTGTATCGACAGATTCTTCCAGCGGGAAAGGAGGCCTTCACGCATTTCCAGCAGTCAGGAATCGGCGAACACCTGATATCACAGGGCAAAATGGCTGCCTTCACGGTCGATGGGGAGAATGAGCTGGGGCCAGTTCTTCACCTATCTCGGCTTCCTTTCGTCACCTATCCATACGAATGGTGTTTTAGCCAGCTCAAGGAGGCGGCGTTGCTTACGATAGAGCTGATGCAGGAGGCGTTGTCCTGCGAAATGATACTCAAAGATGCCAGTGCATTCAATGTCGCGTTCCACAAATGCCATCCTATCTTCCTGGATCACACTTCTTTTGAGATATACCATGACGGGATGCCCTGGCGGGCATATCGACAGTTCACCATGCAATTCATCGTGCCACTCCTGCTGATGCAAAAGGTGGATTTGCGTTGCCTGGGGCTTCTGCGCGAGGACATCGGCGGTATTCCTCTGGATTTAGGTTCCCACCTGCTTCCATGGTACACTTGGCTTCAGCCTAATAGTCTGCTTCACATTCACTTACACGCACTATTCGAGCAGAAATACTCTTCGGATAAAGCCTCGCAGAAAACCTCACAGCTACCGAAGAAACGTCTGCTTGCCCTGTTGGAAAATATAAAAGGCTGGCTGTCATCGCTCAAAGCACCGAAACAAGCCACGGAATGGGCGCAATACTATAACGACAACAGCTATTCCAAGGAAAGCTTTGAATACAAGAAACAGGCGGTAATGGAGTTTTGTTCCAAGGAAAAAGTCAAACGCTGCATTGACCTGGGGGCGAATTGCGGCGTCTTTACACAGATCACTGCGGAACATGCCGACACTGTCATAGCCGCTGATTATGACGCACGAGCAGTTGAGGCACTGTTTCAGCTTGGCAAAACGCAAGCTTCCAACATACAACCGATGCTGCTTGACCTCAACAATCCTTCGCCAGATATCGGCGTTCTTAACAACGAGCGCGATTCCTTCCTAAAGCGTACCAAGGCCGATTGCGTACTGGGGCTTGCTTTGCTTCACCATCTGCGCATTTCTGGAAACTGGTCCCTTGGACAAATAGTCTCTTTGTTCGACAGGCTTGCTCCAAGGGTGCTAGTGGAGTTCGTACCGTTGGAAGACGTGCAGACGCAGAGGCTTATACGCGGAAGAGAGGAAATCTTCCAGGATTGGACCTTGGAAAACCTGTGCAAAGCCTTCCGTGAAAAATACAGTAGATTCAAAGTTGAGGTAATACCTCAATCAGGACGTGTACTTATGGCATTCGAGAGATAATTTGCTACAGTTTTGAACTTACCTCAATAGTCACTCCAGATTTTTGAGGAAGTGCTCCTTGCTGGGGCCGTCATAGAAATCAAGTTCTTCCCTTATCTCCTTGATACGCCTTTCAATGCCTGGTTTGTTTTCTTTCTGTGCCCACTTCAACTGCGACAGTTGCATGCGTAGTAGCACCTCCTTCAATTCATTGGGAGTGTCCTCTGAAAAGTAATTCCCACGAAGCAGGGTAATCAAGCGTTCCCTCTCTCTGATGAACTCCACTTGAAGGTGCTTTTGCCGAAGAACATTGATGTAGGTGCTTCTGAATGCAACCGCCGCCTTTACCGCCTCTGGAATATTGTGGAATGTTATCAGCAAACGCTCGGACACATCGGTTGCCAGCGTAATCTTCTCCTCATCAATAGCATTGACACCGCGT
The DNA here is from genome assembly GCA_017535315.1 of Victivallales bacterium. Taxonomy (GTDB): domain Bacteria; phylum Verrucomicrobiota; class Lentisphaeria; order Oligosphaerales; family Oligosphaeraceae; genus RGIG3456. Next base: position 256,552 of record JAFXUD010000012.1, on the reverse strand, counting down.
TTCAGCATTTTCTCCAATAGGTCTAGAAAAGCCACTGCATATTCGGGCTGTTCTGGATTCCTTACCGTCAAATCTGTCAGTAATTCCAATGCCTGGATTTTGGTTTTCCTGATATCCAGCCGTTCCAACTTGTCGCCATATTCATCCAAAAGCCTGGCATACTGGAAACGCAGGGTTGGATTGTCTGGCTCCTCATCCAACAACCCTTTTAAATAAACAAAAGCCTTGCCTCTGTCACATTCTCCATAATCAGCCTCGGCAAGTGCTTTCATTGCAAGAAACGCCTCCAGCCTCTCTGACAAAACATTGGAAGCAGCGTATTTCTCCAAGACACGCACCTGCAAGCCATTGGCTTCTTCCAGACGCTCTGTACGGCGCAGGATGGATGCCAAACTGTTCATCACGTCAGGTGTCTCTCTGTGTGCCAACATATTGCGGAACGCATTCTCGGCCAAATCCATATCATGCGTCCTCATGGAATGGCTGCCTATGACACGCCAGGCCTTTAGCATCTTTTCAGATGATTGTTCTCCTTGCTCCAATGAAAACTGATAATAGGGCAGCAACAAGCTCAACAGCTTGCTCATGCTCGTTGATGGGGGGCGTTCTTCAACAAAAGAAAACACTTTTTGTAGTGCCAGCTCCGCATTTTCGGCATTTTCACGGGACTTTGTCAAGGCGTTTCGTGTGTTATAATACCCGACAATCAATGACAGCACCAAAAAGATGCTTGCCATGCATGCGGCAAATACGGCAAATGCCAGTGCTGGATTACGCCTTGCCCACAATGCCATTCGCTTTGCCAGATTTGGCCGCGCGGCATTTACTGGTCTCTTTTCCAGGAAGTTCCGCAAATCTTCCGCCATTTCATCCAAGGTGGAGTATCTCTCTTCGGGATTCTTGGACACGCTTTTTGCGATAATGGCCTTGAATTCGCGGGACTTGCAGACCAGCGGCGGCACTTCTCCATTCACTATCTTAGTTTCCAGTTCATTCAGAGTATGGGCCTGGAAGGCGGGCGCGTCATTAACCATTTCCAACAATGTCAGACCCAAGGCGTATTGGTCGCTGGCAGCAGTGCAAATACCGTCCCGCAATCTTTCAGGTGCCATATACCGCAACGTACCACCCGTGAAAGGCTGTTGCTCGTCAATTCCATTCAGTATTGAGGCCAGTCCGAAGTCGCTGATATGCACATGCCCTTCCTGATCCAGCAGAATGTTTCCTGGTTTGATGTCCCGATGCAGGATGCCGCATCGGTGTGCGTATGCCAGTGCTTCCGCCGCCTCCAGGCCGATTTGAGCGGTTTGTCGCAGGTTGTCGAAGGACTTGTAGGCAAGTTCCCCGCCTTGAATGAGTTCCATTGCATAGAAGCATAGCCCATTGCCGCCACGCCCCGCGCTATAGACCTGCACTATTCCTGGATGGTACAGACGCGCAATAGCCTTTGCCTCATTCTCAAACTGCTCTATATCCTCCTGTGAGAGAGTTGATTCCGAAAGCAATGTCTTGATTGCGACACGCCTGTTCAATGCAGTTTGAACGGCTTCATACACACAACCCATTCCGCCGTTGCCAATTTTACGCAGGATATGGAAACCTTCCTGGTCGAAATCTGGCATGGACTGAGTTTCTTCATAGGCGAGGTCTGTGTCGGCCATATTCTCCACATCCGCCACCAGAGGTAGCAATTCATTGAGTTCAGCCTCATGCTCGGGATATTGTTTTGCAAAGTCATTTATCTGCTGCACTTTGCCCTGACGGCGCTGCTCAATGTATTTTTCAATGATTTCATCCAGTGTGTTGTTCATTGCCTGAATTCAGAGAATTGTACCAAAATATCCTTGAGTCGCTGCAATGCCCTTACATATCTTATACTCGCCGCCTTCTGTTCCAAATTCAGTATCTGGGCACATTCAGCATTGTTCATTCCATCAAAGTTCCTTAGCTGAATAATTTGCCTGTCATTTTCAGGTAAAGCGTCAATTGCCTGCCTTACCTGGGCATAGCGTTCTTCGCGTCCCAATCTCGATGCAGGCGAGGTAATGCTGTCAGCCAGCATGTTCCAACTGAGCTGCGCCTTCGTCTGGGTGCTGACCGTATCATTTATTTCAACCTCTGCGTATGCATTGCGTTTCTGGGCAAGGAGATTCCTCCGTATCTGGTCAGTCACTGTCTGAAGCAATATCATCCTCAGCTTCATGTACGGCGGGACTTCAGGATTGTTCTCCAAAAACTCAATCCTGTCCATGGCTGCCACCAGCGCCATCTGAAAGATGTCCTCCTCCCCCATCCGTCGTTGCATCACAGTAGGAATATTCCTTTTTGCAAGGCGTAGAAGCTGCCCTTTGTATTCCTCAAACAACCTGGCCCATTTTTCCTTGCACTCTTCCAATTCCATAAGCCTCCCTTCCTATTGCTGATTGTTCCTTCTACGCTGGTTATTCCTGCCATTACCTCCATTTCTCCCATTTCCTCCTTGAGACGGTTTGTTGTCGTTTCTTTCACCTTGCCCGCCAGGCCTAGAGTAGCCCTTTTGGGGCGCATTGCCCTCCTGCCTGTCACCACGCCCGCCTGGCCTAGAGTAACCGCCCTGTTGGTGTGCATTGCCCTCCTGTCTGTCGCCGCGCACGCCTGGCCTGGAGTAACCTTTGGGAAGTGCTTTGGGACGATCAGGCCTCAAGTCCGATTTCAAGTAGAAGCTGGCGAGTGGCTTGTATCCGCGTTCAGCCATCAGTGCATCCCATGCCGCAGGCAAATCGATTTTCACGGTGGCGGAGCCGCCGCCAGGAAGGCACAGCTCCTTGTTGCGAGTCGGGTCTCCAGTGACCAGGAAGATACTCTTGCCCTCCTGCATGGTTGGCACGGTCTCAATGTTCTTCGCACCAGTCCATTCCAGCCAAGGCGGCGTTGCGGTCGTAGTAGCCTGCTCCTCTTGCGCAATTCTCGCCTGGTGGCGCGCAAGGGAGGCCTTCCCGCCATCGAAGGAGCTGCCAGGATTGCCCCAGTAGTTGGCAAATGCCCTCTGCGCCAGCGGTACACGCGCGGTATCCAACAGCGCCTTTTCCAACGCATCCTTCGATGCATAAGCAGTGCCAAGCGCCTTCGCCACATCGGGGGTGAGCAGGAAGGTGCGATAGACGCATGGCATCCCGCTGCCAACCGCCATCTGCTGCTTCTCCACTGCATCCCAAGCTATCATGTCCTTGATTTTCACTGCATCGGAGGTGGCGGGAACAAGGTTGTTCCCCCAGTTGATGGCCGATGCGACGGAAAGCGTTGATTCGTTCAATTGGAAGCCACGTTGCATGTGGTAGGGCTTCCAGCCGACAGATAGGGCGGCCTGGTCGTCCTCCACAAGGCACCATGGCGTCAGGTAACCGAATGTCCCCATGCGGTTCTCCTTGACCCTGTAGCCGCCAAGGTTGAGAAGCGCAAGGCTGATGAAGCGCCCAAGCACGGCGTTCTTCGGCTCGGAGATTTCGCCCTGGCCGCTGTCCAGCCCCAGCTGGCGTGCGACGGGGCCGTTCAGCCAGCAGTATGGCGTCCAGGCGTGGGTGGAGACCAGCGTGCGGCGGAAGTTTCCGTCTTTCATCGCTTCGGCAAAGGCCAATAGGACAGGCATGAACTCGGGCGGGCAGCCAGCCATCACGCCGTTCACAGCCACGTGCCGCACCGTGACCGAACGTTGCGCAGGTGGAATTGCGCCGATTACATAGTCGGGCTTTATGTCGGTGAACTTCAAAAACTCCGCAACGGCCTTCGCCGTCGGGGGAATGATGGGCAAACCGTCTGTCCAGCCTGAATCGCGGAAAATGCTCTGGATTTCCTCGAAGGAGCCAGAGAGGTCGATGGCGGTGCCGTCTGCATTATTGGAGGTACCCTCCTCTTGCCGCAACGGTTCAGTCAATGCCCTTTTAATCTGCGGCCAGAGGACCTTGCGGGTGTTATGCAGTAGCTCCTCCCGTGTATGGGATGCGAAGGAGCCAGGGTATTCGGCGACGCGCAGGATGCCGATGCCCGCCGTGGCGGCGGTCGATTTCGCCTGCTTCACGAAGCCTGGCGCGGCAATCATCACAGATGGAATGCCCAGAACCTCAGCCGCGATGCAACTACCTGCTTCCTTTGGAGTGCAGAGACCGCAGCCGCCATTTCCAGAAATGACCGCATCCACGCGGTACTCCTTCAACCGCCGCTGGAACTCGTCCTTCTCCTTGCGCACGACGCCCGGGCGCGGATATGGTCCTGCCGACCCAATTTCACTAAGGAGATAAACCTTGGCAGTTGGATATTCCGCCAGAATCAGCCGCTTCAGTTCAGGATGCGTTATGGAGGCCATGAAGCTTCCGCCGACCAACGCAATGGTCTTGCCGTTCAGCGTATTCAGACGTGCCTTCTGGGGCAGCGCCTCCACCTTGACTTCCGCGACGGGCGAGAGGCAGATGTAATCGGGCACGGTTGACGTTTCCGCCTTGCTGGCAGTCTGCGAAGACGGGATGGTGCACACATTGTCCGTGCACTCCACCTCCTGTCCAATCAGGAGTGCGGCTGAAATCAATGCTAATGACAGGATGAGTCGCTTCATAGTTTTTCTCCTTTTGATTATTGCCCCTTGACTTGTCCTTTAGCCTATAAACGCATCTTCCCCATCAAAATTGTAATCAGAATTAGAAAATATCAAAAAGCCTTCGTATTAAATAACTGACATAGTCTTTTTTTGCATCCCTTATGATGAAAACTGGTAACTATTCAGAAGGGTATCAAATTGGCACAAGCCGTTAGCTTTTCTGCGCCTTGCCGCTCCGCTTCGCTTTGCGGCACGGCGCAAAGGAACCTGGGGTATCGCCTGTCCGTGGGTTTCGCTCGCCGCTACGCGGCTTTGCTCCACCCACGGCTAGATTCTATCGCCGCTACGCGGCTTACCCCTTCTGAATAGTTACGAAAACTGTTTGCAAGCCTGGTATAACAGCCTCACAACAAGTATCTTGATGCAAGGGAGCACCACCAGAAGGGCACAGGCGGCGATGATGATGCACTGGTTCCCCGCCAAATCCCAGTGGTAGGAAGCTGTCAGGCCAATGAGCGTGGAGGCGACACCGCAAAGAATGGTCAGGAGCATGACTGCCCATAGCCTCCGCGACAGCAGGAGTCCTGTGGCAGGAGGCACGACCAGATAGCAGAATACAAGAAGCGAACCAGCCATCTTTGCCGCTGATGAGATGAGCATGCCAAGGGCGACAAAAAAGGCCAGCTCCAGCACTCTCACGGGAATGCCCGCCACCTTTGCGCCCGCGTTGTCCATGAATGTGAACAGCAGCGAGCGTAGGAAAAGCAGCAGACACGCCAGAAGCGGGATATGGATCATCGCAATCTGCATGAAGTCATGGGCCGAGGCAAGCAGCAGGTCGCCGTACAGAAGTGCCTTCACCTCCAGTAGCCCCATCCCAGAACGCGAAACCAGCAGCACGCTCAATGCTGATGCAAACACAAACACCGCGCCAAGGATGGCGTCACGCGGAATGCGAAGCTTGTCCCAGTCAGTGGAAAGAGCACAGACGGCCAGCAGCGTCATCGTTGTCGCACCTGTCAAAGGGGAAAAACCGCACAGAGAGGCGGCGGCAATGCCGCAGGCCGAGCATTCCGACAAGGCAATGCTGATGAAGCCGAGGCGGCGCATCAGCACGAAGACTCCAAAAGAGCCGCATGTGGTAGCCAGCAGGCAGCCACAGAAAACCGCCACAGGGAATACCCTGCATACTTCAATAAATGATGTGATCATGATTTGCCTCCACGCAGTCTGTCGTATGCCGTTTCAGATGGAAGCACCTCGGCTTTTCCATGCCCTACCAGGCAGACTATGGGCGAAAGACGCGACAGGTCCTCCAGGCGATGATGGGCAATGAGAACGGTCTTGCCTTGTTTTCTGCACAGGTCAATTAGCAGTTCAAGGACCGCTTCCTCAGAGGCGGCGTCTAGCCCCGCCACTGGCTCGTCAAGAAAGATGATTGGCGAGTTTCCAATCACAGCCCGTGCGATGAGCGTCTTCTGGCGCAGACCGCCAGAGAGTTCTGCAAAGGTCTTCTTCTGGTGTTCGGCAAGTCCGAAACGCGACAAAGTCGTGTCCAGCCGTTCCTTTTGTTCCCTTGACAGCAGACGAAGAAAACCGCATTCAGGATAAAGCCCCATGCCGACAATGCTCCGCACATTCACAGGGAAAATCGGGTCGATGTGCTGCTGTTGCGGAACATAGCCAGGCCTGGCCTTTCCCCATAGGCGGCGTATTTCGCCGCTTCTGGGAGGAAGAAGTCCCAGAAGCGCCTTGAAAAGAGTTGATTTGCCAGCGCCATTCGCCCCGACAAAGGGCAGGAGCCACCCTGACATTATGTCCAGATCGACATGGGCCAAAATGGTGTCCTGCCCGTATGCGAGGGCAAGGCCGCGGCATTCTATGATGTTGCAGCCTTGCTCCATTCTACCTGGCCTCCAATGCGTCCTTAAGTCCTGTCAGCACACTGTCCAGCATGGCAACATAGTCGTCAATGCCGTCTGCACCGCCAGTGCAGTTTGCACGGATGACCACTTTCGCGCCACAGGCCTGGGCGACTCTTTGGGCTGCCTTTGCATTGTAGAAAGGCTCCTGCAGGATGGCCTTCACGCCCTTGACCTTGAAACTGCGTCCGATGGTGGTCAGATGCCGTGCGCTTGGCGGCACGCCTGGTTTGGGTTCGATTTCACCCGCAAGTTCCAGCCGAAAGCGTTTCAGAAGGTATGTCCAGCTGCGGTGGTAGGTGGCGACCCATGCGCCTTTATGCGGCATGAGCATTGCCAGCCAGCTTTCCTCGTCTGGCACCAGATGGTTCGTGGCCAGATAATCCTCAAGCTGACCACTTTCACTGAGCCACCAGAGTTTCGCACCCGATACCTTTGCCACAAGGGACTTGCCAAACATTCTGGCGTCAAGCCGTTCCTCGAAGGTTTTCAGGTTTGCCTCGAAGACTGCCTTGTGCTCTGGATAGAGCTGTTCCAGGCGTGTGGTGATGGATCTGGCGATGATGCGCCCGTTGAGAGGGTCAAGCCAGTAGTGCGGATTTCCCAGAGGGTGCACGTCGCCATCCGCACGGGAGAAGTGCCCTGTAGGGACGTCGAGCGGAAGAATGCGCTCGGAACAATCAAGATGGCCAAGAGAACCTTCCTGTATGCGCCTGTTCCGTGAATCACGGAGCACGGCAGGTTCCCAGCCAATCTCCAGCTCCAGGCCGACACGAATCCAGAGGTCGGCCTTTGATGCGCGGGTGATGAAGCTGGGGCGTGCCGTCAGGTCATGGGGGTCTTCACGACCGCCCGCAATGCTTTCGACCGTCGCCAAATCTCCTGCGACTTCCTTGGCGATTGACGCAAGATCAGTTGTCGTCGTGACGATGTGGATTGGCTCGGCCAGGGCCACCACTCCAAGGAGCAGCAATGCAATGATGTTGTTTCTAATCATGGTCTAACCCTCCCGTCAATTAAAAGTCATGGGCTGGATGGCTGCCGAGAGAGACCTGCAGCTGTATGCCGAACTCCCACGCATGCTCACGCCCTTCTTCCGTGGCATAGTTGTGCCGTCCGCACTGGAAACGCAGCAGGGAGTATTCGGAAAGTTTCCAGTCAACCATCGCCGTTGCGCGATAGCTGCTTCCTGCATTCCAGCTTCCTTCCTCGGCGTCCTCGATGTGGTTGGTCAAACCTATCTGTTCCCAGCGGAGACCAGCGCGCCAGCGCGGGGCGAAGCCGTAGAGGCCCTGCAGGTAATAACCGTCCTGGCGGTTGGTGTAGGTATGATGCTCCTCGCGGTCGCGCATCTCCGAGTTGCGGAGAAAATATTCTCCCTGGAGGATGAAGTCGCCTTCGCCTTTTTCGCCAAGCCCTGCGTACTTATAGACGAAATCCGCTCCATAGAGTTCATTGCGTCCGTCCAGTGCGAGAATCTCAAGTCCTTCGTCGTGCTCATGTTCGTGGAGGCTCTGGTTTCTGGCGTTGACATAGCTCAGGCCCAGCTGGAGGGCATGGCGGTCGCCAAGGTCTGGCGCGAATTTGACGAATGCCGTGTAGAGACGTGGCGCGTCATGGTCTGGAAGGTGCTCACCGCCGATCTGATTGGAGAAGGCCTCGTTCTCGCCATTGCCCGTTTCAGCGCCGAACAGCAGGTAGAACGGTGTCGGGGCCTTCCAGGTAAGCTGGACACCCTTTTCACGAAGGCCATGGGCTCCAAAGAGCTTCTCATAGACCAATGGCGTGTCCATGAAGTCCCAGACATGGGAATGCTGGCGGTTGATACGCCCGATGCCGCTCATGAACTTGCCAGCGCTCAAGGTCAGTCCGTAAGGAAGACCCGTGGTCTGGATGACCGCCTCCTCAATTTCGGTGCTTTCCTCCTCGTCGTCAAACGCAAGTGTTGCCCATGCACGGAAATAGGGATCGACCTCTGCCGAAAGCCCCAGCTCGATGTGGTGCAGGTTGAAGCCGTTCTTGTCGCCATGGTGGTGATGGTGACCTTCCTCCTCATCGTGGTGATGATGGCCGAAGCCTGCGATTTCCTCCTTCATCTCGCCAAGACCTTCCTTGGCCGTGTCGTGATGGAAATTGCCGTCGATGACGGCGGAAATCCCTAGCTGGACGCCTTGTTGGTTCAACTGGGGGGCAAGATTCCCCAGGCGGTTGTTCAGCCGGGCATACAGGTCGTCGCTATTGAAATCAGATGTTGGTGATGGACCTGGCGTAGGCTCGCTCGCCACTTTCGACGGAACTGTAGGAGTTGCCTGCGGTGATGGCGTTTGCAAGGTTGCCGCCTTCCGTCCTTCCAGCTCGGCGATTCTGTCATTCAGTTCATTGATTTTCTTGTCATATCCCTCCTGCATCTGCTGCATCTGCCGCTGGAGGGCCTGCATTTGCCGAAGAAGTTCGGCATTGGTCGTCTCATCGGCGAAAAGAGCCGATGTCATGGCCACAAGGGCGTAAAGCGCCACTAAAGTCTTTTTCATGGATGTTTATCTCCTGTTGTCTTGTCGTTCAATGGATTCGGATGACAGGCAGGCACAGAAAACCGCACAGCGCATTTGCAAAAAAAGTGGTCTTTGTGGCAAAAAAGGCTCCAAACCAGAGAAAGGCATTCAATTCTGTCAAGGCAACGAATATACCTTCGGAACTCTTTCTGGCATGGCAATTAAGATAGCCTAATGGAATCAGACCGCTGTCGATAAATACAGCCAGATAATGCACGTTTTTCCAGTTGCCTGGCCTGTCATAAGGAAAAGTTGGACAGGCAGGAGAATAATCAAGGGGCACGTGGCTGGATGGTATGCCTATGTATTTGGCATACGGGATTTATTTGTCGTTCTGAAGTGGCCGCGGCAATGACTGGCGGCGCTGGAATAACGGGGAGCTGCGTCAAGTCAACACCATTCTTAACAGACTGCCCTGCTTGACAGATGACGCAATGATCGTCGTCATGATGCTGGTGCTGGCATTTTCCATGGATGCTTGCCGCATCCGTCCCGCCGTCATGGCTGTATTCGGCTATGCATAGACGATGCTCCGCACGCTCTATTTCCACCTCATGCTCATGCACAAGGGGAAGAAGCCATGCGAAGACGTAGCACAGCGTCAGTAGAATATGATAGATTATCGAGGACATTGGTTCATTGTATGTTTGCGGTATCGTCAGCCAATGGATTCACTGGACTGTCAAATGTATCACTGAATATTATAAACATGGTTTATATAATTCGCAATCTAACTAATTAGATTTCAATGTATCCATATTATTTTGGGCAAAGCCCCCGTTTTTATGGTTCTCTCCAATATAGTATTCATAAATCCTATTAAGGTTTGCAAGGCATTAGGAGAGGAATGTCTCGTTTCATCGAAGAGAGGTGTTCACGGCATATACTGTTCCAGTGCTGCATCCTGAAGAATGCCGAAGTTCTTGTCCCTATCCGTTGTCATTTCAAAGCGTCCGCGTATGGTTATCATCGCGCCATTGCGAGGTGGGAGAATGCCATCCGCCAGGTTAAAGCGTATCATGGTAGAGCAGCATCCAGTGGAATCGGAAACGTTGCAGTTGTAGTGTCGTTCCTGGGTATAGCGGTTCTTTGTCACCACGCAGGTGCCTGACATGCGAATCACCTGCCCCGCATAGTCCTGCGGCTTCTGGAGCATATAGAAAACCTGTGTATAGACCATCATCGGGTTGACAAGCGTCAAGTCCATATCAACTTGCACTTCTTCCTGCTTGGAGGCAGTCTCCTTTTCCTGGGGTTGTGCCTTCTTTCCGCAACCTCCTGCCAACAAGGAGCAAAGACAAAGCATCACAATGACACTTCTCCGCCCTATGCGAAAGCGTTGCAGAACCACACCGCCTGTAGCGCACAGAAGAAAGGCGATAATATCGGTCGTGACAATGGTGGAGCCGACAGGCGTGCCCGCCACAATGGCTGTCAGCATTCCAAGCAAGGCGCAACATACAGATAGAATGGCAGCAAAAACGGTCACGCCAAGGAAGCTGCGGCAAATACGCATTGCGGCCAATGCAGGGAATACAATAAGAGCGGAAATCAGAAGGGAACCGACCAGGTTCATTGCAAGCACAATTATCACCGCCACAACAACAGCCAGCAACAGATTGCACATCCCAACGTTCACTCCCGTCGCCTGAGCAAATGTCTCGTCAAAGGTCACTGCGAATATCCGCCCATAGAACAGAATGAAAAAGACGACGACAATCAGAGAGAGTGCGACGCATAGCCAGACATCCAACGGGGTAAGCGTCAGGATGGAAGTCGAGCCAAACAAGGTGCTGCAGACATCGGCAGAGACATTGGCCGATGAACCAAACACATTCACGACCATATACCCGACTGCCAAGGAGCCAACCGAAAGCATGGCTATGGACGCATCGCCGCGAATGCGTGAATGACTGCTGGCGCACAGCAGGCAGACTGCACACAGGATAGTCACAGGCAGGACAAATAGCATGGGCGCTGCAAGCTTCAGGACAGTCGCAATGGAGAGGACGCCAAACGCCACGTGTGATAGTCCATCACCTATGAGCGAAAAGCGCTTGAGCACAAGCGTCACCCCTAATAACGAAGAACACAGCGCTATCAGCACCCCTGCCACAAGTGCATACTGCACAAATGGGTAAGATAAATAAAGTTGCAGTGATTTTATAATGTTCATTCTTCCATGCCTCCTGTAAATAGCCGCCCTTGCTGAGTCGCCAAATACTCCTTCCTTGTACCGTAAAAAAAGTTGGAGGAAAGATGAAGTATATGGGTTGCTTCCTGAATAACCCCGCGAATATCATGGGAAACCATGATAATGCCCATGCCGTCTTCCTCACGCAATTTGTGTATCAGATGGTAAAACTCTGCCTGAATCGCAGGGTCCAGCCCTGCGACAGGCTCGTCCAAAAGCAAAATGGATTTTGCGGCGCACAATGCGCGTGCCAGAAGCGTCCGCTGTCGCTGTCCCCCTGAAAGGTCGCGGAAACTGCATTTGCGCAGGTCTCCAAGCCCCAGACGGGTGATTTGACGCTCTGCCAACTCCCTTTCAGCTCGCCCGTAAAAGGGCCGCCATCCACAGCTTGCAAGGCAGCCTGACAGCACCACCTCCTGCACGGTGGCGGGAAAGTCGGCTGAAATGACCGTCGTTTGTGGTAGATATCCTATTTTCTGCGGTGTTATCCCTTGTCCTAGCTGGATTGTCCCTGCCAAAGCGGGCTGTAAATGCAAGATGGTTCGCACCAGCGTCGATTTCCCAACGCCGTTTTCCCCCACGATGCAGAGGCATTGCCCTGTATCAAGCGAGAAGGAAAGATTGCTTGCCAAAACATGACCAGGGTATCCGAGTGAAAGAAAATTGCAGTCTAGCAAACGCATTGTGCCTGTCCTCCTAGAACGCTAGTCCTTATTACCAAGCGCATGTTTCAAGACAGTCAGATTCCTTTCCATTGCGTCAAGGTAATCTTTTCCTGCTGCGGCATCCCGCGATGTGGTGGATTGAAGGGAGTTCATTGCCAGAATCCTGACATTTTTGTTCTTGGCAGTCCGCAGCACGGTCTCTGCGATTTTGTGCCGTCGTTCTTCCAGAACCAGAATAGCTGGCAACTTGCATTCATTAACTTTTCCCGCCAGGAAGGCAATGGTTTTGAAACTGGCCTCCGTTTCTGCGGAACATCCAGAGAACGCCGCATAACAGGTCAGACCATAATCCTTTGCCATATAACGAAATGGGAAACGATCGGCAAACAAAAGCGTCTTTAGCGGTGAACTTTCGACACATACCTTGTAACGCTTGTCCAGTTCCTGTAACTTCTCCACATATGCACGGCAGTTTGACTGGTATTCAGCCGCATGTTCCCTGTCCAATTCGGAGAGCCTGGCTGCAATCGCCTGGCAAAGCGACGCTGCGCACCGCAGTGATAGCCATACGTGTTCGTCAATTTCATGCTCGTCGTCATCATGATCATCGTCATCATGGTGCCCATCTTTTCCATGATTGTGCTCTTCTTTTCCATAATGATGCTCCTCCATGCCCTCCAATGGCTCTTCTTCCTGAACGGTATTACCGAGTTCCTTTATGAGATTCAAGGCAATGCGTCTTGGGTTGCGGGAGATACGCAACGCCTTTTCCGTCCATTCGTCTGATTCACCTCCTACGAACAGAAATAGATCGCATTGCGAAATACGTGCAATGTCCTGAACAGTCGGCTGAAAATTATGCAAATCGACTCCATTGTCCTGAAGCTGGATGAGTTCTACCGTTGCAAGTTGCTTTCCAAGAACATTGCGCGTCCAATCAAAAAGCGGAAAGGTCGTCGCTACAATACGAATGCGAGGTGTCGGCCCTGCCAGAAGGGCCGTTGTCATGGCTAAAAAGGCGCAAAGCGCCATTATTGTTCTTTTCATGGATGATTATCTCCTGTTGTCTTGTCACTTTTTGAAGAGGTAATAATTCCTCTGAAATCTGATGACATCAGACACAGATAATCCGCACATTTCTTACAAATGCAAACTCACATGAAAACCCAAAGAGACAACCAGCTCACATCTGCCAGATAGACATGCCGTTATGAGACAAGCCCCTTATGCAACAGCTTGTATAGGAAGGGGATGATGCGGCAGTCTGGCGCAGCAGGGGAAAATGCGAATAATAACCGTGCCTGTCCTGTCATCGGGAAGCACCTAGTACTAGCGTACCAGACAGGCAGGAGAATAATCAGGGTGCGCGTGGCTGGATTGCATGCCAGAGTTGCTGGCGTGCATGAAATAAACATCTATAAGATATGGCCGCTGGATTGGCTTGCGGCATTGGAAGCGCTGGCTTCTGAACCAGAACAAAGCCATGCCTAACTGAGTACCCCGACTGGCAGACGGCGCAATGCGCATGGTCATGATGCTGGTGCTGGCATTTTCTGTGGAAAACCGCTACCTCCGCATCGCCATGTACACTGTATTCGGCTATGCAAAAGCGATGCTCCGCGCGTTCAGCAGCCACCTCATGCTCATGCACGAGGGGTAATAGCCATGCCATCAGATAGCACAGCGTCAGAGCAATATGGCGGAGTTTCAAAGGCATTCTTCTTTTAAGTGTTTGTCATTTATCAACGTCTTACAGGTATGCTGCATTTGCAGGAATCTCACCCAAGGTGGCGAAGCATTTCCATCTCTATCGATTCCCCATAGGGCAAGTGTTAACCCGTTGACGAAACCTTTATAATATATCAACATATCTTACTTTTGCAAAGAGTTATATCTCCTAATGCAAAGCAAGTATATGATTCTCTGTAATCCCTCAGCGATTGATAATGCCCGCTGGCTTTTCTGCGCCTTGCCGCTTCGCTACGCTACGCGGCAAGACGCAAAGGAACTGGGGGTATCGCCTGCCCGTGGGTTTCGCTCGCGCCAAAGGCGCTCGCTCCACCCACGGCTAGATTCTATCGCGCCTACGGCGCTTATCAATCGGTGAGGCATTACGATTCTCTTGCAAATCCATTATTACATGATATATTATAAACAACTGCTTATATAATAATCAAGGAGATTTGCCATGCAAGAACAACCAGAATGCACCGTTGTACACAAAAAGAACATCGAAAAAGCACAGCATGGGCTTGCGGATGACCTAACGCTGGCCCGCATGGCGGAGATATTCCAATGCTTTGCCGACCCGACGCGCCTGAAGATCATCAATGCGCTGCTGCTATCCGAACTGTGCGTCTGCGACCTTACCAAAGTCATGAACATGACGCAGCCCGCTGTCTCTCACCACCTCAAGCATCTGCGCCAGATTCGCCTGGTCAAGGCAACCCGCACGGGAAAATCCGTCTTCTACTCCCTGGATGACTACCATGTGCAACTGCTGTTTGACATCTGCAGGTCGCATTTGAGCGAGACGCACACGAATTCGGACAGCGAATAATTAATGAACCTTGCCCCCCAGGGGCTGTTTTGACCTCAATAGATAAACAAATGCTTATATAATTATAACATTGGAGATTCACGATGGAATTACATTTCCACGAGCATGAGCACGACCATTCACACGCGCATAAACATCATCATACGTTCAATCCGACAACTGGCAAACGATTCATTCTGGCGATAGCCGTCAACCTCATCTATGTTGCCGCGGAGTACTATCTCGGCTACCGCTGGGACTCAGTCGGGCTGATAGCGGACGCCAGCCATAACTTGGGCGACGTGGGAAGCCTGGTGATTTCCCTAACCGCATTCCTGCTCACAAAGAAACACGCAGACTCGACCTTCACGTATGGTTTCAGAAAGGCGACGGTTCTTGCCGCCTTCATCAACTCGATGATTCTGCTGGGGGCGGTCGCGCTCATCGTCTATGAATGCATCATGAAGTTCATGCACGGTTCAGCGGCTTCTGGTGGTGCAATCATGGCCACGGCGGGTATTGGCATCATCGTGAATGGATTGACGACAACACTGCTGTCCGCCGAAAAAGAAGACGACCTGAATCTCAAGGGGGCCTATCTGCACATGCTAGCCGACACCCTGGTTTCCGTCGGTGTCGTTGTTTCGGGCGGCCTAATCATGCTAACACATCAGACCTGGCTTGACCCCGTTGTCGGCCTTGCGATTGCGTGCGTCATCCTATTTTCATCCTGGTCGCTTTTCAAAGAAAGCCTCGTCCTCACGCTTGACGGTGTCCCGAGGGGGATTGACCTATGCCATTTGCAAGAGGAAATGCTTGAGGTCGAAAACGTGCAGGATGTCCACCATCTCCACGTATGGGCGCTTAGCACCACGGAAAACAGCCTGACAGCCCACATTAAGCTTCATGAACTGTCAGGTTTCGAGAAGACAAGAGAAGCATTGAAGGCACTGCTGCGTCATCACGACATCGCCCATTGCACACTTGAGTTCGAATCAGCAGGCTATACGTGCAGGGAACAATGCTCATAATCCTTGACGGTGGTGATGAAACTAGCACCAGTTTTGTAATTACCTCCCAAGACAAAACTCCCGTTCACCTCGTTAATTCTGTGCCATGCGGTTGAAATATGCTATAAACTGGGTAGATTAGATAAGCGACAAGCACTTGGTCATCAAGCGTGAAAACACTCACAAGGAAACATCTTGCACAACGGAATATGAGTTGACATGAAAGAGTTTGTGACATTGTTGATTCTATTCTCCCTGGTAGCGTATTGTAGCGAGCTTCCGTTGGAAGATTCTTCCAAACAAGCAAGCATCAAGTCAAGGATAAAGCTGTCGAAGATAGAGTGGATAGAGTCCTTCAACGGCAAAATGGCCGCGTGCAGCGGGAATCCGACGCTTATCCAAGGACCTTCGACACCAGGTAGTCTGTCGCTGACAGGGCAGGCGCTTTTCCGTACAGGACGCAAGCTTGACATCGTGCCAGATGCACCATCGGCGTGGAGCACCGTCAATGACGACTACAGGGTGCTTGGACTTAGAATACAGAGTTTCGGACGCAAGAGTCGCGTGGATTCCGAGCTTACCTTCGTCTGGGTTGGGGCAGAAGAACAGCGCTTTTCAGTCGTAATGGAGCACAAGGCGACCAGCGAATCTCTAAAGCTGGTGGTGAAGGACGGAGGTCGAATCGTCGGAATTCATGCTCTACAGTACAGCATGCTTCCAGCTGATTTCATCGTCGGTGGGAACACCAAAGGAGAATATGTGATTCAAGTGAACAGCCTCTCGCAGAACAGAGAAGAACTATTCCTCGGCGATGCACCATTTTTCGCAAATTGCAAGTCGATGAGGGCTTCATTGGAGTTCAGGGACGCCGTGGCGGACAAAAAAGCAGGAGGTGCCAATGCGGAGGTCGTCGTCGATAATCTCATCATCGGTCGGACCTGCGAGGACACAATATTCAGCAAAGTGCCGTTCATGGTCAACCCAGAGCCAGAGTTCGACCCTGTGAAGGCAGGGTGGAGAAAGGTCTTCGAGGATGATTTCAACGGAGTTTCCCTTAATATGAAAAAATGGGAGCATGCCTACGGTAGCGTGCCAGAACGGCTGAAAATCCACGATGGCCTCTGCGAAATAGCCTGCGACTGGGCGTCAGACCACTCGAAGGTCACCTCCGCCAGCATCCACACCATGAAGACATTCGGATATGGATACTATGAGGCGAGGGTGAAGTTCCGCAAGGAGCACGGCTGGTGGTCAGCCTTCTGGCTCAGCGACTACGCCTGCACGAACCCATTCATAGACAGCTTCGAAATCGACATCTATGAAGACTATTTACTTCGTTCCGAGAAGCCTGGCGACGAGCCGCGCCGCACGCTTGACCACAATCTCCATGTATTCGTGGGCAATTGCCCAAAGAGCTGGAACTACAACTCCACGCTTCCAGGCGACCTGGAGAGGTTCTACACAATCGGCTGCAAGTGGACGCCATTTGAAATCAGCTATTATCTTGACGGCAAGCTCATCAAGAGCTCCGCGAACCACAGTCCCTATTCCTCCGTCACTTTCGACGCGTTCAACCACTTCGCGGGATTCACTCCCATGAGGGCGATTCTCAGCGGACGCTGCGGAAAAGAGGGAGGCGACCCGAAGAACGGCATATTCCCCGAAAGCTTCTTCTGCGATTTCGTAAAAATCTATGAGTATCCTAAGTACGATTCAAAATATAATAAAACAGGCCCGTTTGTACGTTTCAAAGACTATCCATATTTTGAGCCTATAGAGGGCAGTGTTTTGAGAGTCACCGCCGATGTTCGCCCCAATGCGCAGACCAAGACTCCTATAAAGAACGTCTATCTTTTCGACAGTGGCTTCCTGCTCGACTACAAGAGCGCACCGCCCTACGATTTCGATGTGCTGTTCTCGAAGGAGTATTTCGACACCACGGAATATGTCCGAAAGGGACGCGAGGGAAAGGCACCTGGATTCGGACCGTCGCAGCATGCACTATGCCTGTTTGCACAGGATGAGGCGGGAGTCGTCTCGCACTCTGATGTGATGAAGTTTTATATTTTGCCAAGCGTCAAAAGCAGGCCATACAAAGGCGTGCCGCAGAAGATTCCAGGCCGTATTGAACTGGCCAATTACGACGAGGGCGGCCAGAACGTCGCCTACTATGACTCATCGCCTGGCAATTCATTCCAAAGTAGCTCGGAGACTAGGCTTGACGAGGACGTTGACATATTGGGCGATGTCCTCGGCGATGTGATTGCGGGCGAATGGATCAACTACACCGTTGACATTGCAGAGGAAGGCGAATATTCTGCCGTCCTGCACTATGGCACGCCGATGAAGCATTCAAGGGGAGTCAGGCTTCGGCTTGATGGAAATCTAATCAAACGCTCAAGATATGATTGGGACGCTTTGTTCAAAGTCAAGAGTCACGACAACGACGGTTTCGAGGTGGATTCCTTCCTTGAAATAAGAACCATACTGCCCAAGGGACGCCATATCCTGACGCTTGACGCCCTTTCCAGCGGCATCAACATGGACTACATTGAGTTCAAACGTGTTGAAAAGGAACGGGAATGAAAAGGATTATTATATTGGTTTTATCTCTCTTTTTATGCGGATGCGTAAGATTGTCGGCAATCAAGAGCGACACGCCTCCCAAGGAAAGGTATTTCTTTGGTCTGCGGGAGCATAGGCGAGATGCGCATCTGTATGTAAATCCCATTTTACCAATACTAAATCCATTAGGGATAGCGGTTTGGTTCGCACGTGTGCCCATAGAGTTCGTCGGAGATATTTTCTGGCTGCCGTATGACGTATATGTCAATCTCTCATGCGCCATGAATCCCAACGTGAATTACTGCGTTCGATTCAACCAGACCGACAAGCTGCGCAGGATGCTGGAGAATGGAGCATCCCCCAATGATGGAGGCGGCGGGCCCTACCATTCAGATTTGACTCCCGAGGCCACGGCGCGCAAATACGACAGCCTTGAGGCGTTGGCGGTTCTTATGGAATACGACCTTAACATGACTCCTGAAGTGATTTCGTATGTCTGCGAGCAGGCCGCATATCCAGATACGTATAAGTTGAATCGAAAAATGCAAAGCAACCTGTCTCTGGAGGATATAAAGGAGCGGGAGAATCTTCTGCGTACCGTTGTGGCACACAAAAAGGAGTTTTTTCTAAACGACGAAAAGGGGCGGAACATCCCGTCCGAATGGCTTCACACAAACTGCCGTTTTATTTCAAGGGAAAGAGGTCGGAATTGTCGCCCAAAAGAGTCCTTTGAGGCGGAGAAGAAGGCAATAAAGTTCCTGCCGCCCATGATGGACTATCTTTTTTCGCAGGGTTTTTCGCCTGACATCCCGCAAGTCAGGCACATCTATTATTACCATAATCACGGGGCTTTCGTGAATGGGGACATGAACGGCACCATGCTTGATTTCATGGAAAAGAACGTTGAGATTCCTCATGATTTGAAGCTGAGCTTGCTAGATGTCCTGCATGACCACGGTGCCTTGCGCTATAGGGAACTTGTGAAGGAACATCCAGAATTGTCGCATCTGGACATGGAAAACGTCCATATTCCCCAGCGTTTGATGTGGATAGTGGAGCTTCTTCAGCATTCCCCAAAGGCAGATTGTTACCGATTGCGCAATGGTGGCCTCGTTGGCTTCTCCGACAATGATCTTGTTCTTGAGGCAGGCATAAAGGACCCTGCATCGGGAAAGCTTTCATTCGAGCAACATATAGAAATGCCGCGAAGAAATGAAGACGGCACGATAGATGAGTCTGCACCCATGGTTCCAGTTCCCGTTCCTCTGGTTTACAGGATGGTTTTCCACATACCGTCCCCTGAAGAAGTACGTGAACGCAAGAAAATGGACCACCAAGAACGGTATCTTTTTTGGAAGGAACAGTTTGCCTTTCCTAAAAACGACGACAAGTTTTTTTATTACGAAAAGATGACACGTCTTGGCTGGGATTATTGTGACATCTATTATCAGTCTTCCTCGCTGGGCGGAACTGAAAAGGAGCGAGAAGCCTTGTTCAACGACCATCAAATCGTGGAGCGTATGTTTGAGTATAAATATGAAGACCTTCCACGACATCAACAACCCTATTCAGACATTTATGTCTTTGAACGCAGCCCGCAAACAATCAGGAAGACCTCGGGGCAAATGCCATAGCCCGTTGGTTTTTCTTTATCGCTTTGTTCCCCAAGATGGTTGTTTAGCGTATGGTTGGGGATTAAACCATTTCGGCATACCTTATTTATTATATACATAACAAGAGTTCAGCCGTGGTTGGAACAATTACCTCTTGCACGATTGAAAACCACGGAACAGCCACTCCACTACTCTCTTTTCGCCGAAAACGCTGTAAATACACTAGCGGGATATTATCAATCAGTGAATCCTTTCAAATATAAGTCAAGACTAACTTTTTTAATAAAATCAACTGGAAAGAGTTAAATTGAGCGTTATATTAAGCACGAAAGCAAAATTAGAGAACGTGTTTCTCCTTATCCTTAGAAAGCTTTATTAGTCTGAACAAATTTAGGAGTAGCAGAGAATGTTGCCGATTGCGTTTGCGGGAGTTGGCGAGACGGTCGTCATCCGTAAGATCACTGGCGACGAGAAGGTTCGCCAGCGTCTTGCGGAACTGGGTTTTGTCGTGGACGAGGAAGTCACCATCATGAGCGCGAGCCACGGGAATCTGATTGTCAAGGTGAAGGAATCGCGGATAGCTCTTGGGATGGACATGGCAAACAGGATATTGGTCTAGTTTTAGTATTTACATAACAAAAACAGTAACAAGGAGTTGTCGTATGACGCTGAAAGATGCATTGATTGGCCAGACGGTCAAGGTTGTCAAGTTGCAGTGCGAGGGGAAGCTCAAACGCAGGATTATGGACATGGGGATTACGAAGGATGTCGAGATTACGGTCCGCAAGGTCGCCCCGCTGGGCGACCCGATTGAGCTGACGGTGCGCGGATACGAGCTTTCCATCCGCAAGGCTGAGGCGGAGGCCATAGAGGTCGAGGCATGACGGAACTACAATAGGAGGAATGACGACAATGGAAATAAAGATTGCATTGGCAGGAAATCCGAATTGCGGCAAGACGACGTTGTTCAACGAGCTGACGGGCAGCAACCAGTACGTCGGCAACTGGCCAGGCGTGACTGTGGAGAAGAAAGACGGTCGCCTGAAGGGGCACAAGGATGTCATCATCCAGGACTTGCCTGGCATCTACTCGCTTTCACCCTACTCGCTGGAAGAGGTGGTGGCACGCCGCTATCTCGTTAACGACAAGCCAGACGCCATCATCAACATCGTCGATGCCACGAACATCGAACGCAACCTCTACCTGACCACACAGTTGCTTGAACTGAACATCCCGACGGTCATCGCCCTCAACATGATGGACCTAGTCGGAAAGAATGGCGACGTAATCCAGCTGGAGAAGCTGTCTGAGGCACTTGGGTGCCCCGTCGTCCCCATCAGCGCGTTGAACGGAGACGGCTGCGCAGAGGTGGCGAAAAAGGCCGTCGAGGTTGCCCAACTGGGGAAATGCGGCGAACGTCCGCACGTCTTCTCAGGCTCCGTCGAGCATGCCATCGCGCACATCGAGGAATCTCTGGAGTCGAAGCTTGACAAGCGCAGCCTCCGCTGGTTTGCCGTAAAACTCTTTGAGCGTGACGAAGAGGTGCTGAAGGAAGTCACCCTTGACAAAGGGCTGCTTGACCATCTGGAGGAGCACATCAAGGACTGCGAGAAGGAGATGGACGACGACTCCGAAAGCATCATCACCAACCAGCGCTACGCCTACATCAAGAAGGTCGTGGGGCAGACCGTCAAGAAGAAGGCGGCACCTGGCAGTCTGTCGCTCTCCGACAAGATTGACCACGTGGTCACCAACCGCGTGCTGGCTCTCCCCATCTTCGCGGTCATCATCTGGTTCATGTATTGGATATCCGTCTCCACCGTCGGCACTTGGCTGACGGACTGGGCGAACGACGGTGTGTTTGGTGACGGCTGGTTCGTTGCCTGGACAGCCGACAGCGCGCTCTTCACCTCCAAAGAGGTCAAGGCACGTAATGCCGCCGCAGAAAAGGCGTTCGACGCCAAGGCGGCTCTAGCCGAGAAGAACGCCGAAATCGACGCTGCAAACGAAGAGGCGAAAGCTGCCTGGCAGTTGGAGTGCGCGAAAGCCTGGGCAAAGGGCGAAGAGCTTCCCGAAGAACCTGAATATGAGGAAAAGGAGACCGAGGTCGAGTTCGAGCCCGAGACCTGGGAATCCGTCTCTGGCGACTTTGACGATGCCACCTTGCGCGTCGAAAAGTTTGAAGAGGCCTACACGAAGGCTGTCGAGGAGAACGAGGAGTTTGTGAAGGAGGCCGAGGAGGCTGCCAAAGAGGCTGCGGAGCTTGTCACCAAGGCCACTGCGAAGGCAGCTGCTGAATCCAACGAGCAGACCGCACTCTATGTCAAGCTATTGACGCAGGACGCTGCCGACAAGGCGGCCCTGCTGGCCGCCGCAAAGGCCGTCAAGCCTACCGAAGACGAAGCCGACGCAGAGGCCGAAGGCGAAGAGGAGGAGTTCAAGATCGAGTATCCCGAGCTTGCCAAGCTGCTTAAGATTCCTGTCTATTTCGAGGACGAAGAGAGCGGTGAAATCGACCACACGGAAATCATCGGCTACGACAGCTACCTTGAAAACAAGAAGGCGACCGAGAACGAGCCGAATCCCTCCGACTACGGCCTCTGGATTCCTGGCATTCCTGGCCTGGTGGAAGCGGTGCTGGACAAGTGCGGCGTCAATGATTTCTTCAAGAGCCTGATACTGGACGGCATCATTGGAGGCGTTGGCACGGTGTTCGGCTTCCTGCCGCAGATTTTGATAGTCTTTCTCTTCCTGGCGTTCCTGGAGGATTGCGGGTACATGGCGCGCGTCGCGTTCATCATGGATCGCATCTTCCGTCGCTTCGGCCTCTCTGGCAAGTCCTTCATCCCGATGCTGGTCGGCACGGGTTGCGGCGTTCCCGCTGTCATGGCGACACGTACCATCGAGAACGAAAACGACCGCCGCATGACCATCATCCTGGCGACCTTCCTGCCCTGCGGTGCCAAGGTGGCCATCATCGCGATGATTGTGGCGGCCTTCTTTCCCGAGAGCAATCTAGTCGGGCCGAGCATGTACTTCATTGGTATCGCCATCGTCATTCTTGGCGGCATTGCCCTGAAGAAGACAAAGGTGTTTGCGGGCGAAGCCGCCCCCTTCGTGATGGAACTTCCCGCCTACCACATGCCCAGCTTCAAGGGTGTGCTCATCCACACATGGGAGCGTGGCAAAGCGTATGCCATCAAAGCTGGTACCATCATCTTCTCCGCGTGTATCGTCCTGTGGCTGCTGATGCACTTCGACTGGCATTTCAACCTACTCGCTCCAGAAAGCGCAGAGGGTCTGGAGCAGTGCATGCTGCACGACATCGGCCAATGCTTCGCCTGGATATTCAAGCCGTTGGGCTTTGGAAACTGGCAGGGCGCGGTAGCCTGCGTCTCCGCTGAAATCGCCAAGGAGCAGGCGACCGCCACACTGGCACTGCTCTCGCCTGACGTAGCGGGCGGCACGCTCAAGGGCATCCAGGCGCTCTTTGCCGACATGGTGCCCGCATCCCTCGCCGATCCTGCCATGCGCGTGATGTACGCAAAGGCCATTGCGTTCAGCTTCATGGTCTGCAATCTCTTCTTCCCGCCTTGCCTGGTTGCCATCGCGGCCACCTGGCGTGAGATGGGCAGCCGCAAGTGGGGCTGCATTGCCATCGGCTTCCAACTGCTGGTCGGCTACTGCCTGGCACTCGTCTGCTTCCGCCTTGGCGTCCTTATCTGGGCTGGCGCCTCCTTCGGCATCGGCCAGATTGCCGCCATCCTCATCATCGTGGCCGTCTTGTACGCCGTCTTCCGCCCTGCACCTAAAGCGAGGGGGTAACGAGGGCAGGAGGTGGCGACGGTGTCCCGCCGTCGGTCCCTTCGTCCCAAATCAACACCCAATGCGACAGGGGACGACGGCACCGTTGACAAACCCAAAAGGAGTGTACTAAAATGATAGCGAACATCATCATTGGACTGGTCATCGTCTGCTTGTTTGTCCTGGCTGTCCGCCATGCCATAAAGAAGCATTCAAATGGCGGTTGCGACTGCGGTTGCGGATGCGGTTGCGATTGCTGCAGTGCAAAGAAGCAAGAGGCTAGGGCTGACAAGACGCAATAGGCTAGAATTTCTAGAGTATCTAGAGTATCTAGATTGTCTAGTGAAGTTTTTTTGATTATCAACCATAAAACCAATCACCCAAAAAGGAACAAAAGAATGAAACTGAACAAAATTGCTGTTTTCGCGCTGAGTGGACTATTGCTGGCTGGAACCGCCATGGCACAGGAGGAGGCTGCGGAGGAAAGCGACCGCCCTGCCTGGCTCCCCTCGTTGGAACTGAGCCTTGACCACACCTCGCGCTACATGTCGGAGGGAAATGTGGGCAATCCCGATCCCATCAACACCCTCAGCCTGACTGCGGAATGGGGCATCACCGACAACTTTGCCTTCCACATCGGAGGCGTCTCCATCATCGATGAAACCAATGCCTGCGACCATGATGACAACGTCGAAGAGTGGGATTGGCTGGCAGGCATCACCTTCGGTCTGCCTGGCGGCATTGAAGTCAACATTGACTACATCTACTATAACTATCCCTGGGACGAGCACAAGCACAACGTTGACACCAAGGAGTATGAGATTGATGTCACGGCTACAGAACTACCCTTAAGTCCTGGAATCGTCTTTGTCCACGACTTCGAAAACGACGTCATCAAGGCGAACGTGAATGTCACCTACGAGCAGGAGCTTTCATTCATATCGGATAAGCTCGGCTTCGAGTGCCCCGTCGAACTGTGGGTGGGCAACCACCAGTACACGGGCAGCACCAGCCACACAGCAGTCTATAGCGTCTGCGTCCAGCCTACGCTGAACTTTGCAATCACTGAGAACATCTCCATTGGAACATACCTCCAGATGGGGTGGGCGCTCGACAGCAGGGTACGCCGCGACTGGAAAGAAGACGAGAACAACTGCGCCTTCAACATCTGCTGGGGCCTGAACCTGACAGCCACTTTCTAATCTTACATGCTCCCGCACGCAACCGTAATGCTATATACTACCAGACGGTTGCGTGCGGTTATAGGTTTATATATCGTTGTCACACCAACGTTTGAGAACTTGTGCAGCGGGTTTTCCATAAATGGTGAAACCTTTGTCTCCAGCAGGGTCGTTGTGGAATTGCTCGCGATAGTTGTGCTCATCCCATTTCCAGAGGAAAAAGCCATGCCACCATGGCTGAGCTGCGTATGAACGAATGATGGCCTCAATGTAGTTTGCCTGTTCCTGCCCGTCATAGCCTGGATGCATCGGGTCATCAAGCCATGATGCGGGGCGGCGCGAGGCGTTGATCATTGCAGCGCAGCCTGTCTCTCCAAAGTAGTATGGTTTGCCGTAAGCCTTGGCAAACGCTGCAATTTTCTGAACGGTTGGCTGCAGATAGGCGACCATATCTTCCACCGTTCCTCCACCATTGGCAGAGGTAGGATAATAGTGGCTGGAACCTATTGAATCCAGCGCATAGAACCAGAAGTTTGAATCTGCTTCCATCTGTGGCAAGAACTGCTCTACGCGAATAAACGAGCTTGTGAGGTGGCCTTTGAAAGAATTACGTACGGCATCGACTATTTTGAGCCAATCCTGAGACGCAGTAGCAAGTTGGTTGAGTTCACTGTCCAGACAATAGCCCTCACACCCTGTGCGCGAGGCAATGCGGCAGTAATGCCTGGTAAGATGCTCATAGTTTGCAAACCATTGCGTGCGATAGTGATATGGCCTGTCTGGGAAAATGGCCCCTTCAGGAAGATGAATCTGATAGCGTTGGGTACCATCCCAACATTCCAACATTGGACGCAGCATGACCCGAATACCTTTTTCATGCATATATCCAATGATATCCAGCAGTTCATCGTCACCTGGCGTCATATAGAAGTCGCGGAATTGCCGTGTACTGCAGAAAGATTCCTCCATAACTGTAACCACCAAACAAACCCATGGAATATGCAAAGAAGCAATTTTATCAACCTCATCTCTTGCATCCTGCGAGGATAAATACCCGTTACGGGCATAATAGCCAAATGTCACGCCTTTGAACATTATTCGATTCTTATTTGTGCTTTGCATAATTACCTCGAAAAAAGCAATGACTCCACAGTAAACTATATAAAAATATAAATGCAATTGTTCTAAAAACAAACTTCCGATTTCAGATAGAATTTAGCAAACGACTTGTATCCGCTTCCTCTTGCGCATAGCTGCATCTTCCAAACGACGAAAAATGTAAAGTGTCTTTGGAGGAGAAACAGAAAATGTAAGGAATGGCTTCTCTAGATGAGTCGCTGTTGTTCAAGAAACCAAGGCATATTTCACTTAAATTGGCATAATTGTTGCAGATTGTATCATAAATGCTGGTGACTATTCAGAGGGGGACATATTGGCATAACTCGCCTGGTTTTCTTCGCCGTACCGCTTCGCTGCACTACGCGGAACGGCGCAAAGGAGCTGAAGGTATTGCCTGCCCGTGGGTTTCGTTCGCCGCTAACGCGGCTTCACTTCACCCACGGCTATGTTCTTACCGCCGCTATGCGGCTCACCCTTCTGAATAGTTGCAAATGCTGTAACAAAAGGGAGTGATATGTTTGGATTCTATCGAATTGCCGTTTGTGTGCCAGTTGTCCGTGTTGCTGACCCTGATTTCAACGCAAAACAGATAATCGAATTGGCCAACAGGGGAAGTACTGAAAGCGCATCCGTCATGCTTTTTCCTGAATTGGCGGTCAGCTCATATTCCTGTGGCGACTTGTTCTATAACGACTTGCTACTGGATGGCGTGGAAAAAGCAGTAGGGCGGATTCTGGACGGGACTTCATCGCTAGATGCTATCATGGCCATTGGCACACCAATGCGCTGGCAGGGACGCTTGTTCAACACGGCGTTGCTTCTACGGCATGGCAAGATTCTTGGCATTGTTCCGAAAACCCATTTGCCCAACTATAAAGAGTTCTATGAGAAACGCCATTTTGCCTCAGGACATGGAATACGTAATGCCTGGGCCAATTATGCAGGGCAAAGCCATATCCCTTTCGGGACAGATCTGCTGTTCGATGCAGGTGAGGAACTGCGGATAGGGGTGGAAATCTGCGAAGACCTTTGGAGCGTCGTGCCACCAAGTTCATGGCAGGCGCTTCGTTCGGCAAACCTCCTGCTGAATCTCTCCGCAAGCAACGAACTGGTTGGAAAAGCAGACTACCGTCGAAGCCTCGTGCAGGCGCAGAGCGCACGTTGTGTCGCCGTTTACGCATACGCCTCGGCTGGCGTCCATGAAACGACGACAGACACGGTGTGCGGCGGACACTGCCTTGTCGCGGAAAATGGCAGCATCCTTCTGGATTCCAAGCGATTCGGGCGGGAAAGCGAGTTGTACTGCACGGATGTCGATTTGGACAGAGTCCGTGCGGCACGCCTGTTGGAAAGTCCTTTCAACGACAGTGTCGCCACCATTGATTGCCCAGAGGCACGGTTGATTCCAATGGCCATGCCGCCAGTTCCAGAACGGCCTCACATTCAGCGTGTTTTTGAGCGGACGCCTTTCGTACCTGCATCGCAAGACCAGCGCATTGAACGCTGCAAGGAGATTTTTGCAATCCAGACCGCAGGGCTGGCAAAACGCATGGAACACACCCACGCTGCGAAACTTGTTATTGGCGTTTCAGGAGGGCTTGATTCCACCTTGGCCTTGTTAGTGTGCGTCCATGCCATGCGGCTTCTGCAACGTCCCGTATCGGATGTCATCGCCATCACGATGCCTGGCTTCGGCACGACCAACCGCACGTGCAACAACGCCATTCTCCTTTGCTGTGAACTGGGCGTCGAACTGCGCCAGATCAGCATTGTCGAGGCCTGTCGCGAGCATTTCCGCTCCATAGGGCATGACGAGAGCATCCATGACGTTACCTACGAAAACGTCCAGGCGCGGGAACGGACTCAGATTCTGATGGACGTGGCCAATAGTGTGAACGGACTGGTAATCGGCACGGGTGACTTGTCAGAAATGGCGATGGGCTGGAGCACGTACAATGGCGACCATATCTCCATGTATGCAGTGAACTGTTCGATTCCCAAGACGCTGATACGGTATCTCGTCTCATTTGTCGCCGACGACTCAACCGATGCTGTCAGGAAGTTGTTGCTGGACGTGTTGGACACGCCTGTCAGTCCTGAACTTCTTCCTGCCGAGAAGAATGGCAATATCCTCCAGAAGACGGAGGAGATTCTCGGACCATACGAAGTGCATGACTTCTTCTTATACCACTTTGTGAAGGAGGGGGCTTCTCCCGAAAAACTCCTTTTCATGGCCACACGCGCATTCCCTGATTATCCAATTGAAAGACTTAGAAAATATCTGAAGACGTTTCTTCATCGTTTTTTCACGCAGCAGTTCAAGAGAAGCTGCACGCCCGACGGTCCCAAAGTCGGCACGATTTCCCTGTCGCCACGCGGCGACTGGCGTATGCCGTCAGACGCATCGTCTGCACTTTGGGAAAGCCATCTTGGATGAGACAAGATGGTCCTTCACAGATTCAGAAATATTCAAAAATAAGGGCATGTGACCTATCTACAATACGTCACATGCCCTTATTTGGGATCACTAAAGATAAAAGCTATTTGCTGATATAGAACATTACGGGCTTGTTGTTTTGGGGATGTGGTTCGTAACCATAGGCAATTCCATTCCAAATATACGTTTGGGGAAGTAAAGAGGCGAAAGCCTCATCCCAGGCCAACATGTGCCAGCCATTCGAGAGAGTGAAGTCAGATGCGGTGCGTGTTGGGTTGGTGACTGCGGTGAACGTGAGGGATGCATTGCCATCAGTGGTGAAGAGCCAATAGGCACGGCCACTTTCGAGGATAGCGGGACGGATGAGGCAATTGGTGGCAGTGTTGATGGTGAAGCAAATGGCATTGGGCGCTTGGTTTTCTGTGAGAAGAAGGTTCCATGGGATTGCAATCATCACCCAGCCTGGCTTGTTGCGCTGGTCGTTGCTGGGGTAGATGGTCATTTCCTCGCCGCACTGGAGCCCTAGGTGCATGGTTTCACTTTCGACGCAGAATTGGTTCAGCGCGACAACATCGTAAGGGCTGGTGCCGTCAAGGACAATATCATGGGAAGCTCCCTTACAGACAAAACCGTAGTAGGTGCTGTCGAGAAGGCGCTTGCAGAGAATCTGCCCAGATGCCTTGACATTCCAGGTGATGTTGTTTCCATTTTGCGCGACGATGGTGCAATCGGGCGGAACAGAGGAACTGTATGCCTCTGGAATGACGCGAATTGCATAGTTCCGTCCTTCGTATGTGTAGTAGCCGTAGGCACTTGCGACCGCGTCGGTAATGCCGCAGCACTCAGGGGAGATGGGGGTGAGTATCCCACGGAAAGCAGCCTGATGTTCCGTCAGGAGACCTTCGCCGCTCAAGAATCGGAAGGAGCCCTGGAAGGTGCCGTCCGCACGGTTGATTTGGAAGGATTGGAACAGCCCAGACAGCAAAGAATCCCTACTGGGAACAAGGGCATCGCCAACCTCTTGGAGCAGGATATCTGGCGCAAAGACTGGCACATCCGCATCGGAAATTTCGACAAGAAAAGTGAAGTTATTCTCACCTGCGAGTTCGGCGATGGCTCGGGATGCATCATAGAAGACGCCAGTGGCAATGAGGTTCTGCGTCTCTTCACCGTTGTACCAAGTAGTTGAATAGTCGCTATCGAGGACGGCGGGTTCCCCGTCTTCCACGATCTCTTGGGCTAACAGGAGAAGAGTCGCCCCCAGATAGCGCCCGTTTCCCAAAGCAACGTAGAGCCCTAGTGTGGCCATCTCCTCGTTGACATCTGGTTGTAAGAACGCAGTTCCCGTAACGGTGGTGCCGTCGTACATCTGGACAGAGAAATCGACAAGGCCATCCTCGGAGACCTCAAGTATGGTCCATCCACGAGAGATGCCATCCACATCGTCTTCTGCACGATAGGCAACATGATATCTGCCTGCAAAGTGCGTGGCATCTTCCATTGGAATATAGAGGACGGCAGAATAAGTGCCCCCAGTTCCATCCGTGAAAACACCTGTTCCTGTGCCGTCTGTGTTGGCTTCAAGCTGAAGGGTTGCGCCATCGTCCCACGTACAGACGACGACAAGAGTGTCTTCGCCAGAGCCGTTTTGCCATCCGTTGGCAGTGCCCTGTCGTGTGCCATCGGCTGTGGTCAAGGTGACATCGACCTTGCCATCTGCCTGGTTGGTCAGGTAGAAACTACCCGAGAGCCCATTATTACCAGTGAGATAGCCGCCAATAGTTTGGACGGTTAGGACTCGGTTACCAGAGTCATAGACAGTCCATTTGAAGGGGTGGGACACATCTTCAACGGTCACAGTCGCTGCCACGTCCGACTGGTTTTCCAGGGGAATGCCGTACAGCAGAATCGAACTGGTTTTTACGTCCCACTCGTATGACATGCCCTTTGGAAGTGGTGCCACGGAAATCGTCGGATTCTCCTTGGTGCAGACAGGGAGGCGGACCTCGGAGTAAACTCCTTTCGAAAACAGAAAGACCTTGCTTTCCTGCGGAAAGATGGTCGTGCTGGTGATATGAACCACGATACTTGCAGGAGACACTACCAGATATTTGTCATTGTCAGGATTCAGGAGCGTCACAGTAAAGTCCAGCGTGCCTTCCCAGTCAGCACGGTCTGCAGGAACATGGACAGGAATGGGAAGCAATGCGGTGCTACCCGCCTCCGCAGGCCAGGCAAATGTGCCAGTTCCAACCGTGACGCAATCCTGTGCCACCTCGGTCTCGACCTGATACGCAAGCGTGATATCGGGGGGAGAATCTAGGAGAGACATCCAACGCAATGGTATTTGGGCGAATCCGTTGGCTGTGCGGAATACGTAGAGTTCATCAGTTGCAATTGAGACTGCCTCCGTGATAGGCTTCTGCGTTGCAGTCACGGGGAGACGTATCGGAACGTTCAAATCGTCCACTGTCAAACGGCACCAGACGAACTCTGGCGCGTCCTCTCCAGGTGCGAAGAGGATGTGGGCACCATCCGCCAGTGTAAAGGAACGTGTCGCAAGAGCGGTCGCGCCATCTTCATCGAAGACGGTTAGGGTTGCTGTTGCATCCGTGCCGACAACAGCGGGTACCTCAAACTGCCAATACTTTCCAGAGGGGATGTCCGCGCGGGCAAACCAGGTTGAAGCCATTGGACACAAATCGGCAGTCAAAGTCTGCCCAGAGGTTGTGAAGACGTTTGGGTTGGCCTCTTCTGGATATTGCTGCGTCTCCGCATATCCGTCCGCGTAGAGTGCGTCAAACTGATCGAAGGCATTGGTGACATCCTTCTCGCCCGTCCAGACGTCGTCAACACGTGCGACAACATCCATGCCCGTGTAGAGGGGACCGTCGCCGTTGATGGCGCGAACGACAACAAAGGATGGGTAGCCGATTCGTCCAGTCGGGTAATCCGCTGTGGGGGATTGCCCGCGGGACAACGCAACCTCGATGGTGCGTGTCTCGGCTAATTTTGTGGTGGCAGTCTCATCGGAGATGCCCCAGGTCTTGCGGTAGCCGCCAACCTGGTTGTCCGTCATCAGGGCAGGGCCAGAACCGTTGCGGCGGCGGTTGTCCATCACGACGAGATAGTATCCTGCTGTACGTTCAGCGAAGGCTTCGGTTGAAAACGCAAGATGCTCCCAGCCGAGGCAATGCGGGCACCAGTGGATGGCCACGAAATAGAGCAGGACAGGCTTGCCGTCATTGCGGGAGGCGGCAAGTGCGGCGTCCAAATCCATCGTCCATTGGCCGAGTTCAGCCCCCGTCCAAAGGGGATTCCTCAAGGTGCCAGGCTCTGGATTCGAAGGCTCCTCGTGATAGCGCAGGGTGAAGGATGCGCTGGTATCTGCAGTGCCGCCCGTCCCCTGAATTCGGAGGTAGTAGAGCTGGTCGATGGCATCCCCAGCAGGTGCATCAAACCAGAAGCCGTTTGCAAGCGTGTCAAAGTTTGTGGAGGTAACGCTTCCCAGAGCGGGGGGAATGGGCTTGCCGTCACGCGAGGCAAACATCTCGGCAGTGAACGTCAGGTTATTGCCGCCAGTCAAGCGCGGATTTTGCGTCTCGAAGAAATACCGCACCCCCTGGTGCCCCGTGAACTTGAACCAGAACAGAGGATTTTCACCTGTCTGGGCAGGAACATTTTTACGCTGCGTCCAGTCGCTGTCGTAGTACTTCCCGTCCTTCATCGGGATATGCAAGTCATCCCAGACACGCCCCAGGTCAATCGCCTCCTCATAATCATCCTCCTGACTTGGCACAAGAGTCTCCCAGTAATTGTTCGGGAAGAACTTCTCTATCAATGCGATGCAATCGTTGGGATTCCAACTGGACTCTGGACTCATTGTGACCCCAAGTATGGTTGTGAGCGTGTCGGGATACTTCAGTCCCGTCTTTTGGGTAATCGTAGCATCCCCTGTTAGCAAACAGAGTTCCACCTGGCTCTTGTCCAATGCACTGCTGTAGATATCTGCCTCTGGTTTGACATGAAACATCATAAGCATCGGGAACGTTTGTCCATTGTAGAGCAATTCGCTTTGGAAAGCACGGTAAGTATTGCTGGCATTGGTTTTGTTCTGCATGCTCAGTAAAACCAGGCGATTCTCGGTGGCAAAATCAATGAACCTTTGAGTAATTAAGACATTATTAATAAAGAACTTGCAATGATCACAGTTATTATGCCCCACCTCAACCAGGAGAGGACGATTGTTTTCCAAAGCATAGCGTTTTGCTACCGTTGCATCCGTGAGAATCTGTCCTAACCATTTTTCTTCGTCAAAGGCACACAGCACACCTGTAAATAGCAATAATGCAACCAGGAACCACTTACGAATATTCATGTTTGTTTTTTGGGGGGAGGATATTTGAGTTTCCAAGATATACTACAACCGTTAGGGTAACTATTCAGAAGGATAAGCCGCGTCAGCGGCGACAAGAACATAGCCGTGGGTGAAGCGAGCGCCTCTGGCGCGAGCGAAACCCACGGGCAGGCGATTCCCCCAGTCCCTTTGCGCCGTGCTGCGTAGCGAAGCAGAGCAGCAAGGCGCAGAAAATCTGGCAACCTATGCCTATTTGCACCTCTTCTGAATAGTTACCCTCTAGGGTAGATCCTCTAGGTTCTCTAAGTCTTCTAGGGCTTAGGTCCTCTATAGAAGACTTTGTCAACTAAATTTTGTTTGAGTTGGCTCTTTTGGTTTTCAAAGAGGCTTCTTTTTGAGTTCTTCGTAGGGTACCGCAGGCTTACTTGACACAACAGGCATCTTCTTTGCAGCACTCTTGCTTTTTGCAGCAGTCTGCTCCGTCCTTGCAGCACTCTGCACCTTCCTTACAGCACTCGGGCTTTTTGCAACAGGCTGGCTTTTGGCAGCAGTCTGCTCCGTCCTTGCAGCACTCTGCACCTTCCTTACAGCACTCGGGCTTTTTGCAACAGGCTGGCTTTTGGCAGCACTCCGCTCCCTCCTTGCAGCACTCCTGACTTGGCTTGCAACAGGCAGGCTTTTTACAGCATTCAGTCTTGGCACAACAAGCAGCTTTCTCCTTGCTACATGCCTTTTTAAATTTGCAACAACTTTTGACAGAATCATTTTCTCCAGCGACAAGCATCGTGCAGGTCATCAGAACGGCAACGGCAAATACGGACATTAGTTTCTTCATGGTTCTTCCTTTGGCTTTGATTGTAGATTGAAGATTGGAGGAACATCACCCCATTCATTGTCGTTAGACACATCTGGGAAACAATTGTTCCATAATATACAACTATTTTAGTTGTTTTTCAAAAGTGACCATCGATAATTGTAGGTTTTCTATAACGCTCTGTTCCACATGAGGGAAGAAAATGGCAATGTTTTTGTTGCGCCCTTGCGGGCGCTAAGTTCAGGGGGCATCCCTCCCCCATGCTGCGCGCCCTTGCGGGCGCTTGCGTGGGGTTACGCATGGTTGCGCCCTGACGGGCGCTGCCGCTTCGCGGCTTCTATAAACTACCCTCTTGGAACTGAGCGAATCTTCAAAAACACTATTGAAATGGTTGTATTATTGCTGTCTATGATTATATTGATTTACGTTCAATTGGCAGAATAAAACAGGAGAAGCAATGGTTACCATCAATGGAGAGCAGGTCTCCGCCGCAGGACGGACAATCGCCGAATATCTGGCAGAAAAGGGATTTCCCAAAACGGGTATCGCGGTGGCCCTCAATGATACAGTTGTCCCCAAGAGCAAGCACGGTGAGACCGTGATGAAGGACGGCGACAGGGTAGAAATCGTGCATTGTGTGCAAGGAGGATAAAACGTAAGGGAGCAATTTACTTTGCATTCGCCAGCGGTCCAAGTGCCTTCATCGCGTCCAGTGTCTTTTCGAGCAGCTCGTCCAGCGTCCAGCCGAGGAGTTCAGCACCTCTGGCAATGACCTCTCGCGAGCATCCCGCCGCGAAAGAGGGTTGGCGGTATTTCTTGCGAAGCGTCTTGATTTGAAGGTCTGCCACGCTTTTCGATGGCAGCATCAGCGCTGTCGCGCCGACTAGCCCTGAAAGCTCATCGACCGCATAGAGGATTTTCTCCATTTTGTGCTCTGGGAATATCTCATTTACGATGGCGTAGCCGTGGCTGGCGACGGCGTGGATGATGCGTGGATCAATCCCTCGTTCCTGCATGATCTGCTGCTCCTTCGCGCAGTGCTCCTGCGGATATTGTTCAAAGTCCAGGTCATGGAGCAGCCCCACCACACCCCAGAAATCTGCCTCTTCAGCAAGCCCCTCCTGAACGGCAAAATAGCGCATCAGACCTTCAACCACCTCGGCGTGATGCAGGTGGAACGGCTCTTTGTTGAACTCTGTTAGAAGATTCCAAGCTTCTTCGCGTGTCATATTATTGGTCTCCTATGGTTGTTGGTGAAATGCGGGGAGTCGCCGCGGACACCCCAGGCGATTCTCTCGCCGATGGCAATGACCCGCCAGTTCAGACAATTGCGGCATTTCCGTGAGTTTTCGTCAAGGCACGGCTTGTTCTCGTAGAGCTGGTAGTTTCGGCGGTACTCGGTGTCCGTCGCATTGGGCATCATGACATTCGCGCCAGCAAGAAGCCCCTGCTCGCGCCCCCTTTCATCAAGTGCCTGGAGTGCCGTTGTGGCAGCGATGTTCACGTCATGGAGATAGAGACGCGTCACCGCAATCATCTTCAGGCCAAGCTTCAGCTGTTTTGCCGCATACTCAAGAGTCAGCTCAATGTCCCTGCCCAAAGGCGTGTCTCGATGCGGCAGGTATGGTCCCATCCCAATCATGTCAAGATCCATGTCACGAAAGAAGGCTATGTCATCCGCCAGGTCGTCCAGCGTCTGTCCAGGAAGCCCAATCATGACGCCACTTCCCGTCTGATAGCCAAGTCGTTTGAGAACCCGAAGGCACTCCATTCTCCTGCTATGCGAATGATCGGCTGGATGGAGTTTGGCATACAACGCAGGATTGGAGGTTTCGATGCGAAGCAGATATCGGTGCGCTCCAGCTTCCAGCCAGCGGCGATAAACCTCCTCGGACTGTTCGCCCAACGAGAGTGTTATGCTGAAGGAATCGCCTCCGAAGTCATGTATGCGCCTGATGATGCGTTCGATGAACTCTGTATGGGCTTCCGATTCGAGTTCCCCCGATTGGAGTACCACGGAGCCATACTCCATGTCATAGCACCATCTGGCCATGCGCACCACATCATCTTCCGACAACTGGTATCGCTTAACATTGGGGTTGCCACGCCGAATGCCGCAATAGTAGCAGTCCTTGGCGCAGACATTCCCCATTTCCACGATGCCGCGCAAGGCCACTTTCCTCCCAAGAAGCCTGCATTTCAGCCGATAGGCCGCCTCGAACAGCGCATCCGTATTTTCAAATGCAAGAAGTGCGCACAGCTCTTCATGCGTGAGGCATCCTGGACTCTCCATCGACTTTGCAAGGAGTGTCTCTTCTGCCGAAGTATTTCGGGAAACGGAGTTCATCAGGAATGGCTGTTCATGGCTTATTGTCTTTTCAAGGGACACGATGCCGCCTCCTCGGTTTTCCGCATAATACTACTTGAAGAGTAGAATGTACTTGAGGCAACTGTCTTACTATACAGCACAAACCCTACTTTTCAAGTTAAAACTACTCATTTGATAGTGTATTTGTGAATGACTGATTTGTCCATTCATGTTATCGTGCTATATTATATATTACTAACTTGCTCAAGCATTCATACCATTATGGCTACGGAACACCAGGGAACATGGAAATGGTCAATGAGATACTTGAATTGAAGACCAGGTATAACGCGCTGATCCTTGCGCACAACTACACGCGCCCCGAAATACAGGACATCGCGGACTTCGTAGGGGATTCTCTGGAGCTCTCCCGCAAGGCGGCGGAGTGCCATGCGCCCGTGATTGTCTTCTGCGGAGTGCGCTTCATGGCGGAGACCGCCAAGCTGCTCTCGCCAGATTCCATTGTGCTCCACCCGAACCCGAAGGCAGGCTGCCCAATGGCGGAGATGGCCTCCCCCGAGGAAATACGTGCCTACCGCGCAGAACACCCCGACACGATGGTCGTCGCATACGTCAACACCACGGCGGCCACCAAGACGGAGGTGGACATCTGCTGCACCAGCGGCAATGCGGAAAATCTTGTCGCATCACTGCCATCGGACAGGCGTCTGCTCTTCCTTCCCGACGCCAATCTGGGGGCGAACATCGCCGCCAAGCTGGGGCGCAAGATTGAGCTTTGGCCAGGGTGCTGCCCGACACACAACAAGATACTGCCCGAACACATCACCGAGGCGCGGCAACGCCATCCAGATGCCATCGTGCTAGTACACCCAGAGTGCCTACCTGCCGTGGTGGCCCTGGCTGACCATGCCCTATCCACAGGCGGAATGCTTCGCTTCGTCCATGAGTCGCCCCAAAAGGAGTTCATCATCGGCACGGAAGGCGGCATTCTGCATCGCATGAGGAAAGAGAATCCCGATAAGGTGTTTTATCCTCTTGAACCCGCCGTCCTCTGCCCGAACATGAAGCGCATCACGCTGGAGGACGTTCTGAACAGCCTGCGTGACATGAGTCCAACTGTCGAGCTAACTGAAGAGGTTCTCCGCCGCGCCCGCGACCCGATTGACAAGATGCTGGAGGTTCACTGATGAAGGTCGCCGTCGGATTGTCGGGGGGCGTGGACTCCTCCGTTGCCGCCGCGCTGCTAAAAGAACAAGGACACGAGGTCGTCGGCATCACCATGAGCCTCTGGCGCGAGGGGCGTTATCAGGGCGGCTGCGGGGACGCCTGCTTTGGACCGCACGAGGCGGAAGACATCGCCTCTGCACGGGAGCTATGCGCTCAACTGAATATTCCATACCATGTCTTCGATTGTTCGGACGCCTACGAGAAGACGGTGCTTGACTATTTCCGTGAGGAGTACCTTTC
The DNA here is from genome assembly GCA_017535315.1 of Victivallales bacterium. Lineage (GTDB taxonomy): Bacteria > Verrucomicrobiota > Lentisphaeria > Oligosphaerales > Oligosphaeraceae > RGIG3456. The sequence continues at coordinate 219,417 of JAFXUD010000012.1, read as the reverse complement.
TGGACGAACGCCAAATCCATGCGTCCGCTGCAACGCTGCAATGAAGTTCGGGCTTTTGCCTCGTCTTGCCAGGGAATCAGGGCTGGCTTTCGACTCCTTTGCCACGGGACATTATGCAAGAGTGTGCCAACGGAATGGCAAATGGCATCTGCTACGCGGCGTGGACGTGGCGAAGGACCAGTCGTATTTTTTGTACCGTCTGACGCAGGAGCAACTGTCAGGCATTCTTTTTCCGCTAGGGGAATTATGCAAGGCGGACGTGCGCACATTAGCCGCCCGCTATTGCCTTGCCGTCAAGGACAAGCCAGAGAGCCAGGACTTCTACAGCGGCGACAAAAGCGAGTTGATGCAGACGCCGCCACGCCAGGGGAACATCGTGGATGAAACAGGCAAGGTGCTTGGTACGCATCAGGGGCACTGGAACTTCACTATCGGCCAGCGCAGGGGACTTGGCGTTTCATCGACGCAGCCGTTGTATGTTGTTGACATCAACGCCTGCCGTAATGAGGTCGTGTTGGGCCCCGTGGAAAAGCTGCTCTCCAAGCGTCTTCTGCTGACTGACTGCCGCTGGGTATCAGGAACGCCTCCGTCAGGAAGCGTTTTAGCCAAAATCCGCTCGACCTCGAAGCCCGTGTCCGCACACTTTGCGGACGGTGTGCTCGTTTTCACCGATGGCGTGAGCGCTGCGGCCCTCGGACAGTCCGCCGTGCTCTATAATGGAGACGAGGTGCTGGGCGGCGGCGTCATCAGCAGAATACTCAAGACGAATGATGTCGGAACTGCTGGACAATCCATTTGAGGAGACAAAAAGTGAACTACGATTTCGACCAAGTTATTCCTCGCAATAACACTAACAGCCTTAAATACGACTTTGCAAAGGAACGTGGAAAGCCAGAGGGGCTACTGCCTATGTGGGTGGCAGACATGGATTTTCAAACGCCTCCAGCCGTGCGGGAAGCCCTCGCGGACAAGGCTGCCCACGGCATCTTCGGCTATTCCGATCCTGATAAAACCTACTTCGACGTCCTTGCGCAATGGTTCGAAACGCGACATAACTGGGCTGTCGATCCGACTACATCGGTACGCACGCCAGGTGTCGTCTTCGCGATATGCACATTCATCCACTGCCTCACTAAACCTGGCGATGCGGTCCTGATTCAAGAACCCGTCTATTACTGCTTCAAGGCGAGCATACTTGACAACGGACGCAAGGTCGTCGTCAACGAACTACTCTTCGACGGAAATCAATACCATATCGATTTCGAAGACTTTGAGCGCAAGATTATTGAGAACAACGTGAAGCTGTTCATACTCTGCAGTCCCCACAACCCTGTTGGACGCGTGTGGACACGAGACGAACTCGGGCAGCTAGCGGATATCTGCCTGCGCCACGGCATTTTTGTAATTGCAGACGAAATCCACGAGGACTTCGTGTATCCAGGCCACAGGCACACCGTCTTTGCCACACTCTCCAGCGAGGTAGCGGAGAACTGCGCTGTCTGCACAGCACCAAGCAAGACCTTCAATCTCGCAGCCCTGCACAATGCCAATATCTTTATCGCAAACGCACAAGTGCGCAGAGCCTTTCAGCGTGAACTGGACGCGGAAGGCTTCAGCCAGTCCAACATCATGGGGCTTGTCGCCTGCCAGGCGGCATACCAATACGGCTCTGAATGGCTTGACCAGCTCATCGACTACCTCTACGGCAACATTACCCTTATGCATGAAACATTCCGCTTGAAAATGCCGCAGGTGCGGCTCATTGAGCCAGAGGGTACCTATCTTCCATGGGTGGATTTCTCAAGCCTCGGTCTAAGCGTTCCTGAACTGGAGCGCTTCATCGTCGAGAAAGCAAAACTCTGGCTGGACGGCGGTACCGTCTTCGGTAAAAGCGGAGCAGGTTTCCAGCGATTCAACATTGCCGTGCCACGCTCTATTCTGCGCCAGGCACTATTGCAACTCGAAGAAGCCCTTGATTCTAGGGATTAGGGGGTAGGGATTAGGGGGTAGGGATTAGGGGGTAGGAAAACGCCTATTATTCTAACCCCTAACCCCTAATCCCTACCCCCCTAACCACTAGGCCTCTAGAGCCTGCTTGAGGTCAAAGATTAGGTCATTCGCGTTTTCGATGCCAACGGAGATGCGGAGGAAGCGGTCATTGATGCCGCGTTTGAGACGTTCGGCTTCGGGAACATCGGCATGTGTCTGGCACATCGGATAGGTAATGAGGCTATCGACACCGCCAAGACTCTCTGCATACTGGAAGAGTTTGACCTCGCGCAACAGTTTTCGTGCGGTATCAGGAGAATCTACTTCCATGGAAAGCATCCCCCCAAATCCACTGCACTGACGCCTGGTTACAGCATAGCCAGGATGGTCGGTGAAGCCGATGTAATAGACTTTCCTGACCTCAGGGCGCTGACGCAGCCAATGAGCGATTTTCTCCGCATTTACAGCTTGCTTTTCAAGGCGTACAGCCAGCGTCTTGATGCCCCTTTCCAACAGGAAACAGTCAAACGGCGCCAGTCCTGCTCCAATTGTCTTGGCGTAGTATCGCAGTTTTTCGGCGATTTCCTGCTTCTTCACAACCAGAAAGCCAGCCAGTGTGTCATTGTGTCCGCCAAGATATTTCGTTCCGCTATGCACAACGATGTCCGCTCCCAATTCCAACGGACGTTGAAAGATCGGCGAAAGGAAGGTGTTATCGACAATCAACAGAGCACCGACCGCATGTGCAATCTTCGCCACGGCGGCGATGTCCGTGACCTGCATGGTCGGGTTGCTGGGAGTTTCCACATAGATAGCCTTTGTGTCTGGCTGAAGACACATACGGATATTTTCTGGAACTGTCGTGTCCGTGAAATCGAAGCGTATTCCTGCGGGCGTTGATACCTGCCTGAACAACCGTAGCGTGCCACCATAGAGGTCGTCTCCTGCGATGACATGTCCATTAGATTCAAAGAGATTCATCAGCGTTGCCTCGGCAGCCATACCACTTGCGAAGGCGATGGCATCCACGCCCCCTTCCAATTCCGCAACTCTGGCCTCTAAGGCGGCTCGCGTCGGATTCTGAAGGCGGGAATAACTGTATTCGGACTCCTTGTCCAGCCCCTCATGCACAAAGGTCGCCGACTGGTAAATCGGCGTCGCAATCGCACCATAGCCCGTTTCGGGACATCGTGCTGGATGAACGCATATCGTCTCTTTTTCGTACATTGATTTCACCGTTTGAATCAAATCTCGTATGTCAGGAACTCGCCATTCTGGAACTCAACGTTTTCATTGCGCTTGAACTGAAGTTCAGGCATCTTGGCGCTGACGCGCGTCTGTTCGGGGACGGACTTTGTCACGAACGCATTGCCGCCAATCACAACGCCGCCTCCAATCAACGTCTCGCCGCCGAGGATGGAAGCGCCCGAGTAGATGGTCACATCGTCCTCGACGGTCGGATGCCGTTTCTGCCCCTTCAGCTGCTGGCCGCCACGTGTCGAAAGCGCCCCCAACGTAACGCCTTGGTAGATTTTGGCGTGTTCGCCAATTTCAGCCGTCTCGCCAATCACGATGCCCGTTCCGTGGTCAATGAAGAAATACCTCCCTAACTTCGCGCCTGGATGGATGTCAATCCCTGTGACGCTGTGGGCATGTTCCGTCATGACGCGCGGAATCAGCGGAACGCCAAGCTCATATAGCTCGTGGGCAATCCTGTTTACCATCGTCGCATAGATGCCTGGATACGAGGAAATCACCTCGTCGCGGCTGAACGCAGCAGGGTCGCCCTCGTAGGCGGCCTCTATGTCCGTGGCGAGGTATTCGCGAATCTTAGGTATCGCACCTAAAAACGCCTCCACGATCTCCTCGCTGCGCTTTTGGACCTCCTCGTCCGTCGCCTGGCGGTATTCCTCCTTGAACAGATGGAGGGTCTTGGCAACCTGTTCCAGCAGCGTCTCACGGATTTCCTCAAGCAACTGCCCCGTGTAGAAGCGGATGTTATCGCTCCGAAGCTCCTTCTGGTCAAAGAAGCCTGGGAAGATGACGTACTGCAATTTCTTCAGTGCCTCCAGAATCCGCTCGCGTTTCGGGAACTGCGTCTCACCGATTTTCCCGATATGGGGATGCAGTGAGTAACTCTCCAGCACCGCCTCTAGTAAGTCATCTATCTTGTGGCTCATGCAGTATCTCCTTGATTAGGAAAGACGCGTCAGCGCCTCTGCCAGCAGGTCGATTTCCTCGGGCGTGTTGTAGAATGCCAGCACGGGTCGCACCGTGCCTTCCAAGCCGTAATGCCGCAGGATAGGCTGTGCGCAGTGGTGACCTGCGCGGACCGCGATGCCCTGCCCGTCCAGATACTTTCCGACAGACACGATGTCGTGGTTGTCCAGCACGAATGAGAGCACACCTGATTTGCCGCTCGCCGTCCCAATCAGGTGCAATCCAGGCACCGCCGCCAGGCGCGACATGCCGTATTGTGTCAGTTCGTGTTCGTATGCAGCGACATTCGCCATGCCAAGCTTCATCATGTATTCAAGGGCGGTGCCAAGACCGACCGCGTCAGCAATGCTGCCCGTGCCAGCCTCGAACTTATTCGGAGCTGCCTGGTAAATGGTGCGCTCGAAGGTGACGTCCGCTATCATGTTGCCGCCGCCCTGGTAGGGCTGCGCCTCCTCAAGTGCGTCTGTTCTGCCATAGACCGCGCCGATTCCATTCGGACCGAAGACCTTATGCCCCGAAAACACATAAAAATCAGGGTCAAGAGCGGTCACGTTGACAGGTATATGCGCGACGGACTGCGCACCGTCAATCAAGATGCGCACGCCGTGCGCATGGGCGATGGCGACAAGCTCCTCGACGGGCGTGACCGTGCCGAGTACATTGGAGACGTGCGTGACGGAGACGAATCGCGTGTGTTCGTTGAAGAGCTTCGTGTATTCGGAGAGGATGAGCTGCCCGTCCTTATCGACTGGAATGACGCGTATCTTCGCACCCGTTGCAGCCGCTATCATCTGCCAGGGAACGATGTTCGCATGGTGTTCCAGAATGGAGAGAATGATTTCATCGCCAGGACGAAGCAGAGGACGCACGTAACTCTGCGCAACCAGGTTGATGCCCTCGGTCGTGCCACGGACGAACACGATCTCCTTCGCGTTGCCTGCACCCAGGAATTTCGCCACGGTCGAACGCGCGTTCTCGTATGCATCTGTCGAGCGTGCAGCCAGCTCATGCGCCCCACGATGGACGTTGGAGTTCTCGTGCGAGTAGTAGTAGGCTATGCGGTCAATGACCTGCTGCGGACGCTGCGTCGTCGCACCATTGTCGAACCATACCAGCCGTTTGCCCGAACTGAGCGGCTCCTGCAGAATCGGAAAATCCGCGCGGAGCTTTTCAACGGGTGTTGAACCGATTGTCGCCCGTGAACGTGTCACCGCCTTCGAAGCTGTGGACATCCCCTGCGAGGGCGCATCTGTGGCCTTTGATGCAGAGACTAGCGTCGGCGAGTAGGCCTCAGATGGCGCGGCTGATGCATCGTGGAGGAGATCGGTGGCGATTTGCGCCCAATCTGTCCCCGTGGATACCGCTGGCACGGCCTGCGGTGCCACTTCCAGTTCGGCGGCCCAGGCCAGCAACTGTCCTTCGCTGGGCAGACCTGCTGCGGCTGGATTCAAATTAGTCCCTGCTGTAGTCATAGTATTCACCTACCTCCACGTCTTCAAGCACCGCGATGGCGTCGTCTGCAAGAATCGCCGCAGAGCAGTAGAGCGACAGCAGGTAGGATGCGACACCCTTGTCGTCTATGCCGCGGAAGCGGATGGATAGACCACGCGAATGCTCGCCCTGCAGACCGCTCTGGTACAAACCGACCACGCCGCGCTTCGTCTCGCCCGTGCGAATCAGCAGAATGTTCGTCTTGCCGCTCTGGGACTTAGGGGTTTTCAGCCCATCTACCAACATCTTGTCGGACGGAATCAAGGGGATGCCGCGCCAGAGAATGAAGGTTCCGCCATTGATGTTCGCGGTCACAGGAGGTACGCCACGCCGCGTACATTCACGTTCGAATGCTGCGATGGCTCGCGGATGCGCCAAGAAGAAGGACGGCTCCTTCCACACCTTGGAGATGAGCTCGTCCAGGTCGTCAGGAGTGGGAGCACCGACTGCATTATGCGGCTGGATGCGCTGGGAATCCACCACGTTCTTCAAAAGGCCGTAGTCGTCGTTGTTGATAAGCTGGCTTTCCTGGCGTTCGCGAAGACTCTCCACTGCCAGCGCAAGCTGTTCCTTGGCCTGGTCGTAGGGCGAACTGAACACGTCCTGCACCTGCGTGTTGACGTTGATGATGGTGGAGATGGAGTTGAGGATGTATTCGCGGGGCTTCTGCTCATAATCCACAAAGCCCTGCGGGATGATGTCGCTCTTCGGCTTGGAGCTGCAGAGTACTTCAAGTGGTGTTGCGCCTTCCTTTACGCGGTTGACGCGGTAGATACCAGCATCCAGTCCCTTGAACTCCAGGAACCGTGAGAGCCACTTCGGTGTCAGCATCCCGAATTGCGGTCTGGTTTTCGTGACATCCGCCAGTTGATAGGCGGCATTTTTCCCTAATGCGTTGATTTTGATTTCGTCGGACATGTTCTTGCTTCCTTTCAGTTATTTGTTTCGGTTCACGAAAAAATCATATTTGCCTTGCAGTCGGATCGACCTCGTTGATCCACCCCTGAACGCCGTCCTGGAGGTTCATCATCCGCCCTTGGTAACCCGCCTCGCACAGATTGCGTATGGCCAGGATGCTCCGCTGTCCGATTTTGCAGACGAAGACCGTGTCGATGGAAGGGTCAAGCTCCTCCTGGCGACGGACAACCTGGCCAAGCGGAACCGCCTTCGCATTCGGGAACTTGAAGTACGCGCGCTCATGCGGTTCACGCAGATCGATGACCTGAACGGCTTCGCCCGCGTCGAACCGCCGCTTCAGCTCAGTCGCGGAGATGGACTCCACGGGAGTCTCGTCCTGCTGGCGTCTCATACCGCAGAACTGCTCGTAGTCGATGAGCTTCGTGATGGTCGGATGCTTCCCGCAGATCGGGCAGTCGGGGTCGCTCTCCAGTTTCAGTTCGCGGAATCTCATCTTCCAGGCGTCGTAGAGCAACAGCCGCCCCACAAGCGTGTCGCCGCCGCCCACGATGAGTTTGATGACCTCGTTGGCCTGTATCATCCCGATGATACCTGGCAGAACGCCCAGAACGCCGCCTTCTGCGCAGGAGGGGACCAAACCTGGTGGCGGCGGTTCACGATAGAGGCAGCGGTAGCATGGCCCGTGCTTGGCGTAGAAGACGCTCGCCTGCCCCTCGAACTGGAACACCGAGCCATAGACGTTCGGTTTTTCAAGAAGCACGCATGCGTCGTTCACCAGATAGCGTGTCGGATAGTTGTCCGTCCCGTCCGCTACCACGTCATATTCGCGGATAATCTCCAGCGCGTTCTCGCTCTTCAAAGGTTCATTGTAGGTGACGACGTTCACTAGCGGGTTCAGAGCACGAATGCGGTCCCGCGCGGAGGCGACCTTCGGGCGTCCCACATCCCGTGTGCCGTGGATGATCTGACGGTGGAGATTCGATGCATCGACCTCATCGAAATCGACAAGGCCAAGCGTGCCCACCCCTGCGGCTGCCAGATAGAGCGCAAGAGGCGCACCAAGGCCGCCAGTCCCGACGAGCAGGACTTTCGCCCCCTTGAGCTTTCGCTGCCCCTCGATGCCGATTTCGGACAAAAGAAGCTGGCGGCTGTAGCGTGAGAGCTCGTCATGTGTCAGCTCTCCCCACCGTTCTTCAGGTATGATGCTTGGTATGGCTTCGCTCATGTTTCAGCATCCTCCTGCGATGGCGGGCACGAGCATCACGGTCGCCCCCGATACAACCTGTGTTTCAAGCCCGTTCAGCTTTTTGATGTTCGTTCCATCGACGAAGACATTCACAAAGCCGCGAAGCTTTGTGCCGTCCTCGTATATCTGGTGTTTCAGGTCGGGGTATTCGGCTGCCAGGTTGGCAAGCGCCTCCCCAACGGTACCGCCCTCCACCTCGACTTCGGAGTTGCGGTCCACAAAAGACCTCAATGCTGTTGGAATCAGAATCGAAACGCTCATGATGGTACTCCTTGTTTATGGTTTGATTTCAAGTGTTTCATTGTCAAAGGCTTCGCGGCTGGGCCGCAGCCGCCAGCTAGTCATCTCCTCGGGCTTGCCTTGTGCTACGCGAAGAATGATGTACGAGTAGAATGGCAGCGCGTGTTCGCGGTCGTAGTCGGAGGGTAGGGCAGGGTGGTCTGGATGCGAATGGTAGAACCCGACGATTTCCACCCCACTCCTGCGGGCTTCCAGTTCAGCTTGCATCATCTCCTCCGCCGTAATCAGGAAACGATGATACTGCTCGCAGCTTTCCCGTGCGTTTTCTATCGGACGAAACGCCTTCACGACATGGTTATCCCCTTCGTTGTTCCCGAACAAGATTCCACAGCACTCGTTTGGATAGGCATCTGCACCAGCCTTGCGGATTTCCTCATCTATTTTTCTTGTCAGTTTCAGCATCACTTTTCCTCCCAGAAATCAGAAGATAGATAGCGGTTTCCATTGTCGCAGAGCACTGTCACCACGACATCTCCTGATGGAAGCGTCTTTGCAAGTTTCAACGCAGCCGCGACGTTTGCGCCAGAGCTGATTCCCGCCAAAATCGCTTCCTCGCGGACAAGGCGTCGCGTCATTGCCAGCGCCTCTTCCGTCGAAACCTCCAGCTTGATATCCGCAATGGAATCGTCAAAGAAACCAGGGTGAATGGTCGAAGCCATGTGCTTCATCCCCTCCAGACCATGGAAGGGAGAATCTGGCTGCATCAAAACCGACTTCACCTGCGGATTCAGGTGCTTCAGCCCGCGACTGGTTCCCATGAAGGTCCCCGATGTGCCCGTGCCCGCCACAAAATGAGTTACGCGATGCCCCGTCTGTTCCCAGATCTCCAACGCCGTCCCGTTGAAATGCGCTTTCCAGTTCGCATCGTTGTTGTATTGGTCGGGGTAGAAATACTTCTCGGGATGCTCTGCAACCAGCCGACGGCACTCATTGTACGCGCCATCCGAACTCTCCAGCGGATCCGTCTCGATGATTTCCGCACCGTAAAGACGCATCAGCTTTTTGCGTTCCTCCGTTGCATTCGCAGGCAGACACAAGGTCACTTTATACCCTAGTGCCGCGCCAAGAGCCGCATACGCGATGCCCGTGTTGCCGCTCGTAGCGTCAATGATGGTTTTGTCGTGGGTTAGAGCGCCGCGTTCTATCCCGTCCAAAATCATTGCCTTTGCCGCACGGTCTTTCACCGAACCCGTCGGATTGAAGTACTCCGCTTTCGCATACAGCTCCACGCCGTTCAGCTCGCCTTCAAGGGACGGCAGACGCAGTAGGGGCGTATTCCCAACCGTGTCGAATAATGTCTGTGCTTTCTTCATTTGTCCTTCAATCCTCTGAGGTACTTTCAAAACTATCATCGAAATGCGCGTCGACATGAACACATTGGTGTTGTCTTAGCCACTGCGCCCATCTCTTAACGCATTTCGCGCTAGTTTGAAATTACCTCCAATATCTTGACTTGTTAATTGTGAGATTCCAATTATCCTCCAACAATACATCTTCAATGACTCATTGTTGACGATAATACTACTATTTAAGTAGTCTTTATATTAAAACGATTATACTATACATCATAATTTTACCATTACAAATAAAGACTACTAAAAAAGTTGTTTTTTTATGATTCAAAATGTAATCCCTTATCGATTGATAATGTCTGCTGGCTTTTCTGCGCCTTGCTGCTCCGCGGCTTCAATAAACTACCCTCTTGGGGAACAGAGCGTATTCTAAAAGACTGTCTTTGTTCTTGGAAACCGCATGGTAAACTTGTATTGAGCGTGTATATTTGACATGTGTATGTAGTATATTTGACATGTGTATGTATTTGACATAGTGTAAAGACATGGCAATACCTCCAAGGAGATTTGATATGCGCAGAATCGTGTTGTTCCTGAGTTTTATGCTGGGGTTGACAGTGTGCGGACAGGAGAATCCCTTCAGCGGGATTTTCGGCGAGGAATGTTTCCGCAATGCGGCGGAATACAAGCAGTCCGTTGTCGCGCAATACGAGAATCTTCTGTGTGAGGACTCTCCTAAAAGCAACCCTGCAACCATTCGGGCTTTCGTGGACTTCTTCTATCGTGGGAAACCGATTCCCGACACGCAGGCTGCGGATGCTGCGGGAGACCATTGGGACGCGCTGGTGAAACTGCTATGCTTGGAGGACCAGGAAGCGCCGCTGAAGGAACTGCTGGCCTCTGGCAAGGGAACCGCCCTTTTCCGCATCCAGGCGAGGGCACTCCTGATTACCCTCTACTGGGAAGGCAGCAAGCAGCGCAAGGCGCTTGAGCAGGAGCAGTTGAAGGCCATTGAGGCTGCCGTTCTCGAAGGACGCTGGAAGGGGCGTATCGGATACCAGTGGTACTACAATTACCTTACCGCATATTCGTCGGTCGGCAGGCGCTACTGGGGGGAACTGGAGACGCTGTTGCGTCCAAAGGCTGCGGAGATCGACCCCTGGTTCTGGGAGATGGTGCAGGGCAGGGCGGGTATCTTCTGGGCGTGGTCGGATCGTGGCACTGGCTGGGCAAGTTCTGTCTCGGAAGAAGGCTGGGATGGATTCGACAAGCGCCTCAAGTCGGCGCGGCAGCATTTCCACAAGGCCCTCGAAATCCATCCCGACTACCCGAATCCGCATGTTTCGCTCATCACCGTCGAGATGGGCGATGGGTGCCTTGATGACATTCTCCGCGAATACAAGGCGTGCGTGAGCATCTCGCCGACGAACGCGTTCGCGACGCAAGCGCTCACCTTGGCGCTGCTTCCTCGCTGGCATGGTTCGCACGAACTGATTTGGCAACTGGCGCGCGAGGCGATGGACTGCCCGCGGCGCGATTCCGACGTGCCGCTGATGGGGTACATCTGTTTGTCGCGAATCGCGGAGGATGTCGGCGGTAGTGGCTGGCAGAAAGTCTATCTGTCCCCCGAGGTGAAGGAGCGTGCAGCGCGTCTTTTTCGCGAGTGGGAACCCCGTCTGGAGCGCAAGGAGTTCCTGCGTGCACGCCTATGGTACGAACTCTCGGAGTTGCGTTATGACGATGCGGCGAAGACGCTGGAGGAATTGGGAGGACCTCAAGAGCGTCGACCCACTCCGAATCGGTCGCGTGGGGACTACTGGCGTGCGCGTTTCACGCAGCTTAACTACGCGGACTATGCGCTGCGCATCCGCATCTTCACAGGGAAATACGGGGAAATCCTCCGAAACGCGGAAATCGCTCTGCTGAACAACAACCGTTCGCAACTGGAACGCGTCCATTATGTACTATCTCAAAAGACGCTGCCGAATGAAGAGCAGAACTACCTGCTGGAATGGTACGGCCATTGGATGCTCGATCGCAGGCCTGGCGGCACGCTTCCGCAAAACGGACACCTTCGTGGCGCATTCCACATTGCCTGCGCGAGGGGGGACCTTGATTTGGCGACGGAACTCCTCGACCTCGGCTACGACTGGAAGGCCAACGAGGCGTACCCTGGCGAAACAGCCAACTTTCTGGCATCGAAATGCACCGATCCTGCTCCCCTGAAGATCCTCAAGGACGCAGGCGACACTTTGACGCGACGCGCGCCCAAGAACGGATATGCGCCCATCCACCACGCCGCTGCATTTGGCAGTCCCAAGGTCATCAAGGCGCTTCTGGACTATGGCATTGACATCGAGAGCCGCTGCCGCGACGGGCACACGCCTCTGCAGACTGCTGCGGGGATGAAGCGAATTGCCACGATGGAGGCTCTGCTGAAGTTTGGAGCAAATCCCAATGTGCAGGACAACGACGGCGACACCTGCCTCATCTACCTCCCGCAGCTGGGTGCGCTTCCCTCTGAATACCAGCCGCTTCTGCAGGATTCGCGCACCGATGTAAACCTCGCGAACCATGCAGGAGACACCCCGCTCCATAAGATGGCTCAATGGAATACGTCCCCCGAAATCGTGCAGATGCTTCTTGCAAAAGGAGGCAATCTGAATGCGCGCAACAGCGGCGGGAAAACGCCTCTGGACGTTGCAGAGGCCAGCGGAAACGCGGCGCTGGCGGATTTCCTGCGACAGCAGGGCGCCAAGCATTCCAGCGAGCTACCCGAGGCAGACACGAGGAAGAAAAACACACGGCAAGACGCGAAGAATGCTTGGCTGCGCCTCGCACTTTGGATTGGTATTCCTGTGGCTTTGCTTGCGTTCGCCGTCTGTATGGTTCTTGCCTGCAAGAAAGCACGCAAACGTTGCAGGGATTAAGCACTAGCCCAAACAGCAATCCTTGGCGAAATCTTGATTGGGGAAAACAGACAAGTGCTCTGTTTCAATTGAAACCAAAAAGAGCTGATGAAGTTTTCGAGATGTTTGTTTGCGAGTTGCGCCGCGCATAGTTTCCTATGTAAGAAGCAACTCACAAGGAAACAGCTGAAAAATGCGCTGCTATGTTGGTTTTCAATTGAAACAGAGCACTAGATCCCAGTTTACAGCAGTTTCCACAATGTGATGCATCTGCCTGCAATCCAGATGATTGGGAAATAAGCCTTCAATCTACGCGGCTTGACATTGCTCAAGCCAGCATTCCCCAGTCCTTGTCACCAAATATCCTCTCGCTGGTGAAGTTATCGAAAACGCCGACGGACAGGAGGTCCTGATACTGCTGTGAGCCGTCATCGCCGAATATCAGCGAGACAGTAGCGGGTGCGTCGCCGATGATTTTCACCGACTTGCCGCCATCAATGTAAGTGAGTGTTTCGGCGTTCCAATTGTCCAGTGAGCCGTGGTCGAACCATAGTGTAACTTTTCCAGTGACCAGTTGCTCCACTTTGTCATGCCCCCAGTCGCCACCGAACGCGAAAATGTCCTCGCCACCGCCGCCGTGCAGGGAGTCGTTACCAGAACCACCCACGATGACATCGTTTCCAGAGGCGCCGACCACACGGTCATCCCCCGCATCGCCGAAGAGCAGGTTTTCGCCCTTGTTCGCCCAGATGAAATCATTGCCCAGTCCTCCTCTGACCGTCACCCCGCCGCCGAGGTATTCGAACCGCTGACTGGTCATATCCACGATGTCGTTGCCCAGACCAGCGCGTATTTCCTGAATCTGTGAAAGCCTGGACTGGCACGAACCGAGTTCGTCTGGCGATTCGCCGTAGATGTCATCGACGAAAAGCGAGTCGCCATTGGCATCATCCGTGAGCAGAAGAATATTGGTGTCCGAAGAGCCCAGAAAGATGTCGCCAAGTTGATTTTTACCGTCCAGAGAGACTATCTCGTTGGTTCCTGTCCAGTCATTGATGGAGCCGACATTCCTTGCGCGGTATCGCGAAGTCCAGACGCCAGTTGCCTTGACAAAGAAGAGGTCGCCAACACCATTCGCCTCCGAGGTGATTTCGGCAGGAGCCTGGTTTCCTTCCACTGTCAGAGCCGCAGCCGCCGAGGAGACACCGAAGTCGTTCTCCGTGATTATCGCGGTATATTCGCCGTTTGGCAAATTGAAGAGGTCGCATGCGGTGTCCAAGAAGCCGACGTTCAAGGTCTCTTCTGCGTCCTGCTGTGCAATGGAAAGCACATAGCCAGAGGAGTTAATGATTTCATTCCAGCTTGCCGAGCTCTGAGTGAACTCCAGTGCTGGCGCGGCAGAGAGGCATTTTACCACCCGATAGGTCGCGTAGGCTCCTGCTACCTCATAGTTTGAGGTCAGTTGGAAGAATATCTGCGACGCATCGTCAAGGCTGAACTCCGTGACCAGTTCATTGCCAGAGATGTTCCAGCCCCATCCAGCCACTCCATATTCGCCAAACTGTTGGAAAGATCCGCAGGCCATGCTATCATGAGGCGAAACCTGGCCACTTGCACCAATTTCCATAGTGCCAGGCACCACCCAATGCTGGAAGCCGTTGCCATCGGCCAGCGTAGTATCATCTTCGTTCAGATGATACATCACAAGCTGGGTGAGGCCATGATTGTTGTTATTGTTAAAGGCGGAAAAATAGCCACTGCCGTGGTAGCGCAGGAAGTGCTGGCCCGAGGTTTTCTCGTCATTGGTCAGTCCAAAGGAATCGCCCAGGCCAGACAATGCCCAGATGAGCTCTCCCGTTCCGCCAACTCTATCCACCTTGATCATGCTATTGAGGTGGCGACAGGAGAGGACCCAATTCCCGTCATCATCAATTGCGATGGCGTTGAGGTGGACATAGTCAATGTAGACCTCTGGATCCGTGTTGGTGAAATTGTTGGCGGTTTCGGACTGATCCGTGACCGTCATGCTATACAGTTCTGGATGCTCAGCGCCAAGCCATTCAAACGTCACATCGCCGTGGTCGATCTCCTGGATATATGGTGTGACCAGCCATGCCTTGTCTGCATGTTCGATGACCTCACCAGTGTAGATGTTCTGATCTGGAATGTTATCAGCCTCCACCAGCAGATAGGACATGATGATATAGTGCTCCTCTCCAAGCATGATGAACTCGTGTCCGTCCAGTGCGATGTCGCCCTGGTTTTTCTCGGTGGCAACGGCGGCGATGCGTGCGATTTCCCGATAGTTCTCGTCCAGGATCACGCGCTGGCCAGGGTTGTGGCCAGTGAAGGAAAAAGTGTTTTCTGGGTGGCTGTCGGTCGAATGATAACTGTAATAGGTTTTGCCGTCGATCTGATGGGCCTTGAAGTCCCACAGGCCATATTGGGTGTATGGTGAATCTTCATTTCGGTAGTAGAGGATTCTCCCTTCGTTGTCCGTCTTGACAATGGAACGCGTATTGATGAAGGAAAGGAAGAAGTCGCCAGGTGTATGCGACGCCCCTGTCACGACAATCGGGGGAAGCTTGGAGTTCAGAGTGTTGATTTCAAACTTGCGGGTAATTCCTTCCCGAGTGATTTGGACGACGACTGTCGCGTCCTGGCTGATTTCCGCCAGTGCGAAATAGCATCTTCCATTCTCCAGCGCGATACCATTGACGGTGATTGAGGTGCTTTGGTCGGCCCCGAGCCACTCGAAGGAATTGGGCTGTTCCACAGTGAGCGTAATGGTGTCAAGACGCGCCCCGTCGTCAAAATCCGCACTCACGGACAGAAGCTCCCCGTTGATCAGAAAATCAAAACTATCCTCAAGCTCAACCGCGCGCACCTCTGATGTCAGACAATCGACGTGGCCAGCCGTTGAAACAAACTCCTGGAGTGACGAGTCGGGGATAATCACCTGTGATTCAAGATTGCCTTCCATTACTTAATTCCTTTTGAGAGTGAACGTTTGAATCCTTGTCATTATTTTCCGAAAATGCACAAAGAGTAAAATACGGTGTGCAACCCATTTGTGACCATGCTATGGCCAGATTATGCTCATTGCATCGAGGCCGTTGGACTGGAAAGCGTGATCAAGCCTTGCAACGAGACCAGACCAATCGCCGCCAGAATCGACTATTTCCCCTTCTGCATTGGTTGTGTGGTAGTGCGAACCTGCAATCCTGTCGAACGAGACGCTCATGGCAGTTTCCCCTTCGGCAAGGAGTGAACCTGCTGCGTCGGATTCGATGAGCAGAATGGCCAGACGGCAGGCGGCTCCAATGGCGGCATCGTCTTCTTGGCGCGTTTCGTCATCGTCCAAGACGCGTGCATAGGGCATGCTGTATGATATTGCGAGCGTCGGTGTCGTCCAGGAGAACTCGAAGGTGCGGCTCTGGAGGCCATGTCCGCCCGTGAGGGCGGAGAGACCTGCGCCTGATTCAAGTTCCCTGATGGCGGTCTTGAGCTGGTTGACGGCCTCGTCCTTGCTGATGATCGCTATTTCGTCAACACTGTTGCTGGTTTCATCGTTCATTGCACAAAATCCTTACAATGTTAGTATTTACGCAGTTGAAACCACAGTTTGCTATTTGAACCAGCCAATCTTGGCGGAAAGATCGAAGCCGTTGCGCTTGTAGTTGCCCTGCGTCAGTTGATAGATGCCATTCTGAATATCGTTGTAGCATGGGAGCGTTTTGTCAGGCATCTTGTTGAACTGTTTTTCAAGTCGCGGCATCTGGTCGTCTGGGTCGTTGTAGATGGCCTTCTGCTTATCGCGATTGTTCCAGTCATCTTCAGTGTAAACCATGTTCTTTGCCGCCAGTTCGTCGGCCCTCTGGATGGCGTCGTCGAGGCGCTGGACGGCGGCATCGAACGCGGCGGGCGAGAGTCGCTTCTTGAGGTCGGCGAGATATGCGTCGCGCTGCGGTGAGCCAGCCTTGAGGGTCTGGAGATGGTCGTAGAGGTCCTTGTCGATGACCTTCGGGGTGTAGTTGGAATACATTCCGAACGTGTACATCAGGCAGTAGTTTAGTTCAGGAATCTCGAACTTGGAGGCATCGAGGGTATAGGAGCCGTCCTTGTTCTTTGTAACGCCTGGGTCTTTCAAGAGACGCTCCAGGGCCTTCTCCTGGTTTTTGCTACCATAGAGAAGCGAGGCATTCTTCATCGTCTGATTGAAATTTGCGAGGTGAGAGCCAGTGACGATGTACTTGTTCATGCCGATGCGGAAGGCGGGATAGCAGGTGTCATTGTCGATGCATTTGACGTCAACTTCCTGTTTCTTGTTGACATTGAGGAAGATGTTGGCGTTGTGGCGGTCACCCTGCCCCGTAATGGCGTCCATCCAGTCGATGCGGTTGCATTTGCGCATAATCTGGCCCTGCACCTTGGCATGCTCTTCGTTCGACAGCGTCTGGACTTGGCTGCAGCTGAGCGAATTCCGTCCAATCTTCTGGTTTTTGACGAAATACGGTGTCTGGGTGCCTGGCGCCTTCTCCATGAAGATGCCATACTGGCCGTTGAACTTGCCGACGGACGTCTTGACCATGACATCGTTAAGTCCGAGAACATCGGCGGTCTTCTGCGAGGCCATGTTGAGTTGCGCGATCTGCTGATTCTGCGCATAGCCCTCCTTAGCGTACACCGCATGGGTCAGGCTCTCGCGCCCAGGCGCTTCAGGCTTGAACACCTTTGTCTCGTCGTTCTTGAACTTGACGGCTATGACGGTATTCATGGCACCGCTGCCAAGTAAATCGGCACCTTGGACGTTTGACTGGTCGGTGGCGGGGTCCACGTCATCGTCCTCCATTCCGTGCACACGTGCCTCGACGAGCGTGGAGGGGGCGAGTTCGCCCTTGAACGCGCTGAGGAAGGTCTTCGAGGACAGGAACTCCTCGTCGCCCATGCGTTCGATGGTCTTGAACATGTCATCCAAGTGAGCGAGTTGCGTCTTGTAGTTATGGCCATTCTTGAAGAAACTTGAGAAGGCATTTTTAGGCAGCGCTCCTGTCGTGAATTCCGTTACCGCTTTCTTGAACTCCATAATCAGTTCAGGAGTGATTTTGTCGCGCACGTTCTGAGGCAATTTCGCAATCTTGGCATTCAGAACAGCATCATCGGTCATGAGGAATAATTCGGCTTTGGCGAAGAGCCTCTCCGCGACATGTTGCGCTCCTGTAGCCAGGCCATTCTGGTTGTAGGCCGCGATGGCGTCTTCCAAGGCTAGGTGATTCTGGGAAGTCGGGTCATCGGCGTACGACCGTGCAGCAGAAAGCACGTCGTCCATATCAATGGCAAGCTTCACGGCCTGGGGAGAGAGGAATTTCAGCAGCGTACGGAACTTAGGGTCAAGCAACTTCAAATTCGGGGGAGGCGCAAAGATACTGTCGATGTATGAGGCGAGAGCGGCCTTGGCAAGTTTCTTCCGCGCGTTTTCCATCCGCTTTTCTATCTGGGCGAGGATTTCCTTGGCGGCATCCATGAACGCCTTGTCGGGCATGACGCGGCTATCGCCGACCTTGTATCCGTTGCGAGCCAATGTCTCGAAAGCCGTCTTCGCATCATTGAGTTCCAGGCGCATGGACTTGAAGGCATCGCTTGTGATGCTCTTGTCGGGGTTGCGTGCAAAATCATCAAGGCGTTTCGCGAGCGGCTCAAGCTTGGCCTTCATGTGTTCGAGTGCCTCGGCGTTGCCGTGCATCGTAATCGCCTTCTCCCCCATCAGCGTGAAGACTTTCGTGTCGAGTCTTTCGCGAACCTCTTGGGGCAGCGTGTTCGGATCGTTGAGCCGCATTTTGGAAACCGCGTCTGAGAACTGCATCACTAGCGTCCCGATTTCGCACGCACGGCAGTCGCACTTCATCGCCGCCGCTTCGAGAACTCCCTTCGCCTCGCGAGAAATCCCCTTGGAGGAGATGAGTTCAAACAGTTTTTCCGAAAGCGCCGCTTGGGCGTCTAGCGCAGCCTGCAGGGCCTTGCCCGCCGGATCCTCCTTATCCCAGACCTGAATGTATTTGCCGCCCTTGTCGATTTCCAGCGTAGTCGCGGTCGCGAGTCCGCGACCTGTGAACTTGTCGAGCGCGTTCAATGTGTTGGCGGCATTGTCAATGAGCGTGTTCAGCGTCTTGAGCTCCTTCTTGGAGAGCCCGAGGTCGCTGACCTGCTCCTTTAGCGCCGTCGCGTCAACACCCTTCGTCGAGAGTTTGCCTGCCTGGAGAAGCAAAACGTCAAGCTGCTCGGCTAGTTTGCCTGGGCTGACCTTATCCTGTGCCACTGGCTGCTGTTCTTCGCCTTCAACGTTCAATGGCTGCTGATTGATGTTCTCCTGGGGTTGGATGTTTCCAACGTTGCTGGTGTTTATTGTGTTAATCGGCATGTTGTTGCCAACTGGTATGAATCCGCCGTGTCCGCTCATGAGGGTATCTCCTTTTTTGAAGTTGTGTTTTCTAGTGTTGTGTTTTCTTATTGTGTTTTCTTATTGTGTTTTCTTATATTGTTTACACGTCACGCGGCGAAAGGTTACATCTTAGTGTTCCAGCGCGTTGCCGCAGTCACACAACTCTTAAGTGTTGTCAGCAATAGTCTTGTGAAGCGTTTTCTCCAGTTGTGCAACAGTACTTTCCCACCTTTGCCACGAAAGCGGTCGCCGCCTTCGTGAAGGCATCCCGAACCTTGGCGTCGAACTGTTCGTTCACTGGAGCCTTGCCGAGCTTCCATCCCTTCAACTGGTGGTTAAGTACTTGGTAGTACAACTTGTTGAGACCATGCGCCCAATAACGCCTGAATTGATGCTTTTTGTCATTGTCGTGTTAGTAGTTGTTGTTTTCTGAATTCATGCATTTATAAAAATAATATAATCAATATATTGGGGAAAAACAAGTTAAGCTTTTTTATTTGGGTATCATATACTTGAGTTGCCTGATGAAATTATCCCTCACTGGTCGATAAACAGAATGCGCCTTGCCGCTTCGCTGCGCTACGCGGCAAGGCGCATGGGGACTGTGGGGCACCTGACCGTGGGTTTCGCTTCGCCGCTATCGCGGCTTCGCTCCACCCACGGCTATCCTCTCGCCGCCGCTTACGCGGCTTCGCTCCACCCACGGCTATCCTCTCGCCGCCGCTTACGCGACTCTTCTCTGTTGGCAAAGTCCAATCGGTAACTAAAGTATATAATCCCCAAATAAAAGAGCTAACCAGATTCGTCGAAGCGTAAACGACGCTCTCGCAGTTTCTTTTCCGCTTCCTTTTTCTTTGTTTTTTTACTTAAAACATCTTCTATGTATGGAAAATCTACATAGAGGGGTTATGTTAATATTTTGGTAACTATTCAGAGGGGTATAAAATTGGCACTGGTCACTAGCTTTTCTGCGCCGTGCCGCTCCGCTTCGCTATGCGGCACGGCGCAAAGGAACTGGGGGAATCGTCTGCCCGTGGGTTACGCTTGCCGCTACGCGGCTTCGCTTCACCCACGGCTATGCTCTTTCGCCGCTACGCGGCTAACCCTTCTGAATAGTTACATATTTTGTTGATTTATAGAGGCAATTTCAAAACTAGTGCAAAATGCGCTAAGAGATGGGCGCAGTGGCTAAGGCAACGACAATGTGTTCATGTCAACGCGCATTTTGATGATAGTTTTGAAATTACCTCTTATAGTTAGATTATTCTGAACAATTGACATAGAATATAAACATGAAACAAAGGGTAGTCATCACAGGAGCTGGCGTCACAAGTGCCTTGGGCTTCAGCCGCCAGGAGCTTTTCCAGGCTCTACTGGAAGGACGAAGTGCCGTCAAGCTCCACCCTGACTGGTCGGCGCTGATGCAAGGAGATCCACGCGTGATGGCTGCCTCCGTCGAGCTGCCCGACGAGCAAATCAAGTCTATCAAGCGGCACTACCGCCGCTCCATGGGACCGTCCGCCCTCTTTGCCGCATTGGCAGCCAGGCAGTTGGTTGCAGAGACGGGCCTCACTCAAGAAGAACTCTCCAGCGGGCGCATCGGCTGCATCGCCAGTTCCACCCTAGGTTCCCCCACGGAAACCTATGCGGCGGCCATGGCCATCGTCAATAACACCTTCTACGACCAGTCTGCCTGCCAGTTCTTCAAGATAGTCTCCCACTCCTCCGCGTTCAACGTCGCCAATATGCTGGGCATCAATGGAGTGCAACTATCGCCATGCTCCGCGTGCGCCTCGTCGCTCCAGTCCATCGGCCTTGCCTACGAACAATTGCTGCTAGGCCGCCAAGAGCTGATACTCGCAGGCGGCAGCGATGAGGTGACTCCCATTGTGCTGGAATCCTTCCGCCTCCTCCATGCCCTTGGCGAAGAGCCAGACTTCGGGCCAGAGGAGATGTCCCGACCATTTGATGCGCAGCGTTGCGGGCTTGTCTGCGGTGAAGGAGCAGCCCTGCTGGCGGTGGAAACCCTCGACCATGCCCTTGCACGCGGAGTCTCCCCATTGGCGGAAATTATCGGCTATGCCACGAGCTGCACAGGAGCGCAGATCAGCCAGTCGGACAAAGCCTCCATCGTCCGCTGTATGAAGCTCGCATTGGATGATGCAGGACTCGCCCCGCAGGATGTTGATTACATCTCCGCGCACGCCACCAGCACCATTGCAGGCGACCGTGAAGAGGCAATGGCCATTCGCGAGCTCTTTGGCGACGCTGTACCCGTCTCCAGTCTCAAAGGACAGCTGGGGCATACACTTGGAGCCTCTGGTGCCCTTGAAACAGCAGTCCTACTGGAAATGTTCTCGCAAGGCATCCTCCTCCCTAACACAAATCTGACGACACCATCTGAAGAGTGCAAGGGGCTCAACCTCATCCGTGAACCTTTGAAGCGTACATCGCACATCATTCTCAAGAACTGCATCGCCTTCGGCGGTGTAAACGCAACCCTTGTTCTCAAAAGATACTAGCTGCAGAGGTAATTTCAACGCTAAACAGCCTGCCCACTTCATGATCTCACAAGTATGACACGCGAAAAACTCATTGAACTCATCAATAAGGTCTTTGTTGACAAATTCGAGCTGGAACCAGCCGTCCTTACACCCGAAAAACGCGTTTTCGAGGACCTGGAGCTGGACAGCCTTGACATCGTCGATCTCGTCACAGGTCTGCAACACGCCTTTGGCATCCCCCTGCGCGACAACAAGGAGCTTCTCCAGATACGAACTCTCAATGACATCTACAACCTTTTCGAAAAACTCGTCCAGGAATACCCTGAACTGGAGAAAAAACTAACAAAGGAGCAATAGTCGGAATAATCTCCAATGTATTCTGCTGCATTATCTCTGTAAGGCAACATCAACCACGCGTCCACCCCATAAAACTTCCAAATCCCTGTGCGCACGTTTCTCGTCTATATCTCAGTGAGCATTTGCATTCTGATCTACCTTTTGGTCATCAGCGTGCCATACTGCATCACGCTCCTGCTCCCAGACAGACGATGCGCCCACTACATGCGCCTTCTGACGCTCTACATGGGGAAGGCTGTCATCTACATCGCCCTGCGTCCCTTTGCACGCGTGCACTATTCAGACCTTGCCAATGGAGCTGTCCAGTCGGGCATCTACGTCTGTAACCATCGAGCGGCGACAGACGCCTTCCTGATGGCCGCATTTGGCATTGAGGCCATCCAGATAGTCAATGGCTGGCCGATGAAGCTCCCCTTCTTTGGGTTCAACGCCCGTAAATGCGGTTACCTGGATGCCACGCAGACCCCACTGGAAGCCTACCCTTCCATTGTTCGCGACCTCATTTCGCAAGGCGTTTCCGTCATCGCCTTCCCCGAAGGGACACGCTCTGGCTCCAGAAAGATGAATCCATTCCACAGCGGCATATTCAAACTTGCCATGGAGTTGAAGCTGCCTGTCTATCCATGCTGCATCGCAGGCAACGAGGCATTTCCTGACAGGGCCTTCAAATTTCATAAGACCAGGCGCATCCTCGTACACAGGCTGCCTCCAGTCCTGCCCGAAACCTACGAAAAAATGCCCTCAGCATACGTCCTCAAAAAACATATCCACTCGCTCATCGCCCAGGAAACAGAGAAAATGGACTGTGAGCTCAATCCTTCATGCCATGCATAGCTTTGACCTCAATACGACTCTTGCCTTCCAGCCTGCCGAGACTATTCGAAAGGAGCAGGAGAGGCTGCTCAACGAGCAAATTCGCTATTGCAGGAAACACTCGCCCTTCTATCGCGAGGCCCTCGCGCATCTGCCAGAAAAAGAGATACGAATTGAGGAATTGCCCACCCTTCCGCTGACCACCAAGCACGATGTCCATGAGCACAATGAACACTTCATCGCCGTGGAACAAAAGGAGATTGCGGACATTGTCTTTACCTCTGGAACAACAGGACGCCCCTGCAAAATCATCTACACACTAAGCGACCTACAGCGCATCGCCTACAGCGACGCCACAGGTTTCCGCTCGACAGGCATGACGTCAGAGGACACCGCGCTCATCACCTGCACCCTGGACCGCTGTTTCATCGCAGGCCTCGCCTATTCCATGGGCACCGTCAAGTTAGGAGGTGCCATCATCCGAAACGGCTTGAACACGCTAGACAGCCACGCAGACATCATCAAGAACAACAATGTCACCGCCATCGTGGGAGTCCCCTCATTCGTCGCAAAGCTCGCCGATTTCCTGACGGCGAAGCACATCGATATCACGCGAATCAAGCATATCCTCTGCATCGGCGAATCCCTTCACAACAGGGATATGTCCCGCACGCCGCTCGCGCAGAAACTTGAAAACTACTGGCCGGGCTGCATCTATTCCACATATGCCTCCTCGGAGGTGACAACCTCCTACACGGAATGTGAACAGCGCTTCGGCGGACATCCCGCCCCCGACCTGGGCATCCTTGAAATCATCGACGACCACGGCAACCCCCTGCCTCCTGGCGAGGTCGGCGAAGTCGTCATTACCCCCCTGAAACTGGAGGGTATGCCGCTCCTGCGCTTTAGAACAGGCGACATCTCTTTCATGATTGACGAACCATGCTCCTGTGGACGCAACACCGTCCGCCTGGGTCCAATCCTGACACGCAAGGCACAGATGCTCAAAGTCAAGGGGACGACCCTCTACCCCGCCAACTTCTTCAATGTCCTCGACCAAATCGACGGCATCGACAACTACTACATGGAAGTCTCGGGGGACAGCCTCTCCGATGTCATTGACCTCTACATATCCTTCAACTATGGTGACATGGAATCCCTGGAGGTCAAGCAAAAACTGCTAACCAACACGCGCGTCAACGTCAATCTCCATACCGTCTCCTGCGAAGCCGCCCACCGCAAGGTGTTCGGCTCCACACGCAAACCCCTTCGATTCTTTGACCTGAGAAACATCTGATTATGACAACACCTCTACCAACCTCCGCTGCTCCTTTCCTCCCCCACCGCCCCCCAATCGTGATGGTGGACACCCTGCTTGAAAACTCGCCCCACCACAAATGCGCCCTCTGCGCCATCCACCCAGACAACCAGTTCCTGAACAGCGACGGCATCCTGAATGCAACCGTCATCCCCGAAATCGTCGCCCAGGCGGCTGCCGCCTCCTACTCCCATTCCCACGAAGGGGCCTTCCGCCCAGGCTTTCTAGCCCTTGCAAGGGACATTCACATCCATCGCGATATCCATGTCAATGATGAAATAATCATCACCGCCACCGATGAATCCCCCCTCGATGACTGGTTTGTCATCAACTTCGATATCCGATTCAAGGACGGCACTCGATGTGCACATGGAGAAATCAGCGTATGCCATCTGTAGTCATTCTCCTCCTTACGCTCCTAACTCTTCACGCTGCCGCCTTTCCCACAGTGGATGAATTTGCCGCACGGCTCAAGCCCTTGGCCCAAAACACCACCGTCCAGGCGGACTACACCCAGACGCGCCACTTCAAGGATCTCGAGTTCGACGTTGTTACAAAAGGCACCATGGTGCAGGAACAAGGGAAACGCCTTGCCTGGAAAACAGTCACACCCCTGAAATCTGCCTGCATCTTCACCCAGGATTCCTTCAAGTTCTGGGAGGAGGAGACAAAGCACACCACATCCCTCAACGCATCCCGATTCCCTTGGATCAAGATGATTTTCCAGCTCCAGACCAACTGGATGAACGGCGAGCTGGCCTCCCTTCAAAAGCTCTGTCAACTCGATATCGTTGAAGAAACCAGCCTCCGCCTCACCCCACTTGACCAGGCAGCAAAGATGTTCTTCAGCGACATCACCATCACATTCAGCAAGGACTATTCCGCCGTGGAGAAGGTCCTTTTCACGGAAAAATCGGGGGACACCATCGCCATCACGTTCCAAAACGTCCGCTTCAACGCCCCCATTCCGCCAGAGACCTGGCGACTTCCTTAGCCAATGCAACTGCTCACTGCAATACTCAAACGCCGTCGCCTCCTCTGGCTGACCACCGCCTTTGCCGTAATTGCAATGTTTCTGGCAACACTTCTCTGCCGAGATCACTTCACCAATGACCTCGCCCTCTTTTTCCCGCAAGACTCCCTCTCTGGAAACATGTACCGCACCCTCCAGGAGAGCCGTCTCACACAAACCATCCAGCTGGAAATACAGTTCCCGCAAGCAGCAAAAAACTGCGGCACGGAGGCACTGGGCACAAAACTGGAAACCTTGGATGACATCGCGCTAAAATTGTCCTCCCTACAAAACATCGCCAGTGCAACCGCCTGCTTCAGTCAGGGCATCACTGCCCCGATGGACGACATACTCGCCGCCATCCCTTATACCACTTCGCCCAATCTCCTTGACAGTGCATCCCCCGCCACTGCTGTCGCAAACCTGCAAAAGGCCATGGCACTGCCAGGCACGCCCATCGATATGTTCCGCAGAGACCCATTCGGCCTGCGCCTGCAAAGCCTTGAACTCCTTCAACAATTTCAGTCGCTCTCTGGCCTTACCACCGATGCAACAGACGGCTACCTCATCTCGCCAGACGGTTCCCGCGCCCTCATCCTGCTCAACACGGACTTTGTGCGCCCACCAAACGGAGGTGACATACAAACGCTCTTTCTGTCCATTGAAAAAACCGTCGCCGAAATCCTGCCCGAGGCAAAAATCACCATCGTCTCGCCCCTTCAACATAACCTTGAGAACGAGAAAATTGCTCGACGCGACATCATGGCGGTCTCCCTCACCTCTTTTGTCGCGCTTCTACTGCTCTTCTTCCTACTCTACAGAGGCGCATGGAACGCCGTACTGATTCCGCTCATGCCGTTGCTCGCCACCATCATCGTCACAGGTATCATGGCACTCTTCTTCCAGAACCTCTGCCTGTTTATCATCGGCATTGGCGGGGGCATCGCAGGACTCGCCGTTGACCAAGGCATCCATGTCTATGCAGCGTGCGCGGAGGAGTCGCCAACCGAAACCACCGCCCCACGTAGCCTCCTGCGGCTTCTGCCTCCGCTAATCTTGAGCGCAACCACCTCCGCAGCCGTTTTCCTGCTCATTTCCCTGACAGGCATCAGCGCCTACGTCCAACTGGGACTCTTTGCCGCCGCCACCCTGCTCCTCAACCTTTTCCTCTCCGTCACGCTGCTGCCAACCCTGCTGAAAAACCATCCTCAACCCTTGTGGAATATGGCCACCTTCCATCCCACCTCACGCCTGGGCATTCTCTTCTGCTTCATCTGGCTGTTCCTTGTCATCGGCGCATGCTGCCTTCTGCCGAGGCTCAAAACAGATTTCTCCATCCGTGCCATGGACGGCACATCCGCTGAAACCATCGCTGTCGAAAACCAGTTCCAAGAGCGTTGGCTCAACCCCGAGGCAGGCGCAATGCTGGTACTGACGGCTGATTCCCCTGAAGGGGCCCTTCAGGCCTGTGAAAAACTGGCAGAGAACCCGACACTGCGCCAGACGCACCTCTTTCACCCTGCCTCCCTCTGGCCATCCGCCTCAATCCGCCAGCGCCACATTCACGCATGGCGTTCCCCTGAAACCAGGCAGAAGCTTCAACAGCTCCAGCAGCAACTTCAGAAAGAATGCGCCGCCAGGCATCTCCCGCCACACATATTCGACAAGGCCTTTGAACAGCTCAATGCAACACTGGACAGCACAAATGAGTTGTCGCAACCACCTACCTACCAGGCCATCTTACGCCATCTCCTCCGCAACTATGAAACCTCCACAACCGCTATCATCCTCTCGGATGCGCCACGTACTGTTCCCACCGCAGACATCCTGCAAAGCCTGAAAGAAACACCCAACATCGCACTTGTCACCGCCGACGCCTTCCAACAGGCCGCCTCCGCCGACATCCGCCCACGCCTGAAGCGGTTGCTCCTGCTGCTGGTACCCGTCCTGCTGTTGGCCCTGTTCCCTCTCCTGCGGCATCCGAAGCAGCTTTTCATCATCGCCATGCCAGGCGCGACAGCCCTGCTGATTGGCGGTGGTCTGGCAGCCGCCTTTGGCTATAAACTCACATTGGTTTCGCTCTTCAGCCTTGTCATGCTGACGGGACTGGTACTTGACTACGGCATATTCGCCCTGCATATCGCACAGTCAAAAGAGCGCACCTCCGTAACGGCCTCCCTTGTCCTCTCCGCCACCACCACCGTCCTGACAACGGGAGCCTTGCTCGCGTCCAAACACCCCGTTCTGTTCCATACGGGGATGGTACTCTCCGTCGGTATCCTGCTCACTTCATTGACGGCGCTGTTCATCGTGCCGTCACTTCTACGCTGCACAGGGAAAAGCTTTTTTCGACTGCTTCCTCTGCTCATCATCACCTGCACAACGGGCTGCATGAGCTCGCTTACCCCCCAGTCAATGGAAACGTTATCCCGCCCGTCACAAGTGGAAATCAGTCGATTCAACGACAGATTCTACGCCCCATCAACACGACTCTACTCGATGAAGACAAACTATCTTTGGTACGAATTCACGATGCTCGTCGCCATTAAAACTGACGGCAATTCCATTCAAGCCATTGGCACTGCACCAAACGGCGTCACTCTCTTCTCCGTGGCTGGAAATGCAGAAAGTGAGACCAAACGCTTCTTCTCCGACGCCATCCCAGACATCGCACAGAAAAAGTTATTTTCAACGTTGGTACAGGACCTGGCGCGAATCTTCACTCCAACGCAGAATGCCCAAAAAAACTATTCTCTTGAAACCAATTTCTGCCGTCTTCTTGAAAAAAAACAGGGTAACTTCCCGCAAAGACGCTGGCAGGCCGTATATTATAATTGGGATGATACCAACGCCACATTCGGCACCATTCGCTATAGGAACTTCACCAACAAAACCACCTTCACACTTAAACCCAAACAATAGAAACATGTCACGTTCACCTATACAAGCCGCGATGCTGGAACGCCTTGGCCCCATCACTAATCTTCCAGACAACTCCTATCAGGCAACCATCACCTTCGATGATGACTTCATCGGATTCAAAGGTCATTTTCCAGACCACCCCATCGTCCCTGGCGTATGCGAAATCTCGCTTGTCGAGCTTTTGGCACAGCTAGTCACAGGAAATGATGCCCTTCGCACCAAACGAATCATACATGTGAAGTTCCACAACCCCATTTTACCTGGGGACTGCGCCACATTCACCTTTTCCATACGCAAAGACGCCGATGACCACACCATCGTCACTGCATCTGTCTCAACCACCCAAAACCCAAACATGGCCACCATCAAACTCGTGCTTAAATAACGCTGCGTGCCCTGTCCCTGGGACGTGGTACTGGGGCGCGGAACCGCGCCCTTCGAACACAACAAAAACTATGCGAAGAACCAAAAAGACATTCATAACCGCCCCAGGCGACCCTGCCCCTCTCACATTGGAGCTGAAGCATCGGCTTGCCTTCAGCGAGGTGGATGCACTTGCCATCGGCTGGCACGGAAACTACCCGCGTTTCTTCGAAATGGCACATACGGAACTGATGCGCAAAATCGGCCTCACCTACGAGGCTTACCGCAAAAACGAAGTCGGCGCTCCCATCGTGCAGTTCCATGCAGACTACTTTGTCCCCCTCGTCCTTGACGAACTCTTCACCATCCGCGCTGAATGTGTCTGGTCAGGCGGTGCCAGAATCAACGTCAACTACGAAATTATCAAGGAAAATGGAAAATTGGCCGCCACGGGCTACACTGTCCAGATGCTTTTCGACCCCCATACGCACACCCCCTACATCACCACTCCACTCTTCTTCCAGGAGGTGCTGGACAAATGGCAAGACGGAGAGCTTTATGAGGTAATTTCAAAACGAGCGAAATACGATAACAGATAAGCACAGTGGCTAAGGCAACGGCAATGTATTCATATCAACGTGCATTTCGATGATAGTTTTGAAATTACCTCTTATGACTGAAGCCCCCATCCATATCCTCCACGCCGACGGCATCTCCGCCGCAGGAACCACCCTAGCCGAAGCGATGGAGACCTTCTACAAGGCACGCCAGGCCTTCGCCATACCTGCGCATTTCGACAGCAAGAGCCTACAGTTGGGCATCATAACCGACCTGACACCTGCCGATGGTGAATCAAGAGCCTTCGCCCTGCTGCGCCGCATCTGCAAACGCCTCCCAACGCTGCCAGAAGACACGCGACTCTATCTGGCCACCACCGTCGGTGCCATCGACCTGCTTGAGCAGGCCCCGCAGAACGACGAACCCGACTGCAACAACCTCCTCCTTCAGGAAGCAAAGCGCCTCACAGGGCTTGGCTGGGCCGTGCTGGTCGCCGCCGCCTGTGCATCGGGACAGACGGCAACCGCTATGGCTATGCGGGCTTTGCGCCTGGGGCATTGCAAACACGCCCTAGTCATCGGACTTGACATCACCTCCGCATTCGTCACGGGCGGCTTCGCCTCCCTGCGCGCCTATTCCCCCACCGTCGCACGACCGTATGACCGCAACCGCGACGGCCTCATCCTCGGCGAGGGCGCAGGAGCGCTCCTGCTCTCCGCAGAGAAGACCACCTTTCCCCTCGGCGTGCTGACCGCCGCCTACGAATCCTGCGACGCCTCCCACATCACCGCCCCCGACTTGAGTGGAATCCCGCTGGCAAACCTCATCAAACGTACGCTTGAGGAACAACGGCTGGTTCCACAGGAGATTGCCGCCGTCATCGGTCATGGCACAGGCACCCTCCACAATGACGCCTCCGAACTGGCCGCCATGAACCAGGTATTCAAACAACCAATTCCCCTCCTCTCCATCAAGGGTTTCATCGGCCACACGCTCGGCGCAACTGGCGTTCTTCAGATAGTCTATGGACTGGAGTTCATCAAACGGCGAATTCTCCCGCCGCAGGCAGGACTGCTTGCACCTGCGGAAGGAGCGGAACAATTCGTCAGCACCAAGGCACAGCCGCTCCACAACAACCGCATCCTCTCCGTCAACGTAGGCTTCGGCGGACTGAACAGCACCATCATTGTGGAGGGACCCGACAAATGAAACGCATCGCCACCAGCACCATCTCCCTAACGGAGGGCATCGCCACCTATGGTCTCGTAGAAGAGACGCCACACTCCATCCCCTTCACCTCCCTTCCCGAACTCAGGCAGATTATCTGCGATTCACCCAATCTTGTACAGGGTGACCTGGCGGACTTCAGGCGCGCCGCCGACAATGTCCGCCTCGCGCAGTTGGGAACCCTTCTCTGTGCTTCCGCCATTTCAGACTGGAATCCTGAAGGCACTGCCCTCATTGGCCTCAATGGCGATGGTTGCGCGCACAACAATCGCCTTTTCTGGGATGATTTCACCTCACATGGATGCGAGAGCGGGCGTGCAATGCTTTTCGTCCCAACCCTCCCCTCCATCCCTGTCTGCGAGGCCGCCATCACCCTCGGTATCCACGGCCCCGTCCGCTACCTGAAAACCGAATCCGAGGAGCAGACCGACGAATTGCTTTCCGACATGTTCGCCTCTGATGCCCTCCTCCGCCAAATTATGACGGCGGAAATAACCATCGACCGAGCCATCGTCAACCTCTATCAGCCCTAATGCTCATCGCCGCCGTCATACCGCTCTACAACAATCCAGACACCATTCTGGATGTGGCCCTCGCGTGCCGCAAAAAACTCACGAAGGTCGTTGTGGTCGATGACGCCAGTACAAAACTCCCCCCAGAATTTGAGCAGACCCTTGCCGACAACGACATCATCCTCCTACAACACCCCCACAACCAGGGCTACGGTGCCGCCATCTTGACGGGAATCGCCAAGTTGAGCCGCCAGGGCTTCGACTACGCCATTACCCTGGACGCCGACGCCCAGCATTCACCTGAAGACCTCTCAGTCTTCGTAGAAGCCATCGAAAAGGAGGGCATTGAAAAGGATGTCATTTTCGTGGGCGTACGCGACTTCTCCGTCCCCAACGTCCCCGAATCCAGCAAGTTCGGGCGCTCCTTCTCCAACTTCTGGGTCAAGCTGGAAACAGGCATTGCCTGTGAGGATACGCAAAGCGGCTACCGCGCCTACCCCATCTCCCCTATCATGAAGATTCGCTGCATCAGCAGACGCTACACCTTTGCCGTCGAAAGCCTGGTGCGCGCCTTCTGGGGAGGCGTCCGCCTGCGCGAACTCCCCATCCATGTCACCTATCAGACAAAGGACAAGTACGTCTCGCACTTCAGGCCCTTCATGGACAACTTCAGGTTCTCCATGCTCCACACCTGGCTGGTCACGCGACGGCTTCTACCCTGGCCCGTCAAACGACTTGTGCCCAAACCAGCTACACCCCCCTTTCACAACCCCTTCCTGCATCCTATCCAATTTCTGCGTTTTCTGCTAAAGGAAAACGCTTCGCCGCAGCTGCTGGCCGTTTCAGCAGGTGTCAGCACCTTCCTGGCGGTTCTCCCCTTGCTTTCCTGCCACATGCTTGTCATCCTCTACGTCTGTGTCTGCCTGAGGCTAAACAAGATCATGGCACTGGCAATCCAGAACCTCTACATGCCGCCCGTCACCCCATTTCTCTGCATTGAACTGGGCTATTTCCTGCGCAAGGGGTGTTTTCTGCGGGAAGCCTCCATGCAGACCATCGTCCACGAGCTTCACCTGCGGTTGTTGGACTGGCTGCTGGGTTCCCTCGTCATCGCCCCCCTCTTCGCCGTCATCGCAGGCGCCGCCACATACTTCATTGCCAGGCGCATCCAGCGCAATCTGAACGCATAATGAGCTCAAATCCAACACATAAGAACCTAAGCGACACCCGCGGAAACAGCCTGGGCATCGGCTTCTTCAAAGTCTGCATGTGCTTGTTTGGCCTCCGTTTCTGTTGTTTTTTTGTGTGGTTCGTGGCCTTCTTCTACGCTATTTTCGACCGCAAGGCCTTCCAGGCAGCCAGGCCCTACCTCCAAAGCCGTTTTCCTGAAGCCTCGTACCTGAATTTGCGCTGGCATTTCTATCGCATGATCGTCAGCCAGGGGCAGGCCATTGTCATGGCATACTGGCTGCGTACAGGCCACCAGCTTCCTCTGCAGGATGTCAATCCACAGTATCGGGAGGCGATGCTGCAACAGGCAAAACACGGCTTCATCATGTTGATGAGCCACGTCGGCTGCTGGCTGGCGACCATCCCCCGCATGGAGGCATTTGACAAACGCGTCAACCTCCTTATTCAGGACAACATCAATGTGGCACTCTCAAAGCTCATGCAGGGAAAATCCTACCGAATCATCTCAAACCAAAACCCCTTCGGCGGACTGCTGGACGCGGCAGAGGCCCTTGAAAACCACGAAGTGCTCTGCCTGATGGGCGACCGCCTCCCCGATGATGTCCCGACCAATCTCACGCTCTCCCTATGCGGACGCACCCTGCGCATTCCCGAGGCCCCCTGGCACCTTGCGGCACGTTGCCACGTCCCCATCTTCATCGTCTTCACCATCATGCGCTCAAACGCCATCGACTACATCTACATGCCTCCCTTCACCATCGACTACAACCTCCCACGCAAGCCAAAACCCGATTTCTTCACCCCCTACATTCAAATTTACGAGAAAGCCCTCCAGAACATCGCCTCCGACTACCCATACCAAATCTTCCACTATGAAATAGCCAACAACTAAACTACCATGGACGAAAAAACAACCCAATTCAGACGCCAGCTCAAAGCCAAACTCATCGAATGGCTCTCCCTTGAGGGGAAAACGCCTGACGACATCCTTGACGACCAGCCACTCTTCAAGGACGGCCTTGGCCTTGATTCCCTCGATGCCGTTGAAATCGTCATCGCCCTCAAACGCGAGTACGGCATCCCGCAGGCCGCAGTCGAAAACAAACGCGAAATCTTCGCCACCTTCGCCACCCTCTCCGACTTCGTACAGGCAAACTGCACCACTACTCCCGCAGGCTAAGCCAGCGGCACAGAACAGGCGCAACCACCGCAGGCTGAAACCAGCGGCACAGAACAGATGAAAATGACCTCCTCCCCCATACTCGGCATAGGCGTCATCTCGGCAATTGGAAACAGTGTCGAGGAAACACGCCGCAATCTCTATACGGACACGCCATGCCTGCCTGCTCTGCCGCAACGCATAGAGACCACCCTGCCCCTTCCTGTCTTTGAGATTCCAGGCATTCGCCCTGACGAATCCCAGCCAGGCGGCGTCTCCATGCAACTGCTTCGTATCGCTCTGGAAGAGGCGTTTGACGATGCTAAGCTCACTACAACTGCCATCCAGAAGCTCCGAGTGGGGGTCGTCATCGGAACCACAGTAGCCTGCCAACTGAACAACCTTCCCTACTACTCAGAACTGCGGGCGGGCAGAAATCCATCGCCAGCCCCTCTGGAACGCTACATAGACGGCAATCCAGCCGAGTGGATTCGCCGCCACTACGGGCTCCAGGGGCCAGCTCTCACCATCTCCAACGCCTGCTCATCGGGAGCCGACGCCATCGGCGTAGCCCACCTCTGGATTCAGCAGGGTAAGTGCGACCTTGTCATCGCGGGCGGCACAGACGAGCTTAACAAAGTCCCGCTGGACGGCTTCAACGCCCTGGGAGTATGCTCACATACCCCCTGCCGTCCCTTTAACGCAGACCGTACGGGTCTCAACCTCGGCGAGGCAGCGGGCGTGCTCATCATGGGGCGATCGGGAAACACCCCCTTCTGTGTTTCTGGCTTCGGTAAAACCGCCGACGCCTTCCATATCACACAACCTGATCCGACAGGCACAGGTCTGGAACACGCCATTCATGACGCCGTCCGCTCGGCGGGAATCACCCTTGAAGAGATAGCCTTCATCAATGCGCACGGCACGGGCACGGAGGCAAACGACCAGGCCGAAGCAACTGTCTTTGCACGGCTTTTTCCGCAAGGCATCCCCTATATGTCCACCAAGGCGCTAACAGGCCATACGCTTGGCGCCGCTGGCGCCATCGAGGCCGTCTTCACCCTTCTCATGCTTGAAGAGCAGCGCGCGGCCAAAAGCACCCGCTTTGAAAAAGCCTCCCCCGACATGACTTTGTCCCCCCTCCGTAATCACCTGCCTCTCCACAACGCCCGCCACGCCCTCTCCACCTCGCTTGCATTCGGCGGATCCAACTCCGCACTGCTTCTAAGCCTGAGGTAAACGACATGAACATAGTCAAGGCAGAAACATTTACCTCGTTTCCAGAAGAAACTCTGAAAGAGGTCAAGTTCAAATACGGCCTGCGTCGCGCAGACCGCTTCACGGTTTTGGCTACTGCCGCCGTAAAAATGGCGTTTTCTGAGCAGTTCCCGCAGTTTCTTCCACCCGAAACGGGACTCATCACCGCCAGCTCATTCGGTCCCCACAAGACAGTATTCGCCAACCTGGACGACATCCTGGACTACCCTGAGGACCAGATTCTCCCCACAAAGTTTTCTCATTCCGTCCACAATGCGGTCACCTCGTATCTGGGTACTATCCTGAGAATCACAGGTCCTGCCTTTGCCATAACCAATTTTGAAAACCCCATTGACGAGGCGATGAACCTTGCGGAAACGCTTCTCGTCACGGGACTGTGTGAAACCCTGCTTCTGATTGCCGTGGAGGAGGAGGGCTTGCTTACCCAAAACGTTGCCCCCCTCTGGCAGCACCGCTCCCAAAAACCCCTGCAGGAAGCCGTCTCCGTCTTCCTCGCGACAACATAATGACACCATCAACCCATGGAATAACATGTCAACAGCTCTTATCATAGGCGGATGCAAAGGCATTGGACGCGCTATTGCCGTGCGCCTCGCTTCCGATGGTTTCGACATCATTGCCACCAGCCGAAAACCAAACCCTGATTCGGAGACGACCGAGCAGCTTGTCCACGCACAGAATCGCACTTTCACGCACCTGGTGCTGAATGTCACCGATGCCGATGACGCCAAAAAGAGGCTTCTCCCCTACCTGGAAGGCGACCTCCTTCCCGATGTCATCGTCTATAACGCGGGCATCGCAAAGGACAACCTCTTCGCCTTCATGGATTCCAAGGAATGGCACGATGTCATGGAAATAAACCTCAACGGCTTCTACAACACCGTCCAGCCATTTGTATTTGGGCTTCTGGCGCGACGCAAGGGGCGTATCATCGTTATCAGCTCCGCCTCTGGACAGGCGGGACAAGCTGGACAGGTCAACTACTCCGCCTCCAAGGCAGCCCTATTGGGAGCCGTCAAGGCGCTGGCACGTGAAATAGGAAAGAAGGGCATCCTCGTCAACGCCGTTGCACCTGGCGTCATCGACACGGATATGACGAAAGAGCTTCCCAAGGAGCAGATTCTCCCAATCATCCCCCTTCACCGCTATGGAACCTGCGATGAGGTTGCCTCCGTCGTCTCATTCCTCGCAGGTCCAGATTCGACATATATCACAGGCCAGGTCATTGCTGTCAATGGAGGACTGATTATATGAAAAACACTCTTGTAGTCGGCTCTGGCATATCAGGACTAACCATGGCACTGTTGCTGGCGCACCGCGGCAAACAGGTCACCATCGTTGAAAAACTGCCCTTTATCGGCGGGTACATCAACCGCTTTACGCGCCAGGGACTCCGCTTCGACACAGGCCTCCACTTCACAGGTGGCTTCGGGGATGTCCTTTCTGGAATGCTGGAAATCCTCAATATGCAGAATGACGTCAAGCCAGCCCCCATTCTGACTAACATCATGCTGGCTGACCGAGGGTGCAACATCAAATTCCCAGGCAAGGGACTTGACGCACTCGCCGACTCCATCGCCGCATCATTCCCCAAATACACAGACAACATCCATAGGTTTTATGCCGCAGAGCAGGAGGTCATCGACCACACACCCATCTTCGACATTAAAAACTACACCCAGGCGGACTTCCTCTCACAGCTCACCGACTATGACGCCATGACCGTCCAGGAATTCTTCGAGCAGAACGGGTTGGATGCACCTGAACTCCAGGCACTGCTTCCCATCATGTCACTGTGCCACGGCACGCCTCCTGTCGAATCCCCCTTCCCATACCACTGCCGTTGCGCGTATGGACTCGACGCCAACCTCAGTGCCATCCGACACGGCGGCGACGCATTCATCAAGGGATTCAAGCGCGAATACGCACGCTACAACGTCAATATCCTGACCGACACCACCATCAGCAGCCTGCAATTCAGCGAGACGCAGCCACTCTGCACCGCCGCCACGCTCTCCGACGGGCAGACGCTGGAAATCGACGGCATCTATTTCGCCGTCCATCCCGCCGCCTACGTTCCACTGCTGCCAGAGCGTCTCCTCACCCCGCAGTTCAAACGCAGGACCAAGAACCTCAAGCCAACCTGCTCCTTCTTCACCATCTTCGGCACCATTGACGATGAGTTGCAAGCACCGAACAGGCTCACATTCTATCTGGAGAACAGTGACCTCAACAGCATTCTCACCCCTGGACATCTCACAACTCACTCCAGCACGGGCATGGTCACCTCCAACGACCCGCAGAACGCTCACACAACCTTCACTGCCTTCAGGACCATGTTCGTCGAGGATGTGGAAAAACTCTGCGAAGTCACCAAAGAGAATTACCGCAATGCCCCGCGCTACATCGAGTTCAAGCAGCAGTATAGAGAAATTATCTTGCAGGATGTCTATAAGGCCTACCCCCAATACAAGGGCCACCTCCACATCATCGGCACAGCCTCCCCGCTCACTTGCAGCCGCTTCTCGCCCCCCATCGGCAGCGCATACGGCACGCGCCAACTGCTGGCACAGTCCCGCACTGCAGGGCGTCTCCCTGTCGAGAACTGCTATGCCCTCGGCCACCATGCCCAGTTCCCTGGCATCCTCGGCTGCATGCTCGGCGCCTTCAACCTCGCCATCGGCGGTTGAGGATGCCAACAGCCAAAGGTTACGGTGAAATAACCTTATAGTACTGCTTGAAAACAACGCAACTTACAATATATTGAAGAGAAGAGGCAGGTGTCGGCAGCAAGCCTTGCAGGGAGATTTCTATGAACAGTATCAAGACCATACCATACGGGATAAGCGACTTCGCGAACATGCGCCGCCGCAACGGCTACTATGTTGACAACACCTGGGGCATCCCGCTTCTGGAGGCGCTGCCCTACCAGCTGTTCGTACGCCCGCGCCGCTTCGGCAAGAGCCTGCTGCTGAGCATCCTCCACTACTACTACGACATCAACGAAGCCGACCGCTTCGACGAGCTTTTCGGCGGCACTTGGATACACGAGAATCCAACGCCCGACCGCAGCCAGTTCCTCGTCCTCCATTTCGACTTTTCCAAAGTCGCTGGCGAAACTGTGGAGGAGATGCAGCAGAGCTTCGAGGAAACCTGCAAGATAGCCATCGATGGCTTCCGCATGAACTATAAGGCAATAATCCCCGAAGAAGTGCAGGAGGCCATGGCGAAGCAAACCACCTTCCGTGCTGAACTGGATCTTCTGACCACCAGCCAGGCCTTCGCTTCAAAGCAGAGAATCCTCATCCTCATAGACGAGTACGACAATTTCAGCAACCGCCTGCTGGCGCAGACGGGCGAGGAAGCCTACAGGGAGCTTTGCCACGGGACTGGTTTCTTCAAGAGCTTCTTCTCGCTGCTCAAGGCGCAGAACAAGGTCATCACCAACATCCTGCTGACAGGCGTCTCCCCCATGACGCTGGACGATGTCACAAGCGGCTTCAACATCGCCAAGAACACATCGCAGAGCCCCCAATTGGCCACCCTCTGCGGCTTCACCCACCAGCATATCCGCGAAATGCTCGACTACTACGCCGAGGCAGGCCAGTTCCCCCTTGACCGCGAGCAGGCCTTCCAACTGGTCACCGACTGGTATGACCACTACAGGTTCTCGCTGAAAAACGACGAGCAGGTCTGCAACCCCGTGTTGTTTCTGGGTTTTATGGTTGAATGCTTGACTGGGGAGGAGTTCCCTCGCAGCATGGTTGACGAGAACCTGCGGACGGACTACCACAAGCTGCGGCACATCGTCACCACCAACGGACGGCTCAACGGGAAGTTCCATGCGCTTGAGCGGCTGGTCACGGAGGGCAGTGTCACCACGGACCTCATCCGCTCGTTCCAGGCGGAGACACTCACCAAGCCCGAGAGCTTCCTCTCGCTCCTCTTCTACTACGGCATGGTGACCATTGGGGAATCGAGTTTCGACGGCAACCAACTGACCATCCCCAACCAGCTCATGCGCCAGTTCGTGTCCGACTTCCTGCTGAACGGCTACCAGGACGCCTGCAAAGTGGATACGAGAATAAGCGAGCTGGCGGACAAGCTGGGAAAGATGGCCAGATATGGCGACTGGCGCCCAGCCATTGAGCATGCGGCGCAGGTGCTGAAGGAGATCCTGACGGTGCGCGACCTCCTGGACGGCGAAAAGGCGGTGCAGTCCGCCCTCGCCGCGCTGCTCTCGACAGGGAAGGCATTCGCAGTCCAAACGGAGCATCGTGTTGGATTTGGCTTCGCCGACCTCGCGATGGCCCCGCGCGTCATCACCTTCCCCGACATCCAGTACGGCACCCTCATCGAGGTGAAGTACATCAAGAAGTCGGAGAAGGTAGGCGAAGAGGCAAAGGTCCCCCTGCTCGACGAGGCAAAATCGCAGCTTGAGCGCTATGCGGAGGACCACAACCTGGCGGAGACGTGGCGCCTCAAGCCGCAGGGTACCGTCACCCTCATCCGCCTCGCCCTGGTCTTCCACGGCGAGGAACTCCTCTTCGCAGAGGAAATCTGAAGTGAAGGCGACCATACCGAGGTGACATAATGAACAGCAGCGTCAAGACCATACCATACGGGATAAGCGACTTCGTGAACATGCGCCGCCGCAACGGCTACTATGTTGACAACACCTGGGGCATCCCGCTTCTGGAGGCACTGCCATACCAGCTGTTCGTACGCCCGCGCCGCTTCGGCAAGAGCCTGCTGCTGAGCATCCTCCACTACTACTACGATGTGAACTACGCCGACCGCTTCGACGAGCTTTTCGGCGGGACGTGGATACACGAGAATCCAACGCCCGACCGCAGCCAGTTACTCGTCCTCCATCTCGACTTCTCAATAATAGCAGGAGAAACCGTGAAGGAGATGCAGCAGAGCTTCGAGACAAAGTGCAAGATAGCCCTTGACGGCTTCCGTGATGCCTACCGCAAAATAATACCCAAAGACGTTCAGAAGGAAATGAGCAGGCAGAAGACCTTCATGGATGCATTGGACGTCCTGACCACCAGCCAGGTCTTCGCTTCAAAGCAGAGAATCCTCATCCTCATAGACGAGTACGACAACTTCAGCAACCGCCTGCTGGCGCAGACGGGCGAGGATGCCTACAGGGAGCTTTGCCACGGGACTGGCTTCTTCAAGAGCTTCTTCTCGCTGCTCAAGGCGAAGAACACGGTCATCACCAACATCCTGCTGACAGGCGTCTCCCCCATGACGCTGGACGACGTCACGAGCGGTTTCAACATCGCCGAGAACATCTCGCAGAGCCCCAGGCTTGCCACCCTCTGCGGCTTCAACCACCAGCATATCCGCGAAATACTCGACTACTACGCCGAGGCAGGCCAGTTCCCCCTTGACCGAGAGCAGGCCTTCCAACTGGTCACCGACTGGTACGACCACTACAGGTTCTCCCAGGATGATGACGAGCAGGTCTGCAACCCTGTCCTGCTACTTGGCTTCCTGAACCAATGCCTTGACAGCAAACGTTTCCCGCGCAGCATGGTTGACGAGAACCTGCGGACGGACTACCACAAGCTGCGGCACATCGTCACCACCAACGGACGGCTCAACGGGAAGTTCCATGCGCTTGAACGGCTGGTCACGGAGGGCACCGTCACCACGGACCTCATCCGCTCGTTCCAGGCGGAGACCCTCACCAAGCCCGAGAGCTTCCTTTCGCTCCTCTTCTACTACGGCATGGTAACCATCGGGAAGGAACTCAACGGCAAATTACAGATGACCATCCCCAACCAGCTCATGCGCCAGTTCGTGTCCGACTTCCTGCTGAACGGCTACCAGGATGCCTGCAAAGTCGATACGAGAATCAACGAGCTGGCGGACAAGCTGGGCGACATGGCATACAACGGCGACTGGCGCCCAGCCATTGAGCATGCGGCGCAGGTGCTGAAGGAGATCCTGACGGTGCGCGACCTCCTGGACGGCGAGAAGGCGGTGCAGTCCGTCCTCGCCGCGCTGCTCTCCACAGGGAGAGCATTCGCAGTCCAAACAGAGCATCGTGTTGGATTTGGCTTCGCCGACCTCGCGATGGCCCCGCGCGTCATCACCTTCCCCGACATCCAGTACGGTGCCCTCATCGAGGTGAAGTACATCAAGAAGTCGGAGAAGGTGCTCAAAGTAGCAAAGGCCCCCCTGCTCGCCGAGGCAAAATCGCAGCTTGAGCGCTACGCGGAGGACCACAACCTGGCGGAGACGTGGCGCCTCAAGCCCCAGGGCACCGTCACCCTCATCCGCCTCGCCCTGGTCTTCCACGGCGAGGAACTCCTCTTCGCAGAGGAAATCTGACTAAACTGCTAAAAAAGGACGGAAAGGACAGAGCTGATCACCTAACGCAATTTCACTGTCTCTCCCGTCCCTCCCGTCCCTTTTCAGTTAGAGTATCGACAAGATGTCGTAGTTGGAGCATTGCAATTGCACAGGAATTGCGCTCATTTCTCCGTCGACGTGGCCGTCGTCGCCACCTGCACCCTAGCGCTCCTTGTCATGGGTTTTCCATGAAAAGTCGTCCCCGAACGAGACATATATGGAATTGACGACATTATCCGAGTATCTGACCATAAAGGTATCGATTTTCCCCGTGCATTTTTTCAGACGACATTCTTTGATGACCGTGCCATCCTTCATTTTACGACCCAGCGAGTGGTAGATAAAAAAACTATGATGTATCTCGTGGTCGATGTCGTAGAAACTCATCACGGGATGGTAGCGGCCAGAGCTAAGCGTCTTGAAGGTCAGTACCATCTTCATCTCGCCGAAGTGCTTCTTTCCCGTGTTGCCGATGCGCACGCATTTGAGTTGGAAATTGTATCTCGGATGTGTGCTTGAAAGGATTCCGATATCTTCGATCTTCCAGTTGTCCAGCCCTTCGTTTCGGCTTTGAAGCCAGTCCCTGAAGGCTATGATTACATCCTCGCGCAGTTCATCAGGGGTGTTCTCATAGCCGCCATGCGTCAAGTCAAAAATCCATTCAGGATTATCGGAAAGATTGTTTCGCGCATAACTTATGATGATAGGGCGCGAATACTCCTGCCCGTCCAGTTCAAAGAATATGCGCCCTTCGAATTGGCATCTGCCCGTATGCTCCAACTTCAGACTCTTTACCACCGCCCCTGCGTAAATGTATTTTCCGTTTTCCTCCTCGCCTCCATTGGACGGCATGTTAAAAAGCTCCTGAAGCCTTAGTCTGGTTAGGGATTCAACCTTATCGGTTTTCAACTCAAAAAACACCTCTGGCACAACATTATTGAAAACTCCAATCCCACAAAGGAAAAGAATTGTCGCGGCAATCCCTGCCCAGGTGTGTACTAAGAGATGGATTGCCTTCCGTCTGTTGTTTTTCCAAACCATGAAAAAACGAACGTGATTGACTATCATCAGCACCAACGGCAGAATGAGCGACAACACAAAGATAAGAGCAAACCATTCAAAACCTTTTTCTGTCTCTGAAGCACGATTGGCAAACAGCCATGCCAGAGTACCTAAAATTGGAAGAATGGTCATGCCCAGATATATGAGAAATCTCTGCATTGTCGATAAACCAGGCCCATTCATCTCCACTGGCGGCGGAACCATCCCGATCGGAGGCGGCGGAACCATCCCGATCGGAGGCGGCGGAACCATCCCGATCGGAGGCGGAACCATGCCAGTCGGAGGCGGTGGCATCATACCGTTTGGAG
The DNA here is from genome assembly GCA_017535315.1 of Victivallales bacterium. Classification (GTDB taxonomy): domain Bacteria; phylum Verrucomicrobiota; class Lentisphaeria; order Oligosphaerales; family Oligosphaeraceae; genus RGIG3456. Next base: position 177,660 of record JAFXUD010000012.1, on the reverse strand, counting down.
GCGGAACCATGCCAGTCGGAGGCGGTGGCATCATACCGTTTGGAGGCGGAACCATGCCAGTCGGAGGCGGTGGCGGAGCCATATCGCTCGGCAGCGGAGGTGGCGGAGCCATGGTTGCTGATGCTGGCTGCGCATCAACTGCTCTGCCACACAGTGGGCATTCAACCAGTTTGCCCAACTGCCTGTCCTCTACCTCAAACGTGCATCCACAACTTGTGCATCTTACTTGCATTATCTGCTCCTATCTTGTCTTTATGCTTCATTAGGGACATCGTTGACATATCCATTACCCCAATTCCGCAAAAAGATATGAAGTCCCCTCACTTTCGTTTATTCTATGACCTCGTAGAAATATTTCCTGCTCTTGCGTTGGACACGAACTCTCACCACTTTCACACCCTCGTCAAATCGCAATGTCGCCTGGAATACTCCTGGCGATACAACATACGTTTTGAGTATTTTCGCGCTTAGGTTATTTGCTCTTAAGATGTTATTCATAATCCACTTCGCATCTTCCTCAAGATAATCATCGTGTTGTGCATAATCAAAATCCACGCCATACTCATATTCTCCATCTTCCTTGATTCTCACTGAAATAGGGCGTACAAGTGTTTTACCATCAAGGGTAAATGTCACTTCCCCAGTATATAGCTTTTTCTCGCTTATGCTGAGTTTCAAATCCTTCACGACACCGCCGTAATAAACAAACTCCTTGTTCTGAAAGAATTCAGGCAAGTCCGTTTCACGAGCCTTCTTTGCGATTTCATCTGGACTCATAGAGTTTGAAAAGCTCAAATACCCCATGACTGCACAGAAAAAAGCGAAGAACAATACAAAGCCGCTAAATGAAAAGCAGCCCCTGATCTGTGAACAAAGCAGCAACCAAAGTCTGGTCGTGATACTGAGTTCACCACACTTCTGCTGTGATGACATTACTTTCCCGCGCGGAGGCTGCACCGTCTCAATCAAAGTCGTCGGCGGAACGGCACCGTCCGAAGACGACGGCGGAATCATCCCGTTTGAAGGAGTATGGGAAACCATATTGACCTGCACAGTCTTTGCTTCTATAGCCTTTCCGCACACTGGACATTCAACCAGTTTGCGCCATTGCAAATCATCCACCTCAAACGTGCATCCGCAATTTGGACATCTCACATGCATGTCTATCTCCGTTTTCTTCTGATTATCTCAACGCTTCTGGATGCATCAGAAGAAAAGCAATTCTCCTTATGCGCGGTGCCTCGTTCCGTCGTTAATACCTTAAGGAGTTGCCGTGCCTTCTCATGTCCCTGCATGGCAGCTTTGCCCAGCCATCTCGTTGCCTCCTCCAAATCTCTTGGTACGATTTGCCCTTCAAGACAACATAGACCAAGATAATATTCTGCTTCAATGTAATCCTGTGCAGCAGAAAAACGCAGCCATTTGAGCCCCTCACCGTCATCCTGTTTGGTACCCAAACCATAAATATAGCAGATACCCAGGTAAAATTGTGCCTCTGCATCATCCTGCGTTGCAGATTTATAAAACCAGTAAAACGCTTTGGCATTGTCTTTTGTCATTCCATGTTCACCAAAAAAATACAAGCATCCAACGTCACGTTGAGCAGCAACATTCCCTTGCTTAGCAGCCCTGCTGAACCAATTGAATGCCTCCTTGTGGTCTCTATCTACACCAGTGCCATTACAATAGCAAATTCCGAGATTGTATTGTGCAAGATCAGCCCCTTGCTCGGCGGCCAAATGGAACCATTTGGCCGCCTCAAAATTATCCTTTGCTATACCCCTACCATCACGATAGCAACTCCCAAGATCGTTTTGTGCTTTAGCAACCCCTTGCTTGGCTGCCTTTTGGAACCATTTCACTGCTTCTGCGTAGTCCTGTTTCACACCCTTGCCATCACGATAGCACACCCCAAGTTTATATTGCGCTTCAGCATATCCTCCCCATATGATTACCCTGCGTGCGGCCAAACGGTACCAGTTGACTGCATCAAACGGATTATTAGCCACGCCATTGCCCTTTTGATAGCATTCTCCAAGAAAAAATTGCGCTTTGGCGTACCCCTTCTCGGCGGCTTTACGCACGATTGCAATCTCCTCAAAAGACAAACACTTGTCTGGATTATGAACCAACGTCTCTATCACGATGTTCGCGGCGGCAATGCTGCTTCTAATCCAAATGAAAACCACCAAAAACGAAATGACCAATAAGAATAGACATATCGATCGCGTCCACTTGATCGCTTTTATTGAGGGAGACTTTCCCTGCGTTGAAAAAGTTACTTTTGGCGGTGGTACCTTCTCAACTGAAGAGGGAGGAACCATACTTGTCAGCGGTGTTACCTTCTCTGTTGGAGGAGGAAACTTCATCTCTGTCGGATGAGAAGAAACTATCTCGTTTGTCGGCGGAGGAGGCGTTATCCCTTTTGTAGCCTTTGAGAACGACACGGTTCTAGCTATAACGTCCTTTTGGCACACCGGACATGCAACCAGTTTGCGCCATTGCGATTCTTCCACCTCGAATGTGCATCCGCAATTTGGACATCTCACATGCATCGAATTGCCCCGTGTTTTTCAATTAACATTGACATAGGTTATGACAAACCCTGTCTTCCGATTCTTGTCCCTGCGGATAACTAACGTCCAAGTGGCTCTGATTGGGATACCATCCTTGTTAGACGATTCCATCAATAACTTGACTTCGTATGTCTCTTTGCCGGCTTTAAACTCTGATTTGTCAGTAATTATTTTCCAACTGACTGGCGAGTATGGGATATCAAAGTCCGTAGCGTATGCAGAAACCCCATCGCCATTTTGAACAGCCTTCAACCACAGATCAATGTGTTTGCTAACATCACTATAGACACTTCGATTCATGAAAAAATAAAAACCGCCAATGCCGCCAATGACAATCACTGCAATGATGATTGCAATAATAATACCCGCAGAAACAGCAGGCAAAACGGACTGTCTATATGAACCAGCTGCATTATTGGGAACACCATTCCACACACCGTTCATTTGCTGCATTCCCTGATAACCTGACTGCGCGCCACCTGGGTAGCCCCCCTGCGCACCATCTGGGTAGCCCCCCTGCGCGCCACCTGGGTAGCCCCCCTGCGCGCCGCCAGGATAGTCTCCATGAGTGCCGCCCTGCGTGCCGCCCGGGTAGCCACCCTTGGGTGTTCCAAGCGAGAATGCTTGCATCCCCTGGTGTTGTGAAGACGGAGCAATCAGAGCTGGCTCCTTCCGCTCAACTGTCTTGCTCTTCTCAAACAGTTTGCGTGCATCGTCAATGGAGATCCAGTTCACTCGATCGTCGGAAACGGTCACATCCTCTGCGAAACGTCCTTTTTTCGCTGCGAAAAGAATCTTTTCCCAGTCCAACGGTCCCAAAATCTTGCCTTGATAATTTACAAAGAGTTTCATTGTTATAGACCTTTTCTTGATTTGAATACAGTTAATCCGCCATTTTCCTTATTATTGTGCCTTATTCCAAAGACGTGGGAAGACCTTTTTGAGTTCACTGATTTCTATTGCAAAAAAAGAACTGTTCGTGTTTTCAATGATCCAGGTATTCACATCTACCTCTTCACCATGGTCATTGAAAGTGGACCACCGCTATTGCCATGGTTTAATGCAGCAGTATGCTCATAATGCAAGGCTCCTTTCTCAGGCAAATCCACCGCTGAAATTTGTCCGCTTGTTCCTCTCACCTTTGTATTCTCCTTTCCGAAATCGTACGCATATCCAGGATAGCCGTATGCGTCAACGTTATCGCCGCGTTACGATTTGTTGTTGGAAGTCTTCAACGGCTTGACTGGAAAAGAATCATTCATAACTTCCACGCCAAATCAACAGTCGATGATTTTCTTTGCAGTTTTCCCCCTTGGATTATCCCATTTTTCATTATAAACCAGCACTTCTCCACCTTCTCCAATCTCCTCCACGACATGTCTGTTTGTCAGAACATCCCGTTGCGTTACGGGAATGCCCGATCCAGTACTCCAACCAGAATTCGTTTCCACCCAAACAGCAAGGACACTCGGTGTAGCCAATTCATTGATTTGACGTGATGTCAGAACCTCACCCGTTATTCCCTTGTCATCATGGTCTTTGGAAGATGAAGAGTCTCTATTTAACCAAAGCACAATAGTCCATACGACCAGCAGTATCGCCATCCCACTTTCTAGCAAAAGCAGTCGAGAAAAACTCTGGCTCTTTGCGCCAACGATGGCCTCTTGAATTTCATTTTGTGCATCGTTGATTTGTTTTAGAGACTTCCCCTGAAAATCCGATTCAGTCTCCATGGAGCTTTTCAACTCAGTCCATTCTAGGCATTTGTGAGAAATATCCGAATCGCTCTGCAATGGAGTTGTTGAAAGGGAGTGTGAGCTCTGAAACCGTGATGAAAAAACAACCGCCGCAGTCGATTCCTTTTTTTCAAGAAGTTTACGTGCCTCGTCAACGTTAAGCCAGTTCACTTGATTATCGGAAACAGTCGCATCTGGCGCAAGGCATCCCCTGTCCGCCGTCTTGAGAATCCTTTCCCACTTCATTGGGCCAAGAATCCTGCCTTGTGTCTTTATGAACAGTTTCATAATATGGGAAAAACCTATTGAGATAGGGCAGTGATGAGTTGCAATCCGAAGCAGTTACTCTAATGGTACTGGAACCACTGTGCCAGTGTTCCAGAACTCCTCGTCCTCGAATTCTTCGACAGTGTTTTCGACGACATTTCCACTTGCGTCCAGAGTTACGTCATCGACATTGGAGGTTTTTCCTGTTCCGTAGCAGGCACGGCATTCTATCTTCTTGTAAAACCCACCACCCGTGTACTTCACTTCCATGCCAGTCCCCTTGCAGAAGAGGCATCTGCCGTAATCCCCCTGGTTCGTTCGTCCGAATTCCCTCCAGATGGCACGTTCAATGGCTTCATCGGAGTAGCCATCCATTCTCATCTTCTCAAGCTCTTTCCTGCGTTCCCTCATAACCTCTCCCAAATGGATCAGCCGCGCGTTCTTAACCCTGAGGTAGGTGGCAAAGTTTTCCGCGCACTTCTTCGGCATCCATTCGTAGCGGTTCTTCATGTTCAGGCTATAGACATAGCCTTCCTTTTCCAGGAGATCCTTGGCAATGAGGTGCGCCCGTAGCCAGTGAGCCAGGAAATCATATTGCGAGACCCAAGTTTCCGCATCGGGGTTGTATAGACCTGTTTTCGCCTTGAAGACATTGGGCAGATACCCAGCCTCCTGCAATTTGATGCAGAGGCGACGATCATGCATGGGCTGACGGAGTTGAGTAATCAACTTCAGCCTCATTGCATCATTGAAATGGATTTCCTTGAACTTTTTTTCGCGAAAATTCATGTCAAAACTAAGTCGGCTTTCTTCAGTAAGGTCTTCAATAAGGATGGTTCGTGGACCGATCATAACCTTGTTTTCGCCAATGGCCTTGACCATTCCTATGATTTTCACATTCTTCACGCCCCGCTCCTCCTTTACCGTGACAGTCGCCTTGTCAAGTTTCTGATAAATGGGATACGCCTTCTCAAGATAATCGGAATCCGACATGAATCGGAGATCGTACTTTTCCTCCAGTTCCCGCTTGATGTCCATCTCTATCTCCTTTTCCCATGTTTCCAAATCCACCTTTGGAAACTTATCCGAGTCAAGTGAACTGGAATCGAACAAAGTGGGCAGAGGCGGAAGGGTGTTCACACTGATTGCCCCATATTCACTCCCAAGCATGCTTTTGGTGAAACTCTGCCCCTCAAAGGATATCGTTTGGGTGGTGATGATGCTGGACATATAGTTGAGCTTCTCTTCAGGCTTCAGCTTTGTATAGTCCCCCCAAAAACTTGATCTGTATTCATTCCTAATGGCATTGTTCGCCATCTCGACCAATGCGTTTCCCAGTGGATGGTACTCCTCGTCATGGAGTTTCTCTGGATCCCAGGCCAGCTTCCAGGCCTGTGCCAGAATCTCAAGACGGCGTTTACGCCATTTGGCATCCTTCCCCTCGTCCACCATCCATTTCTCAAAACCATTTTTGTGGCAGGTCACCTTGCAGAAGCCATTCTCCACGAGAACCAGGTCAAAGCTGAGCAGACCAGATAGCTTTCGCTTTTTATTCGAGATTTTCGCCTTGCCCGAATAACCGTTCTTGCCATTCTCGTACAGAGACTGAAACGCATCCACTGTGACCGTTATAAAATACTCCTCCATAAACTCATTGACAATCTGCTCCTTGATGCATTCCTCAAGAACCCCTAAAAGCAACATGTCCTTGTTGAACAACCTTGTCTGCAACTGCGTAATCTCAGGGGAGAAACCGATTTCGCCACGAGCCTCTTTCTTCGGTTGCGCCGAGACATCCCCTTCAGGTATACGGGAGGGGTCAAAGAGCATGTATTTAACCTCCACGCCCAAAGAAAATGGTTTCACGTCCTTGTTGACAGCCCCATCCGTTTTCTGCGGCACTTTCCCTATTGAGAGGATTTTGAACTGGTTTTTGTTGATATTTTCGTTCACTTTCCTCTTTACGAGGTCGTCCAGTTCAAGCATATACTCGAAGCCGCAGGATAGTTCATACCCCTTCTTTAGTGCCTTGAACTCCACCTCGTAGGTGAACATCTGTTCGTCATCGTCCCGTTTGACCTCCACTTCCGCAGACCATCTACCCTCTCCAAGTTGACTATATGCGCCCAGTGTCACGCATTTCACCGCATACCCCTTCTCCTTGAAATGCGTCTCCACTAGTTCCTTTGCCTTCGCCTCCTTCGGGGGGTTCGGCTTGCAGGAAACAAATGCCATGCCACACAGACAAACAATCACAATCACCCAAATCCGTTTCATCATTGCCATCATCCTTAATACGAGGCTTTTACTTCGCCAAACCAGCATTTCCAGTCGTTCGTATAATTGAAGTTCATCTTGATTCTTCGTGAACGGAAGTATTTGCGCAAGGCCACCAGCACGTCATAGCTTGCCTGGTCACTGAAAACAGTGACAAACCTTCCCTGGCTGACACCGCCCAAAAGCCTGCGGATCTCGCCATCGACATTTCCCGAAATGAGGTGTCCATTGCCCTTAAAGGAAAAATGGCCTTCCTCTTCGCTGTCCTTCACTACCTCAACTTCGTCTGCATCCACTTTGTAAAGCCGTTTGTTTTTCAAGCAGATGGTGTACTGCCTTTCGCCTGTTGTGCTGATTTCCATAGAGAAAGTCAGCATCTGAGGAGATGTATTCTCCTGCGTCCTGTTCAAGTTTGCCTGCTCCTTCCTCGCCTGTTCGATTCGCCTTTGCATTTCCTCCTTCCGCTGCTGGTTAGCCAGAATCATCTGCGCAAGAGCGCGTTCCTTCTGGGTTGTCTCCATCTCCAACTGTGCTGCCTCGTTCCTTGTATTCTCCACCTCGTTCCTAGCGTTCTCCAGTTCATTCTGCATCCTCGTCTTCTCGTCAACCTGATGGGAGAGGTCAAGGATGAGTTTCTGGTTTTGGGCCTTCGCGTCCAATACCTTCTCCACCTTCTCCCTCTTCTTCTGGGGCATGGCGAGAGCGGCCAACGCCCTCTCCGCCATCTTCTGCTCCTCCACGGCCAGTTCATCTTCCAGAGCGCGAATCCTCTCCCGCATTTGCTTCAGATACTCCTCCGTAATCTCCTGCGGCTGCATATCGCGAATCATCTTCGTCGTCACCTGCGAGATGATGACCAGCGAAATCGCGATGAACATAATGGCTCCGAAAGTGTTGCACATCGTGTCCAGAAGTAGCTCCAGGCTGTCGGGCAATTTGTTTTTCCTGCTCATCAGAACACCTTCACCTTGTCATCCAGCGGCTCCATGCCAAGGACGATATCCTTGTCAAGACGATACAGGGTAATCAGAAGATCATCCAGATGCGAGAAAAAGCTCCTCCGCAGCAGGAGGACAGGATAGCTCTTCTTCAGGTCCTGCTGACGCAGCCATGCAACTAGGCCAGAGATACTCGAACTCAACCCGCCGCCCCTGAATTCCTTGACGGGTTGACCGCTCTTATAGACCTGCGCACGGAAGCCATTCCCCGTACACTCGATGAGAATGGGCTGTCGGGACATTATACCCACAAAGGAGAACTCCACCTTGTCCGCTGTGATGCGGATGTTGTTTTTCAGCCGCTCATTCTCCAATTGAAGCGTCTGCAATTGGCGTTCCAGCGTATTGGAGGAATCATCCTTCTCCGCAGCCGCCACCTTTTCATCGACGACATCCCGCTTCGCCTCCTTCTCCTTCTTCTCCGCATTGAGGCCCTTGAGCAGCTCCTTCAACTGTCCAAGGGTGAGTTTCATCGTCACCATTTCCTTTTCGTTCCGCTCCTTCTCGGCGGTCATTGCAGCCGTTGCCTTCTCCGCATCCTGAAGCTGGGCATCAACGGCCTCGACGGAGATGTTGAGGTAGGCCTTGACCTCCTCGGGTATCTCCTCGCCAGCCTCCTTCAACTGCTTTAATTGTTCCGCCAACTCCTTCATCTTCGCCTTCATCTCCAGATACTCGGAGTTGTCGGACTTCGGATTCTCGTAGTCGAACCTCGCCTCCGCCAGTTGTAGCACGATGACAAGTATCACAATCACCATGATGCCCGTCAGGCTTGTGACGATGTCCTGGAAGGAAAACAGGCTTATGGGCGCGCCGCGGTCTTTCATATCATTCTGCCTCTCTGAAAGCCTTTACTTCTTTTCAGCCGTGCCGTCAGGCGTGTCCATGGCTGCACCAAGGCCGCCAGTTACACTAATATTTCCGTCAAGAAGCCCCGCCGAAACGCTTGAGAGGTTGTCGGTCTCATTCTCGCCGAAAATCTTCAATTTGCTGGTCACATTGGCATAGCAGTAGGTTGAGCATTCGTCAAGGAACTCCTCCTCCTTGCGCATCAGAAGCGTCATGAGCAACTGGACAATCAACGCCGCGACAAGCGCGATGAGCGTCGTCTCGAAGGCCGTGCCAAGGCCAGAGGTCACGCCGCTCAACGCGTCCTTCAGCGTTTCCAAATCAGCCCCACTGCTGACAACGGAGCCGAAGCCGCCAACCGCCTGGCTTAGCCCCAGCACCGTCCCGATGAAGCCCAGCACGGGGATGGCCCAGATGAGCCCCTTCGTCAGGGTATAGCTGCTCTCCACCAGGTTGGCGTCGTTCTCCGCCAGGTCGTTCATCACCGCCGACACCTCGGAGACGTGCCCCAAGTTGTCCAGCTCATTCAGGGCGCATTCAATCCGCCAGAAGAGCATGAATTTCTCGCTCTGATAGACACGCTGGTGCAACTGGTTGACCAGCGGCCCCGCAATCAGCCGCGTGATGACGAAACGGCTGTCGGGAGGGGTGAATACCAACGACAGCGCCTTCCGCTGCGCGGCCAGCTTGCGCCACTTGACAAAGAGAAACGCCAGGCACCAGCAGGTCAGGAACATCGTAAAGTAGGGGATGGTAGAGCGGTTCTCCACGCCGCCGTGAAAGAACATATCGACCATCTGCCACTTGTGCCGCGCGTGGAGCGGATACATCGCCCCGTAGAAGACTCCAGTAAACAGCAGCCCCAGGAAGAAAGTCCATATCGCGCTGACAGCCGTGTACTTCTGGGGTGTCAGCCCCATTTTCGCCTCGGGGTCCAGCTCCTGGAAATTCAGTTCATAACGTACCATCTATCCTTCTCCTTATTTCTTGATGAACACAACATAATAGCCCTTGGGCAAATCCTCGCCCCCACTGTAATTCCAGTTTAGTTTATAGCCCTGTTCGCGATAGGTTCCAATTTGGATGCTTTTCTTTTGGCCGTGGTCTGCGAAAAACAACGGCCCCTCGCTGTTTATTGGAAGGTCAGTATAGTAAAAATACCAGTTGGAAATGCCATCCAATGTGCGCCACGCCATGACCCCGCAGGGTACAAGCACCTTCTGATCCTCCACCTTTCTTTCCCCGAGACGTTTCATTGTCGGTAGAAAACCGCATTTTATAAAGTCGCCATAGACAAATTCTTTCAGCTTCTTGTAGAACTCACTGCATTCATTCTGATAGAGCCATGAAGCTGACTGCCAACTGCTTTCTTTCGGCAATATAGCCAGCAGGTTAAAAAGTTCCTGCTTCAGATTCAGGAGTTCCGTCGCCTCGAATTCTCCGCCCTGCTGGAACGCTTGTGAGATGGCAAGTACAGAATCCATGATTCCAAGCCATTCGTGAATGGTTCGGATGCCATCGGATTTCTCCTTGAACAAAATCTCAAGGCTTTTGTCCAACTTCTCCCATCCTTCCAGCTTACTGAAATCAAAACTGTCATTCTTGATGGAAAGCAGCCAGGTTCCATAGTAGCCTGGAGAGTTAAAAAAAGATTTGTTTCGGATGTCATTCAACCCAGGGTAATCCAGTGTCATGGGGAATGAGACCTTATTACCAATCATCAAAACATGATGGTCCAAATCCATCCTTACCTGCGCCTCTCTCTCCAAGCCCATTACATTGGCGTCGTTGATGAAGTATAAACTGCTCGCCATCTTTTTGTCGAATCGCACTCCTTCCTCCGCCTTGTCCAAATCCGTCCTTTTCAAGTATAAATCCACATGCACATTGTTTTGCGTATTGGTGAATCCAAGCATATAGACGGGATTGGCAATATACGCATCACGGCGTTTCAACAACTCCTCAAGCATCCCTTTCCCCACCTGCTCGACCAGTTGGTTGAAGCGCTGGCCTCTCGCATGGAGTACTGCATCATACTCCTTGACAGCCTCTTCCTGGCTCTTGGAAAAGTCATCCATCAACTTGGCTATTTCCTTTTTATTGTAAAAGCTTGGATACTTCGACTGGAATTCCTGAATTGCCCACTGCACATCCTGCAACTTTTTTTGGGCCAAGGCATTTGTCAGCGCCTTCTCCTCCTCGGCAATCAGGTTGCGAACCGCATCCAGACGTCCATTGAATCCCTTGATGTCTTCCAATAAGGTTGCAAATTGGTTTCTCAATGACGTGCTGGCATTCTTTATGTCGCGTGTAATCTCCACCGCTTCCGTATTTATTTCCTTGCAAAGCGCGTCCGCCATCGCAAGCTGCTGATTGTCAATATGGGCACTGAAATCCTTCATCTTTTTTTCCAGCGACTTGAGCCTGGTCTCCATTTCACTGTCTATCACACTTTGCTCCAGTGTCTTTGCCGCCTGGACATATTGTTCAACCAGGTTTTTCAGCCCGCTCTTTGCATCGAAGGAGACATCGGGTATTTCATTGGCTGCCTTGAGTTTTTCCGCGATGGTGGGCAGGTATTCGCGAGCATCGTCAAAGCGGTGCTCAGACATCGCCGTCTTCATCGCGATGTAGGCATCACCCGCATCCCCGCACAGCTTGCGGTAGGCGGAATCCTGGACGCGCACATACTTGGCGCGCCTTTCGTCGTGCAATTGCGTCAAGGTCTCCAGTTCCTTCTGGTGTTCGGGAAGAGCCTGTCCCTGAATCTCCTTCATCAACTCCACAATGGAAACTGCGTTCTCCGAATAATTTTCCATCTGCGTGGAAAGTGTCAACTGGAGTTCCTTGAACCTGGCGCGCTTCCCTTCCTCCGTCTTGCGCTTCGCGGTAACCTCCTCGGCCAGCGACGCTATTTCCTTTGAGTTTCGGATGTCGGGCACCTTCGTCTCGATCTCCTTGAGAATCTCATAACCGACATCCGAGAGAGCCGCCTGGTCGTCAATGGCGGTACGCAGCCTGGCACTATACTCATTGATGCTCAGACTTCTGGAGACTGCCCTGAATACCACAACTCCCGCACCTAGAAGCAGTACAGCCGTCATCAGGCCGATGACAAGCATCATGCCCTTTTTCCGTTTCGCGGCCATGACCGCGTTCTGGCGGTAAGTATCAACCCGCCTCATGGTGATGTCGGGAATCTCGCGCCGCAGCCGCTGCATCTCGTAGAATATCTTATCGACTTCTTCCACAGGTGCGTTGGCGTTCATCTTCTGCTCCAGTTCAAAGAAGAGCTTGGCAAACTTCTCCTCCTCTGCCGCCTGCGCTACAAGCTTTTTGGTGTTTTCTTCCAAGGTCACAAGGCGTCGTTGCCAGTCGGAATCCAGTTGACTGCCCTCCATCTGAAGGGCATTCACCTTCGCCAGGGACGCTGTCACATCCTTCAGCTTCCCTGGCTGCGACAACATCGACTCTGAGGAGGCAATGAGTTGCTCGCACAACCGCTTCTTCGCCCGCTTCTCCTCTTCCTCCAAAACCTGCGCCATCTTCACCACAACATGTTCGTTGAAGGGGGTTTTCCAAGGCTCCTCCAATATGGTCTCCTGAATTTGCTTCAACTCCTGATAGTCTTTGGATAGAATCGCCTGCTTGGCGCTCTCCTGCAACTGTAACTTCCATTCCTCCTCAAAACTGGTCAGGTTACGCTCCCACTCCAGCGCATCCTTTGGATTCAACGCCAGTATCTGGCGGATAAGCGCCACCTTCGCCTGAAGGTTATTGCTCCTGGCAATCTGGCGGTATCGGATAAGCAGCGGACGCAACCCCATGCTGCTCAGCATCGTCCCCTGTATCTCCTCAAAAACATTCTCCAGCGCGGGCACTTCCAGGCCGTACAGTTCCGCCATCTCCAGAAACTCCTTCACCGCTGGCTGCCGCAACTCCTTATACTGTTCTTGCAAAGGCGTCTCCAACTCGTTGAGAAACCGCTCCAACTCCTCCACCATGTTGTTCTTGATCAGGCCACGCACCCGCTCGCAGAGGGCGTTATACTCCCTTACAACCGATATATAACCATCCATCAGGCGCTCGATCCTATCCCTGTCCGTCAAATCTTCTTGACGCATGAATTGTCTGATTTCTGCTATAATATTAATGGCCATATTCGTTTCCCGATTTTCAAATACCTCGTCAAACTATAAGTGGAGAAGACTGATTACTTAATGAGGATAGACTCCACGGCGCCACTCTTCAAGGAAAGTCTGGAAATCATTGGCACCTTCCTGTTCGTAAAAAATGACTTCCTTTTCCAAGTAATCAATATTTCTTGCGGAAACCACTCCTATTGACTCTGGTGCCCATGTATGGTAGTCCTCAAGTTTAGAATGTGTCATCTTCTGTTGTTTAAACCATGTGTTTAATATCGTCGTTCTCTCCTGGCATGTCTTGATTCTTTCTCTGTTCCATTTGACATAGTATGTCGCATAGTTCTTTCCCGCTTCTCTCTCACATACTATCACAGTCTGTTGGACGGCTTGGAAATTAATATTCCAATGATAGTAGTAAATCCAATAACGCCCGTTGAAAAACCTGTAACCTCCCTCTGTTCTAATTTTATCTAATCTATCCTTGATGATGTTTATCTTGTCATTATCTAAAAGCTTGTTTTTTCGCGCAATATTCAAGAAACCCATCAGACAATCCAACCTTCTATGGAGTTTAAAAACATCCAGGCTTTTAGGAGGGGTATATCCTTCGCAAAGAAGGATTCGGTTTATCCCTGTATCATCTGTGCGGCATTTGTATGATTTGCCAAAGCTATCGACCTTTGTTTCCTCTGGTGTCTGGAGGAAATATTCTTTTGTTTCAAAGGCACAACCTGTCGTCATTCCGCACCCATTGAATTCCACCACACTCGCCTGGCTACCCATTGCCCAAAACAGCACAACTAGAATAAAGAATATCTTCAAATAATCTCGTTTCATAGTTTCACCAACCATACTCAGACCCTCCTTTGACTGAACCTGTTCTTTTTTTCCTGTTTTTTTGGGGATTGTAAATGAAGAACTCATCATTTTCCTCCATGAAAGCCGTTATTGCCTAATATGAGACTTCAAACTATCTTCCAACTTTTTTTGCTTTCCATGCCCTCTCCTTCCAGACCTCCCTTCCCCATTCAGTCTTCCGTTCTCCGGCGGTAATGGAGACTGCAAATCTTCCGATTCGCCTGGCCTCCTTCCGTTCATATCACCTGGAAGGGATGGCAACGCCCCCTCACTCGGTTTTTCATTTGTCTTATCCGATCTTCCGTTCTCTGGCGGTAATGGAGGCTGCAAATCTTCCGATTCACCTGGCCTCCTTCCGTTCATATCACCTGGAAGGGATGGCAACGTCCCCTCACTTGGTTTTTCATTTGTCTTATCCGATCTTCTGTTCTCCGGCGGTAATGGAGGCTGCAAACCGTTCGATTCGCCCGCCTTTCCAAATTCAGGGGCGGGCTTTGAACCATGCTTTTCGCTGCCCGTCTTTTCAAAGTCAGACATAGTATTATCCGCACATTGTCCATTGTCCGTCTTTTCAATATCAGAGGCGAAAACACTCCTGCATTGTTCATTGCTTTGGCTCTGTTCAGGTTGATTCTCCATCGGCTTTTCAGTCGATCCCTTCTTCTCTATCTGTTTTTGTAACTGATTGATTTGACGCTCCATTTGCACAATAATCGTTTGTTTTTCACTCTTCTCCCTGACAATAAAGACCACCAACCCCGCAATTATAATAAACTGAAGTGCAACAATTATTAACCACAGCATATAATTATTTGACGTTCCACTATTCGCGGGGTAGCCTCCATTCACTTGGTAACCTCCATTCACTGGGTATCCGCCATATGGAACTCCCTGTTGTGCTGGTTCATCCAGATTCTTCAGGCGCAGTTTCGATTTATTGCTGGAGAGTTCTGCCAGCTCCTCAGCCTTCTGTTCCTCCAGCCGTTTCTGCATCATCGCCACAAGCGACGGGCCTTCGCTGGAAGACGAGGAGGTCGGCACTGCTGGCGTGGAGACCATTCTCTCCGTCGTCTCTGGATATAGGTCGCTTCCCATCCTGGCACACTGTCGCAGAGGGCTTTCACCAGCGGAGCCAAGACTTTGCCGCAAATCCAGAATGTTCGCACCCGAGACGCAGCCAATCGCGCTCATTACGGCAGGATTCGCCGTGCAGAAACGCCAATTGCAGGTCGGTAGGCCAGCGGAAATCGCCGTCATGTAGGTGTTCCAGGTGACCGACCAACGCTTTCGTTTCGGCAACAGCATCAACGATTCGGCCACCAAAGCCTGAAGATTGGTATGTTGCAACGGATCAAAGACTACGAAGCAGGGCTTGTCAGGATTCGCCATATATGACTCAGCCAGCCAGGCCGCCCAGCCTGCATCCCCTGTCGCCTGCTCCCATGCATACGCCTTCGCTGATGCCGTCTCCTGATTGTTCAGCGGACGCTCAGTCGTAAAGTACTGCGGCTCTCCGTGCCATTCGTTAATGAAAAGCTGTGGATCCGCCAGCAGACTTGTCGGTCCATTTGCCGCGTTCGCCTTCTCCGCCTCCGACAGCAAGATGAAGTGACCGATCTTGTTGGAGCGCTTGGTATAATCCAGTCCACATGAACAGACACGGGCCAGCAGCTCAAAGCGATTCCGTCCGTCTGACACGGGATAGTGGAAAATGGAAGCGGGGTTGTAGGCGCTGTTCGGATCATAGTGCTCGAAGACAGGCGTGTAGGCCACCAGCCCCTCTAATATCTTGACCATCTGCGGACTCATTCCGCGCGTCATGGCCACAGTGCAGAAGCCCGTGCGTCCAGGCTCCAGACCACGGGGAACGGATGTGTATATTAGTTCCAGTGCCATCTTGCCAGTACCTCCCAAAAATCAATTCCAGAAGGAATCCGCTGTCCCAGAAGCGGACGAGTCACCTCCCGCGTCAGCAGGCTTCTCTGGGAAACTCAGGTACTTGCCCATGTTCATGTCATAGACGGTCTCACCCCAGTAGAGTGCAGGCACTGACTGCGGTCTCTTGCTTTTCTGGTCAAGAAAAAAGAAACTGTCGTTCTTGAAGGAACCCTGCATCTCCGTTGCCTCCACGTCCAGTATGGTCTTAACGGCGGGTACCAGGCCGCTCTTCCAGAGGTAGATGTAGATGGGGACATCAACCCAGATGGGGTTGATGTCGCTAGGCCTTATCCCGATCATGTTCTTCGTCGCATCGAAGCCTGGACAATGCCCCAGCGCCGATACTGGCAGGAAATAGACCGTCTCGAAGAAGGCCTCGCTTTCAGAGACGATTTCAGGCGAGCGCGCCAACAGCCACTGCCGCGTGCAGTAGGAAATCAGCTTGACAATAGAGAAGTCCAACGCATAGGTGTATGTCTTTTCGTCCAATGCGGTGAAATCCAAATCCTTCAGATCGAACGGGAAGGAGTTACTCCAGGCATCGTACTTCGGCACGAGGACCGTGAGGATCTTGTCCGACTTCTCAAAGGAGGCCATTCCGCGGAACTTCTTGATGCGGTTGATCATCTCACGCAGAATCTGCCCCTGGTTAATGTTCCGCAAGGCCACGGTCGCCTGTGGGTCGTTGGCATCACAATCCTTGACCGCCTTGCTATCCTTGAAGGGGTCGAACAAGAACATGATGAGCGAGGAGTTAATGAGATGCATGGTAGCCAGGTTGGCCACGCTGTCCCGTCCAGCCTCAAAGTGCTCACCTGCATTGTCATACATCACCACATTGTGCATGAACCCCTTGCCGTTTCCGCTGACCGTATTGTCGTGGATTTTCCGCAAGGTAAAAATATACGGCAGGGGGAGGTTGACGGTGATACCATTCAGATTAACCTGTGAGGAGAAATTGCTTCCCTCAAGTTCTGTCTTGGGCAGTGCAACCTCATCGTCCGAGCTGTTGTGAAACAGCAGGTCCTCATAGTGGTTCAGCATGTAGTTCATGCTAACATCCGCGTCACTGAAGGAGTAGTCGAAGAACTCGGGCAGATTTTTCCGCAGCGCGTTTGTCAAGGCCGTGATGTAGTAGGACTTGCCGCTAGCGGGAGAGCCCACGATGGAGAGCACGTCTATCTTCTCCTCCAATAGTATCTCAGGAATCTTCAGGTGGCAGCGCGGGCAGGCCATATCACGGCAAACCATCCCCTTGGCATCGATGGCATACCCCTGCGCATTGAACTTGCTCGGCAAAAAGCGCGTCTGCGCTGTCTCTCCCAGCACACTGTCTCCCGTCAAAGAGGGGTGGTTTGAGATGTAGTTAACCTGGGAGAGGTGGAACTCGTTCCAGCAGTGTGGGCAGGTAATCATGGGCGAGTCATCGTCCATATAATCGTCTGTCTTGGGCACAAGAAAATCATCCAGAAAAGTCTCCTCGTCCTCTGCCGTATCCTCTTTCGGGGCGACAAACTTGGACTCTGACTCGGCAGGTTTCGATTCTGGTTCAGCAGGTTGCGAAGTACAGTGCTCTCGTATGATGTTTATCAACGGCATGTCAAAGAGCCTCTGCCAGTCCCCTGTGCCAAAATTGCAAAGCGTATCAGGCGGCAACTGCCCATTCTTGTACATGCTGCACAATTGCATTAAATCATACGGTCCACCAACGCCTCCTGCGACGCATAGATAGACGCTCACATTGACAATCTTCGGCTTCCCCTGATTGTCCTCCTTAAACTTCAACTCATGTAAAGTCATGATTATCTACCCCCGCAAACCTTTTATTTTTCCCAAAAACACTGGCAATAATGACTAATTGGGAAAACAAACGGGCCTCTCCCCTTACTACGTAAGGGGAGAGGCCCGAAAAGTAAAACTTTTTGAAAACGAAAAAAGCTACTGCTCTGCTCTGCTCTGCTCTGCGTAACGCAGCTATGTATTTAAGCATTTGCATTATAATAAGTTATATTTTTTAAAGATTTGAGCTGTGACAGTAAAATCGGGCATTTTTTTGAAAATCTACTCTCCAAAAAATAAAAAACACATTTTATACTATAATTATATTTATTGAATTATCAAGTAGCTAGAAGTGAAAAATGCTCCTAACTAAAAACTTAAAAAGGGACGAGAGGGACAGTAAAATTGCTTGTAACTATTCAGAGGGGTATAAAATTGGCACTGGTCACTAGCTTTTCTGCGCCTTGCCGCTCCGCTTCGCTACGCGGCACGGCGCAAAGGAACTGGGAGAATCGTCTGCCCGTGGGTTACGCATGCCGCTACGCGGCTTCGCTTCACCCACGGCTATGCTCTTTCGCCTCTACGCGGCTAACCCTTCTGAATAGTTACAATTGCATTAGGTACTCGGCTCTGTCGCTCCCGTCGCTCCCGTCGCTCCCGTCCCATTATGCGATAATTTAGGAGTATTGAAGAGATGTCTTTACACATGCTGCGGCATTGCAAAGGCACTGGGGTTGTGCATGTTTTTCCGACGACGCAGACGTCGTCGTTACACCCCTTTTACATCCCCCACATCTTCACGACATCGTCGATGGCTTGTTCAAGCAGGCCAAGTTCAAAGAGCAGGTCGAGGATGGTGTAACGGTTGCGTATCATGGCGGCGACAAAGATGCCGCGACGCAGTTCGGCCTCGTCCAAGCCGATTTCCTCAGGTTTCGTCGGGCAGCCAAGTACCTTGAAACGGCGCTCCATTTCTGCATATGGTAGAATCTGGTCCATGACGCGCGCCTTCATCGCATCCCAATTGTCTATCATATCCTGGCGACGCGCCTTCAGAGCATCGCCTGTCAGCAGTTTGCCGATGCAGACCTTCTTGACGGAATCGTAGATGGGAGTACCCAGCAAGTGATGGTCAATCTGCGCGGAACGCTCCGCGACACTGATTTCCTTCGCCTTGGCACAAATCGCCTCTATATCTGCTTTGGAGTGAGCAAATGCCCACTCCATCAGGCGTGTTGAAATCAGCGTGCCAATGGCCACTTTGAAACCGTGAGAGGGATTTTCGCCGTTCACGGAGAGGTTGTCCATTTCCCACACATGACTGAAAAGATGCTCCGCACCCGATGCAGGTCTGGACTCGCGGTAGTACTGCATGGCAAAGCCAGTCGCCGCCAGACCATTGAAAAGCCCTGCCAGAGCCTTCAAATCGCCCTTGGCCAGCGCCTCTGGACTGCCAACCCACTCGCGCAGATTGGTCTGCACCATGCCCCATGCCTTTGCATCCATCGGAGTGGGACCAAGGATGTCGGCAATGTGCCAGTCGGCTCCCGCCACAACCTTCGCGCAGAGGTCGGCATAGCCAGAGGCGGTCATATCCATCGGCGCCGAAGCCAGCACGGCACTATCCGCCAGAATGGCCAGCGGCGCAGGGCACTCCAGCGTCTTCTTGAAGCCGTTCACGGTGATGGCAGCCCCAAAGGAGGTGTAGCCATCCACCGAGCAGGCGGTCGCCACGCACATATACCCCTTGCAGCCCGCCTCGAAATGAGAGCGTTTCACCAGGTCATTGACAGTGCCAGACCCTACCG
Organism: Victivallales bacterium; assembly: GCA_017535315.1. Taxonomy (GTDB): domain Bacteria; phylum Verrucomicrobiota; class Lentisphaeria; order Oligosphaerales; family Oligosphaeraceae; genus RGIG3456. The sequence continues at coordinate 158,429 of JAFXUD010000012.1, read as the reverse complement.
CGATGGGCAGCTTCCCCTTCACAATCTCCACCAGTGCGGGAACATATTTGTAGTCTGCGTGCATCACAGGATGAGCTGGATAGATGAATGGCTCCGCTGGATTCAACCCCGCTTGAACCAGGTACTCCATCACCTGCTTTCCTGCCGCCGCCCAGGTGTTTTCATCCGCCACGATGACGGGCTGCATCCCTGGCCAGAGCTGCTTTGCCACGGCAGGTACTTCCGCCAGCACATTGGAACCTAACACGCAGACTTTTGTATCAAGACCTTCTGGAATCTGAATGAACATCGGTTTTTCTCCTCACTATGGTTATTTTTTGGGGGGGTACTCTTCAAAGGGACGGGAGGGACAGGAGCGACGGGAGGGACGGGAGCGACGGGAGCGACGATGCCATTTCGCTGTCTCTCCCGTCCCTCCCGTCTCTCCCGTCCCTTTATTGCCATTACCCCCTGATTTCCACCTTCTGCACGAAGCCTGCCACCTGTTCTGCGCAGTGCTCCAAGAAGGAGGGGCGGGTGCGAGGCTGCGTACGCAAGGCAACGGAAGGCAGGTTTTCATGCGGCACGAACGGCTGCAAGATATAACGTTTTGCCCCCAGGATGATTTTTCCGCAGTCCATTATCTCCTCGTCATCGTGGATCGTCTCAATGACCGTCGTACGGAACTCGTAGTCCTTGGCGGATTCCATGATGATGGAAATGGATTCGCGGATGTTCTCCAATTTGTCATAGCCTGTCAGCTGCGGATAGTTCTGGATGCCGCATTTGATGTCCATCGCCACATAGGAGACCTCCCCGATGACCTGCCGCAACATGGTTGGATTCGAGCCATTGGTATCCAATTTGATGGTGAATCCGCGGCTCTTGATGAAGGCGATGGTATCGGGAAGCCCTGCGTGAATCGTCGGCTCGCCACCAGTAATGGTCACGGCGGAGACCCAGTGCTTCCTGAAATTCGCCAGGATGGCGTCCAGCTCCTCCCAGGTATAGGTCTTTGCAGTGGCAAAAAGGTCGGGATTGTGGCAGAAGCCGCATCGGAAGTTGCAGCCCGCGGTGAAGAACAGAACCGCCATGCGACCTGGATAGTCCTTCATCGAAGGTTGATCTCTGTGTGCGTGCAATACCGATTTCTCTGATTCAAGTTTGTCCATTGTTGCTATTTCCTTATTCTCCCAAAACTCTGTCGAGGCCAGGGTCACGTTGCGCACCGTTTTTGACGGCGAGCTTGTACCATTTGGAGGCCTCCTTGTAATCAGGTTGCTTTGCAGTGGCATACAACACCGCAAGATTGAAGGGGGCTTCGGGATCGTCGGGCTTCAGGCGATGCGCCTGAACCAGCTGCGTCGCCGCAGCCTCCGTCCACCCCATGTTGAACAAAGCGGCCCCATAGGTTCGGGAAGCGTATGCATTGTCAGGATTCAACGCCACAGCACGCCCCAGGTAGGAGATGGCCCAGTTGGATTCGCCAAGGCGCGCCTGGGCATAGCCCAGCGCCAGCAGCGTATCCAGGTTGTCCGTATCCAGCTTAAAGGCCTGCTTCAAGTATTTCACCGCCTCGGGGTCGTTCCCCAATGTTGCGGCAATGATTCCCATTCGCTGCAAGGCGATGATATTCTCAGAATCCAGCTCAAGGGCCTTTTGGTAGTTGTATCGCGCCGCCTCAATCTTCCCCTGGCGCTCTGACTCCGTTCCCTGGCGCAGGAAACCGTTGATAACCGTACGCCGCTGTTGCTCGCGGGCAATGTTCAGCTCCGTCTCATTGGCGTTCCCCGTGGAAGGGGTGACAACGGCAGGGATTGCAGGTACGCTATTTTTGCTTGCCGCCTCTTTCGCCTTTGCCTCCTGCGCACGGAGCCTGTCCTCCATATCAACCAAAGCAGTCTCAACCGCCATCCTACGCTTGGCCTCCGCCTCCAGCTTTTCATTCAACTGCTTGATTTTCGCCAGCCACATATCCGAATTGGAGACGCTTGCCGTAAGTTTCGCAATCATCTCATCCTTTTCCTGAATCTGCTTTTTGAAGAAACTCTCCTTTTCTGCCATGATTCTAGTCGAATTTTCAGCAAGGCGATCCTTGTTGGAACTTTCATCCACTAACTTCGCTTTTTCCTTTTCAAGCTGCTTGATTTTGTCCTCCGCTTCCTTAAGGTTCAAGGAAATGCCTTCCGCCACTTCCGTTTTCGCCTTCAGCAGTTTGATTTCATCATTCATATCCTTGATTTTTGCCTGCAAGTCCTGCTTGTCACCCTCTATGTCTTCAATCCTCTTCTGGGCTGCCGCCAGTTCCCCCTTCAGTTTCAACAACTCGTCCTGTGCGCGGCGGGTCTCCTCGCGCTGCTCCTGCAATTTCTGAACTTCCGTATCCGCCTTCTTGCCCAATTCAGTGGCCTGCTCCTTGAAACGTTTTTCATCATCGCTCATCTTGCGCTCGAAAGAAGCGATCTTAATGGTCAAACGGTCAATCTCCTGATTCTGTGTCTGCAGCTTCGCGGAAAGCTCCTGCACGATTTTTGTATATTTCTCCTGATTGGAATCGACATCCCGACGGAGTCTCTGCGCCTCGGCCTGACTCTCCTGGAGTTTTTTTGCAGCTGCTTCCTGCTGTTCGCCCGCGCTTGCACGCTCTTTCTCCAAATCGGCATTGAGCGATTTGATGTTCGCGTTCGCCTCTGCCAGTTTCTGTGAAAGTGTCTCCACAGTGTTTTTTGAATCGGCGGCTAAAGAGGCTATCTGTTCATTCAATTGCTTGGTCTTGTCCGTATGCGCAGAGTTTTCTCGAAGGGCGCTGACCTCCATATCCGTCACCTTCTGCTTCAAGGCCTCCGCCTCCTGCACCGCCTTCGCCAGCTTTGCACGCAACTCTTCCAGCTCCCGCTTATTCTCTTGCAGCTCCTGTTTGTCCTTCGCAATTTCCTGCTTAGCAACCTCCAGTTCCCGCTTGTTTTCTGCCGCCTCCTTTTCCTGACGTGCAATTTGCTCCTCCTGCTGCCTGGAGAGTTCTATCTGTCCTTTGAGCTTCTGCTCCAATTCATTCATCTTTCCTGACAGCTCCTCCGATTCACGGGCCTTCGCGACAATGTTCTTCATATCATCGTTTTTCTGGGACTGTACGAGCCTTGCCTCCTGAAGCTCCGCTGAAAGCTTCAGTGCCTGCGCCTCGGCCTGCTGGTTCTTCTGTCTCAGACGTGAAATCTCCGACATCAGTTCCACAATCCGCTCCTCTTTTGCAAGAGCCCCCGTACGCTCCTTGGCAAGCTCTTTCCGCAGCTTCTCTGCCTCATCCGTCTTTTCCCTCAATTCAGTTGATATCTTGGCGTTTCTGCCATTCAGTAGCAAAATCTCCTCCTTCAGCTTGGCATTGTCCCGTGCAATCGTATCGCTGACATCTTTTCCTTTCCGATATTCATCCAGCGTCGCCGCATCCACCTTGCGCAAACGTTTCAGTTCCTCGTTCTCCGAGAGACGAGTCGCAAGCTGCTTTTTCAGCTTCTCTATCTCCCCATTCAGTTCAGTGATGGACTTTTCCTTCAGGTTAATCTTCTCCTCGCTTATCTTGAGGTTCTTCTGCAGGGCGGCAATCTCCTCCTTGCGGGCAGCAGCCAACTCGGAGGCGGTCTTAAGCGCCACATCCACATCCTCCTTGTTGCTCGTCATCGATTTCAGCTCACGTTTCAAACGTTCAACTTCCTTCTTGTTTGCCTTCAAATCGGCTTCCAGTATCTTTAATTCCTGCGCCTGCTCTTCAACCCGCCGCTGGTTCTTATCCGCCTCCTTACGAAGCTTCTCGACACTCGCGCTGCGTTCCTTCAGTTCCGCCAAATTATTCTCCGCATTCTTCAGGCGCACCTCCAGCGTTGCGACCGTCTTCTCCAGGTTAGCCTTTGCCTCTGCAAGACTTGTCGCCGTGCTTTCTAAGGTGGAGCTTTTGGAGGCCTCCTCACGGGCCCTTAGCAGGGATTCCTGCAGAAAATCCACGCGCGCCGTCAGCTCTTTCTTGGCACTCTCCAGTTCTTGAAGCTGTTTTTTCTGGCGATTCACCAGCTCAAGAAGCTCATCTGTGGAAAGGGTATTCGACTGACTTGCCATCTTGCGTTCCAGTTCCTGTATCTGCTGCTGGCAATAGTTGATACGGTAGTTCAGCAGCGAAGGATTCCACTGGGGGTATTTGCGACGAACGTTTTCAAAAACCTCCAAAGCCTCCTTATACAGCGACAATGCCGCCACGGCGTTTTCTGCAACAACCTTGTCCGCCGACTCCATTTTCACGAAGCCGCCCATCCATTCTGCGCGTGCCTTGTTCTTGTCCTCCGCGCCAAAGGAAAGCAACACCGTAAAGAGCAGGATGGAAATTAGGTGATTAATTCTAATATGTCGTTTCATAGTAAACCTATTGTAGCTGCTGAAGAATCCATCTGCAGTTAAGCAGCTTCTCCTTCAGCGTCTGTTCCGTGTAATAGTAGTGGTTGGAGGCTTCGAAGGCCAGTCTGGAATCAAGGCGAATCAGCTTCAGCTGCCTTAGCGCCAGCTCCTGCTCTTCCCTCACGACAGCTGCCAGTTCTGATTTCATGCCCGCGTTGCGCAGCCTCACAAAACGTATCTGCATCAACGTGCTGCGGAAATGACAGTAGGCCGCGTTTGCAACGCTCCATAAATCATCAAACGCTGCCTGTTCCGTTGGCGTTATCATCCCCCTTGCCTGCTCCAGGCAGGCAAGCCCCGTCGCCCACTGGTCGCACAGGAACTGGAATTCCCGCTCAAACACCTCTTCGGGATAGTAGTTGCCGCGCCAGGCTGTCAAATCATCATACGGGAAGCCAATCATCGTCGCGCGATAGCCCGTCGGCTCAAGGTACAGTAAATCCACAGGGCCGTAGTTCTGAGGTGCCAAATAGATGGTGGAGGTACCATTGAAGGGGAAGTGCCTGAAACCCTCGTCAAAGCACGAGTATGCAGCCTGCACCATATCCGCTGCGACCCCGAAATCCTCCTGCGCAAGTTGGCGGCACGTCTTTGTCAGCAACCGCAGATTGCCACCTGGGTAGCCGCCCAGCGTCCAGCTCAACATGAAGTTTGAGACGCCCAGGTTCCTCAGATGGGTGAGGTGCTCCTCGACCAGCCCAGGGACAGGTACATACGGCACCGCTGACATCTCCCACGTGTTGTTCACCTGCACCTTAGCGGCCAGTTCAATTCCACGCTCACGTGCAATCTTCCAGTTCTTGCGAGAAATGGGGCCAGGGCCTGGCTTCGAGATGGAGTAGTCCGATATGGTTCCCTCGTAGCCACCAACAGCCGTTGGCAGACGCGTTTCGCTGACGCAGAGCAGCTTCACACCTTCGGGCAGTCCTGCAATCAGCGTCTCGTCCCACGGCGGCACCCACGCCCAGCTCCATGCATAGATTTCCGCATCGGGGTTCCCCATGCGCGCTCCTTCCACAAACGCCTTCAGCACATCCGCCACAACCGCTGCAGGACCTCTTGGCGCGCAGCGCGGACAGGCAGGTGGATTCTCCACATTAGACTTTGACCAGCAGTTTGTCAGATTCTCCGACATCGTGATGCAGAAAATGCCCCCCAGTTCTGGCACCATCGTGAAGAGGCGCGCCATGGCACCCTTCAGCGCCGCCAGCACCTCGGGATTGCTCGTGCACAGCGAATAGATGTTGGAGTTTCTGGCCTTGACACCCTTCCAGCCAGGTCTGTCCGCAAAGAAGCTCTCTGGCAGTGCACGCGGCTCGTTGATGTAGAGGATGAGCTTGATGCCGCGGCTCTTCATCCGCCTGCACAAATCACGCAGGGTATTGATGCGCGTCTGCCAGCCGTTGGAGAGAGGATTATCTTCTCCCAGCCATGGCACCAGCGCATAGAGGATACCTGGCAGGAAGAGCGCGTTCACGCCCGCCGCCGCGTATGCGTCCAGGTGATTGTCGGGGAATGGATTTAAATCGGGATTCAGCAACGGATCGCCATACGGAGCCGAAAAGGAATAGACCATGCGTAACCCTGGAGCACTGTTGGCCGCAGGACCACAGGAACGGATGGCATTGATGAAATCAAACGGCTTTTCCTTGCGCACAGGCGAGGAATCGCATTGCGAAAGAAACTCCACCAGCGCCTTGGTTTCCGCCTCCTGAACAGGAGAAAGCGGGGTCACCTTAGGCGGCTCCACAATCGGCTTTTGACTGCCCAGCTTGATCCAGAGGAAATCGTCCTCGCGCAAGATGAAGAGCAGCTTTTCAGGCGTCCACTCCAGCAGAATCAACAGTTGTTCATAATCGACCAGATGCCAGTTCTGGCGGATGATGGTCTGATAGCCACGTTCTAGCCAAATGTCGCACATCGAATCATCAGGCGAAAGGCCTAACAGAGCCGCCTGCCTGTCCAGCGTAGCGATATCGGTCTTCAGCGCCTTTGCAATACGTTCACGGGGCACCATGCCCCAGTTGCGCCAAATCACTGCCTGGAAAGGTGCGGGGAAATGCGGGGTCGGCAGTGCCGCCTTCGCGTTGCCTGTCTCAAGTATGCTTATGTCCATGGTCGATTATCCTGTCCTGTGCCAGACGTTTCAGCTTCTATCGCTGCGAGTATATCCTTCCGCAGTGGTCTGCCTGGAAGGCGAAAAGGTTCAAGCGATGGCGTGGCGGCTCCGACTCCTGCGGCCAGGTGTAGTAGTACTTCGCCTCGCCCTTGCTGCTGCGATGACGCAGGTAGAGATAGAAGCTATCGAAGTTCCGCACATCCCCCCAGAAAAGAGTTGGTATGCGCACCGATGCACTCCAGCAACCATCCTCCTCCTTGTAATCCACCGCAGCCGCATTGTTACTGTCCGTCATCGTCCCCACCGAGTGCCATTCACCCTGCGCATCCTGCACGCTCTTCCGCGTCACATCGATGCTCCAGGGGAAGGAGGTCCCATAGTTGTCCATAATCGACAGTTGGAACATGTCGATTGAGCCCTTTTCCGCCAGCGTCTTGAGCGTGATGACGATTTCGTTCTTATCCATGTCATTGAGGACGCTCCATTCCGTCAGGCCGCTACGAACGGGTTCCGCCTTAGAGGCATCATACTGTGCGACATGGCGGATGTACTCCGACTGCTCCTCGCGCACCTTCCCCTGCTTCAATGCCGCAATGGCCTCATCCACAGGCCCCGCAATCAGCTCTGAAATCTGCTGCACGCGCCAGGCCAGGCGGGCAGGACAGTACTGGTGTGCCTCCGCTTCTGAATGGAAGCCCAACCTGGAATCCGCTTCGCAAAGCACCTTCATGGCATTTGCATTGCACATTTCCGCCTCTAGCAAGCTGCGCATCTTCTCCACATCCGCCAGCTTTTGCGCAATGCTTGTGCAGGGATTTCTATAATCGCGGCGCAGCAGGTAGTATTCAAAGATATTGCGTGCACTGTTGAACTGCAATCCCAAGGCCTTCGAAACGCCAATGTCCAGCAGGCGGTCACGGTCCTTGCTAAAACTCTCCCTCAGTGCCTCCAGAATCTCCATTCCCTTGTTCCAGTTCTCCACCATGCGGGTGGTTAGCATAAGCGCCTCCTCAAGGGTGTGGTTTTCCAGGCACTCGCCAATGGTGTCGCCCGTCGGCGGGAAGTCAGGTTTCCAAGTTGGTCCAAGCGGCTTGTTCTCCAAATCAAAGAACATCGGCCACGTGATGCCCGCGTGCATCGGCCCATAGTACTGCATGTCATTGGAGAGCGGATAATTTGAATACCCCTCGGTGAAGTATTTCCAGGCCTTGGAGACCGCCTCCGCATGACGCCCCCATTGCGGACGCGCCAGACGCAGCAGGAACCCCTCCTCGTCGTCGTTGAAATCCTCGAAGGCCAGCATCCCCGCCGCACGGTTCATAATGCCTGGATAATTGCCGAAATACCAGCACTGCATGACCGATGTGCAGCCGCATTTGTGCATCGCCTTGTATTTGTGGTAAAGGAGTCCAGGGACAGACACAAACGGCACAGTCGCCATCTCATGCGAGCAACCAACTTGTATCTTCGCGGAGATTTTCGCCCCAGCCTTGATGGCATTGTCCGCCACACGCTGGAATATCTCCGTAGGCCCCGTATAGGAAAGCCAGTAGTCACCGCCGCTGCGCACGCGATTCAGCTGCTTCTTCTGAGCGCCCGATTCGAAGTTGTACTGCAATGTCACCCCATCGGGGACGTGCTCGGGAATGTCATAGACCCAGTCGCCTCGCACCTGCGTGGGTTGCGGCTGATAGAGCCAACTGATCATCTCCGCTTCGGGATTCGCCGCACGAATCCCCTCAATCATCGGCTTCACTGTGTTGTAGAATATCTGCCACTTCGGGATTTTCGAGCACCTTGGACACTTGACATCGCCATTCGAGAAGGAGGGTATGCTACTCAGGCAGCTGGTCATTCTCTCGCCATGGCTGATGTTCAGCAGCCCGCCCAGCCCAGGCAGCTGCGTGAAGATATCCTTCATCGTCTCGTAGAGATACTGCTGTCCCGCTGGAGAGGAGGGGCAGAAACCCAACTGGTTCGAATAGCCTTTGGCACCCCCCAGTTCAGGATGCTCCTTAAGTATCGGGTCATCCTCGTCCAGCCAGCGTGGTTCGATGGAGAAAATCCAGGTCTTGATGCCATAGCGCAGGCACTGGTTGATGGTCCTGCGCAGCTTCGCAAGCCTTTGTGGCGCGTCCTTGTCCCGCTTCGTAAAAGAGGTTTCGGCGATTTCGCGGAAGACGACCGTCAGCCACAGCCCATTGATGCCCTCATGCGCCAGTCGGTTCAGATATTCATCGGGGTAGTAGTCCATGTCGTCCATCAACTCGTCCCGATTGAAGGGGGGGCGCTTGATGGGACCGAAGAAGCAACGTGAGATTCTGTTTTTCAGCCAGGGTTTCCGCTGCACCCGCCCCAGCAGCAGAAACGGTCCGTCCTGTCCCGCCAACTGGTCTTCAAAGTAGTAAATCGCACGGCGCATCCCCTCGGTGTCTTCCGCCGTCAGCGTGACTCCGTCCTTTGTTACCTCCATTGCATAGCTTTCATGGCCATCCAACTTATCGACCTTGACAAGCCGCACAGGCACTCCCTGTCCCAAGGGCAACCCGACATCCATTGCAAACTGCTTCAAATCATCAAAAGCGGTTTCAAGCCTTCCAACTTCATCGGGAAACTCCACCTTGTAATCGAGGCCCCAGGAAAGGTCCAGTTCCCCAGCAGATGCCCGCCTGTCCCATTGCACATGCCGTACTTCACGCGCCTTCAATTCATTCAGAAACCCCCATTCTTCACGCGTCGGTGGCTCTGGATATTTCATCGGGTCTATTGACATGCTAACTCCTTTTTGAAATGCTTGTCTTCTGTTGATGATGTGAAAAATCTCTATTATCCCTAATAATATAATCTATCCCTGTAACTATTCAGAATGAGGCAATTGGTACAGGTCGTCAGTTTTTCTGCACCTTGCCGCTCCGCTTCGCTACGCGGCACGGCGCAAAGGAATTGGGGGAATCGCCTGCCCGTGGGTTTCGCTTCGCTCCACCCACGGCTATGTTCTTGTCGCCGCTAACGCGGCTTTTTCTGCACCTTGCCGCTTGCGGCACGGCGCAAAGGAATTGGGGGGATCGCCTGCCCGTGGGTTTCGCTTCGCTCCACCCACGGCTATGTTCTTGTCGCCGCTAACGCGGCTTTTTCTGCACCTTGCCGCTAGCGCGGCTTACCCTTCTGAATAATTGCCTATTCCTAAATATAATGCGCTTTTTTCATATATCTAGATAACGCTTGTGATTGTATTATTTCTTTTTTATGTTAAATTTTATAGGCAATCATAGCAGAAATCACCTCTCCCATAAATGGAAACCCCTGAACTAGACACCCGCACGTTGAATCATCGTGGTAAGATGACAATGCGTGAATATATCAAGACCATCGCTCCTTCGCGTTGGAAATCTTGGGATTGGGCCAAGACCGAATTTCAGCCCGTCGCCGACTGGCTACAGAAGCACCCCACCCAGATTCGAAAAGGCTCTTATATCAGCCATACCCTGGGCAAGGAGGTCTGGCAATTTCGACTGCCTAAAAACCTTGGAGGAAAGTTTATTGTCTATAAATATTATGACTTCTCTCGGGACGACTTGCTGAAACGCCTTGATTTCTCGGCAGCCTATCACGAAGCCGCTAATGGTGCTTTCCTGCGTGGAATCGGCATCCAGACGCCTGAAATACTTGCCTGTGGTGAAATGCGACAGTTCGGTTTTGTCAAATCCGCATACGTCGTCATGGAATTCATCCAAGACGTTTATGATGGAAGTATCCTGACACCAACAGGTTCCTTTATTGACAACTCCAGGATCCGAATGGGATTCGGATACAAGGTCATGGAATATTTCGCAAAACTCCATCTAAGCGGCTTTTCCCAAAACCACTTTCATTCACATGCCGTCCTCATCCCTAAAACCTGCGATGAGGACAATCCCACACTTATCTGGACTGACGTCGCCAACTGCAAAATGCACTCGCACCTTCACAGCAGAAAAGGCATCCCAAGAGACCTGGTCCATTTCTTTGTCGATCTTCGATACGATACCGCGCAAATCCATACACTTTGTGAACACTATTTGAAGTATAACCACCATTCAGGTTATACTGCTAGCAGTTTATGGAAAGAGATGCTTGCAATAAAGCATTAATTTTCTTTTCTGATAAAAAAAATACAAAAAAAACACATTTTTTTAAAAAAATTCGCAAAATGCACTTGTCAATGTCATAACTATCGTTATTTTATAGTTGGCTATGTGAAATGTCGCTTGATGTAACAGGCGATTAGGAAAAAAAACAACAAACAAAAGAAGGGACACGACAATGAAATGGACATTCTATGATGTCAAAGCCAAAGCCAAGGTGGAAGCTGAAGTGACTGCAAAGGTCAAAATTGAAAAGAATGGCCGCTATGCATTCAAAGCTTTGACCAAGGATGGTCGCTCTCTCACCGCCTTTGTGAAAGAAGCCGATTGGAAAAAGGCTAAAGTCGATGGTTGCTGCTGCAAGAAAAAGTAAGATTTTCTGATTGCAAAAAAACCGCGTAACGACCGTTACGCGGTTTTTTTTGTTTCGCTCTATTTCCCAAGAAGCTAGTTTACGGCAGCCGCGAAGCGGCAGCGGAGGGTTGTTAAACGACCTAAAGGACTTAAGCAATGCAAGTGGCTTAAGAACAAAACGCAAAAAACAAAAAGAAAGTATATACTTGAGTTTCCTGATGACATTATACCTCACTGGTCGATGGCCAGGATGCGCCTTGCCGCTTCGCTACGCTACGCGGCACGGCGCACAGGGACTGGGGTGGTCATCTGACCGTGGGTTTCGCTTCGCCGCTAACGCGGCTCTTCTCTGTTGGTGAAGTCTGTTCGGCAACTAAAGTATATAATTCCCAAACAAAAACACACATAAAGTCAATGATTATTGTCAATTCTGGAAAAAGCGATATACCGCGCTTGATGGATGCGGAGACGATGGATTCGCTTGAAAAGGCTATTGCCAAGGAAAAGAAAGGTGGCTCCATCCTCTGCCTGGGCGGCGACTACCCAACACCTTCAGGATGCCGACTCTCTGACGAGCTCTTGGCTAAGACGCAAAAAAAGCAACTGAAGCTCTATGTGGAATACGCTGATTCTTGCGGAAGGCTTGAGTTTGGAGAGCCTGTGCAGCCACCCTACAGCCGTTTTTGCATTTCCTCTCGTGCCTTTGGCAAATCCCTGCCCATGCTTCGCATCCTGGTCCCACACTCCTGCTGGGCAAAGCCAGTCAATGCAGATGTTTCCCCTTTGATGGTGCTGGCCCGCGTCGCAGGCTATCGCAAAGCGGTATTCGGGCTTCCCAAGGAAACCCTGCCAATCCTTTTTTCCCACCCTGACTACCCCAATGTTCTGGTGGCAACCTCAGGGTTGAGCCACTTTGTGCGCGGACGCTATGCACCTGAGGCAGATTGGCTAGCACTCTGGAACTGGATTCTCAAATGGCTGGGGGCCGACGAGCGCATCCTTCACTGCGACACCCAAGTTCACCCATCTTTCAATGCAAAGGAAAAACTGCCAGCTGACAGCGGAATGACGGCATTCCAGCGCAACCGCGAATGGTTTCGCAATTATATGATTGGCAGCACAAATACTGTCTATGAAGGCTTCACGTCAGGCATAGACGAGGAGGGCAACCAGCGAATGGGAACCCATGCGCGCGGAGACTGCACAGGCGAGGTGCTCCCTGTATTCGCATACGGCTGGAAGCATGACCATAATCCAAAGGACAAACAACTCACGCTGGGCATCCTGAAAAACCTTTTCGGCCATTCCCTGGGTGATTCCTATCTTCTCTGCGATGACAAGACCCACCCCTGCTACGGAATGCTTCGCTTCTATGACAATCTGGATGCATTCTACGGAGATGACAACCTTCGCTCCGCCATGGGATGCATTCTTGCCTCCGAATGGATTGGCACTGATTTGTATGATGAACAGATTCTCCGCTGCCTGCTTTCAGTCCTGCGAACGACTGGACCGCTGGGCTTCAGGGAAACAGCGCTACGCTACCCAGCCCATTTCGCCGATGGGAAGAACTGGGACTACTTCCGCGACAATCCCACCGTCAACCTCCGCGCCCATAGCCAGGGGTGGATGTGGGCTGGCTTCATCATGGCATGGCGCGCCACTGGCCACGCCCCCTTCCTGCAAAAAGCCAAACTTGGCATCAAAGCATACATGAAGAAGTTTTCCGACGAGGTGACCTGGACCAATGGTCTCGCACAGGAAATCGCCCGTATGCTCCTGCCACTCGCCATGCTGGTCGAAGTGGAAAACACGAAGGCTAACCGTGCCCTGCTGAGAAAATGCTTCCAGCAACTGGAACCCCTGTTCGACCACGGCGGAGTGCGCGAACTCCTTGGGAAACGGGAACACGCCATGTACCCCGCACCAGACTCCAATGAAAAATACGGCGTCACAGAGGCGCCCCTTATCCAGGAAAACGGTGACCCCTGCTGCGACCTGCTCTACACGACAAACTACGCCTTCCCTGGCCTCCACGAGGCTGCACTGGCCACTGGAAATCCCAAGTACGCGGCAGCGGCAGACAAGATGGCGGATTTTCTGGCACGCATTCAAAGCACCTCCAAGTCCCATCCCGAACTGGACGGCCTCTGGTTCCGCGGATTCGACACAAAGCTCTGGGAATATTTCGGGAGTTCCGCCGACACAGGCTGGAGCGCATGGTGCGTGGAAACAGGTTGGACAAACAGCTGGATACCACTCACATTTGCACTTCGCAATGAAAGAAAGACCATGCTCTCCTGCGTCACCCCCAACCGCTTCGCCAGTATTCTGCCTGGCCTCCTTGAGGAGATGTCAATCGTGCATCCTTTGGTACTGAAGGAGACAAAGCGGCAATTCAAAGCACCTGGAGCTGAATGATGAAATTAGCAATTAGCAATTGACTATTAAAACTATTCGTAACTATTCAGAAGGGTAAGCCGCGTTAGCGGCGACAAGAACATAGCCGTGGGTGGAGCGAGCGCCTCTGGCGCGAGCGAAACCCACGGGTGGACGATACTCCCAGTTCCTTTGCGCCGTGCCGCGTAGCGTAGCAGAGCGGCAAGGCGCAGAAAACCAAGCGGCTTATGCCAATATGCCCCCCTTCTGAATAGGTAATTCTCTTGAAATCACCTCAAAGGATTATTCGCCGTAAACAACGCAACGATAGGTGCCAATGATGCCGAGAATGTTTTCGGCTTCCCAGTCAACATGGTGGATGACGGTGATGCCTGCATTCTTGGCGGCGGTGTCGATGGAGGCGTCGCCAGTGGCAACCAGACCGAGGATGGATTTGCATTCTGCTTTGCCGACTTTGAGCTTGGTGCTTGCGGCTTTGGCTTCGGTGACGCCCACGGGAAGCTTCAGCTGCGTGTAGAGGCTGCCGATGGGGGTGGAGGTTGCGCAGCCAGTCAGCACGGCTGTCGCCAGAATTGCAATGCCAGTCAAAAGTTTCTTCATGTTCCTTTTCCTTTTTTTGAGGGGTGTTATGTGCAGGAAACGCACTGAAAACTAATATACCAGTGTATTTTCTTTTTACAAACACTCTTGTTTTTCAGGAGAGTGATTGGAATTAGTAATTAGCAATTACCTCAGCGATTAACTATTGAGCAGGAAAAAGGAAGTGAGTGTTCCATATAGATGACATAGTTGTAACTATTCAGAAGGGGGCATATTGGCATTAGCCGCTTGGTTTTCTGCGCCTTGCCGCTCCGCTACGCTACGCGGCACGGCGCAAAGGAACTGGGAGTATCGTCCACCCGTGGGTTTCGCTCGCGCCAGAGGCGCTCGCTCCACCCACGGCTACGTTCTTGTCGCCGCTAACGCGGCTTACCCTTCTGAATAGTTATCAACAGCCCTTCCTTTATTTGTCACTATTCAGAAGGGGTGCAAATAGGCACAGGTTGCCAGATTTTCTGCGCCGTGCCGCTCCGCTGCGCTACGCGGCACGGCGCAAAGGAACTGGGAGTATCGTCCACCCGTGGGTTTCGCTCGCGCCAGAGGCGCTCGCTCCACCCACGGCTATGTTCTTGTCGCCGCGCGGCTTACCCTTGGTTACCTTTATTTCAGCAAATCTGCAAGCGCGAGTCCCTTGCGGCCCGCCTCGAAGATGGTGCGGATTTCAGCAGTTGTCATGGCGCGTATCCAAATGGCGAGGTCATCTATGTCGCCGTGGAAGGAGCAGTCGTAAGCGCGCGTGCCGTCCTGCCCGATGCACCAGGGCATTTCAGTGGCGGTGAGGGCATCTTCCGCATGGTCGATTATCCAGTAGAGGACTCCGTCTTCGCGCCCCTGGAAGAGGTAGGCCACGCCATTGGTCGTGAAGGTGAGGGCGTAGAAAGTCCATTTTTCGGGTTCAATGTCGTATGTGCCCATGTCAACACGTGTTACCTCTCCAGAGCGCGCATAGTTGAGGCAGACGCCTGGTGCCTTCGCACGTTCGGTCTGACGGGCGGCGATGAGTGCAAAGCCAGGCAGGCCTCCGTTGTGCCAGTCCTTGTTGCCGAGGATAAGCGGGTCGCCATTTTGCGGCTGCGCAGGCATGCGCACCCAGGCGGTGACGGTGAAGCAGCGTCCAGCTTCCAGATTCAGCTTCTCAGTCCCTTCCAGGACAGCTCCTGCGGGAATACGTGTTTTCTTTTCTTTTTTGACCCCATTTTCCTCAACCTCTTCAGCTTTTTCTTCGCTTTCAACGTGCAGGTAGCCTTGTGCGAAGCCATCGCGCTTCTCGGCGGAAGTGGTCTTTGCGCCGAAGAGCTTGGCGACGATTTCCGTGCCCGCATGGTTGACAGGCTCCTTCTTCTCGTCGAAGGTGAAATAGGCGGCCAGTCCCTCCTTCAGCGGGCGGACAGGATCCGTGACGATGTTTTTGCCCTGCGGTACACCGTCCAGGTTCAGCTCTTTACTATACAGCCCAAAGTGTTCCAGAGCTGTGGCAGCGGCATCCAGGTTGCCAGGCACACCCGCGAGGCGACCGTTCTGGACGTGCTTGCTCGTTACAAGGAAGGGAATCGTGGTCGCATGGCCGCCCCACAGACCATGGGTTTTCGCGTAGCCGCCGTGGTCGGCAGTGACAACAATCAGCCAGTCTTCGGCGCTGAAAGTCGGACGCTTTGCGATGGCATCCAGAAGCCCCGCAATGATGAGGTCGGTCTGGTAGGAGAAGCGCCTATACATCGTGCCGTAGGGGTAGAAGCCCGTGCCGTGACCGCCAGAATCGGGGATGTCGATGAAGAGCAAGGTCGCGTCTGGTGCATCCGTCGTTGCAAGTCTGTCAGCCAGCTCTTTGCCGTTGGCAAAGTCGGAACCGTGCTTGAACTCCACGCTCTCCGTCGGATTCAGAAGTTCATCTGGCTTCCAGGAATACATATAGAGGGTCTTCAATTCGGGCTTGGCGGCCTTGAGGCGTGTCAGCCAGGTCGGCCATTCATCGTATTTGCCCTGTGGAAACTGATTGTTGCTGAAGACGTTGTTCTTGGTGGCCGTGACGCCTGTCGCAATGGCAGTGTGGTTGGCTGCGCTGGAGGGGCGTGCATCAGGGATGGTCAGTGCACTGTCCGACCAGGCGCAGTTGTAGCCAGGTTGCCACTTGCCTGCACGCAGTGCCTGCAATGTCGGCATATAGAGGTTCTCAATGCTGTCGGCGCGCTGCCCGTCCAACATGATGACCAGAGCCATCGGACGGTCGGCAAACGCTTCCACACACACCAGAGCACACAGAAGAATGAAAAGATGCAGTTGTTTCATGTTAGTTTTCTCCTTATCATTATTTATTGATGAAAAAAACGTAATGGATAACGCCGTGCCGCTTCGCTATGCGACGCGGCACGGCGCAGACCAAACGAAGGGGGGCTTGTCCCGTGGGTTTCGCTCGCCGCTATTGCGGCCTCGCTTCACCCACGGCTATATTCTTGCGCGCCTACGGCGCTCCAATCCCTTACAATGCTTCAAAATCAATGTAATCGGTATTAAATCCACCTGAAAGAGCGAGGAATTTCAGCTCATGGCGGCCAGCGGGCAACTCGATTTCCACCGTGGAGGTAGTATCGACTTCGAAGGTGTTGCCACCGTGGGAACGGATGGGGAAGCGTCCGACGATGACACCGTCAAGCAGAATCAGGGCATCCTTCATGTAATTCAATGGTGTGCCGTAGTGCAGCGTGACCTTGTATTTGGCGGCCTTCTGGATATCGACGGTGTAGTTCATCCACTCCCAGGGGGCGAAGCCGCCAACGACGTTTCCCGACAAATCCACACCCTCGTCGGTGCGGCGGGCACCTGGCCTGTTGCCAAAGGTGTTGTCAGGCGTGGTGTCCATATAGGCGACGCTGGGACCGCCTTCGTCGTAGTCACCGAGCATCAGTCTGCCAGGGATGACCTGCGCCTTGCCCTTGTATGGACGGCTTTTCGCAGTAGGCGCAAAGTACTTGAGCACGGGCTCCGTGTGAGCCACGTTCCCCGCCTCATCCTGCACGAAGACGCTGTATGCGTGCAGTGCGCATCCAAACGCAGGGTATTTGCCCTGGCGGCCAGGCCGCACATAATCCGTGGTGTCGTAGTACTCCTTTGTCAGCATCACGTCGAAGGTGTATGGCGGTTCGCTCTTGTGTTCCAGAAGATAGCCGCTGTCAAAGAGATAGACGTTCTTGATGGGACTCTTGGTCTTGCTGGATGGCATTGGCTTCGCCTCGAAGGTGAGCGTCGTTCCCTGCTGCACCACGAAAGGCTGCTCGCTGGCATCCTTCACCCAGGTCACCGAGGGAATGTCGTCTTCAGGATACTCATAGACACGCACAAAGTCGCAGAAGAAGCTCTCAGGGAATTTGCCGTTTTTGGGATCGCCGCCCGACTTGCCGCAGCAGCCGCTGAGGATGGCCTTCATAGGCGTCGTACCCGCCGCGTGGTTGAAGGGGTCAAAGGTGACGGAGTTATAGGGGCTGTGGTTGGCGGAGCTCTCGATGAGCTTTCCGTTCATATAGTAGGAGATTTCAAACGGTGTCCATTTGCAGCCGATGGTGTAGAATTCGTCCAACGAGCCAGGCAGCTTGGAATGGTAGTTCCAGCTCTTGAGGCAGTCGCCCGCAAAGACATGCAAGTTGTGGTCGAGAATGTCCCTCGGCTGGCCGCCAGGCTTCTCGGAGCGCAGGTAATAGTCCTCATAGACATCGATTTCAAAGCTGTCGTAGAAGGGATTGGAGCAGTTGTTGTTGCAAATCCAGAAGGCGGACCACCAGCCATGTTCTTTGCGGAACTTCACGCGCGCCTCAAAGTAGCCATACCCAAAACGCTTTATTGTATAAATGCTGGCAGATGTGACCTTGCTCTTCTGCTCGTTCCAGTCGCAGACGATTTCGCAGACGCCATCCTTGATTTTGAGGCGTTCAGGCAGACTGCTGTAGCCGTGGTACCACTTCTCCAAATCCAGCTCCGTTCCGTTGAACTCCTCGCTGAAGACCTGCTTCCACCCCGCCTTGACGGGGTCGAACTCCCTCAACGGCTCGACCTTGAAGGGAACCTTGCTCAAGTTGCTCGCTTCGGAGGCGCGCCCCACCATGAAGTTGTCCGTCACAACCTCGGCTGTACCGTCCAGTGCCTTGAAGACAAGCCCCAGTTTCAACCCCTTCTGGTGAAGGGTGAAGAATGGGTTGTCCCCCGTGAAGAGGGTGGAACTGCTGTCCGCCAGGCTGTTGACAAGAATGGAGTACTTGCCCTTGGCACCTCCTGCGAACAGGAAATCGGCTGGCAGAACGTTGTAGGAGATTGAGTGCTTGGCAAGGACAGCTCCCTTTCTGGTGACCTCCAGCTCCAGTATTCCGCTAGTCGCCTTGTGTTTGACGCACAGCTCGGCATTGTCGTCGCCATCGGAGAAGACAAACGACAGAGTGGAGTCCTTGCGGCTCTGCGGTTCACGTCCGAAGTTCTGGATGCGGATGCCCACAATGCGGTGCATCCCCTCTTCCTGCGGCAGGTCGTAGATGGCGTTGGGCGGGTCGATGGCTATCGTACCGTCGGTTTTGAAGACCGCCTGCCCTGTAACGGAGAGCAGGCCTGGCGTGGGATTCCCCTGGATGATTTCGGGATTCCCCGTACAGGCGTTCTTTCCATTGTCGAAGGAGTCGATCCAATCGATTTTGGAGAGCTTTATTTTCTTGACGATGTTGTTGAAATGCTCTGGTCCGCCCACCTTCAGCTCTGAGGAGGCACTGCCTGCGACGAACTTGATGGCAATGATGTTTTTGCCCTTTTTGAGGTGCGCGTTGACGATGTAGTTGGTGAAATCGACCTTGCCATCCTTGTTGCCGTTGGGGAAGGTGTCGATGAGCTTTTCACCGTTGAGGTAGTAGGCCATCCACCAGTCCGCACCTGCGCCAAGGGTGTATTCGCAGTCGCATTGGGAGTTCAGCGTGGCGAAGGCCCAGCCGCACTTGTTCTGTCCGCGCCCCATGATTTGCGCAAAATCCAGCGTGTTATCCTTGAGGAAGACTAACTTACCATCGACTCCAGCCAGCTGCTCAGGAATGGAGACCAGCTCTTCCGCCGTCGGGGCGTAGTTGGCATCGACTTCGCCGAAGAGTGTCCAGCGTTCGGGGAAACGTTCACTTCCGCGGTAAAGCCCCTCTTCATGCGTGGCAGTGATATTCGAGACCTCCAGTACACTGTTCTGGCTGGCGTGGAACCCGACGTAAATCAAGCCAGTCTCGCCGTTTGGGCCGTTTGGCACGCGAAGCGAACAGAGGTGGTCGTTCCACTCCTCCCCTAGACTGAAACTGTATGACTGCGGTGGGATGATGTTCCATGTGCCGTCTGCCAACATGCAACCGAGAATCAGCTCCGCCTTACCCTTTCCACGTGCGCGGAATGAGAAGCGCAAGAGGTCGCCGCAACGCGCAGGGAACCGCTTAACGGAAACGAAGGCGCCGCCGTGCGAGGAGGCTATGTTGTCCATGCGAATGACATTCATCTCGTTGTCCACCCCTTTGAGGACCGTCAGCGTCGGAAGCGGATTGTATCCCGTCCACTGGTTGAGAACCCAGGAGCGGCTGGCGCCCTTTTCGTCCAGTTGGTTGAAGGTGCTGTCCAGTTGGAGTGTTCCCGCAAAAAGAGAAAAGGCGGCGATGATCAGCAAAAATGTGGCTTTTTTCATGATTCTACCAGTTTCAAAGTACCTAAAAAGACCTAAACAACGCAAAGGGTTCAAGATAAAAGACAAAAGAGATATGAACAACTACTATTTTACTCCTTGCCTTATATTTTTCAACTCCAAATAAGAAAAAAAGAATAGTCATTACCCGTCCAGTATGGCCGTGCGTTCATTTGGCGGCTTGACCTCTGGATGCTTGATTTTATCTTATGGGGCAATATATTATATTGGCAACGTTAGAACAAGGACGAGGTAATAACCTTGGAGGCAAATCATGGCGGAAAAGATGTTGCTTGTCGTGGATATGCAGAATGACTTCATCGATGGGACCCTCGGCAGCCAGGATGCACAGGCGATTGTGCAGAATGTAGTCGCGAAAATCAATGAATGGAAGGGCCTTGTCGTTGCAACTCTTGATACCCACGGTGAAGACTATCTTGACACCCTCGAAGGAAAGAAGCTGCCCGTCAGGCACTGCATCAAAGGGAGCGATGGCTGGAAACTCAATCCCCTGGTTGAAAAGGCACTGAAAGCCAAAAACGCCAAAATTGTCGAAAAGGGCACCTTTGGCTGCGTTTCCCTCGGCAGTATTCTCCGCAAATGGATGGGCACTCCTGCGGAAATACAGCTCTGCGGCCTTTGCACCGATATCTGCGTCGTCAGCAATGCCCTGCTGCTTCGCGCAGAATATCCAGATACGCCGATGGCCGTCTGCGCCAATTGCTGCGCGGGCGTCACTCCCGAAAAGCATCAGGCGGCCCTGGATGTGATGGCCTCCTGCCAGATTGACGTACTTTGATTGAAAACCGTCATTGGGAGAAATCAAGATGGATCTCTATCCGATTACCAGCCTGCTGGAGCAGGATTTGTACAAGTTTTCAATGGGGCAGGCTGTGCTCCACTGGTTTCCAAAGACCAATGTGAAGGTAGAGTTCAAGGAGCGGGATGGGGTCCGTCTCGGCTACTTGAAGCCACAACTGGACGAGGCGTTGGATTATCTATGCACGCTCCACTTCCGTAAGGAAGAACTGGACTATCTGCGAAACATCCGCTGGCTCAGCTCCGACTACATCGACTACCTGGAACGCTTCTATCTCAAGCGCGACCAGATTCACACGGAGACCGATAACAATGGCCGCCTGGTGATGTGGGCGGAGGGTCCCTGGCGCGATGTGATTTATTTTGAGATACCCTGCCTCGCCATCGTCTCCGAACTTTATATGCGCGACCAGATGGCCAATGGCAATCTTACACGGGCGGATGTCCGCGCAAAGGGCAATGCACGGCTTGACGAGATGATTGGCAAGCTGAAAAACTGCTTCAACGAGGGATATTCTTTCACCTTTGCAGACTTCGGGCTGCGCCGCCGCTTCAGCAGCAACTGGCAGGAACACGTCGTGGAGCGCTTCATCAACGAGGCTCCCGAATTCTTCGTCGGAACCTCAAACGTGCTGCTGGCCAAACACTTTGACGTGAAGCCAATCGGAACCTTCGCGCATGAGTGGTTCATGGGCATCCAGGGCGAGAACGTGCGCCTCTCCGAAGTCCAGAAGACCGCCCTGGACATTTGGGCGAAGGAGTACAGGGGAGAGCTCGGCATCGCCTTGAGCGACATCTTCGGCTTCAATGCCTTCCTGCGCGACTTCGACAAGTATTTCGCCAAGCTCTTCGACGGCTGCCGCCACGACAGCGGCTCCCCTTTCACCTGGGGCGAAATGCTCATCGAACACTACAAGGCCCTTGGATTGGATCCGCTGACCAAGACTGGATGCTGGTCCGATTCTCTCAGCGCAGACAAGTGCGTGGAAATCGCCAAGCGCTTCTGTGGACGCATCAAGGTCTCCTTCGGCGTCGGCACCTCCATCACCAACTCCGTGGGCATCAAGCCGCTCAACATGGTGATGAAGATGACGGAGAGCAACGGCCATCCCGTCTGCAAGCTCTCCGACAGTCCAGGCAAGGGAATGTGCCACTCCGAAAACTACGTTGATTACTGCAAAACCGTCTATGCCTACAAGAGCATCGATGAAGCCTGAAAAAAACGACACATCTGCTCGGCCAGAGGCAGTCTTATTGTCCATAGATGTTGGCATGAAGGCAGGGCTGGCCTGGTTCAATGCGGAAGGCGAGCTCGTCCGCGCACGCTCCACCCGTTTCGCAAATCGGACGGTACTGAAAAAGGCGCTGCCCTCCATCTGGGTTGAATTGCCAGGCGTCACGCAGCTGGTGCTGGAAGGACAGGGGGAAATAGCAGACATCTTCCGCAAAAGCGCGGAACGCGCCTCCATCCCAGTGCAGCAGTTCTCCGCCGAACAGTGGCGCGAAGACATGCTGCTGCCACGCCAGCGCCGCAGCGGCAAGCAGGCAAAGGCTTACGCGGAAACCATCGCCCTCCAAATCGCCAAAGCATGCGGCAGACCACCCAAATGCGCCTACGACGACGATGCAGCCGAAGCCATCCTTTTCGGTCTGTGGTTTCTGCGTCGATACGCGGCAAAGGACGGGGGACTGCCGCCTACAAGGCTGGCCTGCGAAGCGAAAGCCCCCAGTAACCCCCAGCGCTAAGTTGTTGGACACAGTACAGGCCTCCCTATGCTTCGCCTGTTATGTGTGCCGTGCCTTCAGCGCGGCGATTTTGCCTCCTTCTCCACAAGCTTGCTAGCCTCATCAATTGAGAGGCCTTTTTCGCGCGCAATGCGCGCTAAATCTTCGTACTCCACCTTGCAACGGGTGACGCCAAACCCTTCCGACCGCTTCACGCGCACCTCGCCGCAGGGCAGGCTAAGCCTCTCTATGTTGCGCTGTAAGGTATATCGGCGGCTTCGCGTTTCGCGTACGCCCAAGGTTGTCGTATGCTGAAAGACCAGCCTGACCATCTCATCCCGCACCGCTTCGCGGCACATTACGCACAGCATCACGCCAGGTCGCGACTTCTTCATCCCCACAGGAACCGTATAGACATCCAGCGCCCCCGCCTCGAACAACCGTTCCATCGCAAAGCCGATTCGCTCTGGCGTCATGTCATCGAGGTTGCAGCTCAACTCCACGACCATATCGCCTTCGCCGACGGTCTCCGCCAGCAGAGCACGTACGCAGTTGGCCACCTCGAAATCCTTGGTCCCCATGCCATAGCCGATTCTCTCCACCTTCAACGGTGGCATCTCGCCGTAGGATGAGACAAACTTCTTCAGCAGAGCCGCACCCGTGGGCGTGCAAAGCTCGCCCTCGATTTTGCCGCCATAGATGGGTACGCCCTTGAGAATGAACGCCGTCGCAGGCGCGGGAACTGGCAGCACGCCATGGGCGCAACGAACCTTCCCGCAGCCGACATGCACGGGCGATGCAAGAATACGTTCGACGCCAAGCAACTCCACCAACTGGCAGACCGCCGTGACATCGGCGATGGCGTCCATTGTCCCCACCTCGTGGAAATGTATCTCCGTGACAGACCTGCCGTGCGCCGCGCTTTCCGCCTCCGCGATAAGCCTGTAAACCTCCACGGCATCCTGCTTTACCTTCTCCGACAATGCCAGTCCACCAATAATCTCTTCTATCTCCGCCATCGACCGATGGACGTGTGTGTGGGTATGTGCGTGTTCATGGTGATGCTCTTCTCCCGACGCTAAAGACGTCGGACACTGAACCTGCTCATACTCGTGGCAGTGTTCGTGCTCATGGCTATGTTCGTGGCAGTGTTCGTGCTCGTGGCAGTGTTCGTGCTCGTGGCTATGCTCGTGGCAGTGTTCGTGCTCGTG
Source organism: Victivallales bacterium (assembly GCA_017535315.1). Lineage (GTDB taxonomy): Bacteria > Verrucomicrobiota > Lentisphaeria > Oligosphaerales > Oligosphaeraceae > RGIG3456. Next base: position 134,978 of record JAFXUD010000012.1, on the reverse strand, counting down.
GCTATGCTCGTGGCAGTGTTCGTGCTCGTGGCTATGCTCATGGCTATGCTCATGGCTATGCTCATGGCTATGCTCATGGCTATGCTCATGGCTATGCTCATGGCTATGCTCATGGGGAGCCTCTTCCATACCATCTACCAGCACGTGGAAATGGGTGCCTGTGATGCCGCATTTCACCGCTGGTTCGGCAACAAAGCGGACGCCAGGTATCCCGCATGCGTTCATTTTCTGTATAAAACCCTCCTTGTCGTCAAGGAGTTCATAAAGAGCGGCGGCCAGCATGTCGCCCGCCGCACCCATTCCGCAGTCCAGGTAAAGTGTTTTCATTGTTTTGCCTTTGTGTGGTTAATCATATTAGCCATATAGCCTGCTCCGAAGCCGTTGTCAATGTTCACGACAGCCACGCCGCTGGCGCAGGAGTTAAGCATAGAGAGAAGGGCCGAAACACCATGGAACGAGGCCCCGTAGCCCACGCTGGTGGGAACGGCAATGACGGGGCAGTCCGCCAACCCTCCAATGACGCTGGCCAAAGCGCCCTCCATTCCCGCAATGGCGATGATGACGGAAGCTCCCATAATGTCGTCCAGATGCGCCAGCAACCTGTGGAGACCAGCGACGCCCACGTCATAGAGCCTGGTCACTTTGTTTCCAAGAACCTCGGCAGTGATGGCTGCTTCCTCGGCAACAGGTATGTCGCTGGTGCCACCCGTCGCCACAACGACAGTGCCGTTTCCGCTTGGCGCGGGCATTGTGCCGATAATCCCGATTCGCGCGGTTTCATCGTACTTCATCGGGAAGCGTTTCGTCAACTCGGCAGCTGATTCCGCCGACAAACGTGTTATGAGGATGGTGCTCTGACCGTTTTGGAGCATTGTCTCCGCGATGGCAGCAATCTGTTCGGCTGTCTTCCCAGCACCGTAGATAACCTCAGCCGCACCCTGGCGCACCTTGCGGTGCAAATCCACCTTAGCAAAGCCGATGTCCTCAAACGGCTGCCGTTTGATTTTCAGGATGGCATCGTCTATGGCAAGATTGCCCGCCTTCACGGCCTCAAGCAGCTCTCTCAAATCATTCATTTCTTGTCTCCAAATCAAGCAACACGGCGCTATATGCCTTCTTGAGTTCTCTGACTATCTCCGCCCGATGCTCCATCAGCAAGGGAAGTTGCGAAGCTGGCAGTTGGATTCTTGCGTTTTCCCCAAGCGTCCGCACGCGGAAATCGCGGAAACCGAGCGAGAAGAGGAATCCCTCCGCACGTTCAGTCCGCTCCAGCAGACATGGCTCCAGCGGCTGCCCGTATGGGATACGCGTGGCCAGGCAGGCGTATGCGGGCTTGTCCCACGTGAAAAGCCCTGCTTCACGCGAGAGGCGGCGTATTTCAGGCTTGGTCAGACCGCAAAGACGCAGGGGCGAAAGCACAGACAGCTCCTGAAGGGCCACCATACCTGGCCTATCTGAAACATCGTCTGAGGCATTGGTGCCATCCAGCAGCACCTCGAAACCATCGCGCAACGCCTGTTCGCGTATGGCGGAAAAGATACGTCGCTTGCAGTAATAACACCTGTTTGGTGGATTCGCCCTGACGTTCTCGTCGCCCAGTGCATCCACCCGCAGCACACTCATCTCCACGCTAAGTTCCACGGCCAGACGCTGCGCGTCCTCCAGCTCAAATTGCGGCTGAAAGGCGGATTTAACATAATATGCCCGCACCTTTGCAGCATGCTTTTTGGCCGCGTACAGCAGATAGGCAGAATCGACGCCGCCCGAAAAGGCCACCGCTACCTTAGGGTATGCTATGAAAAACTCTTCTAGATTCATTCTATTTTCCCATCTTCTCCCCTACCAATACATTTATCTCTTCCATCCCTTTCCTCACTTTGAAGAATCTAGCTTGCTCTTTCGTACTTGTCAAGTCTCCTCCTTGCTTTTTCGTTGTAAAACCGTTTTAACGCCACAACGGATATAACGACGATGTCTCCTGAATTAACGCCTAAAGGTGCGACGGGAGAAACGGGAGCGACAGAGCGAAAGACCTAACGCAATTGGTCTGTCCCTCCTGTCTCTCCCGTCTCTCCCGTCCCGAATAATTACGTCTGAATAACCTAATTGATTCTGATGAAATCGTGCGCTGGAACGGTCTTGCCCTCATTAAAGGCGGATTCGTCGGAGAAGTTGCAGACAGGGACGAGAGCGACGGGAGAGACGGAAGCGACAATGCTAAAGACCTAACGCAATTGGGATGTCCCTCCCGTCCCTCCTGTCCCTCCCGTCCCGAATAATTACGTTTGAATAACCTAATTGATTCTGATGAAATCGTGCGCTGGAACGGTCTTGCCCTCATTAAAGGCGGATTCGTTGGAGAAGTTGCAGACAGGAACGGGAGCGACAGGAGAGACGGGAGCGACAATGTTAAAGACCTAACGCAATTTGGCCGTCCATCCCGTCGCTCGCGCCATAAGTCGCTCGCTTCACCCACGGATATGCTACTAGCGCAGCTAACACGGCTTACCCTTCTGAATAGAGGTAATTCAAAAACTAACGTGAAATGCGCGTCGGCATGAACACATTGGCGTCGGTAACGCCTTTCGCCGCATGAAAATGCGGCTTCGAGCCGTTGCCTTAGCCACTGCGCCCATCTCTTAGCGCATTTCGCGCTAGTTGTGAAAATAAGGGCATGTGACCTATATTCAATACGTCACATGCCCTTATTTAGCATTCCGCCATCTAACCAACGCACTATCTTTAGTGTGCAGGACAGATGACCGAATACACATTACCTCAATAGTTACCATCAACTTTTATATACAACATTCTTCACACGCCTATAAAAAAATAAAATGATGTTTGAATCATCAAAATTATGCAGAAAACCGACTTGACAAGCCCTCGAAATCAGGCTAAATTGCTCCCCAACCCTAAAGGGCGGGGCCCCGATTTTTTACGACCATGCTCTTTTTTTGATTGTTTTGCTCCTCCCCCAGATGGTTCTCCTATTCCCTCATATTGTGTCAAAAAAGAGGTCAACAATGAGCTTTGGAAAAAAGATTATGGTTACTGCTTTGTGCCTGATGTGCATAAACATGGTGCAGGCGGTAGGGTTTGATGCGGAGAAAGACCCATTTGTCATCGGGATGTTTGGAATACTCCATTGGGACGAGGAGACCTTTGCCTGGATGGAGAAGATGGGCATCAACTATGTACACAGCTACCGTCTGTGGAAGGAGACGGACATGGCTCCCTCGCTGGATTTGGCGGCAAAACACAACATGAAGGTGATGGTTGATCTTGCAGGGCACATCCGCATTGGCAAGAACACCGAACCTGACTGGGAAGAGAAGATAGCAGCGCAGGTGAAAGCCGTCAAAGACCATCCCGCCATCGGCATCTGGCAGATTTGGGATGAACCTGGCACCAACATGCTCCCGCAGGTGCGCAAGCTCAACAACCTCGTGAAGAGCATCGCCAGTCAGCCGACCGAGCTGGTGATGAACGAGCGTGCCGAATACTGGAACAGCCGCGGCTACAGCGATATCTGGGCCTTTGACAACTATCCTGTGCGGGGCATGGCCTTCCCCAACGAAAATCTCCAATGGCACAGCCGCGCCATGCGCAACGCCTCCACCGCATACAACTACAAGAGCACGCCTTTCTTCGCCGTGACACAGGCGACGGACTTCTCCTGCTTCACCAAGAACATCAAGGACCCTGAACGGCTGGCCAACCTTCGCTACCCCAACCTCACCGAAATGCGCTTCATGCTCTTCTCCGACCTCTGCTATGGTGTGCGCGGTATCTGGTTCTTCTCGGAAGCGCACTGCCATCGGGAACGTCCGCAGGGGCGTGCCTTCGTGGCAGAAACTTTGGAGCCCGTCATTCAGGACATCCGTGCCTTCCTGACGCTTGTGCCGCAGCCATGGAAACCAACCTTGCGCGATTCCAAGAGCATCGACATTGCCAACAAGGTATCGTTCGCATCATTCGACACAGAGGCAGGCACAGTCGTTATTCTTGCGAATGACAGCAAGGAGAACCGTCCCCTGACGGTTGATTTCACGGCCTTCGCAAATCGTCCGTCTGACGGAGAGCTTGTTTCCTGGGGCTTCACACGCAAAGAGAGCGGCGCAACCTGGCAGAAGGGCGTTATAAACGTCCCTACCGCACTCCCATGGGAGACTTTCATCTGGCAAATTAAGAAATAGTACCTAAAAACAATGAAAAGAGCCATCATAACTCTGTGCCTATGGAGTTGTCTGCTTGTTGCAGCACCACTTGATTTGGATTGGACTGGTTCTGACTGGCATGGCTGGCGCACACTGCTGTTCAACCGCTCTGGCTTTGAGAAGAGGCGTGGCATCGTTCTGCGAAGCGGCGATCATGGACGGCTCTATTCCCCAACGCTGGAAATCAACGCCGACGAACTGGGGGAATTGCGTCTGTCGGGTGCCAACACCGAAACCCAGGGAAAGCTCTACTTCGCCGCCAAGGGAGAAGATTTCAGGGAAGCCGCCAGCGTCCGCTCCGTGCTGGAGGGAGATACACTGCTGTTTCTGGCTTCCCAAAACCCTCATTGGCATGGGACGATTGACTTTCTCCGCATTGACCTTTACCAGGGCGACGGAGACGTTTGCCTTACCAGGCTCGCCGTCATCCCCCCCGAGCCACCTGGTTCCCTGCGTTCCCCCTGGGGAGAATCCACTCTGCTGGCCGCAGGTGCAACCACTGCCATGAGCCGCGAAATACCGCTTTCAGCCCCCGTGCTATGGCACGCCACTACCACTGCCAACCTGGAACTGACTGTAGAGCAATATGACCTTTATAGCACCAAACTTGGCACACATCAGGAGACGCTGGCAAGTGGCACCAGCGATGGAATCCTGCCTTTTATGCCGTTGGCAGCGGAAATACGCCTAGCCGTGCGAAATGCCACCGAGATCAATGCCTCATTCACCCTGTACCTACATCAGGAAAGCCCAAATCTGCGTCCTGTTCCACCAACCGCCCCCACCTGTCGCCTGCTGAACCTGCCAGATGAAACAACGGCAGAAACCGTATGGACACCTAGGCTTCAATGTTCACCTGACAAAGGACGGCTTGTTCTGGCGCTTCTGGGAAATAGAACGCGCACCATTTTGGCCGACCAGATGTTGACAAAAGGCGAAGTGGAAACCTCGCCCCTGCATCTGCGTTTTCTTCCGACTGGAGACTATCAAATTGAGGCGATGCTGGATGGCACTCCATGCAAGATTCTCTCTCCCAACAAGTTTCATCATCAACAAGGAGCTATCGCTGGACTACCAAAGGTTCAGGTTCTTCTTAACGACTTGCGTCCAGCCTATCATCTCAATGGAAAGGAGACCATTGGCACGATGGAGTACCTGCTTTCCGACCCGCCTGCCAACGATGATGCCATTCGCTATGCCTGCCAAATGGCAGAGATTATGCCTGTGACCACCGCCAGAGTCATTTTTCGCTTTCATGAGGACGGCCCACCAGACTTCTCCGAAACGGACAATATCCTCCAGAGCGTCTTGCTTCACCACCCACAGCAGGCCATCTCCCTGTGTGTCTCAGTCACAGACCCAGGGCCGAGGTGGAGGGAATGCCATCCCGACGAGGGCATACAAAATGACCATGGAGAGTTCCGCGTCAAAAACTACCGTGATACTCCCGAAGCCACCTCCTCCATGGCCTCACGGCTTTGGCTGGAGGACAGCAAGGCAATGCTTCAGAAGCTGATAGCTCATCTGAAATCCATTCCTGCTGGAGAACGAGTCATCAGCATTCTGCCCTGCTCTGGCATCACCTGGGAGTGGATCCATTGGGGCTCCGCCAGAGGCGAAATGATCGATTACAGCCCTCACTTCCGCCAATTTTACCACGGATTTCTTCAGGAATGCTATCAGCGCGATATCCACAAACTAAACCTGGAGTGGCAAACTCAATACCGCACATTTGACGAAATCCCCCTGCCAACCCCAGAACAGCGTTTGCAGTCTGACGGCGAGTTTCGTCCGCCTGACGCATTTCAGCCACAGATTGACTTTTCAGAAGCCATCTCCAACTTAGTTAGCAGCGTCATTATGGAGTTATGCCAGTGCGTCAAGGAAGCCACCGATGGCCGCACGTTGACAGGAACCTACTACGGCTACACCAATTACATTTTGAATGGGCCGCGCAGTCATGACGGAGGGCACCAGTGCCTATCCCGCCTGCTGGCCTCATCTAGTGTTGATATTCTTATGGCCCCTTCGCGCTATGGCACACGCCGTTTGGGGGATGTCGGCGGCTTCATGTACCCCGATGCTTCTGCACGTTTGCATGGCAAACTGCTGCTTTCCGAATGCGATGTCCGCCCCTCAAACGCAGACAATGGCCTGGGACGCCCCGCCACCCTGGCTGGCAGCCGCGCCATCATTGAACGCGAGTTTGCCAACCAACTGGCTGGAGGAGCCGTCATGCGATGGTTTGATTTCAGCCGTGGCTGGATTCCAGGAGACCCCAGACTGCTTGCTTTGGCAGCCAACCTCGCCAAACAGGATGAGGAACTGCGTTTACGCAATCCACCTGTTTTGCCGTCCCAGACATATTGCGCCGTTCTGACATCGGAGAAAACATCTGCTCTGCTGGCACGTGACAGCCAGTTGAACGCCCAACTGGTCGAATGCGGCTATCATGAACTGCTATGCTCTGGGTTAGCATGCGATTTCTACGACCTTGAAGATTTACCCGCCATTGCCGATAGACATCGGCTGTTTCTGCTGCTCAACGTACTGTCTCTCACAAAAGCCCAAGCTGACTGCCTGACAAAACTGGCCGCCGACTCACGCAATATGCTCTGGTTCTCACCTGTCACAGGACTATTGAACGGTGGTTCCATCAACACGACCTTACCCTCACAGTTGTTCCGCTGTGCATTTGACGTACAGCGTGACAAGCAGTTGCTTGAAATGACGTTTTCCCCTGAAGCCGAACAGCTATTCCATATTCCCGCGGGAACAATTCAGCGGATGAGCCATACCTGCGGGCTTGCCGCTTATCCGCAAGAGACAAAAGGGCTGACGCCATTGGCACGAACAGCCGATGGGCGAATTGCGCTGGCCATGCGCCAGGACAGCGGGGCCCTCCTGCTCTGGTCAGCCATCCCAGTGGTTCCAACTGCGCTGATTCGCGCAATCGCCATACAAAGGGGGCTGCCTGCGGTGGAAGTCACACCTCGTGCGCCAGTGTGGTTGGGACGTGCCACGCTAGGTGTCCATACTTCTCGTCCAGTTGAGGTCAAATTGCACAACCTTCCTGCATTTCCGCAGTCGTGGCATCAGCCACCCAATACCACTTATACTCTTATGCTGAAATAAGCCATCAAAGGGACGAGAGGGACGGGAGAGACGGGAGGGACAGAGAAAAGTTGAAATAAGACCTCAAAGGTACGAGAGAGACGGGAGGGACAGCGAAGAGTTGCATTTCTCTATCCCTCCCGTCTTTCCCGTCTCTCCCGTCCCTTTTCGTGCCAGGCACTACTGTGCTGGTGCCAGTGCCCGCAGCGAGACGTTTTTCAGGGTACAGCTTTCGCCAGGCGTCAAAGTGCCTCCCCAGAGCCCCAACTGTACTTTGCCAGGCGCATCAATAGTAAAACAGCATTGGTATTTCAAGGCGCTGACCGCCTTCCCTGCCAGGCGCTTGCCATCGGCCAGTTTTGCGCTCAAGCGGAATTTAGCGGTTTCTTCGGCGAATTCCAGTTCATAGCGATAGGTTCCTGCTTCCAACGCAACTGTGGTTGAAAGGGAGAGATTTCCGTTTGCCGCCGCCTGAAGGCGGAACGTTCCATCCGTTGTGGAGAGTTCATGCGCACAGCCTGCAACGCTCCATCCTTTTTTCAGCTTGCCATCCTCGGCTTGAGGCATCGCCATCAACTCGTCGCCAACGGGTACCAGTCCAGCAAGGGGGTCATCGTCTGCTTGATTTTCGGCTCCCTCCTCTACTATTTTCCGCAGGGAGATGGAATCGACCCAGGCACCCTTGCCTGGCGAGGTCTTCGCACCGCGTATGATGAAATCGCAGAAACTGGAGGTTGCATTGAACTCCACGCTGAGTGTCTGCCAATCCTGCGTTTCAATGCCCCGCGCCTGCACGCTCCTGCCGTTGCAGGTAACGGAGAGGTAGAAATTGCGCGGCTCCTCGCCGCGCACCAAGGCCGTGGCACGGTAGCGGTTTCCTGGCTGTATCTGTATTCTCTGGCGTGCCCTCCACTCGGAGCCGTGCTCAGGGAAAAGCACCTTCATGGAGCGTCCGCCCGTCTTGCAGTTTTCCGTGTCAAAGGTGACGAATCCATCGTGGGGGTCGAGCGGCTTTTCCGTGGCGGTACGCATCGTGATGGCCCAGCCAGGGAAGGCAGGGTCGTTCAGGGCAGGGTCCGATGACTGTCCGTTTCCAGACTGGTCTGCGTTGAAGGCCAGTTCTGGACCGACGACAACATATTGCTTCGGCTCTATCACCTTTCCGCTGAACTCCATCCACTTGCTGACACCGCCATCGACAATGCCCAGATAGATGGTTTTGCCGTGGACAAGCATTCGTCCGTTCCACTCTGCAGATGGTTCGGGAAGTTCCGCCGTCTCGTTCAGATAGACAGGACCTGGCAAGATGGCTTCGGGGATGTTGGCAGGGCGCGCCTCCTTTCCGTCAAATGCGACGGGCACCTCCACATTGACGAAGCGGTTGCCGTTGATCCACTCCCCCTGCCCTGGAACGGTCCCCGACAGGCCAAACCCGACCTTTGCATTGACGATGAGGTTGTTCAAAAAAGTGTTCTCATATCCGCTGCGCACGACAAACGCCTGATGCGGCATGTCATAGACCACGTTGTTCATCCAGACGGAACGTCCGCTGTTGCACTCGAAGCCGAAACTCTCGTCTATGTCCAGCGACCTGCCATCGACGATGTTGTTGCAGACGGATACAAACGGCTCCTTGCCGCCCGTCTTGATTTCAATGACGGAGCGATAACCTGAATTAGTGCAAATGTTGCCCATCACCAGCGAACGGTTCGCCTTCAGGTAGATGGCAGAGCCTGCAAGCCGCACTCGCTTGCCGTCACGCTCCACCCAGTGCCCGCGCAGCGCCGTGCCGTCCTCCTGGACAATCTGATGGCCGATGGGTTCGCCAGGCACAGGTTCGCCTCGGGTGACATCGCGCACGATATTACCCTCCACGACGACATTGTTCCCGTAGATGAGGATGCCATGGATGTAGCTTTCCGTGACTTTGGAGCCGCGTCCGCCCTTCAGCAGGCGGTTTCCCTTGACGATGGCATTGGAGAGATGCGTGGTGCATCCATCGGAGACCTGCCCGCCCTTGCCCAATTGCATTCCGCAGCGCCCGAAGTCGCGCAGTTCATTGTTCAGCACGCTAATTCCGCCAGGCATCGGAACGTTCAGGTGGATGGGGTTGTCACACCCTTCGAAAAGGCAGTTTTCGATGCGTGCGCGTTGAATAGTCGAACCATTGGCTGCAACGCCTTTTTCCGTACAGAAGAATCGGCAGTTGTCAATCTCAAGTGCGGCGATGGCGTTCTTTGTGGCATTTCTGTCGCCGTCTTTCATCCAATAGCCATCGATACCGTTGAACCCCCTGAACTCCATGTTGCGCAGAATCAGCGTGGGCGGATTGTCCGCAGAGGGGTCGTTGAGGTCGATGATGGAAGCGCGGTTCGGATTCATCCACCCCCGTTCGCCCGTTGCGCTGCTGCTAAGCACGCCTGGAATTCCGCGCCCCTCCAAGAGCAAGGTGCCGCCTGTATGGTGGATGAGAGATATCACCGACGTGGTTAACTCTGCACCATCCTCGAAAAAGAGCGTCATGCCGTCGCCGACTTCGATGGTGCGCTGCAAATCGTATTTGCCACTTCGAAGGGTGATTTCACGCGACACCTTCCTGGCCGCCTCGAAGGCGTCACTCCAGTTGTTATCCTCTGTTTTAAAAGCCGTGAGGTCAACGGCCATCAGCGGCAAGGAGAGGACCAGGAGGCTCAGAAAGGAGATGAGGGTACTGTGTGATGTTCTTTTCATGGCAGTTGAGGTATTTTAAATTGTGGGGAAAGAGTTCTATATCATTTTAATTTGTTTTTGGGCTTTGTCAAGTGAGATGATTCTGATTCCACCTTGTATTTTGCTTCTTTGGTATTATGTTTTTAGTTGATAAACGAACTAAACGACAAAAGGAATAAAAACGAAAGGTAACTATTCAGAAGGGGAGCACAGGTCGCCAGCTTTTCTGCGCCGTGCCGCTCCGCTGCGCTACGCGGCATGGCGCAAAGGAACCAGGGGCATCGCCAGCCCGTGGGTTTCGCTCGCGCCGAAGGCGCTCGCTTCACCCATGGCTATGCTCTTGCCGCCGCTACGCGGCTTACCCTTCTGAATAGTCACGGGGTATTGCCAGCCCGTGGGTTTCGCTCGCGCCGAAGGCGCTCGCTTCACCCACGGCTATGCTCTTGCCGCCGCTACGCGGCTTACCCTTCTGAATAGTTACGGGGTATTGCCAGCCCGTGGGCTTCGCTCGCGCCGAAGGCGCTCGCTTCACCCACGGCTATGCTCTTGCCGCCGCTACGCGGCTTACCCTTCTGAATAGTAACGGGGTATTGCCAGCCCGTGGGCTTCGCTCGCGCCGTAGGCGCTCGCTTCACCCACGGCTATGCTCTTGCCGCCGCTACGCGGCTTACCCTTCTGAATAGTTACAACGAAAGAACCTAAACGACCTTCAAAGAGTGGATGATGATGTATAGAATCGGTTTGTTATTTTGCCTGTTAATGACAATTGCAGCATGGGCTGACGGCTTCTTTGAACCGTTTGATTCAGGGGAGCGCATTCCCGAATACAGAATATGGTTTCCAACGGGCAAGCCTGGCAAGGCGGAGTTCGACGCGACGGTTGGTCATGAGAAGCCTGGGAGCCTCTGCCTTTCTGGAGCGATGCGCGGGGCAGTCGCCGTGGTGATGCCAGTTGCAGATAACAAAGGCGGACTTTATCGTTTCTCCGCATGGGTGCGTGGTGAAGAGAAAGGGATGGGCACCTTTTGTTTGAAGCTATGGCCCTCGCTAAAAGAACGTGGCGAGGTTCCGCCATACGGCTCGACCAGCCTTCCTCTTCCGATTGAACAGACATGGCAGTACCACGAAGTCGTTTTTCGGATACCGCAGGAATGCAAATATGCCGACACCACCATCAACGCCATTGCTGGCCAAGTCATCCTTCTGAATTTTACTGGCAAGGTTTTCATTGACGAGATTCGTCTCGAACCAGCTTTGCCTTGTGGCGATAGCGACTGCTTTTATGAGCAGAACTTCACAGATGAAGCCACTGCAGATGCCTGGGGACTTTATGGTTCCGAGGGCATCGAAGGGGTGACCAAGGTCGAGAGAGTTGCCGATGGATGCGGAGACGCAGGCGCCATCGCCATTCATCATGTCAGCGGTAAATCGGGATACGGCGCCGCGCCGAAACAACCACTTGCCTGTCCTCTCGGCGCACCTGATAAGCAGCCTTCGGGCAAGGATAATGCTTTGACGCTGGAGCTTTCGGTCAAACAGGAGGGCGGTGCCTCCGCAGTTCTGGTAGTCGAGCAATTGGATGCTCAGGGAAAGTTGCTGGAGACCACGACTGGCAACCCTGTTCCCGCCGCCCCTGACTACCGCATGGCTACGTTGCCGTTTACTCTGCGCATAGAGACCGCCGCCTTGCGCCCCGCCGTGCTGAATGCTGGTACGGGGACTGTCATCATCGACAACATCGTCCTCCGTCCTGCCGATAAAGCGGAAAAGCTGACGCTCTCCCGCGTGAAAAAGGAGCCGCTGTGGAGTATTGTCTATCCAGCGGACTTCTTCGCGACCATCGACCGCAAAGAGCCCGTCATTAGCCTGCTTTCGGGACGCACGAATTTCATCCTTGTGATGCTGGCAGGAGACAAGACGCTGGCAGGAAGCGAAACGCTGGTGGATTTCACCCTTCCTGAAAGCATCGAGGTGCTGACGGCGCAGTTCAGCACCTACGGGCCGACCTACACTGTCGAGGAACTACCGCCTGCTCGTCCAGGCTACCGCACCTACCGCGTGAGGAACCCGTATGACTGGGCACGCTATATGATGAAAACCAATCCTAACCACTACTCTGGGCTCCAAATCGTGATGAAGGCCAATGGAAATCCAGGTGACAAGGGACTCTTTACGCTTGAATTGACCGTTGGTGACAAGAAGGGCGAGAGACGCGAAATCCCCATGGAAATCCTGCGTCCTGCGCCTGTCGCTCCGCTTCAGGATTGGTTCACCGTCGGCAGTTGGGGCTTCATCGATGGGCATGTGATTGATGAAGCCGCGCACAAGGCTTTGATTGAGAGTTTCGTGGCATCGGGATTCAACCATGGGAGCGTACACGCTTCGCAGAAATACGCCTCGGAGCGGGTGGTGAAACTGGGCTTCCAGCCGAATATCCTGATTCATAGCCCCGACTATGCAAAAACTTATAAGGACCCGCCGCGCCGTACGCTTGCCGATGGACGTGAAGACAAGGCACATGTCGCCCTGGGCGCCCTCCTCACCGACCAGCAACTTCAGGCACAGTATCGCAAATACGTTGCCTCCTGCGTGAAGCTGCTGCCGCCGACAGGCCGTGCCTTTGCCAATATCGACATCGAGTACTGGGGAACGGGAGTCTGCACAAGCTCCTGTTTCCACCCCACCTCCATCGCGGCGTTCCGCACATTCGCCAAACTGGGAGAAAATGTGCAACTTGATTCCAGCATCATCCTGCGCGACTACAAAAACGAATGGATTGCGTTCCGCAACGACATCACCGTCAAGTTTCACAGGATGGCACGGGACATCCTGCATGAATTGCGTCCCAACACCTTGCTCTGCGCCTATGACTACACGCTGAACCTGGACGGCACGCCATCGGAAACCTATCTCAACAACGTCCCGACCAACTCCCTGCTTTACGACCAGCAGGATGCGATTGACGCGCATCTTGTCAGCACCTACAGCATCGAGGGCGTCAATTTCCTCGACCACATCGACTGCGATTCACACACCTTCAAGAAGCCTGTCTATGGGGTTCCCTACTTGACGGAGGCACTGCCGAACGTACTGCTTCCCAGCTGGAACTACCACCATCCTTCCGTACGGGAGGTCCGTCTGGAGGTGCTGGCGGCCGCCGCCAGTGGTGCCGCAGGACTCAGTTACTTCACAGGTAAGGCTGTCGATGGCGAACGTCTCAACGCCATCAACGAGGGCATGAACGCCGTTGGACGCTTCGCTGCATTCTACAAGAATGGCAAACGCGCCGACGATAGCGTCAAGCTGGAAGGTATCACCCCCGACATGCGCCACCGCGTGCATATACTGGATGGCAAGAGCCTTCTGACCCTCTTCAACTGCGCATCGTCGCCGCAGACTATCACCCTGCCCAACGGCGCCAAGCTCACGGTTCCCCCGATGGATTTCGTCCAGACACTGCTATGACAACAACGGCATTTCTTCTCATACTCGCTTCCGTGGCCTTGCACGTGGGATGGAATTTCCTGTGCAAGGTAAACAAGGAGCCGTCGCTTTCATTCTACTGCGTCGCCAACTTCATTGCGGGCGTGGCGTTGCTGCCGTTGCTTCTCATGGCGAAAATAGACTGGTTTTCGCTGGGGTGGCGCTTCTGGGTGTTTTTGTTCTTCAGCGATTTCTTCGAGATGATCTATGCGGTTGGTCTTTTCAAGGGATACGGCAGGAACGACATCTCCCTGGTCTATCCCATTGCGCGGGCACTTCCAACTCTGCTCATCCCTGCCGTGACGCTCATCTTTGGCATTGGCAGAACACCGACCACACTGGCGCTGATTGGCATGGCCATCGTAGCGGCGGGGTGCATCATCATGCCACAGCGGAAGATTACCGATTTAAGTTGGAAACTGTTGGTTTCACCAGCCATGATACCGATTTTTGTCGCTGCCATCGGCACCACTGGCTACACGGTCATGGACAATCTGGCAACGGAGAACGTGCTCTCCATCTCCCTTTCATCAAAGGTTCTTTCCCTTGGAGCCTATCTTTGTGTCGTGCAGTTCGGCATCGCCCTCTTTATTCTACTGTACATGCTCGCCTTCCGAATCGAGGGATGGCGGGTGCTGAAGGCAAACTTCAAACAACCAGCCCCGTATCTGGTGGGCATCTTTTCCTTCATGGCCTATTTTCTGGTGCTGGGCGCAATGGGCTACGTCACCAACGTAAGCTACCTCCAAGCCTTCCGCCAGATGAGCCTGCCCCTCGGAGTGCTCGCAGGAATCTATTTTCTCAAGGAGAGCTATACCATGCCGAAGGCCATCGGAACCATAATGGTGGTCATCGGATTGATTCTGACAGTTGTCTGATTACTATAAGTTTTTATTTAAAGGAGACAAACAATGCTTGAATTCGGTTTTTCGCGCGAAGACATCACCCCCCACTATGGCATCGGCCTGTGCGGCTATCTGAACCCACGCCACAATCGCGGCGCATACGACCGCCTCTCCCTGAAGGCCGTTGTCTTCAAGGACGGCGAGGGAATCGCCGCCCTTGTGGAATATGACCTATGCCTGCTGACAGCCAAGCTGTGCCGACGCATCGAGGCAGCTGTAGCGGAAGCGCTTCCAGAACTGGCAGGCAAGACCATCTATGCCGCCACACATACGCACACAGGCCCCTACACCACCGCCCTTTTCAGCGACGACTGCACCGATGCCGCCTACATTGACGAACTCATCCAGAAAAGCGTCATCGCCTTGCGCAACGCCAAGCTGAGCCTTGCACCAGCCGAGCTCTTCGCGACGACCACGCAGTGCAGCACATTGGCCTTCAACCGCCGCTACCTGATGAAAAACGGGAAGGTTCTCACGAACCCAGGCAAGCTGAACCCCGATGTGGTGAAACCAGACGGCGCGACCGACCCGCTCATTCCAATACTCGCGCTCAAGCAGGAAGGTGAGATTCGCCTGCTCATCGTCAACATCTCCAACCATGCAGACACCGTCGGTGGCGACTTTGTCTCCGCAGATTGGCCTGGCCGCATGGAAAAGGAAATCCAGTACCAGATGGGCTATGACGTGCCAGTCATCTCCATCACGGCACCTCAGGGAAACATCAACCACTTCAACATCGCCACGGATGCCGACCAGACAAGCTACGCAGAGGCCTGCCGCATAGGAAAGGGCTATGCCGCCGCCGTGCTTGCAGCCCTTTACCAACTGCGCAAAGTGGAGTTCCAGGGGATTTCCACGGACAGTATCACCTTCGAGGCGCCTTACCTGACTGTCACCGATGAGGAGTATGCCGAAGCCAAGGCTATCTGCGAGAAATACAAGGACGCGGTCAAGCCCGACCACGACTTGACCAGTGAGGACATCGCCAAAGGGACGCCATACGTGCAGAAATACTTTGCCGAGGCGTTGATGGGATGCCGCGACCGCGCACCGAAGGAAAAGCGCTTTGAGCAGATTTCCTCCATCAAATTCGGGGATGCCGTGGCGTTGGTGACGCTCCCCTGCGAACCCTTTGTTGAAATCGGCCAGGCCATCCGCGAGAAGTCACGCTTCCCGCTGACGCTTCTGGTTGCGCTTGGCATGGGTGAAATCGGCTATGTCGGCTTGCCACGCAACTATGGAAATGGCGGCTATGAGACGCTGCCCAGCGCAGGCAAGGCTTCGCAGTTCCTGGGCGAACAGATGATAGACTACGCTCTCTCTACACTGAAGTAGAAATGGTAACTATTTAGAAGGGGGCATATTGGCATAAGCCGCTTGTTTTTCTGCGCCTTGCCGCTCCGCTAAGCTACGCGGCACGGCGCAAAGGAACTGGGAGTATCGTCCACCGTGGGTTTCGCTCGCGCCAGAGGCGCTCGCTCCACCCACGGCTATGTTCTTGCCGCCGCTAACGCGGCTTACCCTTCTGAATAGTTACTAGAAATGAAGGAATTCTACTGTGTCAGCGCGTGGACAAGGATATTGGTGCCGAGACGTGTGTAGAAGACGTGTGCGAAATCGCTGATTTCGCGACTGCCATAGTAGCGAAAGACGCGCCACTTGTTGCCTGGCTCATTTGCCCACGCAGGGGTGGCAGCCTCCTGGCAGTAGATGATGTCCTTGTCATTGTCCTCGCGGACCACCTCAAAGCGGACGCCGCCATATGCGGCGGTCTTCAAAAGTTCGTCGAGACCCTGCGTGCTTTCAAGCACTCTGAATCGGATGGTGGTTTGCCACTGGCCAAGAGAGTTGCGCCCCCAGCCCATTGCCACGATTGGGGTGCAAAGTACGGCGATACGCCCCTTGATGCGGAGCGCGACTGCCGAGTAGGTTCCATCTGGCCACTTCTCGCGTATTGTATATTCGCGAACGGAATCAGGCAGGAGGGAGGTGTCGGGAAGCCCTTCATAGAAGGCATGGAACAACGGGTCGGAGCGTTTAAGTGGCGTGAAGTTCCGCCCAGGGAACAAATCCGCAAAAGCCTCCTTGAGCTCAGGCGATGCATCCCATTCGGCATAGCTGTGGTGCTGTCCATATTCAGGGTGTTCGCGCAGAAAGGCAGCGATGATGCCAGCGTCGATATAGAGGAAACCACCATTTTCCAGGTAGGTTTTAAGAGCGTGCTTTTCCTCGTCGGTGAAAACCCACTTGGCACGCTCTGCAAAATTGGCGTAGATAAAAGGGCATTCTGCCATGCGCTCGTCCGCAAAGCTGGATAGTTCGACGGGCGATGTGGAGATATTGATATTGGTCTCCTTGGAGACATGCTCCAGAAGCGAGTTGAGCGCACCTGGATAACTGCGCAGATAGCGTGCTGAATCGCCAACCATATAGCCGATGCGCACCTCGGGGCGCGTTGCCTTCAAGGCGGCTTCATCGGCTAGAAGCGAGGCGGCTAGAAACAATGTAACTGATAGAAAAAAACGTGACATAAAAAAAAGAAATGGGTGCGGCAAACCACCGCACCCCACAAACGACGGGCTACCGCCCTTACGAACGACGGGAGGCTAGCGCTCCCCCACCCCCTAACACAGGGGCTTCCGCCCTTACGAACGACGGGGGGCTACCGCCCCCGAACCCCCTGATTACAAGTCTAGGCCGAGGTCGTCGTCCAGCTTCTGCATCGTGGTCTTTTCGGTCTTTGCAATGCCCTTTGGCATCTTGAAGGTAGGCAGGTAGCGGTAATAGACCTGGAGGGAGAGGGCGGCGAGGCAGGTGGTGTACCACTTGTCATACGGGACCTTGTACTTCTGCTTGTCGGCATTGGGGCACTCCCAGTAGCCTTCGGGGTTCTGGTACTTGATGAACTCAGGCGCGAACATAGAGTTCCAGTTTTTCCAAGTACCTTTGCCCGCGTGGAACATGGCCTGTGTCTGATAGTACCATGAGTAGAGTTCGTTCTGGTGAGCGGCATCAACCTTTTTCTTGGGGTTGACCCAGGTGACTTTGCAGTTATCGCTGATATACTTCACGCCATTCTTGGCCTCAAAGGAGTTGCCGTCGCCGAGCAACTGGAGGCAAAGGACGGCAGCACCCTGGAGACCATCACTGCCGCTTCCTGGCGAGGAGTAGCCGAAGCGCTGTTTCTTCTTATCGTAGGTAACGTTTTTCATGAACTTGATGCCCTTCTCAATGGCATCCTCCAACCCCTGGACTTCGGCTCCTGCCACATATCCAGCCTTCATCGCCTGATACTGCCAGCAGGCAACGGAGAGATCCCAGCGGGCATCCTTCTTGTAGCCATAGTCATAGCCACCACTCTTCTGCTGGCCGTCAACCAACCATTGCAGGGCCTTTTCCATCGGGGGCTTCAGGAAGGGAACCTTCGTCATGCCATACGCTTCGGAGAGGGCGTATGCCGCGATGCCGTTGCGGTAGTCGCCAGCGGGTTTTGAGCGGTTGTTGGTGTTGTCGGCCAGCCACTGCATACCACGCTGCACAGTCTCGCCGAACTCCTCGTTCTCAGGGGATGGCGTTTCGCCATGGGCAAGGAAGGTCAGCAAAGCCAGACCCGTCATCGCCTCCTGTTCGGAGGGGGCCCAGGAGCCATTGGGGTTCTGGGTCTTCTTCAGCCAGCGCAGAGCCTTGAGCACGGCAATTTCCGTGGCGTCGGAACCGCCGAACTTCTTGCGGGTCTTTTCGCGCCCCTCGTTGGAACGTCCACCATAGAGCGAGGAGATTTTCAGGGGGGAGTCGTTGGCGCGGATGTCCAGGACATCGCTGAAGTCGGTAGCATTGTCCGTGGAGGCCATGGCATCGCTAAAGTCAGCAACTGAGCCGACATCGACGGAGGCATCGACCGAGACGGTCGGCTTCTCGACGGTCGGGACCATGTCCTGCGCTATCTCCTCCAGCTCTTGGAGTTCTTCAAGAGCCTTCTTGTCCAACTCCTTGATTTCCATTTCTTTGGTCTCGATTTCAATGGTTTTGCTGACCTTTGGCACATCGGGTTCATAGAAAAGAAGCAGGGAACCCAAGGCAACGACATGCACGACGAGGGAGACAATGGGTCCCATCAGGCCTTCAACGGTCTTTTTGTGCTGGTAGGCTGCCAGCGCGGCTTCTGTGTCAACGGCCGTGTACTGCGGAACGTATGCGGGCTGTTCGCCCTCCGTATAGACTTGTTGTTCTTCGTTTTCGCTCATTTCTCGTTCTCCAAAACTCTATTTAGCGGAGGGAAACCACGTTGAGGTTCGTCAGCCCCGCCTTGTCACAAAGGTCCAGTGCCGTAACCAGTTCGGATGCATAT
Organism: Victivallales bacterium; assembly: GCA_017535315.1. Classification (GTDB taxonomy): domain Bacteria; phylum Verrucomicrobiota; class Lentisphaeria; order Oligosphaerales; family Oligosphaeraceae; genus RGIG3456. The sequence goes on along the minus strand of JAFXUD010000012.1, from coordinate 116,199 downwards.
GCATCGAAGGCCACTTTCACCATCACGGTCATACTCGGGTCGGTGCGCCCAAGCCCCATGAGCATGCTTTCAATGACATCTGTCTCAAGGGGTGCGCCATTGAGCCTGTACTGTCCCTGATGCACCTCGATTTCAAGCATTTTAGGCTTGTTCTCGGTCGCCTTGGCGGCACCTGGCGCGGGCAGGTTCACGGAAAGATGCGCCTCCGTGATTTCCTCGCGGGCCGTGACAATGAAGTATATGAGAAGCAGAAAGACGATGTCAATCATCGATGACATCTGAACGGAAAGGTTCTCTGCTTTTTTGCGTTTCATAGTATAACTCCCGAAAGAATCTCGTACTTTGCCATAAAAGTGCCTATTGGTCTAGCATGGCGACCAAGCGCACACGATAGAGTCCAGCCTTGGCAGCCGTGTCCATCACGTTGCCGATCTCCTTATACCTGGTTTTGGCATCGCAACGAATCAGCACGGGCATGGAGTTGCCGCTCTGAGTGCGCATATTCACCAGGAAATTGTAGAGGGCCTGCATGGACATCGGACGCAGGGCGATGTTCACCTCGCCTTTTTTCGTCAGGTTGATGGTTACGGCACGCGGGTCAACGGTCTCGACCGCAGGGGCACTTTTCGCCTGCGCAAGGTTGATGGACTCATCCACCACATCCTTATCGACAGACGCGGTCACAACGAAGAAGATGATCAGAAGGAACACGATGTCCATCATCTGGGTCATCGGCGTATCCAGGCTTTCATCGCTTCTGGCTTTCATAGTTTCACACCTTTGTTTCTGTGAATTACTGCCTTGCCTGATGCAAGGCGGTGACGGCTTCAGTTACTCTTCGACCTGGGCGTTGCGCAGGACCTTGATCAGGTCAAGAACGGTCGCTTCGGTGTCCAGGAGGATACGGGTGGCGACATTCTTATGATAGGTGAAGAAGAGCAGCGAGGGGACGGAGATGATCAGACCGACGCAGGTGGTCCACAAAGCGGTGGAGATGGACTGCGCCAACAGCTTCGCCTTGGCGGCGCCTGTGGCGTTGGCAAGTCCCGCGAATGCGGCAACCATACCAGTAACCGTTCCCATCAGACCAAGCATGGGGGCAATCTGGCCGCAGACGTTCAGGTAGTTGACCCTCTGCATCAGTTTCTCGCTCTCCATATCCGTGGCAGAGGAGACAGCCTGCTGGACAACTTCGTACCCGTCGTTGATGTTGTCAAAGGCAACTTTCAGGATGTTGGCAAGCGGGCCAGGGTTAGCGTCGCAACATCCAATAGCCGAAGCCAAATCACCCTGGGAAAGAGCCTCACTGACACCGTTGATGACACTTGGCGGCAGGAACTTGTCCCGCTTGACGACGATATAAGCGTCAATGATAAGCCACAGGGTGACGAATGATGTGCCGAAGAGGCCGAGCCAGATAAGCAGGTTGACCAGAGAACCACCGTAGATGATGTCCCAGATGCCCTGTCCACCGCTGGCCGCTGCCTCGCCGCCTTCCGCAGCCGCTTCTTGTGCGAAGACACTGATGCTGCAGACCAGCAGCATAACCATGATCCGCCAGAAATTACTCTTCTTCATAAAGACTTCTACTCCTTAGACAATGTGGTTTGGGTATTTTCTATTTTGTTTAAATCAACGGGCCACCGCAAGCTGAAGCCTACGGCACAGGACAGGAACATCGGCAAGGACAAGACGGCCTTGCTACAACCTGCACCAGTTCTGACTGCTGCGCCTAAGCGCGGCAAGAGGACATTTTTATAAGTATAACACCTGAAACGTCAAAAAGCAAGCACATAAGCATGTTTTTGCCATTGTCAGGTTTTATTCCATCGCTTCGATTTTGCTGACGCGCGGGTCTTTAAGCTCCTTCATGATGGCGACGGCCTGCTTCTTGGCGTAGGCGCGTTCCGCCTGTGCCTTCTTCTTGTCGAAGAGAAGCAGTGTCTTGAGGTATTCAAGAACCGCCTGCTTCTTCTGACCCTGTGCGAGATAGGCTTCTCCGCGCATGTTGAAGGCGATGGCGGCTGTAGTGTCGTCCTTGCTCATCATCAGGTTCTTGAGCAGTTCATCCGTTTTGTCATATTTACCCGCTTTGATGAGGCATTTGATTTCCGTGGCGATGAGGTCATCCTTGTTGGGACCAGGGGTGCGCTTGGCGAGGGCGAGAGCCTTGTTCGCCTCATCGAGGTTGTTCTTTCCAAGATAGGCCTGCGCCTGGCAGCAGGCGATATAGTCGCCCCAACCCAGGAACTTGTATGCCTCAAACAGCTGCTTGGCTGCAGCAAGGACATCATCATATTTGTTTGCAAGGAGGGCATTGCCCAACTGCTCGACCTGCTGCGGCTTGGGTACCACTGCATAGCGGTACATATTCTTGGAGAAAAGAATGGGCTGCTGGCCCTGCTTGACCAAAACATTCAGGTCTCCATTAGCGTTCTTCACCTTGATGTCGATGGCCTTCTGCTGCGAGCCATCCGCCTTCACGATATAGCATTTCTGGGCATACGTCGAGAGGGCTGCGAATGCAATCAATACAACGAGCAAAGTCTTTTTCATAAAATGCACCTCATTTACGCTATTATTAGTTCATTGTTAGTTTTTCAAGTTTTGATTTGCAAAAGCCAGGCGGGGGGGTCACTTCAGGAGCCTTGTGATGGCAGCTGCGTGCTTTCCACCTGGGAAATCCTTCTTGTACTTTTCAGCCAACTTGGCAAGTTCGTCCATTTTGCCGTTTTTCTTGAGGAGCTCCGCATAGCCGAGGCAGGCCTTTTCGATCCAGGGGCGACTTTCCTCATTCGTCACATCGCCAAGCAGGGCAACCAACTGGTAGCGCGCCAATGCAAGTTGCTCCTTGGCAGGATCTTTGGAGAGGGCCTCGGCCAACTGGCAGAGAGCCTTGTTGGTGATGGCGGCGTCCGTGGAGAACTGGAGAATCTCCTCCAGGTCCTTTTCGGCGCCATCGGTGTCCCGAAGAGCGGCCTTGGCGTCAGCAGAGATGAATTTCACGTCATAGTAGTAAGCCGTCTTCTGGTTCTTGGCCAGGAGGTCATCGACATACTTGACGGCATTGGCATACTCCTTCTTGGCGAGGTAGGCTTCGGCGCCTCGCGCGTATGCCTTGTCGCGGATATTCATGGGCACCTTGTCGGCGGTTGCCTTGTTCTGGGCAATCGACAGGAGCCTGGCGGCGGACTTGATGGTCACATCGGAGGCCTTCATCTTCAGTCCTGCATCAAGCATGTAGGAGAGGTTTGCCACGTCGAGCGCCTCCACAGCGCCCTTGTTTGCGAAGAGGTCGGTGAAGGTTTTGGCAGCCTCCTCAAACTTGTTTGCATCCAACTGCGCACGTCCCAGGTTGAAGCGCGCCTTCTTGTTAGCATCTGAATCAGGGAAGTTGACAGCCAGTTTCTCCAATGCCTTTGAAGCCTCCTCATTTTGTCCCAAATCGATATAGATGGTACCGAGGCGAGCAAGGTTATTCGGCGACTTTGCGGATTTCGGGTATTTCTGGTCAAAGGCAATGAACTCGTTAATGGCTAATTTCTTCATCTCGTTGACCTTTTCCTGGATAGGTTTAATCTTCTCCTCCATGGCCGCGAGTTCTCCATCGGCGGCCTTGACCTGTTCATCCGTGTTCTTGATTCGGCGCTGGATTTCATCTTCCCAAAGTTTGAAGAACTCATTTGACTTTGCACTGAGCTTATCCTGCGCCTGTTTCAGGCTGCTGGCCAATTTCTGAAGTTCAGAGATGGTAACCTTGCGCTCGTCTCCTTTCTTTGCCATGGCATCCAGTGTCTTTGCATTCAAGTTTTTCCGCCTCTTTGTAACCTCTATGCGGGTGTTAGCAATCTCCAGGCGAAGGGCATTGGCCTTGACGGCAAAGGCGGCGGTCTTGAGCCCTTCGGCTGCATCAGCCTCCTCCAGTTTTATGCCCATAAGATTCTTCTCCATATCCTCTGCCTTCTTGAGGATTTCAGGCGAGGCCTTCTCCGCCTTCTCCTTGTAGGCGACCTCCAGCCTCTTCATGGCAGCTGCAAGGGCCTCCGCATTGTCGTTGTCAGCTTCAAGACGCTGCTTTTCCGCCTCCGCATCGACTGCTTCGCGTTCGACCTTGCTGATTTCATCAGAAAGGGCCTTGTACTCCTTGGCCTGTTTCTCCAATGAAGCCTTCAAGGTTGCATAGGAGTTTTTCTGCTCTGTTTCACTTGCCTTGGCACTCTCCAGGGCGCGTTCGAATTCCGCCTTGCTGTTTTCCAGGAGAGGCAGCGATTCGTCAATGGAGGTCTGGTCACCCTTCAGGGTATCGACCTTCTGCTGTTCGAGGCCAGCCAGCCTGTTCTGGATTTCGTTGTTGATTTCCTGCTGTTCACGCTGCTTTTCGGCGGCAGGCATGCTTTCCATCTTGGCGATTCGCTCTTTCATCTGCTCCTTCGCCATTGCCTGGAAGTCGAGCGAAGCCTCAAAGACAATCTGCGCGATATTCTTCTCCTCTTCGGCCAGTTCCTCTTTCTGCTTTGCAAGGGCCGTCAACTCACCTTTTGCCTGTTCGGCTGAACGCTTGGCAGCACGGCTTCTGGAGCGGAAGGTCTCCTGCTGCTCCTTGAGGGCGACAATAGGCTGGCGTTCCTTTTCACCAGCCAGGTCATACGCCCACGGCATGTAGGCCATTGCATCCTCCAGGATACCCTTCGCCTTTGCCGTGCCGACGTTGATGCCTTTCTCCTTGCCCTTCCCGCCTTGGAACAGGCCAACGATTTCCTGCAGGTGCGGGAGAGCATCCAGCGGACTGTCTCCATAAAGGGAAAGCTCAGCCGCGCGGAATTTCGCCTGGAGACGGTCGTCGCTACGTTCGTTGGAGGTGTCCGCCTCCTCCTCGTAATAGGAGTTGAAGGCCTCGGTGCCCAGCTGCGCGAAGTTCGTCTCGGGTAGAGGTGCGCCGTATTTGTCCTTCAACCCTGCGACAAGTTCCTTCGGGCTGGTGTTGATGGTGTGGTAGATCCAGCCCAACTTGTAGTAGGCGCGAATGCCCTTGTCGAAGGCACTGAAGACCTCTGTCAAGCGCTGGTAAAGCGGAATGGCGTCATAGAAGGCCTGGATGGCCTGCTGCTGCAAGGCCTGTTTCTTGGCCGTGTCTTTCTCCTGGTTGGACTTCGCGACCAGTTCGCTGCCCTTTTGATACTGTAGCTCTGCGACAGCAAAGGCGACGTCGGGGGCCTTCTGATGGGCTGGGTCCAGTTTCACGAAGAGGTCCCAAACGTTGATGGCACGGGCCTGAAGCTCGTTCTTGCGAAGGGGATTCTGTTCCTTGCGGCTACGCTCGAAGAGGATGCCACCAAGCCTGTAGGCGGCATCTGCCGAGCCTGCTTCCTTGGGCATGGCATCGGCGACGTATGAGACAAGTGCCTCCGCGTGGTCAAGCATGTCCAACTGCGCGTAGGCGATAGAGAGGCGCATGACGACATTGGGGAGTTTGCGGCTGCGGCGTCCAGCGCGGACGGCTTCCAGGTAGATTGGGATGCAGTTCTGGTAGTCGCCATTCGCGAAAAGCGTCTGCGCCTGCTCGATTTTCAGGTCGATGGCCTCGCCGCCGTCGCCCTGTGAAATCTCGATTTTCTCCTGGTACATTTTCTCGGCAAATCTGCTGCAGTCGTTCTGGGTCAGCATGATGTCCTTGCGAAGGACGGTATCGGGATAGTTCTCCAGCAGAGCCTCCAGGTACTTGGCAGCGCCGAGGACCTGTTTTTTACCGAGCTCCGCATTGCCGCTGAAGTGCGTTGCCACGCCTTGGTAGTAGATGGCAAGGGCCTTGTAGTACATGGCCTCTGCGACAGGGGACTTGGTCGCACGCTCGTTCTTCGGCATGGTATTTTCCATCTCCTCCAGGAAGGAATCCGCCATCTTGATGGTCTTGATGGCCTCCTTGAAGTTGTTGATCTTGGCGCAGTCGGCGGGCTTCTTGGCTCTCATCGCATTGTTGGCGGCATTTCTGCCCAGCAGAATCTGGCCGCGCGCATACTGGAGATAGGCAGAAGCGCCAGCGCCGTCACGGACGAATTGGAGGGATTTCAGCTTGGTTAGCGTTTCATTGAGTCCCTTCACATCAATCGGCTTATGGTCTTCCAGCTTATTGGCCTCGGCATCGATGGTGGCCTGCAGTTTAAGGAAATCCATCTGGCGGTCATCGCCGCCCATGCCGTCCATCCCTTCGAGTTTGCTGAGGATATCGGCGGCCTCCTTGCCCTTTCCCATCTCCTTGAGAACACGGCTGTAGAGCATGACGGCACGCTTGAACTCGTTTTTGGCGGCCTTGCCCTTCTGCGGGGCGGTCGGAATCTTTGTGAAGTATTCCTTGTAGGCCTTATCGGCATCGGCCAGCCGCTTGCGCGCAAAGGCGGCTTCTGCTTTCAGCAGCACGGCATCCGTATAAAATTCAGAGGTTTTCGGGAAGGCGTTGATGATCTTGTCGGCATCAGCCACCTTGCCTGTGTTATAGTAGTAGCGCGCAGTCTCAAGACCAATGGCATCCTTTTTATCGGGATACTTCTTGGACATCTGCTGAAGCTGCATCTGGACGTAATCGGAGAACTCGATTTCACCCAACGCGCGGATAAACTCCAAATCCAGCGCAAATTCGTCAATAGCCAGCAGATTGGCTGAAAACAGGAAAAGCGAAGAGCATACTGCCAAAAGCAGCTTTTTGCCGACTTTCCTCTTTTCTTCTGAACCTATACGCATACTACCTCCAACAGTTTGTTTTGGATATGACTATTCCAATTGGAATACGTTTCTTGACGTTCAAATGAGCATATATTGTGCTTTTTATATTGTAGTATGTTTTTTGGCAAAAACAAATGCCTTTTGCAAAAAAAGCATTTTAGGAGTATATTAAGCAATAATTTGCAATTAGCAATTAAACCAAAAGGAAGAACAGCAGTGAAGATACTCGTATTGGGCGGTACAGGCAATCTTTCGTCGGACAGCGCGGAGCTGATGCTTAGGCGCGGTAATGAGGTCACGTTGGTCACGCGGGGACACAACCCCGTCCCGCAGGGCTTCCACTCCATCGTGGCGGACCGCTATGAACCAGGCGCATTGAAGAACGCCATTGGCGACAAGACTTTCGATGTCGTGGCCGACTTTACCACCTACAACCCCGACCAGGCGAAGCTGGCCTGGGAGGCGTTGGCAGGGCGCTGTGCCCAATACATCTTTGTAAGCACGATATGCGTCTATAGCAAGCCCGCTCCAAAATTGCCTATCACCGAGAACGATCCACAGGGCAATGAGTTTTCTGAATACGGACGCCTCAAGGAACAGTGCGAGGTGTTCTTCCGCAGCGCGGCAGCGGACAAGAACCTTCCGCTGACGATTGTCCGTCCTGCGCACACCTATTCGCACCGCTGGATACCGAACCCTGTCACCAGTGCAGGCTACACGCTGGCCTGGCGTCTGGAGCATAAGCTTCCTGTCTTCATACACGACGACGGACAGAACCTCTGGACGCTGACGCATACGCGTGATTTTGCGGTTGGCTTTGCAGGGCTTGTCGGCAATCAGGCAGCTTTCGGGGAGGCGTTCCAGATAACCTCCGACATGGTGCTGACCTGGAACCAGATCATGGCGGAAATCGTCAATGCCGTCGGCGTTGATGAAGCGGACATACGCCACATCCCGACGGATGTGATCTGCGGCATTGAGCCGATGATGGTTGCCAAGCTCAAGGGCGACAAAGCGAACCACGGTGTATTCGACTGCGCGAAGCTAAAGCGCATCGTCCCAGATTTCCAGTGCAGAATCCCCTTCCGCGACGGCATCCGCGAATCCATCGCCTGGTTCCGCGAAGAACCCTCGCGCATGGTGCCCGACCCCAAAATCAATGCCATCTACGACCATATCCTCGCAAAGGCGTAGGAACCTCTTCTGTGCTGCGGATGCCAACTCCCAGGTTTCCGCCGCGCTGAAGCGCGGCGCACAGGACAGGAAAAAACGCTGTGGCGATTTGATTTTTCCGTCATTTGCATTATACTAGATAGTAGCATTGCATTTCATCAAGAGAGACCACTGGCTTGAAATGGTCCAGCAACCGGTTTTCGCGCAAAGGCTGTAGCCTTGCAACGTGAACTCAACGGTGCTAGCAGTGATGTGGACGTTAAGTCAAAGAGTTCGCGACCTGACAATTTGCACTTTCGCCCCGTGATGGAACGCATCGCGGGGCTTTTTTTGTATTCGAAAACCATATAAACATAGGAGCAAAACATGGGCAAAATCGCTTATACATTCACCTCCGAATCCGTCTCCGAAGGTCATCCAGACAAGTTGTGTGACCAGATTTCCGACGCGGTGGTCGATGCCTGCCTGATGGGTGATCCTGAGAGCCACGTCGCATGTGAGACGCTTGCCACCACCAACTATGTAGTGATTGCAGGTGAAATCGCCACTCGTGCAAAGGTTGATTACGCACAACTGGCTCGCAATGTCATCAAGCGCATCGGCTATGACAAGAAGGGCATTGGCTTCTCGGTGGATGAGGCTACCATAGATGTTCGCGTCCATACGCAATCCCCCGACATCAACCGCGGCGTGACCCACGCGACGGACAACGGTGCCGAGCAAGGAGCGGGCGACCAGGGACTGATGTTCGGGTACGCATGTGACGAGACCCCTGCCCTGATGCCAGCGCCTATCTTCTACGCGCACCGTATCGTGGAAAAAATGGCGGAGTTGCGCCATAATGGAAAAGCCGATTTTCTGCGTCCCGACGCCAAAAGCCAGGTCAGCATCGCATATAGCGAGGAAGGCAAGCCGCTGGAAGTCACCGACCTGGTGGTGGCACATCAGCATGACGCAGGCACCTTGGAGAAAGTGCGCGCCTTCGTACGCGAGGTGGTACCTCAGGTCATTCCAGCCAACCTTTTACAGGATTTTGACCTGAAGGGCGAGAATTGCCACATCAACAGCTGCGGCGATTTTGTCACCGGCGGCCCTGATGGCGACTGTGGTCTGACAGGACGCAAAATCATCGTTGACACCTACGGAGGCATGGGGAGACATGGCGGCGGCGCCTTTTCGGGCAAGGATCCCTCCAAGGTAGATCGTTCGGCCAGTTATATGGCGCGCTATGCAGCAAAGAACATCGTAGCAGCAGGCCTGGCCAAGCGCTGTGAAATCCAGGTTGCCTACAGTATTGGTGTAGCCCGCCCCCTTAACTACTTCGTGAACACCTTTGGTACGGGAATAGTTGAAGAAGCCGCCCTGCGTGAAATGCTTGCAAGTGGCAAAATCTTCGATTTCCGTCCGCGTGCCATTTCAGAACAACTAAACCTTAAGGTTCCTGGAAAAGGCTGGCGCTATGAGCAGGCAGCTTCGTATGGTCATTTCGGGCGCGACGGTTTCCCCTGGGAGAAGACTGACAAGATTGCCGTCCTCCGTGCTTTTTTCGGAAAGTAAATTTTTACCTCTCGGGAAAAAGATTGGTAACGATTTATAAGGGGGCATATTGGCACTGACCGCAAGATTTTCTGCGCCTTGCCGCTCCGCTTCGCTACGCGGCACGGCGCAAAGGAACTGGGGTATCGCTAGCCCGTGGGTTTCGCTCGCGCCAGAGGCGCTCGCTCCACCCACGGCTAAATTCTTGTTGCCGCTACGCGGCTTACCCTTCTGAATAGTTACAAAGATTGTCAATAAGGAGATGACAAATGCGTTTTAACAGATTTCTTGTGAGTTTGGCAGTATTGGGTATGGCGTTTTCCGCTTTTGCTCAAAAGGCGGCAGGCCAATTTTATCTTGTTGATCAGCGGACCCAGATACCAGTTTTAAGCTATCCAGTGGAGCCCAATTGGATGACAGGCGGCAAGACAAACTGGACAACGTCGCCAGCACAACCCGTCAATTGGTATGTGTGGACCATGTCGCCTGACCAACAGGTCAAGATTATCTTCTCCTCCCTGAACCTGCTCCCCGCAACAGGCCAGATTCGCCAAGTACCTTTTCTGCAGAATCCAAATATACTGCCCAACACGTTGCTGCAAACTGTCCAGAAAGACCATAATCTGGCCAATCTGCGTTTGGTGGAGGCGCATTTCAATCAACGTGAACCCGATAGGGGCCTAATTGAGTCCCGCATGAAGATGGCGCAACAGCATGGAATACGGCCTACCAATTTCCTGTTCACCGAGCTTTTCTTCCACTATGAAGGGGAACGTGACGGGAAAAAATACATCGTCGCCTTTTCCCTGCCGATGCTTGCGACGGAGAATCGTCCTGGCATGGGGTTCACAACTGTTGTGGAACTACTGATGCCTATGTCGTTCAGTTGTCCACCAGAACAGGAAAAGGCAACGCTGCAGAAGCTGGAGAAGATTGTCAAGAGCATCCAAATGAACCCCCATTTTACGGAAATGGTCAATCAAATCGCCGCACAGAGGACGGCAAACTGGCTCCGTGTCCAGAATGAGATACGAAACAAGCAGCTGGAGATTGCCTCCTCGACATCGAGTACGTTGGACCGTGTGCGGGACAGATGGTCTGAATACATTCGTGACGTGGATACGGTGTCGAACCCAAATACTGGTGAGAAGATGTTCGTCGATAGCCACTATGACCATGCATGGATTAACAGCGACAATGAGGTGATTTACCATAACACGGGCTTCAATACGCCTAATGCCAGCACGTCAAGCTTCGATCCTAACAGCAACGCGCTATTCAACCATACCAACTGGCAAAGGCTGAAATAGGGCTACGAACGACGGGGGGCTGCGCCCCCCGTCGTTCGTAATTATATCTGGTTATTCACCGATGGCCATGAAGGAGCCAACTGCCTTGTCTGGAGCCTCGAAGAGGGCATAATCTGGGGTGGCCTCACGTAGCTTAAGGCCACCAAAGGCATGGATGACAGGCGTTGCCTTGAAGGGCGGGATGAAGACCACCTTTTCGCCAGGTGCGGCTACGCCATTCACAACGCGTTCGCGTTCCTTGTTGGGGCGGGTGTCATACGAGAAGGCCCCCAGCAGGATGACATCGTTTTCCTCAGCTTTCACGGAAATGGTGTGCATACCATACGGAAGTCCACAGATGGCCTTGCGGTTTTCCAAATAGTGTTCCGTGCCGTCCTGTAACTTGAATGGTGAATTGGTTTCAACGGCCAGTTTCTCCTGGCCATCCACGGTGACGAGCAGTTTGCCGCCCTCCAGGGCATCGCAGTAAGCGATGGAAAAATCGGTTCCTGGCAGGGTGAGTTCGGCGGATTCGCCTGGCTTCAGCAGGAGCTGTACGTCGCCGTATGGTGCGCCCCATTTGGAGGCAAAAGGCGTGGCCTCGCCTTTTTCGTTCCAGAGAGTTGAGGAGACTGGGAAGAAGCGCTTTCCTTCGATAGTCTTCATCTCGACCGCCACAAGCGCGGCATTTTCACCTGAGAGCTCGACGATGTGCCTGTCGCCGAATGAGAGGTTTCCATGGCGGAAGGAGGAGTTGCGCAGGTCGATATAGCCCTGTGGACGGTAACTCCCGACTTTTCTGCCATCCACAAACACGTCGCCACGCTGCTTGTCGGTTCCGCCTGTTGCCCAGAGATTGAAGGCCATGTCGTCAATGACAAAAGAGGTTCCATTCACAAGGCGCGGGCTGGTCTTTGGGTAGGAGGTGATTATGCCCTCCCAACCGATGGTGTTCCTGTGCATACGGGAAGGCAGCCGAAGCTGTGCCTGGCCAGCGGGGACGGGATCCCAGCACTCGAACGCCTTCTCCAGGCAGTATGCCCAGAAGAAGTGTCCGACAGCCTGCGGATGACCATCCCTCGGAACGAGCGTGCGCGAGTTGCAGTGGCGCGTCATGTCATCGTTCAGCTTGCCGAAGTCCATGAAGGGAATCTGGTAACGCAAGGCCAGCGCCTGCAAATCCCCTGGATTGGGGGTATAGCCGCCTCGGTTCTGGAACATGCAGAAGATGAACTCGGTGTCGGGGTAGCGTTGCTGAATCCAGCGGATGGTGGCCTCAAAGACCGCACACTCCTCGGGGGTGTCCGTCTTTTCGTTGGCGCCAGAGCCCAAAATGACCAAATCGGGCCCAGGTCCTTGCGGGCGCGTGAAAAGCTCTGGGTAGAGCTCCTGCCAGGTGGTGCCCGCCTTGTGGCCGTTGTTACCTTCGCTTGGTTGCTGCGCCAGTGTGCAGTAGGTTTCCAGGCCCGACATGGCCTCCCCGATGTTGGAGCCGTCGCACGCCATCATGTTGAGGCAGAGCTTCGAGATTGGGAGGTCGAACTTCCGCATCAGCTCCATGCGGAGGCGCCCGCCGTAGGAGAAGTAGTGCTGCCACCAGCCGAAATAGCCGTCCAGCTCGGGGCGACCGATTCTCTGCGCCTCGAAGATTCTCTCGGAGAGTGGCTGCTTGAAGGTTTCGGAGGAGGGGTCCTCGTCATACAGGTACATGGGCGGATTGGCGCTGCCGCGGTCGATGCTGCTGCCCATGAGGATGATGTGCAGGCTCTCGCCCTTCCAGAGCTTCTGCATGGTCTTGGGGATGTGGCGGAACATCGGCTCCATCGGGCGCACGGAGGGAACCACGTCTGCCGCAGGCATTTCGCCTCTGACCAGTGCGGGCGCCCAGAAAAGCACCTCGTCCTTTTCCGAAGCATTGGCGAAAGTGACGCGGATAGCGACGGTGTTCATGTCGCCGCTGTGGGATTCCTCGCCCTCCGTGAAGTGCCCCTCCAGCAGGATGTTCGGGATGGTGATGCGGAACGCGCCAGTAGCATCCGCATTGACACTGTAGGTTTTCGCGACCACAAGTTCACCGCGGGCGTGCTTCGGGAAGGTGCGCTTGTCGCTGAAGCTGAAATTTCCAGGCGTCCAAGTGCCGTCTTCGCTGTCTATTTTCAGCAGCTCGACGGTGGCGACGGCCCCCTTGGGAGCACTTTGCCAGCCGCCGACGGCCAGCGAAAGTGTCTCATTATGGGAGAGCCCTCCTTCGCACAGCGGTATCACCTGGTGGAAACTCTTGCCAGGTGCAACGGAGACGATGTTCTGCACGGCGTATGCAGGGCGCTTGCTGGCGGCGATATGCGCCTCGCGGGTGACGGTGATGTCCCCATAGGCATTATGGTGCCAGAAAGCGACGCTGTTGCTGGAAAAGCTGACGGCCTTCCCGTGGCGGTGGTTGGCAAACGAGTGGAACTCGAAGGTCGGGTTCTGTAGAAGATTCTGGCCAAGGCAACTGACCGCCAATGCGCAGGTCAGCAAAAGATGTTTTGTGAGGTTCATGGTTTTTCCTTAGAGGGACAGAAGAGACGGGAGAGACGGAAGGGACAGGAAGGACGGGAGAAACAAGCGGGACGGGTAAACCCTAGTTATTCATCACCCAGGCGAGGGGAGCAAGAGGTGGTTCGGTTTCAGAGTAAGGCAGAGGAGAATCGTGGTTGCCGCCTGGCACTTCCACATAGACGAAGCGATTGTTTTCCGCCATCGCACCCGCAAACCGACGGGACTGCGAGACAGGGATAAGTTCGTCGCGGGAGCCGTGTATCAGGAAAACAGGGATGCTTGCGAACGCCTCTGGATGATAAACAGGAGAGTGCTGCCTATATAGCTCAGGCTTCTCATCGGGCGTGCCTCCGTAGGCGGCGATGATGTGGTCGGCGATCTCCTTCAGGACGGGACGCAGGTGCTGGTTGGCACGGCAGAAAGCGATGTATGGCACGATGTCCGAGGTTGCGCCGCGGGCCACGATACCCGAAACATTCTGCGGGCGAAGGCCACCGTATATCAGGTTGCTGGAGCCCCCCATGGAGCCGCTCGTGAAGAAGAACCGCTTTGCATTGTACCTTTCGCGAAGGAAGTCGAGGATGGCATCCAGGTCGTTGACGGCGTCAGGGGACATCCAGGCGTTGTTGCGCAGGTTTGGCGACAAGATGCCAATGCCCATCTTCAGGTAGGTGGGCAACCAGGCTCGCCGTATATCCTGCCGCATAAACAGCTGTGTCTCGTGGGAGCCGTGGCCATGGATGATGACAGCCCAGTCGCCCGTGCCATTGTTGGGCAGACGAAAGATGGCCCTGTCCTCAAAGCCGTTGCTGGTGTACTCCAGCTTGAACATGTTTTCGGGATAACCCGCGTTCGTAATCGGGGTGATTTGCAGATTTTCCAGCATGGTGTCCCTTTTTTATAGTGTTGTGATTTGCAGGATTGCAAAACCGTTTTATATTATTATACCGTAAGCAATCAAGGCGGGTGTAGCATAGTGGTAATGCTTCGGCCTTCCAAGCCGACGAGGTGGGTTCGATTCCCATCACCCGCTCCAGACCTTTTCAAGCACAAAAACGAAATGTTTTTGTGCTTGTTTTGTATGTACTCAAAGAGAACTTGCAACTCTTTTAGAGTCGTTTAATGTAATATTTCAATTATAGTTGTCAAACAGCAAAGTTTTACGAGAATCCCCGTAAGAGAATTGGGAGCCGACAATGAAGAAGATTCTGTTATTTGCATTGATTGTGGTTTCAGCTGTCGTTACCGCCAAGACCATTACCTGCGAGGGGACCTACAAGGGACATCTTCAGGGCATTGATTCCGACGGCCAGTTCATCTACTGGTCGTTCACAAACGCCATCGTCAAGACGGACATGGAGGGGAAGGTGCTGATAAAGGTCGATGCGTTGAGGCACAGCGGAGACCCATGCCTGCTCAACGGCAAGCTCTATGTCCCCGTCAATCGGGGGCGTTTCAACCAGCCTATAGGGGCATCGAAGGACAGCATCCAGGTCTATGACGCCGAGACACTGAACCTGCTCAAGACCGTCCCGATAACCGAATACCCTCATGGAGCAGGGGCCATCGGCACTTTCAACAACCACATTTTTTTGACGGGTGGCCTGACCGAAGGCTCCCCAAGCAATATCATCATTGAATACACGGAGGAACTGGAGTTTGTGAAACGCCATGAAAGCCAGGGCTTCACCAAGAGGGGCATCCAGACGCTGAAACGGATGCATGGCTTCTGGTGGGCGGGAGTCTATGACAAGCCCCCGATTATGCTTTGCGACGACAATTTCACCGTGCTAGCCCGCCCAAGCGGCCCTGGCCTCTCCGTAGGCATGGCTGCACTGAAGGACGGCACCATCCTGGTTGCACGCACCAAGCTCCTGTCTAACCCTGACGATACTAAAAACCGTATTTGGAACGGCACTATCTCGACGGCAACTTACGACGCAGAGAAAAAGGCCATTGTACTTAAGAACGATTGACGGACACGGGACTTGGGACGGCGGACGCGGGACTTGGGACGCGGGACTTGGGACGGGGGACTTGGGACGACGGACGCGGGACTTGGGACGGCGGACGGGGGACTTGGGACGGGGGACTTGGGACGCGGGACTTGGGACGGGGGACTTGGGACGACGGACACGGGACTTGGGAACGACGGGGGGCCTGCGCCCCCCGAACCCCCTAAAACAATCGAAAACAGTGAATAATTCGCAGATTCAGTTGGCAAAGGCCGTTATTATAAATATATTATATGAGTGGATTCCCAGAAAGGGAGTGTCCACGAAAAACAATGGAGTTAACAAAGTATGAGCAAGAAACTTAATGTAGCAGTGGTCGGCGCGACAGGCGCTGTCGGCCGTGAGATGCTGAAGACGCTCGAAAAGCGCTCTTTCCCCGTGAACAATCTTCGCCTTCTGGCCTCTTCGAGGTCGGCTGGCACTACTTTGCCCTGCTTTGGAACAAAACATACCGTCGAAGAGCTGACCACTGAATCCTTCAAGGGAATAGATGTGGCCCTTTTCAGCGCAGGCGCCTCCATATCAAGGCAGTTTGCAGATGCAGCCGTGAAGGCTGGGACCGTTGTCATTGACAATTCCAGCGCCTTCCGCATGGTGCCCGAAGTTCCACTGGTGGTTCCTGAAGTGAATCCCGAAGACGCATTCAAGCACAAGGGTCTGATTGCCAACCCGAACTGCACGACCATCATCATGCTGGTGGCGCTGAAGCCCCTGTATGACCTCTCCCGAATCCGCCGCATTGTGGTGAGCACCTATCAGAGCGCCAGCGGCGCGGGTGCCAAGGGGATGCAGGAACTTGAGCAGCAGACGGCAGATGTCGTCGCGGGGAAGCCCGCCGTTCCAAAAGTGTTCAGCTTCCCATACGCCTTCAACCTCTTCAGCCATAACTCCGCCATCACAGGGAATGGCTACTGCGAAGAGGAGATGAAGATGGTAAACGAGACACGCAAGATCATGCACGACAACGACATCTCGGTCTGCCCGACCTGCGTGCGCGTCCCCGTCCTGCGCTCCCACGCAGAGGCGATTGTCATCGAGCAGGAACGCCGCGTGAGCGTCGAAGAGGCTTTGGAAGCACTGGCAAAGGCTCCTGGCGTGAAGATCGTCAATGACGCCGCCACGAATCATTTCCCGATGCCCTGCGAAAGCAACGAGCAGTATGACGTTTTGGTCGGGCGTGTCCGCTATGACTTGAGCTGCGACACGGGGCTGGCCATCTTTGTATGCGGCGACCAGTTGCTGAAGGGCGCCGCGCTCAACGCAGTCCAGATTGCCGAGTTGCTTGCAAACAGGTGAAAATTCATGGTGCTTCTTGCAGTTACTGCAAGTTACCAGAGGTAATTTCAAAACTATCATCGAAATGCGCGTCCACATGAACACATTGGTGTTGACAACGCCTCTCGCCGCACGAAAGTGCGGCTTCGAGCCGTTGCCTTAGCCACTGCGCCCATCTCTTAGCGCATTTTGCGCCAGTTTTGAAATTACCTCTCCAGATAAACAAAAGCGGCTGCGGGATTATGCCTGACAGCCGCTTTTTTGTCGAAGAGAATGGTAAAGAGGATAGTTGGCATATTGTTCCTGATGGTCGCCCTGGCATTTAGCGAGGGTATCGAGGGGATTATTGCCTCTCGGAGGGACAGTTTCCTGAAGACGCAGCAGAAGTTGCTCTTCAAGGAACTGAACGAAAAATGCGGGTTGACGATAGTCTCGTGGGACAACGCAGAACATACTCAGATGCGCTATGCCACCTCCTTTTCGGACGAGATGCTGACCTTCTGTGGCTACAGAGTTGTGGAGATGGTCTTTCGGTTTACGGACAGGCTAATCCTTGATTCATGCCAAATATCCATCTACAATCGCGGGGATTGCGGGCCGTGGACCATGGCTCGTTTTGAGAGCACGCAGAAGGGGCTTGCCCAAGCTATCGGGAAATTGACAAAAATGAGGCAGCCGCTGGAAAGCAAAAGAAAGCTGGACGGGACCGACATCCAGCAGTTGGTCTGGCGTACGAGGGGATATGACATGGCATTGCGCTGGTGCGCAAGCAAAGAGTCAACAGAATACATCACGATTCAGATTGCTCACCGCAATGAGATTCAGGATTTGCGGAGCGACCTGCGGGCCTCTGTCCGAGCAGGCGAACTGAACGCGCAGGTCAGGAAGGAACCCAATGGGGCGCGCTGGATTGATGTTCCCATGGTGAACCAGGGGTTCAAAGGATATTGCGTCGTTGCGGTTTTGGAAAGGCTCATGAAGTACTACAATTCCTCCATCGACCAGCATATTCTGGCGCAGATCATGGACTCGGATCCATCGACTGGCACAGATTTGGAGAGAGGGCTGGAGGCCATCGAGGAGAATGCCCCGAAGTTGCGCATTCTGGTGAAAAACACCTACACGGACAAGAGCCTCCGCACCGTGAAGGAGCTTGAGCAAGTTGTGAAAGACTACAATCGGCTTGCCTCGAAGCAGAAGGCCAAAAAGGTCAATTGGGATGGGCTGCGCATGTCAGGCTACGACCTTCGGTTATTTCTCACGGATGTGGATGACAAGCTGTTTCTGAAGATGAGGGCGAAACGCGAACCAGGCACCAAGCGTCTGATGCAAAGGGTAAAAGAAAGCATCGACAGGGGTGTCCCCATTGTCTGGAGCGTCATCATCATGCCTGGCGACCTGAAGGAGCAGCCGATGGCCTCTTTTCATGCAAGGCTTATCAATGGCTACAATGAAAAGACCAATGAGATAATCTACACCGATTCCTGGGGCGCAGGCCACGAAAGGCACACCATGCCTGCTGAAAGGGCGTGGGCTGTCACCATGCGACTGCTTACCATCAGGCCAAGGTAGATTGGGGAATGGAAGCGATGAAAAAGATGAAAGTGCTGAAAGCGATAAGGTAAGAAAAAAACAAGGAGGAAGAAAGAGATGGGTAACGAGATAGCTGGATTCATATTGGCGGCTGGTGAAGGGCGGCGTCTGCGCCCTGCGACGTTGACACGTCCGAAGGCATTGGTCCCCTTTTGCGGGGTTCCGCTGCTGGAGCTGGTGGCATCATATCTAAACGAGCTTGGCATCAAGAAAACCATTGTCAATGCATCCTACCAGGGGGAACGGGTGTTTGAAACCTGTCAGAGGCTGAAAGACCAGTACGGATGGGACCTGCGCGTCTCCTGCGAATCCAAGCTATTGAATCAAGGGGGCGGCATCCGCTACGGTGTCAGGCTGCTTCCTGAAATAGAGACTTTCCTTGTGCATAATGTCGATATTCTGGTGGATTATGATTTACGCTATCTTATCGACCAGCATTTCCAGAATCAGGCGGATGTGACCGTCCTTCTGATTCCAGGGCGCGGCCCTCGGAGCGTTTCGCTCACAAGCGACGGGAAAGTCAACCGTTTCCGCGATCGCGAGAATGGCGCCTATACCTTTTCTGGAATCCATATCCTCAACCGCAAGGTACTGGAGTTCCTAGACGCGGACAAGGAGGCCCCTGACATTATCGACTGCTATCAGCGCGCCCTGGATGCAGGTCTGAAAGTTCAGCCCGTGGTGGCGACGCGAAATGTATATTGGACCGACATCGGTACCCCAAGGGACTATATCCGCGCACATGGCGAAATGGCAGACTGCTCCCTACGCCACCACACCATGCTTCGACGCGCCCAAGCGGAGCAGGCAGCCAGGCGCTTTGCGCTTGAGCTGAGCGGCGTGAAATGCACGGGTTGCCTGGGACTGGGCGTCGAGCTTGGGGTGCCATCAGGCTCACATCTGCACAATGTAGTTCTTTGGGACTATACCAGACTGCCACGTCCCTTGCTTTACGCCGACGGCATCTTCGTTGGAAACGATGTGCAGCCACCGAAGCCCGTCACGGAGAATCGTCTGCCCGACCCGCGTGTCTTCAAATCGCTTAACATGGATGCCTCCAACTATACCATTGAGGAGCTGCACAAGCAGGGAAGCGGGCGCCGCTACTGCCGTCTGAAGAGCGGGGAGACGAACTGGGTCTGGTGCGCCTACAACCCCGAGCGCAGGGAAAACGCCAGTTTTGCAGCGATATCCGACTTTTTGGACCGCCTGGGCATCAATGTGCCCAAGGTCAGGTTGCATTTGGCTGACACCTTCGAGCTGGTTTCCCAGGACCTTGGCCAGAGCGACCTGCAGCTTATTCCCCAGCAGATGAGGGAAGACCTTCTGCTGGAGGCCGTCCAGCAGATAGCCATTCTCCACGTCAACGGGGACAAGAAGGCGAAGATGGAGGAGCTGCCGCTCCAGCCTGGCTTTACCAAAGGGCTTTACGACTGGGAGAGGGACTACTTCCGCTCCAACATCCTGGAGAGACTGTTCCATGCGCCTGAAATGTGGAGCGATGTTGCCGCCGAATATGTGGATATGCGCACCATGCTGTTGAGCGAGCCGTTGGTACCCCTGCATCGGGATTTCCAGAGTGCGAACATCAAGGTACTCAACGGCAAAGTTTACCTGATTGACTTCCAGGGGATGAGGCTAGGGTGCGCGGCGTACGACCTTGGTTCCCTGCTGTTCGACCCCTACCAATGCCTGCCGAAAAAGACGCGGGACACGATCTGGCAGGAGTATTGTCGCCAAGTGCGTGGCTTGGGTGGGAATCCGCCTGAAAGAAAGATATTCTACATTGCGGCATGCCAGCGCCTCATGCAATGTCTTGGCGCGTATGGGAAGCTCTGGAAGCTGGATGGCCACGAATGGTACAGGCAATTCATCATCCCAGGCTTCAAGATGCTTTCAGAGGCGGCTCAGGAAGCGGACATCTTCCCTGCCCTCCATGCCATGGCAATGGACGGTTACAATCGCGCCAAAAAACTGCTTGGGTGACGCGCCTATTGCGGCGGTTCAGCACGTTGTGGATGAACAATGCGAGTGCTGCATGTAACAGAGGCCTGCGGGGCTGGGGTCGGAAGGCACCTGGAACTCATTCTTCCAAGACTAGTGGGCCGTGGGGTCTCCTGCGGACTGCTCGCCTTTGGCAACCGCTTTGAAGCGGGGTTTAGGGAGAAAATCGAAGGGCTGGGCCTTGAATGGCACCAGTTGGTTCCCATCCCTGGCAACCGTCTGCTGAACCTGCATCGATACATTTCCTGCATTCGGGAAGCCTGCCAGAAGTGGGCTCCTGAGGTTGTCCATCTCCATGCTTTTGTCGCAGGATTGGCGGGGCGATTGACACACTTGCCGCATAGCCCTAGAATCGTCTATTCCCCACATGCCTTCGGCTTTCATAAACCCAATGGATTCTTCAGGCGGATTGCCGTAAAAAACGTGGAGCGGTTGCTTTGCAGAAGAACGGACGTTTTTGCATTGGTGGGGCCATCTGAAATGGAGGATGCACGCGCGATTGGCGCGAAGGAGGGGAAATTGCTCCTGGCTTTAAACGGCATCCCTGACATCCCTTTTCTTCCGCGCAATGAGGCGCGAAGAGCTTTGGGCATCCCGTTGGATTGTCTAGTCGGTGTCGTCCCCTGCCGACTGGAGCCGCAAAAAGGTTTGGTTTCGCTGCTGAAGGCATTGGCCTTGACGACTTCTCCTTGCCAACTTCATATTTTCGGGGATGGAAGCCTGAAAAAGAAACTTTCGAGGCTGATTGTGAATTTGCATTTGGAGGAGAAGGCTTTTATCCATCCGCCACAGGAAAACCTGCGTGAATTGCTGAAGGCCTTTGATTTTGGGGTGCTTCCTTCCCGCTACGAGGGGCTCTCCTATTCCCTGCTGGAAATGCTTCTGGCAGACCTTCCTGTCATTGCCAGCGACATTCCCGCAAACCGTCTGGCGGGGCTGGAAGAGGAGATTTGCTATGTTGCACCAGGCGACTGCGTAGCACTTGCACGGGTTTTGGATGAAGTGAAGGGGTGCAACAAGGAGACCCATGACGCCGTGCTGAAGCTGTATCCACTAGAAAGGCAGGTTGACGCACTGGGGGGAAGGGCTGGCCTTTAAGGGACAGGAGGGACGGGAGAGACGGGAGCGACGAGGGCACGGGAGGGAAAGCTTGCCTTGAAGGGACTTGAGCGACGGGAGAGACTTGAGCGACGAGGAGGGCACTGGAAGGATAGCTGGCCTTTAAGGGACAGGAGCGACGGGAGGGACGGGAGCGACGAGGAGGGCACTGGAGGGATAGCTGGCCTTTAAGGGACAGGAGCGACGGGAGAGACGGGAGCGACGAGGACACTGGAGGGAAAACTTGCCTTGAAGAGACTTGAGGGACGGGAGAGACTAGAGCGACGAGGAGGGCACGGGAAGGATAGCTGGCCTTAAAGAGACAGGAGGGACGGGAGAGACGGGAGCGACGAGGAGGGCGCGGGAAGGATAGCTGGCCTTGAAGGGACTTGAGGGACGGGAGAGACTTGAGCGACGAGGAGGGCAAGGAAAAGAACTTGCCTGGAGCAGGTGTGATATGGCACACGCCATCCTCGTCGCTCCCGTCGCTCCCGTCCCTCCCGTCCCTCCCGTCTCTCCCGTCCCTTGAAAATTTGCTCTAAGCTACTTCCGTCGTCTGACGATGGAGAGGAGGCTACGGCATTCGGGGGATTTGCAGGAGACGAGCAGGAAGCAGAGCGAGCCTGCCGCACCGCCAACAAGGAGGCGTATGGCCGATTTCCAAAGAATTGGCAGCGTGTCAATGTCGAATAAATTGGGAAGAATGCGAAGAACGGCCATTGCCGCTGCACCGCCAATCAGGGAGGCCAGCAGGATTCTCAAGCCTGCGACGATGGTTTTCCGCGGATTCCAGCTGGGCACGTATTTTCGTGCAAGCGTTAGAAGCGTAATGACGTTTATCCAGGAGCAGATGCTGGTAGAGAGCGCCAAGCCGCCATGCTTCATAAACGTCACCAGCGAGAGATTCAGCACGAGGTTGAGAATCACGCAGATAATGGAGATTCGGACAGGCGTCTTGATGTCGTGGTTCGCGTAATGGGGTGTCAGCGCCACTTTCGCAGAGCAGAAAGCGGGAATGCCTGGAATGTAGAAAAGCAAGGCATAGACGCAGGAACGGACCGCTTCGTCATTGAAAGCTCCGTGATGGAACAGCAGCCGCACAAAGGGGTCTGCCAAGACGCCGAAGAGCACGGCGCAGGGCACACTTAGAAAGATAGTCAGGCGCAGCGCATGTTCCAGGCTTTCCGTGAGAGCGGCTTCATCGTGCTTGGAGGCGGCACGAGACATGTCCGTCAAGCAGACACCAGAGATGGCCACGCCGAAAAGTCCCACGGGAAGATAGACTAGGCGGTGGCTCAGCTCAATGCCCGAGACGGCGACCTTGCCAACCCAGTTGACCATCACCTTGTCGATGCACTGGTTGATTTGGTTGACACCCGCGCCGACAGTTCCAGGGACGAATTTCCTCAGCACCTGTCGCACCTCCTCGTCTTTCCAGACGGGGCGGAAATGAAAAATGAATCCACGGCGGCGGCAGGCGAACATCAAGGAAAGCATCTGAAGCACTCCCGCCAGAAGGATGCAAAGGCAGAAGATAATCAACGCCTTCGGGTCATCGTTTTTCAAGGTGAAATAAAGTCCGCCGACGGAAAGTATCTCCACAAGGTTGAAGATGACGGGGTTGATGGCGGGCAGAGCAAAGCAACGCAGGGCATTCAGCACCGCTGCGAAGGAGGCCGTGGCACAGATGAGAAAGGCGTAGGGCATCAAGAGCGGCAGTATTTTGAAGGTCAGCGGAACATGGGAGTACTTCTCGCTGAAAAAGCCATCGCCCATGATGAAATAGAGCAACAGACTGCCTGCGGAGACCAAAAGGACAATCGCCACCAGAAAAATCATCTGGATAGAGATGGTGCGTTCGGCAAGCCGCCAGGCCCCCTCCTTGTCATCCTGCTCCAGCTTCGAGGCAATGGAAGGCAGGAAGGCAGCCGTGAAGGCGCCTTCGCCAAAAAGGCTGCGGAAGAGGTTCGGCAGAAAAAAGGCCGTGTAGAAGGCAGCCTGTGCAGCTCCCGTTCCGCCCCAGTAGTGGGTCATGGCGATGTCACGTACCATTCCCGTGACGCGGCTCCCAAAAATGCCCACGAAACTGGCAAACATGTTGCGCGTGGCGCGCTTGCTGTTTTCTTCGCTCATTGTTGCTCTCTTATCCTTGGAGGTAATTTCAAAACTAGCATGAAATTACCTCCTTGTTTTTGGGAATTATATACTTGAGTTTCCTGATGAAATTATCCCTCACTGGTCGATAGCCAGGATGCGCCTTGCCGCTTCGCTACGCTACGCGGCAAGGCGTACGGGGACTAGGGTCGGCATCTGACCGTGGGTTTCGCTTCGCCGCTGTCGCGGCTTCGCTCCACCCACGGCTATACTCTTGTCGCCGCTTACGCGGCTCTTCTCTGTTGCTAAAGTCCAATCGGCAACTCAAGTATATAATTCCCTTGTCTTTTTTATGCTATGGTGCCATTGGCGGTGAAATGGACAAGATCCGTCCCATCCGCCTGCTTGCTTGAAATGGCTGCCTGGAAGTTGCCCTGGGCATCAAGATTTCCGCTGGTGGTCAGAAGGGTGTTGACCTGGGTTTCATGCAGGAATGAAGCAGAGATGTCCGTGATGCGCGGAATGCGTCCTGTCATGAAGGCGAGCCAGTCGCTGATGCGGCTGCAATAACGGGCGTTATTCAGGTGCTGGTTCACGTCGATTTCGTGCTCTGCAACCCTGGATTCCAGTGGGTTCTCACCGATGATCTTCGTCGTTTTCGATGTAAGGTCGAAATAGCGCGGAAGGTCTGAATTATCGGGGATGGGGCAAGGCAGCGCATCGGGCAGACGCTGGGGGCGCAGGCTTTTCAGGTCGATGAGCAGCCAGTAACTGGTGACATGGGCGATTTCGCCGTCGCCGTCGCTGAACAGCCCCTCGCGCGTTGCGTAGAGGCGGTTGAAGCCGCTGGGCCAGGTCTTGACGGTAACATTAGAATCTTTTTTTGGGGTACGCAGCACCTGAATGCGTATCTTCGATAGCACCCAGGTGAGGCTGCCCATCGTGCCGAAGCCGCAGCCAAGTTGCTCGGCGTGGCGGCTGGCCACCTCCTGGAAGATGTCAAAAAAGGCCTCGTCCTTCAGAAGACCGTTGCGGTTGAGCTCCGAGTAGCGGATGCTGAAATCCTGTGTATAAGTGTTCATAATAGAGTTACAATGCAAGCATGGCTTGAATGGCTTTGAGCGCGCCTGCAGCGACTTCGGGTGCAACAGTGACTTGCGTGGTTTCGGTTTCGAGTGAGTTCAAGAGCTTCTCCAGGGTGGTCTTCTTCATATCGGGGCAGATGAGCGGAGGCTCGATAGGGAAGTATTTGGAGGCGGGGGCTGCCTGTTGCAAAGCGTGGAGGATGCCGCGCTCGGTGCCGACAATGTAGTCTCCCTGCGGCTGCATCTTGACCAAGTCAATCATCTGGCCCGTGGCAAGGACATAATCGGCGGCGGCCTGCGTCTCGGGGCGCGTTTCGGGGTGGACCATCACCTTTGCGCTGGGGTAAGCCTGTTTGGCTGTTTGGATGCTTTCGGGGTCAAGCGCCCTGTGGATGGGGCAGCAACCGTTCCAAAGGACCAGCTTGCGCCCAAGCTGCTTCTCCACGAACCGACCGAGGTATTGGTCAGGAACGAAGAGGATTTCGGGGACATCGCCGAGGGACTTGACAACCTTGACGGCATTGGAGGAGGTGCAGCAAATCGTGCTGCCCGCCTTTACTTCTGCCGTGGAATTGACATAGCAGACGACGGGTGCGCCAGGGTGAGCCGCCTTGAACTCCGCCAGCTGCTTGCCATCAATCATATCCGCCATGGGACATCCTGCATTAGCATCAGGCATCAGCACCCGCTTGTTCGGGTTCAGGATTGCGGCGGTCTCCGCCATGAATCGCACGCCGCAGAAGACAATCATCTCCGCCTCTTCAACTTGGGAGGCTTTGACGCTCAGCCCGTATGAATCGCCGACGAAGTCCGCGATGGCCTGTATTTCGGGCGGCTGGTAGGTGTGCGCCAAAATGACGGCCTTCTTCTCCTTGCGCAGCGTATCGATGGCTTTCTTGATGTCCATATCATGCTCCTTGTTTTCTCATCTTCCTCCAGGCGCGCCATTTGCGTCGAAGGATAGTGGTTGCGAAATGCTTTGTATCCCTGCCTAGCAGGATGGTTGCGGCCCCCAGCATCACCCATGAGAGGATATATGCCGACGTGCCACACTTCAGCCAGAAATGGTTGTTCAGCGCCCCTGCCAGCAGGACACCGACGACGGCGCCGCCATAGCCGAAAGGAACGTTGATGACCAGCAAAAACAGCCCCAACTTGATGCGAGGGCTTCGCGCAATGAAGCGAAAGGCCTCGTTGACCTTCATCGCCAATGCGCAAAGACCGACCTTCCGTTTTGCCATCGCCATCACTGAAGCCAGATATTCTTGGCACCTACCACAATCATCTGCAAGGCGATGGCACTGAGAATCAGCCCCGTGATCTTGCTGAGAATGGTGATGTTGGCGTGGCCAAGCAAATTGTTAATCTTGTCAGAAATGGCCAGCATACCGCCAATTGAGAAGCAGGCCAGAACGATGGCGATTGCCGTCACCAGCTTCATCTCGACATCGGTGGTCGAGGTACCCCAGACCATCAGCGTACCCAGCGTGGCGGGACCAGCCGTGATAGGGACCGCCATGGGGACGACAGCCAGGTCGAGCAACTTGTCCGTCGCGGTCTCCCGTTTCTGCTGGGCCTTGTCTAGAACGAGGGATACGGCAGTGAGGAGAAGCAGCACGCCCGACCCCGCGCGGAAGGCATCGACGGTGATTCCAAAGAGTTTCATAATGAATCCGCCACCCCAAAAGATGCAGAGGGTGACGGCGCTGGCCCCCAGGGCGATACGGAAGGCGAGTTTTCTCTTCAAGTGCATCTCCGCGCCTTCGGTGATGGTGATGAAGACACCCAGCACAAAGAAAGGCGTCAGCAGGAAAAAGAGATTCAGGAAAAGGGAAAAGCCTTGACTAAGATATTGCATAGAACGACAACCTCATTTGCGGTTTCACGAATGGAGTTTGCGCTGGCTGGCGGCAAGTATGCCAGCCGCCTCGCGGTATTTCGTGACAGTACGGCGCGCGACGGTCAGGCCATCCCGCTGGAGCATATCCGCTATCTTCTGGTCAGAAAGCGGCTTGCCCTTGTTTTCGCGGTCGATGTACTCGCGGATTTTCTGTTGCACCACGCGGTTGGAGATGTCCTCCCCCTCGTTGTTAGAATAGCCTTTGCTGAAGAAGTATTTGAACTCAAGGATACCGTAGGGAGTATCCAGGTACTTGTTCGCAACAGCACGGCTGACAGTCGTCTCATGGACGTCCAGTTCGTCTGCGATGTCAGACATCTTCATGGGCTTCAGGTACTCCTGACCACGCTCGAAGAAATCCAACTGATGGGCGAGGATGCAGACAGCGACCTTTTCAACAGTCGATTTTCGGTATTCGAGCTGCTGAATCAGGGTGTTCGCCTCCTCTATCATACCCCTCAGGTATGCACGGTCCTTCACAGAAGTGTTCTCGTCCTTCTGCAAAGCAAGGTAGTGCTCGTTAATGCCCACCTGAGGGAAAGCATATTCGTTTGGCACTACGTCCCAATGACCATCACGGTTCTTGACTATTTTGAAATCTGGGATGATGTGCGGGGCCTCGTCGTCAACCAGAGACCTGCCTGGCCGTGGGTCCAGCTCCCTGATTCTCTCACGGGCCTCTTCGACCTCAGATATTTCAGCATCAACCTCCTTTGCAATCTGCGGGATGTGATTGCGCGCCAGTTCCTCAAGATGCTTATCGACGATGTCCCAGGCAATACTTCCTCTTTCGCGGTTGCGTTCCAGCTGGAGCAACAGACATTCGCGCAGGTCCCTGGCGGCCAACCCCGCAGGGGTAAAGGAATGCACGACCCTGATGGCACGTGCGACAGTCTTCAAATCCACCTCTGCTCCCTTGGCAATCTCCTCGTCGGTGGCATCCAGCCAGCCATTGTCGTCCAGATTGCCCAGCACTTCCAGGCAGGTGCGGAAAAGGACGGGCTGCTTCTCCTGGTCAACCGTGTCGCGGAGCTGCTCCATGAGGGCTTCCTGGAAGGATGTGGAGCGGGTCTGGGAATTGACAAAGTGCCTATAGCGCTCCTCCCTCTCTGCGTCCCAACTGTCGCCTGAATCGTAGTCCATAGGCTCGGCAGCATGGGATTCACTGTTGAGAACTGCCGCCTCCCAGTTATTCTCGTCGTTTTCAATGGCTTTCGCGACCAGTTCCTCGTTGTGTTCGGAGCGTGCGCCCGCCTCTTCAAGGGGATCTCCAATGGTAACCTCCTCCCGATGTCCATTAATCTCCAGAACGGGATTCATCTCCATTTTTGCAGCCAGCATCTGCTCCAATTCAAGCGATGGCTTCTGGAGGATGCTCATCGTCTGAATCTGCTGGGGAGTAAGATTCTGCTCCAGTCGGGTTTGAAGCCCCTGTGAAAGTGTCATTTGCTGCGTCATCGTCGGGGCATCCTCATGACAGTGACAACTGGAGGCCTGTCAGGTATCGTCCCTCGGGGAAATCAAGGGTGACAGGGTGGTCTGGCGCCTGCCCCATTGTCCTGACGATTCTAGCGGAGCGGCCCGCGTCGCGCGCGGCATCGCCGACGATCTTCGCGAAAAGTTCAGGCGTCATGGCACCCGAGCAAGAGAAGGTAACCAGGAAGCCGCCTGGACGCGTCAGCTTCGCTCCAAGAAGGTTGATGTCCTTGTAGCCTCGGGCAGCCTTCTCCAACTGCTTCGGCGTTTCCGCGAATTTAGGCGGGTCAAGTACGACCACATCGAACTGCCTCCCCATGTCGCGAAATCTGCGGAGCTGCTCGAAGACATCCGCTTTCGTGTATGTGAACAGGGAGTCATAAAAGCCATTCAGCTCGGCGTTTTGTCGAGCCAGCTCCAATGCAGGGGCGCTCAAATCAACTTGCGTAACGCTTTTTGCACCTTCATAGGCGGCGCGAAGACCGAAACCACCCGTGTAGCAGAAGCAGTTGAGCACATCGGCGCCGTGGCAGAAAGGAAGGGAAGCACGATTATCCCGCTGGTCCAGGTAGAATCCTGTCTTGTGTCCAGTTCGCAGGTCGGCGAGAAAAGAGATGCCGTTTTCGCGGATGGCAAACAACTCTGGCGGCTCCTCGCCCCAGAGAAGGCCGCAGCGGCTCTTAAGTCCATCACGTTCCCGCGCGTCCGTGTCGGAGCGCTCATAGATGCCGCGGATGGAGGAATCGCGCCTGAGGGCAGCCAGAATCATCTCGTGTGCCGCCTCGCTGCCCGCGCAGAGAAACTGGCAAACGACAAAGTCGCCATATCGGTCGATGACGCACCCAGGCAATCCATCGGCCTCGCCGTGGACAAGGCGCCAGGCGTTGGTGACGTTCTGAAGTGCGAGGCGGGAACGATATGCGGCGGCGGCGTCAATCCGCCTGTTGAAGAACTCCTGGTCGATTGGCTCGGCCTGGTCAAATGTCCAGACGCGTGCACGAAGTTTGGAGACGGGGGAGTAGGAGGCGCGGGCTAGCCAATTTCCCTCAAAGGAATAGACCTCTACCGTGTCGCCTGGCAGAGGTGCGCCCGAGACGGCGGCCACAGCGCCGTCGAATATCCACGGATGGCGTCTCAGCAGCGAGCGTTCCCGTCCTTTTTGCAGTATGATTTCCTTCGGCATTGTGATTGTTAAGAATACGGATTCGAGTAGATTGATGTTATCTCACTTTAAGATATACGAAAAAGTCGAGTTTTCAAGGCACGGAGGCATAAAACTCAAGGAGCTAAAGAACCAAGACCCTCTAGCTCCTGTAGCTTGTTTTGGGATAACTTGTAGGTTTTTTGCCTAGAGTATTCTTGTTATTATTTAAAGAAGTTGTATAGTATAGGTGGATGCCATCACCTAAAAAGAAAAGCATTTTTTTGAGGATTCCAGAAAAGCAGTTAGTTCTGGGGGTTGCGATAGCATTGTCTCATAACCAATGAAAACAGAGAGTATCAGTCCAGAGTTTGACGAGCGCATTCTGATGCCTTCGGGCGAGGAAATCGTCTGCCCTGTTTATACGATGCCTCTGCATGAGTTTAGGTTTTACGACTATTGCAAAAGTTGTGGTCTGGTGAGTTACCTGCCTCTGAAGAAGAGCTGGAAACACAACAACTACACCAGCAAGGGAAAACAGTACAATTACACACGGATGGTCTATCGCCCGATGTTTCCATCCTACGTGTTTGTCAAGTTCACCAAAGAGAGCCAGCAGAAGTTATTTGCCTCGAAATCGGTTAACTACATCCTTCCAGTTTCGGATACGCCGAAGTTTCTTGAAGATGTCAGGACAGTTCGCGGTGTGGAGCTGGCTGGTCTGGAACAAGAGCTTGAGTTCAATGTCGGACTCGTGGAGGGTGACCGCTTTGTCATAGAATCAGGCGCCTGGGCAGGCGTGACAGGATGGCTTAGGGAAAAAGAGTGTTTTTACCTGTGGACGGTTGAAATTGAGTTTGTCAACCAATTCGTCCGCGCTCAAATCGACCCTTCCAAATACAAGATGAGAAAAGTGGAGGAATAGTTCTACTGCTTACCCCTTCTCGTCTCCATTTATCGCAAGCAACCAAATTTTCACATACAAAATGCAAATACGCAAGCATCAAAAAATATCGCTGTTGCTGTTCATAGGCGACATAGCGGGAATCTGGCTGGCCTATCTCCTGGCCTTGTTTGTGCGGTTTGACTTTTCGCTCGAGGACATACCAGATAAGTTTCTGCATGGCTATGAAGTGATGACGCCTTACTATGCGATCATCTGCCTGGCGATTTACAAAATAGTCCATCTGTACAATCGTCTGTGGGACTATGCCAGCTACAGAGAGCTAGTTCGATGCATTGTGGCGGTTCTCCCCACCACCATCCTCTATGGGGTAATTGGCCTTCTCTTCCTGAAGCGCATGCCCATCTCCTACTACGTGTTGGGAGGTTTTTTCCAGCTGGTGTTGCTACTGTGCAGCCGATTTTGCATGCGAATCATCAAACTGCTGTACGCCCGTTCCACCAGCAACAAAGAGGGCAAACTGGAATATGCAATGCTTATCGGCGGCGGTTCGGCGGGACAGCTCGTCCTTCGCGACATTTCCACCACCACCCTGCGCAACATCCAGTTCAAATGCATTATCGACGACGATAAAGACAAATGGAACTGCATGTTGGAAGATGTGCCCATCGTCGGCGGGCGCGACCAGATTCTTCCAGCGGTCGCCAAATATGGCATAACCAAAATATTCATCGCCATACCCAGTCTCAACTTCAATGAGCGTTGTGCTCTTCTCAACGTCTGCCAGGAGACTGGGTGTGAAGTCAAGCTGCTGCCAGGCTACTATCAATTCAGTAACGACGAGGTTTCGCTTTCCCAGATGCGCACTGTCTCGGTGGATGACCTCTTGGGGCGCGACCCAGTCAATATCAACCAGGAGGAAATCAAAGAATATGTGCAAGGAAAAGTGATTCTGGTCACTGGCGGTGGCGGTTCAATGGGATCGGAGTTATGCCGACAGCTTGCCACCTTCGCCCCCAAACGCCTTGTCATTTTCGACATCAACGAGAACAACGTTTATCTTCTTCAGCTTGAGCTGAAGAAAAACCATCCTGAGATTGACGTGGCGGCTTTTGTCGGCTCTGTGCGTGACACGCGTCGAGTTGCGCAGGTATTCGACGAATGCCGTCCAGAAATCGTTTTCCACGCCGCAGGTCACAAGCATCTCAGCCTTATGGAAGGTTCTCCCTGCGAGGCGTTGAAAAACAATGTGATAGGCACCTACAAAACCGCCTACATTGCAATGGCGTACGGTTGCCGCCATTTCATTCTGCTCTCCAGCGACAAGGCAGTCAATCCAACCAGCATCCTAGGTGCAGCAAGCCGTCTCTGCGAACTGCTCATGCAGACATTCCAGACCTTTTCCAGCACGGGTCAGCTCTCCAAGCTCTTTTCACCCAATATCCATGCCTGGGAGAAGATGCCAGTTCTGGGGGATAGTTGTTCCACGGAGTTCACCACCATTCGATTCGGGACCGTACTTGGTTCCGAAGGTTCTGTCTTCCAGCTCTTCCAGAAGCAGATAGCCAATGGAGGTCCTGTCCTGATTTCCGACAAGGAGGCCACCCGATTCTGCATGTCCATCACCGAAACCGTTCGGCTCATCCTTCAATCCGTGGCCTATTCGCAGGACGGAGATATATTTGTTCTGGACATGGGTACACCCTACCGCATCGATGACATTGCACGCAAGCTCATACGCCTCAACGGTCTGGAGCCAGAGGTTGATATTGCGATTCAATACACCGGGCTTCGCCCAGGCGAGAAACTTCGCGAGGAGCCGCTAATGTGGGAAGAAGGAATGCGCAAGACCCCCTGCAACCGCATCTACATCGCCAATCCCACCCGAATGGAATGCGATGAGTTCATCCAGAAGCTGCTGGCATTTTTCAAGGCGGTGCGGGACAATTGTGATGATGTGCAGGAACGCATCACAGAATTGGTTAACTCCTACCATATGCCAGACATGCAAAATTCAGCCCCATTTGCAGCCTCCACGCTGGTCAAGGCCCAGGAGCCCATCAACAACCTTGAACGGATTGCCTTGAAGTTCAATATTGAAGGCGAGGTCGTTGCCGCCATCCCGATGAACAAGGGCTATATCAACCGCACCTACCGCATTGACATGAAGGAAAAGGACGGTACGCTGAAGAGCTATACCCTTCAGCGTATCAACACCAATGTCTTTTCGGATGCCTGGGCGCTGATGGACAATTTCGCCCAAGTCACCACCCATCTGCAGAAACACTTCCGTCTGCCAGGAAGGCCCGATACTCTTGCCAACCAACTGGTCATTCAAACACAGGAAAGGAAGAACTTTTACGAGGACGAATCGGGCGCGTGGCGGATGCTCAGCTACATTGGCCACGTCCATTCCTATGATATCCCCGAAAATTCCCAGGTCTTCTACAATGCAGGACAGGCTTTCGGAGCCTTCCTGAAGGGACTGGAAGGTCTTGATCCCGCTTCGATTCATGAGGTTCTTCCCCATTTCCATGACACCTTTGCCCGCTATCAGGCTCTGGAGGAGGCTGTCAAAGCAAACCCAGTCGGGCGTGCAACCCAGGTGCAGCCTGAACTGGATTTTGTTCGTCGGCATGTGGAGCTTTTCAAGATAATCTCCAATGCGCTCCAGAATGGTGACATTCCCCTACGCCTTGGCCACAACGACTGCAACCTCAACAATGTGCTGTTCGACGACGAGACCAACGCGCCCGTTGCCGTCATTGACCTGGACACCGTCATGCCCTCCACCCCGCTCTACGACTTCGGCGATTCGATGCGCATTGGCACGAATCCCGCAAAAGACGACGAAAAGGACCTCTCCAAGGTCTGGTGCGATCTGAATCTTTACGAGCAATATGCGAACGGTTGGCTGGAACAGTGCGGCAAGATGCTCACTCCCCGCGAACTGGAGCTACTTCCTTACGCCGCGCTGGTTATCACTGCAGAGGACGGTATCCGCTTCCTCATGGACCATGTCAACGGCGACACCTACTACTACATTTTCTATCAGGGACAAAACCTGGACCGTGCCCGCACGCAACTCAAGTTGCTGGAGGATATGGAAGCAAAACTCCCTAAAATCAAGCAAATTCTTTCAGATATCTATGCCAGGCTTGGTCTAAACACCAAACAGTAGGAAAACATTTACCATGAGAGTCATCATTCCAGCAGCAGGGAAAGGCACCCGCCTAAGCAAGTCCCCTGACGCACCGCCGAAGGCGATGTTTCACCTGTGCGGGCGTCCCCTTCTTGAAATCGTCCTGGAGCAGACCAACTTTATCGCTCCCGATGACACCTACATCGTGGTCGGCTACAAGAAAGAGGAGATCATCGGCTACTTTGGCGACAAGTACCATTATGTTGAACAGCGGGAGCAGCTTGGAACGGGACACGCCGTCATGCAATGCGCCGACGCCTTTAAGGACTATGACGGGACCGTGCTTGTCGCCTTTGGCGACATGCCCCTGTTCAGGTATGAATGCATGAAGGCAATGTGTGAGTTCCATGAGGCAAAACACGCCGATTGCACGCTTCTCACCGCTGTCAACCCCGCTTTTAAGATGTGGGCAAGGATTGTCAGGGACGAGAACGGGCGCTTCCAGCGCATCGTCGAGGGGAAGGACTGCACGCCCGAACAGGCTAAAATCCCCGAACTGGAGGCGGGCGTCCTTGTTTTCAACAGCAAGTCCCTCTTCGAACTTCTTCCGCAGCTCAAGACCAACAACGTCCAGCACGAATACTACCTTACCGAAATCCCCGAACTCATGGCGCGAAGGGGCATGACCGTCGAGACATTCCCAACGGACAATCCCGATGACCCCAGGGGCATCAACACCCCCGACGATGTTGCCATCTGCGAGGAAATCCTCACGAAGAGAATGCAATCGACAAAGGGCTGATTGAATCATCACAGAGGATGGAATGAAACTGTGTGAGATCAATTCCCATCCTGCGATTGACTACGAGCAGATCATGTGTGGACCAACGCTTTCACGTCCGAAGGTCAAAGAGTTCTTCGAATTCAAAGGGTTGAGAAAACAGAATCCGCAATTATTCTATCAGGCTTATATGGAGAGTCAGGAATAAGAATTGTTGGAACTGAATAATTAAAAAGGTTAATTTGCATGAGAGTATTGATTTTTGCGCCACATCGTGATGATGAAATCATCGGGGTTGGGGGAACTATATTGAAGAGGAAGGCGGCGGGGGACTATGTTGCAGTGTGTGTCGTGACAGCCAAAGAAGGCTTGAAGTTGCCCCCTTGTACGATGATTATCCATGAAGAGATGAAGCAGGCTCATGCGTTCTGCAATATAGATGAGTACATCGGTTTTCCATTTTGGGCAAACAATCTAGAAAAATTTCCAAGGACGGATTTGAACAAGGCTTTCTTTGATGCCATTGTCAAAGTGCAGCCAGAAGAGGTATATCTGCCGTTCTGGGGAGATATGCAGAAAGACCACCAGATTGTAATAGAAGCCGCTATGGTCGCTCTTCGAGAGAAGTATAATCATCCTGTGAAACGCATCTATGCATACGAAACGCTTTCGGAGACAGGAATAAACATTCCATCGGAAAATTATTCGTTTATTCCAAATGTGTTTGAGGACATTACAGACTTTTTAGAGGATAAGAAAAAAGCGCTTGCCTTTTATAAATCACAGGTTCATCCATTCCCAGATTTGCGTTCTCTTGAAACAGTGGAGGCACTTGCCAAACTAAGGGGTGCAACTGTCAATGTGAAAGCCGCTGAAGCGTTCATGCTCATAAGGGAAACAAAGTAGGGATATCTTATATGAAATCTTTATATCGATTGATAAAACGGTTGTTTGATGTCTTATGTTCGGCATTGGCGATTGTTGTAACATCACCTTTATGGTTGTTGATTGCAATTTGCATCAAATGCTCAAGCAAGGGACCTGTTTTTTATTGTGCCGACCGTATAGGAAAGAACAATAAGAAATTTACGCTCTATAAGTTCCGTTCCATGCATGTATATCATCCAGAGATAAAAGGAGAGGGAGAACAACGAGAAGGTGGATATATTGCAAATGAAAATAGAATATTCAAGTTTGGTGGTTTTTTACGAAAAAGCAAACTAGATGAATTACCGCAGCTATTCAATATTTTGTCAGGTCAGATGAGTATTGTAGGTCCAAGGCCTCTTTCAGAGGCAGGAGTAAAGAATCACTACATTGGGAAATATGATAATGTACTGACAATTAGGCCTGGTTTGGCGTGTCTTGACAGTCTTTTTGACTATGCACATGGAGAACTAGTTGTGAAGGACAATGAAGAGTTTGCAAAAAAGGTTGCTCCTGTACGGGATTTTCTTGCAAGTATGTATGTGCATAGACAAAGTATTGGGCTTGATGTTTATTGCATTTTCAGGACATTGCAGTTGATGTTTCAGATTACGGTGCTGAAACAGAAAGAGTTTCCATATACAAAATATGAAGCCGAGGCTGAAAAGAAAGTTTTCGGCAAAGTGACAGATAATTAAGAGGCGGGGAATAATGGACTTTAGCAAGATAAGGGTATTATTGACTGACGGTAGTGCAAGGCAGACATTGACCATTTTGCATGGATTAAAGGAGATTGGGTGTCACGTTACCGTTCTTTGTCCATCAAAGTATGCTGTATGCTATGCTTCAAATTTGCCCGATGAAAAAATATTGAATATCAACGCTGCAGGTTCACTTGATGGTTTTGAGGATTTCCTTCATTCGCAAATAATCAGCGGAAAATATGATGTGCTTCTGCCTGTTGCCGAAATGACAACCAACAAAGTGACACAGCATGAGGATGAATACAAAAAATACGTCAAGTTGGCTTGCGCTCCACGTAAGGCATATATTCAAGCGTTCAACAAACAGAACACATTCGAGCACGCCATGAATATTGGCATGCCTTGTCCTGTCACTCGACGTTCTGAGCAAAGCGTGGAAGACTACTTGAATCAAGTGGAATTTCCTGTTATCATCAAGCCGCGTTCGGGAATGGGATCCATTGGGTTTCACAAGTTTGAGAAGCGCGAAGATTTCTGGCCGTATGTTCAGGAGCATCAGATAGACCTTAATCAGTATGTCCTTCAAAAGTTCATACAATACGATAAATATCTCGGAGCCATCCTTTTTGTCGATCAGAAAGGCAATGTCTGCATGTCATATGCAGACGAAGTTTTGCGTTGGTTTCCGATTGACGCAGGTACAGCCTGTCTAATTCGCTCCATTGACAACCCTGAATTGCTGGATAATGCGGCGAGGCTTTTAAAAGCGATGAACTGGCAGGGGGTTGCCGCCTTGTCTTTCATGATTGACAAAACTGATAACACCCCGAAACTTCAGGAGATTAACGGGCGAATTCCCGCAAGTATTAAGTTAAGCTGGCAATGCGGTTTCAATGTAGCTAAATTGCTAATTGAGATGGCATACGACCAAGATGTTGAACAATATCCTGCAAACATAAAGTTTGGACAGTTGACACGCCATTTTCATGCCGACTTTTGGTGGTTTATTAAATCTCCGAATCGTTTTCATGCTAATCCAAGTTGGTTCAGTTGGAAAGACACAAAAGACGTTGTATATTGGGATGGCGACATCAAGCCATGGTTTGCATATACGATTCAAAAGATTCTGGGATTCCAGGATGGTCTCAATAAGAGAAGACATTAATATTATTGAGTGGGGAAATCTTTCTGCTATATTGGTAAAATAACAGGTGGGTTGAGTTTATGAAGGCATTTGTGATAGCGGGTGGAGTCCCACAAATTGAACTGATAAAGCAACTGAAAAGCAGGGGAATAACCACTATATTGGCCGACGAAAGCCCGAATGCCGTGGCAAGACCATATTGTGATATCTTTTACAGAGTAAATATCTTTGACATTCCCGCCATCAAAGAGATTGCCGAAAAAGAAAAGGTCGATTTTCTGCTGACGGTCTGCGCGGATCAGGTGCTTCTTGTGGTTGCAGAGGTTTCCGAGAGGCTTGGTTTGCCATGCTACATAGACTTCAAGACGGCGCAGGATGTTTCCGACAAGATTCGCATGAAACGGATTTTCAAGGAGATTGGGGTTCCCACAACTGACTATATGGAGACTGACCACCTTGATATCAGCGCCATCTCACATCTTCACTATCCACTTGTGGTAAAGCCAGTGGATGCCTACAGTTCCAAAGGTGTGCGCAAGGCGGATAATGAGGAGGAACTAAAGAAGTTCTATGAAGATGCTCGGAAGATTAGTCGTAGCGGTGGTGTCATCGTGGAGGAGTTTTTCAAGGGCGATGAAATAAGCGTGGATGCCTTTGTGGTGAATGGAAAGGCTAAAATTCTGGCAATGACAAACAGTGAGAAGGTAAAATATGATGACCGTTTCGTCATTTTTAGGGGGCGGTATCCAGTTGCGGCTTCTAGCGTCGTTATAAAAAAGATCGAGGAAATTGCGCAGAAAATTGCTGTTGGATTTGGCCTTGTGAACTCGCCTTTGCTTATACAGTTATTAAACAATGGTGATGATGTTTCAGTTCTTGAGTTTTGCGCACGAACTGGCGGCAATATGAAATGGCTTCTCATCAAGTATTCCTGTGGCGTGGATGTTATCACGGCAACCATTGATATCACGTTAGGCAAGGCACCAGACCTTGAATTGAAAGATACAGGTCATAAAATTGTGGTCAATGACTTCATCTATTGCCATCCAGGCGTGTTTGATCATTTTGAGGGATTTGACAAGATGCAGGAGCAAGGATTTATCAATGAATTCCATGCTGTGAGAATCAAGGGAACCGAGATACGAGGCGTTAACAGCAGTAGCGACCGCATCGCAGGCATGAACATTGTGGCGAACAGCGTTGAAGAATTTAATGCAAAAGAGAAGACAATATTGGAAAACGTTCGTGTGATAGATGCCAACGGCAATGATATCATGCGGCGAGATTTGTTGCCTGAATTGAAGTAATCTATGAGAAATGGAATCTTATGCAAAGAGTAAGAACATCCCTATTTAGTAGAACAAATATAGCCTTCTATTTATTGGCGTTTCTTTGTGTTTGCTTTTTATCTCCTTGGCTCCAGAGGACGCTGGGAACTAAGGTGGTCGTAGCGTTTCTAGGGGGGTATTTGTTTTTGGAAATAGACCACTTGTGCAAAGTATTTCCCTTAGGAAGAAAAGTAATGGTGTTAATTGCACTTTATATAGGGATGCTATTGTTATATACTGTTTTGAGGTTATCAGACAAAGGTGCTGGACAGACGGTTTGTGTGCTGTTTATGTTGACGTTTTTTATGATTGTTCCCATTTATAATCGTCTTAATAAAAGACAATGTTTAATTATTATTCTCATATGTATTTTAACCATGTTATTTACTATGTTGCAGAATTATTATTTGTGGGAGAGAATGGGACATAGAATGACCCAGCAATGGTATAGAACAGCAGGAATATTGGAAGTTGTCAATACGCAATACGTAAGTGCAACTGTATTATTTTCAGGCGTTTTATTCAGTGTTTTTCTATATAGTAAGAAATTGGCTTGTCGATGTGTGTGTCTGGCATCGGCCGCATTGGCTTTTCTTTTCAATATTGTTATAACACAAAGAGCGGCATCTTTGTTCATTTCTTTGGCCATGTTTTTGCTTTTGTATTTTTGCAACGGAAAAAACATTTTGTCAAAGGGTATTCGCAACATCATGCTAGTTCTTTCGGGGATTCTATTCATTTTTTTTTATAAGTATATTTTAGGAAATCTTTCTATCATTGTCAATTCTGAAAGGTTAATGTCTAGAATCAACTCGTTGATACAGTTGATGGAATCTCAAGATGTTTCGCAAATAGACAGGGGTTCATTAAGTGGTAGAATTCAATTGACTATGATTAGCATTAATACATTTTTTAGTTCACCTTCAAATTTCTTTTTTGGCGTAGGCGATAAACTCGATAATTATCTTGTTGGAAATCACTGTTATTTTTTCGATGAATTTGCAAAATTTGGCTTGTTTGGAGGAATACTTAGTTGTTCAATTATAGGGGGAATGATTTTGAGTGCGATATATATTTCTTCAATTAATCCTAAAGAAAGGTTATTCAAATTGATAACTGCAATGTACATAATTGTAGTTTTTCGTGCTTTGACGGGAGGTCTTTGGGCCCCATCAATCGGCATAATGATTAATATTTTCATACCGCTAGCCTTTAAATTGATGAAATATGAAGGTCAATCAGAATTTGATATGATAAAACCAAATATCAAAAGCAATGGATCTTTATTGTATTAAATGAATCTTTATTGTATTAAATAATTACTAATGAAGAATATAATTAAGGGATATAGATAATGAAAACATATGTTTTGGTTGGTCGCCATATTGGAATGGTTAGTGGTGAGAAAATTTACCACCATAATAAGTTGACATACCTTGTGTCCAAGGGATGGCGTGTATTATATATTTCCTGCAATAAGGAAAGCACGCCTGTTGATGGTGCCAGTAATTATTCGCATTTCGTATTTCCCGCTTTGACATACGCGCCAGAGTGTTATTCAAAACGAGAGGTGAAAAAAACTGTTGAAGGCATTGTTAGCGCCATAGGTGATTTTGGGAATGATCAATGCATTATTGAATCAGATTCTTTAAATCGTGCCGTTTGGGCAGAATTGGTCGCCAAGCGTGTCAATGCCAAACATCTTGCGATATTCTTACAAGAAACACATCGTTATAATGAAGAAACAAGAAAATTCTTGAAGTTTAAATACGACCGCCATGAACTGGCAGGAATTGCGATTCAGTCTATAAATATAATATTAGGCGATGACAGCATAAAACAGAGAGACGATACAAGAGTCAGGGCATTTTGTAACAACTGTGTACAGAATTGTGAAGATTCTATTTCAAGTCAATTGTCCAAAGATGTTAAATATACATTTGGAAGCATAGGAAGATTGGATAAAAAATGTGTTTCATCCATTTTGGAAGGTTTTAAAACTTATGCTGATAAACATCCAGATGAAAAGTTTAATCTTGTCTTGATTGGTGGAGCCATGGGTAGGAAGCGGATTAAACAGATAAGATTGAGCATGAATGAATGCAGCAACATCCATTTGATTATTACGGGATATATGTATCCGATTCCTGAATCATTGATAAACAATATCGATCTTTTTGTTTCAACGGCTGGATCTTCGATTTGTTCATATCGATATCATAGACCTACAATTATGGTTCATCCTTCAACTGGTGAACCAGTTGGCATACTTGGTTTAGATGATATGAAAGGCAAGACTATGTATGATGTGATGTCAGATGTTAGCATTTATGATTGCATTGACAGGACTCTGAAGAATATAAATAATATTTCTTATCGTTATAACTATTATGAAGATTATTATCAAGATATGTACAAAGAGTTTGACCGTCAGTTAAGTTTTGCTGATATAATTCAGAATCGTGAGTATTATGATGAGAAACTATTGATGAAAATTCGAACTGCTTATATAAAAGGACATATATGGCATAGGTTAATTGGACATCTATTGGGTGCCAAAGGTCTGAATCTAATAATTGAATTATGCAAAACTATTCACGGAGGCGTGTGATTGTAGAACTACACATTACAGTTTCTGTTTGAAAAAAGGAGAAGATAAATGATAATTGGTGCATGTGGATTTGGTTCTACAGGGTCAAGTGTAGTAACCGACTATTTAAGGGAATATGACAATATCACGGTAAAAGACGATTTGGAGTTTACGTGGGTGTCCAAGATAGATGGATTGATCGACCTAGAGAGGGCGGTCATGAATCCACATACTCGTTCTGGGGATTCCATTGTTGCAATTAGGCGTTTCGAGGCCATGGCCAAGGGGATAGAACGCATTTATGAAATTCATGGACTCTCGAAGGAAACATTCAGGCAACTGATAGAAAGGTTTATTGAAAAAATCACCATGGTGAAATGGTATTGGTATGACAACAGCATAACGCCTGCGTATTCGCTTAAGTATTTGGCCTATTATATTATGAAGAGGAAAATAATACCCAGATTGGAAAAGAAGGCGGGACACCATGTCAAATGCTGGCCACTGATAGAAGTCAAGATGTCAGTCTTGCCAGACAATTTCTATACAGAGGCGAGCAGACTTGTTGATGACATGCTGAAGGCGATGGGGTTGGATCCCAATGGCATAATCGCGTTGGACCAGCCGTTTTCGGGCAATAACCCCCAGGCATGTTTCCCATTCTACCGTGATCCATACGCAATAGTTGTCGATCGTGATCCTAGGGACAATTATGTTTTTGCGCGGACTAGGATGCTGGGGCGGTTCCACTACATGCCAATCAACAATGTCGAGGATTTTATTGCGTATTATCGAGCCTTGCGGAAGGATCAACCTTATCTGAAAGATGATCCAAGAATCTTGAGAATTCGTTTCGAGGACATGGTTTACGAATATGAACGGACATCAAAGGCGCTGAGGGATTTCCTGCACCTGCCCGAAAATCCGAGACCCAAAAGCGTGTTTGACCCTGAGCTTTCCATTGCGA
This sequence comes from Victivallales bacterium, assembly GCA_017535315.1. Lineage (GTDB taxonomy): Bacteria > Verrucomicrobiota > Lentisphaeria > Oligosphaerales > Oligosphaeraceae > RGIG3456. The sequence goes on along the minus strand of JAFXUD010000012.1, from coordinate 74,775 downwards.
ATACACAGGTTTTCAAAAGGTTCACTCAGTTCTCCGATGACATAAAGATAATTGAAAAGGAACTTCCAGAGTATTTATTCGACTATTCCAAATATCCTGAGCCAGATTCATCAAAGAAAATGTTCTACGGAAAGTCCCCCAAAAATAAATTATTCAAGAAATCATTCAGTGAATGAGTTATCAGATACTCTTTAGTAATGGATAATCAGCAACTTAAGAAGAAAGCGGCAACTGGCTTTGCCTATCGTTTCGCCGAGCGAGCGCTAGCAAAAACCATAAGTTTCGGAATCCAGCTTCTGCTGGCGCGTCTGCTGCTTCCAGAGCAGTATGGGTTGATAGCGCTGGTTGCCATTGTAATAACCATCTGCGACGTCTTTGTCACATATGGCTTTGGGAACGCCTTGATTGTCAACAAGGATTCGGACCAGTTGGATTTCTCAACCTGCTTTTATTTCTGTGTTGTCCTCGCAATAGTCCTTTATACAAGCCTGTTCTTCGCTTCGCCATTGATAGCAACATTCTACAAGAATGAAGAACTGACGCCAATCTTGCGTGTCATGGGGCTTCGCATTCCGCTGGCGGCGGTCAACTCTGTCCAGCACGCTTACGTCTCTAAACATCTGCGCTTCAAGAAATTCTTCTATGCAACTCTGATCGGGACTTTGGTTTCTGGGGTTGGAGCGGTAGTCATGGCATATATGGGCTTCGGCGTCTGGGCATTGGTGGAGCAGTATCTTGGCCATGCGCTCATAGGCACTCTCTGCCTTTGGATAATCGTCGGATGGCGTCCGACCTGGCAGTTCTCTTTTTCACGGCTAAAGGCAATCTACAGTTATGGATGGAAGATTTTGGCGATCGGGTTGATTGACACTGTCTTCTCGCGTCTGCGGAGCCTAGTCATCGGGAGAAAATACTCCAGCGCGGATCTGGCATTCTACACACGCGGTTATTCTTTCCCCTCTTTTGGGATGCGCATGATTGAGCCGACGGTCAATTCCGTGTTGTTCCCGACGCTTTCCAAGTGCAATGACAACCAATCGCAAATGCGGGCTATCACGCGTCGTGTGTTGCAGGTCAGCACCTATATCATATCGCCAATCATGGTGGTATTGATTGTGATGGCAAAACCGCTAGTGTTGTTTCTGCTGACGGAGAAGTGGCTGCCATGCGTTGTCTTTCTGCAGATAGGCTGCACGGCCAATCTGTTCCGTTGCCAGCAGTTCATAAACAACTGTGTTATAAAGTCAAGCGGACAGGCAGGCTTGCTGCTGAAACTTGACATCCTGAAGAAGTGCATTGGACTTGTCTATTTGCTCACGAGCATGTATTTTGGTGTCATCTGGATAGCCTGGAGCATGGTTGCTTTCTATTTCACGTCGATGGTCATCAATATTGCGCCGAATCGTAAGATTTTGGATTACGGCTATTGGCAGCAGTTCAAGGATGTTGCAGAGAACATGGTTCCTGCCTTTATCATGGGGGCATGTGTTTATCCATTATCTCTGTTGCATTTGCATAATATAGTGCTTCTTGTTCTTCAGAGCATTGCTGGCGCTGTGATTTATGTAGGGATATCTGTCGTTATGAAGAACGAGAGTTTTCATTTTGTCTTGCGCTTTGTTGGCAAAAAAGTGCTCAAGAAGAAAAAGCCCCACAAGCCAACGGAGCAAAAATCCGAATAATTACCTCTTACAGGCGTAATTGAATGAAGAAATACAAAATAGGCTATACTCAAGGGACGTATGACATGTTCCACATAGGTCACTTGAATCTGATCAACCACGCGAAAGAGTACTGCGACTATTTGATTGTCGGCGTCAACTCCGACAAACTTGTGAGGTCATACAAGCAGAAGTCGCCAGTTATTATAGAGAGCGAGCGGGCGGAAATCGTCCGCAACATCAAGGCGGTTGACGAGTGTGTCATCACCACAACCCTTGACAAACTTGATGCTTTGGAAAAGTACCACTTTGATGCCATTTTCATTGGCGACGACTGGAAAGGCAATCCACGTTGGGAGCAGACTAAGGAGGAACTAGCAAAACATGGGGTGGATCTGGTTTTCCTTCCCCATACCGATGGCATAAGCAGCACCAAACTTACAGAAGTGCTTAAGCACGTGCTGGATGACACTCCAAACGCATAGATGTGACACGTTATAGGCTTGGTAGTAATGGATGAAATAAAAACAAGACAGCACTTCAGGTACATAGATTATTTCAAGGCTCTTTTGATGCTTTTGGTAATCATTACCCACACTAATTTTGCAAATCAAGCGATTAAGCCGTGGATATATGCTTTCCTTATGCCAGCGTTTTTCTTTGCTTCGGGAATGCTGATTAAGAATCAACCCGTAGCAAATGTCCGCGAGTGCGGCTTATTGATGTGGAAAAAGTTCACGGCATTGATGTTTCCATATTTTCTATGGGCTCTCATCTATGCATCTCTTACTGACCGCAATCTGATTCTGATAATATATGGGAGTCATAGGTCTCTTCTCAAGGCAGGGACTCTGACTTCCCTGTGGTTTTTTCCCGTTCTGTTTGAGGCGATGACATTGTTTTTTCTGGCTCAGATGATTATCAAGGAGAAACTGAATTTGCCTGTGAAGGCTTTTCTGTGTGTCGTGTCGTTTTGCATTGCAGCCTCTTTACCACATTTCAAGTACGGCTATCCATGGTGTTTTGATGTCTCCTTTGCTGCATTTGGTTTCTTGGTGATGGGTAATATCCTGCATCCATTTATACAAAATTTTAATAAGAATGTTGAGTCATCTAAAAGAGTTTTGTCTATTTGGTTTGTGATTGCTTTGGTTACTCTTGCTGTGACTATTATCTTCAAGTTTATCTATCCTAGTTTTGGAGTTGCTTTAATGGCAGAGGCAAGGTATGGCAACTTTTTGTTATTTTTGCTGGCTGGATTCATAGAAACCGCGTTTGTACTGTCGGTGAGCATTCTGCTGGATAGATTTATTCCAAAGTGCGAATCTTGCAAGTTTGACATCCTTGCTTTTATTGGGCAAAATACGTTATGCATATTAGTTGTTCACAAGCCTTTTATCAAAGTGTTCAAGGCAATCTTCAGGCACATTCACGTTCCAGATGCGATTGCTTTGATAGTAACATGTGTGGTGACGTCAATAGTGTCTTGCCTGCTTGCCGTATTCATTAATCACTTTTTCCCAGTCATGGTTGGAAAGAGTCCTTACAAAACAAGAGAGATAAAATGAAAAAACTTATGATACTTGGCGGTTCGCGTTATGCCCTGCCTGTCATCAAGGCCGCGCATTCGCTTGGCGTGTATGTCATTACGGCGGACTATTTGCCTGACAACATTGCCCACAAATACTCAGACGAATACTGCAATGTCAGCATCACCGACCAGGAGGCAACGCTGAATGCAGCGCAGGAAAGGAACATCGACGGTGTGATATCTTTCGCATGTGATCCAGGCGTTGTGACGGCAGCATACGTGGCTGAGAAGATGGGGCTTCCGTCCGTCGGAAGCTACGAGGCTGTTTCAATTCTCCAGAACAAGGGGAAGTTTCGCGCGTTCCTGACCGAACATGGCTTCAATGTTCCGACTGCGAAAGGATACACATCAATTGACGATGCGTTGAAGGATGTCGGTCTTTTCCATTGGCCAGTGATTGTGAAACCGACGGATTCTGCAGGAAGCAAGGGCGTCAACCGCGTGGACGATCCTGCCAATCTTCGCAAGGCCATTGAATACGCCCTGTCATTTTCTCGCGGCAAGGAGTTCATCATAGAGGATTTCATAACTCAACATGGCTTTTCTTCTGATACGGACAGTTTTTCCGTTGACGGCGAACTAAAATTCGTCTCATTCGACTCACAGCGCTTTGACTCAAAGGCTGAGAATCCCTACACCCCCGCCGCATACAGCTGGCCATCTTCGATGACACAAGAGCATCAGGCTGAACTGGCGTCGGAAATACAGCGACTGATCAAGCTTTTGGGATTGGGCACATCCATCTACAACATCGAGACGCGCGAGGGGACTGATGGAAAGGCGTACATCATGGAATGCTCTCCACGCGGCGGCGGAAACCGTCTGGCAGAGTGCCTGGAATACGCCACAGGCGTGAAATTGGTGGAGAACGCAGTTCGTGCCGCTCTAGGCATGCCGACGGTAGGCGTTGAGCAGAAGCCATACAACGGCTGCTGGGCGGAAGTTATCCTGCACAGCGACAAGCCTGGTGTCTTTGACTCCCTTTGGATCGATGATTCCATCGCGGATGCGGTCTTCGAACGCGACCTCTGGATTGAGTCGGGCACGAAAGTCGGAGGGTTCACCGCCGCCAACGAGGCAATCGGGACACTTGTACTGAAGTTCAAGACGGAAAAACGTCTCCAGGAGGTCATGAAAGATCCCTCGCGATTTGTAAAAGTGCTGCTTAAGAAATAGAGCACGACAATGCGGGAGATTGGCGGTTACATAGAGCTGGACACTTATCGGCTTCCAATGTTGCATGAAAGTGCAATTGCGCTCAATTGTGGGCGGAATGCGCTTGCCTATCTTCTGAAGGCACGAAAGATCAAACGGCTTTGGATTCCGAAGTTTATCTGCGATTCCGTGACGGGAGTGTGTGGACGCGAGGGCGTTCCATACACTTTTTACAGCGTAGGGGTAGATTTCCTGCCATCGCAGGAGATTAGGCTTGGGGAAGACGATTGGTTCTACTTTGTCAACTACTATTCACAATTCGACAACGGGAAGATTGCCGAATACGTCGCCAAATATAAGAGAATTATAGTCGATCATGCCCAGAGTTATTTCCAGTTGCCGCTTCCAGGCATTGATACACTCTATACCTGTCGAAAGTATTTTGGTGTGGCGGATGGCGCTATCCTTTACACCGATGCGAAATTGGATGTGGATTTCCCACGGGATGAATCCTTTGAGCGGATGCATTTCCTTCTTGGACGTTTTGAACGGACGGCGAGCGAGTTCTACAGCGAGTATGCCGCTAACAACGATTTATTCGCTACCGAGCCAATCAAGCGGATGTCGAAACTTACGGAGAATCTTTTGCATGGAATAGACTATGAGCAGACGAAGGCTGTTCGTGAACAGAATTATCTCTATCTTCATAGATGCCTGAAGGACATTAATGGTCTGAAACTCTGCGAAAGACCAGGCACGTTCATGTATCCACTGTTGCTTGAAAATGGCGCAGAAGTGAGGAAAAATCTGCTTCAGAAGAAAATCTACATTCCGACCCTCTGGCCAGACGTGCTGGAGTGGTGCGGCGAAAATGAGACGGAATATCAAATGGCGAAGAATATCCTCCCTTTGCCCATAGACCAAAGATATGGAGTGGAGGAAATGTCATATCTAGTAGAGGAAATAAAAAATGTTTGAAGAATTAAATGGCAAACGTCTGTTGATTTTAGGTGCTACACAGGATGAATGCGAAATCGTCAATGCAGCTAGAGAAATGGGGGTTTATACTATTACAACAGACAATCATGAAAACTGGGACGATGCTCCAGCTAAGAAAATTTCTGATGATGCTTGGAATATCAGTTGGGCAGACATTCCAGCTTTAAAGGAGATGGCCTTGAAATGTGGTGTGGACGGTGTAATTGCTGGATTCAGCGAATTTCGCACAAATTGTGCAATTAGGCTCAGCAGGGAATTGAATACGTCATTTTATATAAACGATGAAGACCAATTGGCAATTACTAGGGATAAGCTTCTATTCAAAAGCATTTGCCGAAAATATCAGGTACCGGTTGCAAAGGATTACTATGTAACTGCTGAAATGAAGCCAGATGATTTAGATAAAATTGAGTACCCAGTTATTGTCAAGCCGACTGACAACGCAGGTTCTCGTGGCATTCGTTTTTGCAGTAGAAAAGAGGAAATAGTGGAGTGTATTCAATATGCATTATCATTTTCGGAATCAAAACGTGTAGTAGTTGAAGAAGTCTTACATGGACATGAGGTCGTAGCCTATTATACATTAGCTGATGGCAAGGCGGCGTTTGCTTCTATCTTTGACAAGTATGCTCGAATTGAGCGAGAAGGATTCAATGCACTCATGGATGCATATCTCTATCCATCAAACCAGTTACAAAAATTTATTGAAAAGTATGATAATAATGTAAAAACTATGCTTAAGAACATGGGGTTAAAAAACGGAGTCATTAGTCTTCAGGGGTTTGCACAACCTGATGGTTCAATTGTATTCTTTGAATTGGGGTTTAGACTTGGAGGAACAAATTCTTACCACTATACAGAGTACTTTAACCAAACCAATCACCTAAAGATGCTTATTAGTTATTCTCTTACAGGCAATATGCATCCAGAAGAACTAGTCAAAGAGGATCCTTCTTTTAAAGGCAATTACGGATGTACGTTCACTCTTTTGTCAAGAGATGGCATTATTGGAAGCTTAAGTGGAAAAGAAAAAATAGATTCGTTGCCCAATGTGTTGCACACATGTTTCTACCACAGGATCGGTACAAAAATAGTCAACAACGGTTCCCAGTTTTCCAAAACCTTTAGAGCATATATTGTAGGCAAAACGCTGCAGGAGATTCGTGATACTATAAAAACGATTCAAGATACTGTTATTGTGAAAAACACAGAAGGTGAAAACATGCTCTATGATCGATTTGATGTAAATCTTTTAAGCGATAATTATTGATAATCGACATCAATTATTCATTGATTGACATAAAGGAGTTTGTATGTTGACTATTGACACAAGTTGGATTAATATTACAGATGATTACGATGAAAAGGTTAGCATTGGCAAAGAGATTGTTGCCAGAAATCCACAGATTTATACGGAATCAATGACGAATATAATCTGGAAGACAATCAACAAGTATTGTTCGTTACGTTCTCAGGAACAGAAAGAACAGTTATATTATCTTTCTGTATATGATTATTGGAATTATGGCAGCACAATTGACGAAGAAATCTATTTGGCTTTTGAAAACAAAACCGACAAACAGAAGCGCGAATATATTACTGAAAGGAATCGTTGGCAATATTATAATTTTATGAATGATCCAAATGATTGGCATCTGCTTAGAAACAAATTTGAGGCTTATAAATTGCTAAAGGATTATTATAAGCGAGATATTATTGAATTAACTGGCGAGAAGGACAGAGCGGAATTTGAGGCATTTGTGAAGAAGCACTCGGAGTTTGTTGTGAAACCAGTTGGGGGAAGTTGTGCATTTGGAGTGCAAAAAGTCTCTGCAGATTCTTACAGTTGTTTTGACGAACTGTTTAAAGCCATGCTTAAGCTTTTGGGAAATTTGGAAGGACTTTCCAAATTGGAAAAAGTTAAATCTCTGGTCATTGAAGAATTGATGGAGCAAGTGGACGAACTGGCCGCATTCCATCCAGCCTCAATTAACGCAGTTAGATTGATTACGATTCGGACAGGGAAATCTGTCTCATTCTTTTACCCTTGGATAAAGTTTGGTGCATCAGGCTCTTTTATCGCTAGCGCGGCAGTCAATGGATTCGATGCAGGAATTGATCCGAAAACAGGAGTGATTAATACTGATGGTGTAAAAGAGAATGGCGAGAGAGTCGAGTTACATCCTGATTCTGGCATCCGCTTCAAAGGGTATCAAATTCCAAGGTGGGAAGAGTTGCTTGATTTTGCTACAGAGCTTGCTTTAAGGCTTCCTAGTTTCCGCTATGTCGGCTGGGATGTTGTTCTCACGCCAAAAGGCTGGTGTGTGATGGAGGGAAACCATGCAGGGCAATTAATGGGACAGATGCTATATCAAAAGGGGCTACGGCGTGAATTTGAAGAAGCAATAGGGTGGCATAACTCATAATTATATAAACAATACAATTGATAGGTGGAGAATAATGAACGAGAAGCATAGTTTTAGCAAGGTACTAAACACCACCGATATCCTTGTTGTTGCCTTTGGGGCGATGATTGGCTGGGGGTGGGTCGTGTCGTCTGGCAGGTGGATTCAAAACGCAGGAGCGATTGGAACCGTCCTTGGCTTCATTATTGGCGGGGTTATGATCTACTTTGTTGGCATGACATACGCCGAGTTGACTCCCGCCATGCCGAAGGTCGGGGGAGAACATGTGTTCAGCTACAAGGCGTTTGGTCCAACAGGCTCTTTCATCTGCACATGGGCGTTGATTTTGAGTTATATAGGCGTCGTTTGTTTTGAAGCAGTTTCTTTGCCGACAATCGTCCAGTACATATTCCCGTCTTCCGCCTGTGGGTATATGTATTCGATTGCAGGGGCAGATGTTTATGCCTCTGGCGTAATAATCGCAACGGTTTTCACTGTTGGACTTTTGCTAATCAACATTCTCGGAATAAAGGTCGCATCCATTTTTCAGACAATATTGACTTTAGCCATAGCAGTTGTGGGCATTGTTTTGGTTGTTGCTTCGGCAATCAATGGTTCAGCATCTAATCTTGACGGCCAGGTAGTCATTGGAAACGGAATAGGTTCTGTTAAAAACATTTTGTCCGTTGCCGTTGTAGCTCCGTTTTTTCTGTTTGGGTTTGATGTTATTCCACAAGTTGCAGAAGAAATCAATATACCACTGAAAAAGGTTGCAAGAGTTCTGCTATTATCAATTACTTGTGCCGTGGCTTTTTATGGACTTGTTGTGTTTGCTGTTGGATATGCCATGAATTCCACCGAGATTGCAGAAGCCATGAATGGTTCTGGTCTTGTAACCGCGACTGCGATGGAAAAGGTATTCAACAGCAAGGTTATGGCAAAAATACTGATTATTGGAGGTCTTTGCGGAGTCATAACAAGCTGGAACTCTTTTCTGATTGGTGGAAGTCGTGCCATCTTCTCCATGGCGGAATCATGTATGCTCCCAATGCGATTTGCAAAATTGAGCTCCACACATAAGACGCCTGCAAACGCGATTCTGCTTATAGGGGTGTTATCATTGGTTTCTCCTTTCTTTGGCAGGACGATGCTGATTTGGATATCTGACGCGGCGAGTTTTGCTTGCTGTCTAGCTTATTGCATGGTTGCCATGTCGTTTGTTATTCTTAGGAAAAAAGATCCTGATTTGAAAAGACCTTATAAGGTTAAACATTATAAGTTTGTTGGAATCACTGCTTCACTTCTTTCTGGGTTTATGGTTTTTTTGTATCTCATGCCTGGTTCTGGAAGTAGTCTAACTGTTCAAGAATGGATTATAGTTGGGGGATGGGCAATACTTGGCTTTGTTTTTTATATCATTTGCAGGAACAGGTACAAAGCTAAGTTTGGACAAATGGAATATAATTAATGACTGAATAAATAAGAAAATCGAACCAATCCATAAGAAAATCAAAGTCTTTAAAATAATAAGACTCTAATGAAAAAGATTCTTCTTACAAACCGCTACTCAGGACAACCACTTGAAATAGTCAAGAAGGCAGTCCCCGTAAATTTTGGTATCGAAATGCTGGCGGAGCCAACTGCGGAGTGTTTTGCAAAGTCGGTGGTCGATGCCGATTACATTTTGGCTGGCGGACGCGTGCGTCTTGATGATGCAGTTCTGAGCAATGCTCAAAAACTGAAAATGGTCCAGCGTTCAGGAGTTGGACTTGATTCAATTGACTTGGAGGCTTTGCGCAAACATGAAATCCCACTGTATGTGAATCAGGGGATTAATTCCCAGAGCGTTGCTGAACATGCCCTGCTTTTGATGCTTGCATCCCTCAGACGCCTCCCAATCATCCACAGAAATACCGTCTCAGGCATTTGGAAAAAACAGGAACAGGGAGTCCAGACATCTGAGCTGCATGGAAAGACTGTCGGTCTCATCGGCATGGGCAACATCGCGCGGAAACTGTCAGTCATGCTCAAGGCTTTTGGCGTCCACATTCTCTATTACGACCCATTCAGGCTTGATGAAAAGGTGGAGCAAGAGTTGGCGGTCGAATACCAGGAGTTTACCAACGTCCTTTCTGAATCAGACATCGTTTCCCTTCATTGTGCGCTTACCGATGCGGACAAAGGAATGATAAATGCTGAGACTATCGCGAAAATGAAATCTGGTGCGATACTGATCAATACGGCGCGCGGCGGACTTGTCGATGCAAAGGCACTCTATGCAGCACTTGCGAATGGCAAGCTTTCATTCGCAGGAATCGACGTCCATGAAAACGAGCCTATCCCTGCTGACTATCCTCTGAAATCGCTGCCCAATATCATTCTCACGCCACATATAGCTGGAGTAACATCAGATTCCTTCCGCCGCATGATGACAGAGGCAATGAGGAACATCATACTTTTCGACCAGGGCAGACTATCAGAGATTGAACACTGCAGATATATTGCCCGTTGATTCGATGATAAACAACGCCACAGACAACTTCATAGAGTACCTTTTCAAGAAGAGTACAACTATTGAACCGCGTGTCATTTCAAAGGCACAAGCGTGCCTTGCCGATTACATCGCGGTCGCGGAGGCTGGCGCATATCGCTCGAAGGAGCTGTGGCGGGAGTTTCTTGCCAGAGCAGGCCAGGGCAAGGTGCCTGTGATTGGCTATGGCGTGCGTACAGATGCTCTTACAGCATGTCTCGTCAACGGCTACAACGCGCATTGCCTGGAACTTGACGATGGACAGCGCTTCGCCATGCTCCATCCAGGAACTGTCGTTATAACCGCCTTGATTTCGGCAACTTCTGTGTATCATATTGATGCTGAGGATTTTATAGTTGGTTTGATTATGGGATACGAGGCGGCGTGTCGTCTTGCAATTGCAATCCAGCCTGGACATAAGAAAAAGGGATTTCACGCCGCTGGGACATGCGGAACCGTCGCAGCCGCCGTCGCTGTTGCTTTTGCCCTGAAAATGGACGCGCATCGTATGAAGACAGTTGTATCTTCTGCGATTGGAAGTGCTGCTGGCATTCTTGAAATGCAGGAGCAGGGCTCGTTGTTGAAGCCGTACAATCTTGCTCGTGCGGCAATGGACGGTCTTGCGTCAGCCATGATGGGATTCACGGGACTGCCTGCCTCCGATGACATGTTGGGCGGTCCACGCGGCTTCTTCAATCTGTTCACGGAGAGTTGTGATTTGGAGAAGTTGACGGCACCATCCGATAGATTTGAGATTGAGCGATGCTATGTGAAACCATACGCCGCGTGCCGCCATTGCCACTCGCCGATCGAGGCGGCGCTTGCCTTGTATGGAAAGATTCCCGCAGAGGAAATCTCAAGCGTTCTTGTGAAGACCTACAAGCTTGCGATAAAAGGCCACGACCATACCAAAATCATAGGTACTTCATCCGCGAAGTTGAGCATTCCATACAGCGTCGCCGCTGCACTCATCCTCGGCAAAGGAGGTATGGAGGCATTCAATGATGATGCCGTTAAACGTGATGACATTCTGGAGCTGACGTCAAAGGTCCATGTGGAGGAGGCTCCGTTGCCGCCATCGCTTCCTGCAGACGCACGATATGCGACTGTAACCATTGAATCCAAAGACAGCAGCGTGTATTCAAGCAGTGTCGATTACGCGAAAGGCGACCCTGAGAATCCCATAGGGCGCGATGAGTTTATTGTCAAAATAACATCGCTCCTGCAATATGCAGGGCGCGACGGCGACCTGCTTCAACTATGCATTGCCTTACTTGATGGCAAGGCGGATTTCGCAAAATTGATGTCGTTCTTATGACTTAACCGAAATCTGATTTTTGAGTCTTCATAAACATGTCATTCAGTAAAAAAATAAAGCTAGACAATGATGAAAATATAAAACCTCCATCACAAAAGAAGCACAATTACTGCATTGACTTTATAAAGGGATGCGCTTGTATTTTGGTTGTTTTCATGCATTGCGAGTTTCCTGGTCGTCTTGGAATGGCAATTCAGGCTGTTTCGCGGTTCTGCGTGCCTTTTTTCTTCATGGTCTCGGGGTATTTTGCATACACGGAAAAGATTTATAGTGCCTGGAGGAAAATCATACACATAGGACAAATAACGCTATTTGCCTCTTTATTTTATATAATTGTTGCCATAGTGAAGCATTTTGTTTGTGGGACGTCATTGGCATTTTCTTTGCAGGACGTGGGGATATGGTTCTTGTCCAACAAGCCAATCATCATACCTGGGCAATTATGGTTTTTATATGCTCTGATGTATGACTATGTTCTTTATGCAATTGTTGTGCGGTTGCGTTTACAAAAGGTTGCCTATTGGATGATTCCACTATTGTTCATAGCGTATTTCATTATGGCACAAGGTGCTTATCTATGTGGGATTAAACTCCCGAATTTCTATAGGAACTTTCTTATTGAAGGTTTTTTGTTTTTCATGCTAGGAAATTGGCTGCATCGAAATGAAGAGAAAGCCAGTAGATTGCTTAATGATAGAATTCTGTGTTCTCTTGTCGCTGTATCGACCATTTTGTGTCTTGTTGAACGCTGCTTTCTAGGGAGGGATTTTGGCGTTAACCTCTTTACGTTTCCCCAAGTCATCTTTTTATTCATTCTCGGCATGAGGAATAGCACTAAATTTGATACGCATTTGTTAACTGATATTGGGGCCAAGTTGTCAATGTATGTTTATATTCTCCACATGTTCGTATGGAAAGAAGTTGTGAACAGGACATATAGATTATTCCATATATCCGATAATTGCCTTGCTTTGTACTTTAAACCGATTCTAGTTTTGCTATTGACTTTGTTGATTTCATACGCTGTCGTTTTGGTCAAAGATTGTTTCAGAAGGAAAAAAGAGCGTACCGCTGAGCATACATTGTCAGTTCCATGAATTGAGAAATCGTTTGTTTTTCATCTTTTGGTTTTTGGTTTTGTGATGAATATTTGATGTAATGGGAGAAATTGAATGAAAAAGGCGTTGGTATTAGCGGGTGGAATTGCGCAGGTTGCCCTTATAGAAGAATTAAAAAACAGAGGATACAGAACTCTGTTAGCAGATATGAACCCCAACTGTGTCGCAGCAAAATCCTGTGATGAGTTCTATCCTGTGTCCGCTATGGATATTGAGGGTATTAAAAAACTTGCCAAGGAGCAAAATGTTGACATGGTGCTGACAGCCTGTGCAGATCAAATCATAGTAGCGGAGGTTGAAGTCTGCAAGGCCCTTGGGTTAAAAACATATCTTGATCTAGAGACCGTGCATCTGGTGTCCGATAAACACTATATGAAGGATGTCTTTATGAAGAATGGAATCCCAACATCCAGATTTGTTGTGTTGAATCATTTTGATCAAGGGAAGATTGAAGGGCTGAGATATCCTCTCGTTGTTAAGCCCGTTGACGCATATAGCGCAAGGGGGGTCAGAAAATGCAATAACAGGGAAGAAGTAGAGGAATTCCTGTCCGAAGCCATTGAGATCAGTCGTACAAAAACGGCGGTTGTTGAAGAATTTGTTGAAGGTGATGAATTAACGGTCGAGGCCTTTGTATGCAAAGGCAAGGCAACTGTGCTTTGTATCGGAAGCAAGAACAAACTGAAGAATGGCAGGTTCGTTTTATCCGGTAGTCTTTATCCAGCAGAACTATCAACCGAATTAACGGAAGAAATCAAACAGACTACTCAAAAAATATCGGATGCTTTCCATTTGTTTAATTCTCCGATCAATATCAATATGATCACGGATGGGAAGCACGGATATGTGCTCGAGTTCTGCGCCAGAACTGGTGGATTCGTTAAATACGAAATCACAAGAATCATGTCGGGTTTTGATCCGATTAAGGCCATTGTGGATATGCACGAAGGCATTGATCCAGAAGTTGGAATGACGAAGGCTGAAAACAGGTATCTGATGACATGCTACCTGTACTGTAGCGAGGGGGTCTTGGATCGGTACGAAGGCTTCGAGGACATGCATGGAAAAGGAATCATCTCAAGGTATTACCTTGTTAGAAACAAAGGCCATCAGTTTAAAGGTATTACCAGTCAAGGGGACAGAGCCGCTGGGTTCTTTGTGCAGGATGATGATTACGATAGATTGCAGGAGAAGTTTAATACTGCGGTGAAGAATCTCAAGGTTCTAGACAAGGACGGGAATGACCTTGTGAGACGCGATTTGATGTGAGCTTTCATTGCACGCAAAAACGTTGTCAGGAACATATCTTGAATAGGGGATAATCTTAGCATGAAAATGAATTTAGATGGCTTTTATAGAAGCGATAACGTCTCTGAACGTATTAAACTGGGAAGAGAGATTGTTCGGAACAATCCTGACTTTTATTCTGACAAAGTTCGACATGAAATATATGATTCCTTAGAAAAGAAAAGTGGTAATACTGATTCCAATGCACTAGAAGATCTGTTCTATCATTCTATTTATTGCTATTGGGCAAATGGCGCCATCACGGATGAATTCTTTTATTACTCTTTCGCCGAGAAGTCAGATCAAGAAATCCGAAAGTATATCACTACCAGAGAAAAACTAATGTATGTTAAGCACCTGGATAGCAAGGATGACCTTTACATTCTGAATGATAAATACGAAACCTATAAGAAGTTGCCTCTGTATTATAAGCGCGATGTAATCTGCATTTATAACGAGGATGATTATCCAATTTTCAAGCAATTTGTTGAAGCACATCAGGAGTTTGTGGTCAAACCGAAAAACCTTGGGAGAGCCCGAGGCGTCCATTATGCCTCTGTAAAGGATTTCTCAGAAGAACAGATTAGGCTTTTCTTTGAGGATCTTTTGTATGAAGGTATGCAGAATGAAAAGAAGTATAAGGAGAGTATAGATAACTCCGTAGTACTTGAAGAACTCATTGATGAAGATCCCTTATTGGCTCAGTTCCACCCAGGGTCTGTCAATGCGCTGCGTATTACATCGGTTCTTGTCGGAGATAAAGTCAATATTTGGCGTCCGTGGATCAAAACAGGTCGTGGAGATAATTTCGTAACGGCAGCTTTTGTCGGTAGTCCTTGTGCAGGTATAGATGTTGAAACAGGAAGAATTAATACCCATGGAAGGACTGAAAACGGAGAAGATTTTGAGAAACACCCAGATTCTGGTGTTCAATTTATCGGCTTCCAAATCCCCCAGTGGGAAGGGTTGGTAACTATGGTAAAGGAGATGGCACTTCAATTGCCAACGTTACGTTACATTGGATGGGATATAGTTCTCAGTAAAAAAGGCTGGTGTGTCATGGAAGCGAACGATAAAGCTGAGTTTGTACATCAGTTTATCTGGGAAGAACCTATGAAAGATGAGTTTGAGCAACTGATTCAATGGAAACTGCCGGATGGTTTCTGGTGGGAGAATTGAAAAATAGGGAAGCATCTAAGTTTCAAACAATAATTGACAAAAATAAATTTTTAGGAGGATGTTACAATGATCAAACTTAACATGTCAAGTTTTACTCTTGCTGAATCTGAAAATGATAAAATCATCGTTGCTAAAGCAGTGGCAAAGGATAACCCTGAGAAATATACGGATTTATTTCTTAATTCAATCCGTGATGCAGTTGCAGATAAGTTGACAGTAAAAGATAAAGAGACCGTTGAAAAAATGCTCTGGCTGTCTGTTTACTATTATTTTGCCTATGGGTGTTCGACTGAAGAATTCTTCATGTGGGACTTATTACATAAGACCCATGAACAAGCCAATAACTATGTTACAATTCACAAAAAGAAATTTTATAGAGATTATCTGAATGATCCGAAAGACTTTTATCTCCTTAATGATAAGTATTGCGCTTATGAACTATTCAAAGACGCGTATAGGAGAGACGTTATATGTATCAAAGAGGAAGCGGATTATCCAGTCTTTTGTGACTTTGTACATAAGCATCAAGCATTTGTTGTAAAGCCGCGTAGTCTGATGCAGGGGCATGGCGTTTTTGCAACTAAAGTGGAATCTCTGGACGATTCGTCGCTAAGAGGGTTTTTCAAAAAACTTTTGGATAAGGGGATTGAATATACACATACATTTATTGGATACCATGATTCTGCTTTAGTCCTTGAAGAATTGATCAATCAGGATGCATCAATAGCAAAATTCCATCCGGCATCGGTAAATGGTATTCGTATAACAACGGTACGAGTCAACGATAAAGTGTATGCCTATAAACCATGGTTCAAGATTGGACGTGGCGGGCAGTTTATTACTAGTGCAACGTATAATACGTATGATGCTGGCATTGATTCAGAAACAGGAGTTGTTTACACTCCAGGTGCAACTGAAAATCGCGAGTTCGCTGAAGTGCATCCAGATACAGGCGAGAGAATTCTTGGGTTTCAAATTCCGCGATGGGATGAGGCGATTGCTTTTGTTACGGAGTTAGCAAAGAAGTTGGATTCTATTCGATTTGTCGGTTGGGATATTGTTCTAACACCTGATGGCTGGTGTGTGATGGAAGGCAATCCAAATGGGGCTTATATGTGGCAATTATATGAGGACAAAGGTGATCAGGCCGAATTTGAGGAACTGATTGGTTGGAGGTTGAAAAAAGATTTCTGGTGGCAAGAATAAAGCAAATTGTAAAATAAAAAGAGGATATGCTGAAATGATTAAAGATTTTTTGAAAATCACGGATGATTCAAATGAAATTAGAATAATAGCATAAAGCGATGTTCCACATGAGGTAATGTGTTAAAATCAAGCCGTCACCTCTGATTGTTCTTGAATATTAGAAAAAGAAACAGCGGGAGCGATGCTTCCGCTGAATACATAACATACAAGGATAGGTAATTATTAGTGCAGTCGTCGGAGAAGCGACAAAAACATGATGGCTGAGTTGTCTCGGCTTGAAGATAATATATTCCATTCTTAAAAAAGACATTAAGTTAAACAGAATATGTTGGAAAGTGTTATAAACATACCTACTACGCACAAGCAGCATAATTATAGTATTGATTTTATTAAAGGTGTTGCGTGTATATTTGTGGTGTTCATACACTGCAAATTTCCAGGATATCTTGGAACGTCGGTAAATGCTGTTTCTCGGTTCAGTGTGCCGTTTTTCTTTATGGTTTCTGGATATTTTTCATACAGCAGCGGTAAGTTTGATGCGAAGAGAAAAATAAAGCATATTGGCAAAATTACATTCTTTGCTTCCTTGTTTTACCTTTTGGTTGCTGTCGTTAAGAATCATTGTTCTGTATCCTCAATTTTAGAAGCATGTTCATTGATGGGGGTATTAAAGTTACTTCTTTTCAATGAAACAATTATATTTGCTCTTCATCTGTGGTTTTTGTTTGCTCTTTTGTATGACTATATCCTATATGCAGATTGTACATTTTAGTTTATATAATATAGCTTTTGGTTTGATTCCTGTGTTTTTCGTAATATATATTGTATTGGCTCAAGGAATGTATCTATGTGGAGTATCTGTCCCTGTTATTTACTACAGAAATTTCCTTATTTTAGGTTTCTCTTTCTTCATGCTTGGTAACTGGTTGCGTCGCAATGAATCAATGGTAAATAAATGGTTAACGAATAGGATTCTGTGGTCACTAGTTGCTGTATTTACTGTGGCGTGCCTTGGAGAACGCTATTTATTGGGTAGGGATTTTGGCGTAAACATATCAACATTTCCACAGGTTGTTTTGATTTTTATTCTTTGCATGAGGAATAGCTTTAGTAGTTTGAATCATCCTTTATCATATATAGGTGCAAAACTATCAATGTATGTGTATATAATACATGTTTTTGTTATTTTTATAATCAACCATGCATATCGTTTCCTCCATCTTGCTAACAATAGTAGTGTATTTTTGTATTTAAGGCCTGTTCTAGTTGTATTCGTTACTCTGTTGCTTTCATATTCTATCGTGCTTATCATTGAGTTTGCTTGTAAAAAGCAAACTGGAAGTGCATAAATGTTTTTGTTGTTTTTTGAATGAATGTTTAGGAACCATTTGGAAAAGATACATCAAATATGAACAACATACTAGTCACACGTTCCTCGATGCCTCCGTTTGAGGAGTATTGCGAGGAGATAAAGAAGTTGTGGGAGAGCCATTGGCTTACCAACATGGGCGTGGAGCACAAGGAGTTCCAGGCGGAGCTGGAGGAGTTTCTTGTATGTCCGCATGTGGTTCTCTATACCAACGGACATCTTGCGTTGGAAAACGTCATTGCGGCGATGCAGTTCCCGAAGGGCGGCGAGGTCATCACGACGCCGTTCACATTCGCCTCGACCACTCATGCCATCGTCCGCAACGGCCTGACGCCCGTCTTCTGCGATGTGAATCCGCAGGACTACACGATGGACGTGGAGAAGATCGAGGGCCTCATAACGGACAGGACCGTGGCGATTGTTCCTGTCCATGTCTATGGCAATATGTGCGATGTGGATGCAATTGACAGAATTGCCAAGGCGCGTGGACTGAAGGTTATATACGATGCAGCGCATGCTTTTGCCGTAAGGTACAAGGGCATTTCCTCCGCCAAATTCGGAGACGCCTCCATGTTCAGTTTCCACGCCACGAAGGTGTTCAACACCATTGAGGGGGGCGCGGTCTGCTTCAAGGATGACAGTCTTGTCGCCACGCTGAACGACATGAAGAACTTCGGCATCCGTGGCGCGGAAAGAGTCGTGTTTGTTGGCGGCAACGCAAAGATGAGCGAATTTCAGGCGGCCATGGGCATCTGCAATCTGCGACACCTCGGCGAAGAAATAGCCAAAAGGAAGCGCGTTGTCGAACGCTATTGGAGCCATTTGGAAGATGTCGCAGGCATCAAACTTTGCAAGCCGCAGGCAGATGTAGAACCGAACTATGCATATTTCCCCGTGGTGTTCGACGGCTTCAAGGCGACTCGCGATGATGTCTTCAAGGCATTGGCGGACAAGGGCATCGGAGCCCGAAAGTATTTTTATCCGCTGACGAACAGTTTCGAATGTTATGTCGGCTGGCCGACGGCGGGGGCGAAAAAGACGCCTGTCGCCGCATATATCGCCGACAGAGTGCTGACCTTGCCAATGTATGCGGACTTGGCCCTCGAAGATGTTGACCGTATCTGTGAAACCATTTTGTCTTGCGGCAAATAACTAAAGGAGATAATGGAAATGAAAGGAATCATTCTTGCTGGCGGTTCTGGCACAAGGCTCTATCCGCTTACAAAGGTGACAAGCAAACAGCTTCTGCCAATTTACGACAAGCCGATGATCTACTATCCGCTCTCCACGCTGATGCTTGCTGGAATCAAGGACATTCTACTTATCTCCACGCCGACTGACACGCCGCGTTTTGAAGAGTTGCTTGGCGACGGCAGCAGTTTTGGCATTCATCTCTCATACGCCGTGCAGCCAAGTCCAGACGGTCTTGCGCAGGCATTTTTGATTGGAGAGGATTTCATCGGCGATGAACCATGCGCCATGGTGCTTGGAGACAATATCTTCTATGGCGGCTATTTCCGCAAGAACCTGTCGGATGCCGTCAAAAACACTCAAAATGGTGACGCCACAATCTTCGGTTACTATGTGAATGACCCTGAACGGTTCGGAATCGTGGAGTTCGATAAAGAGAAAAAGGTCATATCCGTTGAGGAAAAACCCCAGAATCCCAAAAGCAACTATTGCATCACGGGGCTTTATTTCTACCCTGCAGGCGTAGCTGAAAAGGCAAAACAGGTAAAACCCTCTGCAAGAGGAGAACTCGAAATCACCGACCTGAATCGCTTGTATCTTGACGAAGACAAGCTGAAGGTACAGATTCTGGGACGGGGATTCGCCTGGATGGACACGGGGACAATGGACAGCCTCATGCAGGCGTCAATTTTCGTTCAAGCCGTCCAGAACAGACAGGGGGTGGTCATCTCTGCACCAGAGGAAATCGCCTTCTTTGAAAAGTGGATTACACGGGAAGAACTCATTGAAGCAGCAAAACTCTATGGGAAAAGCCCATATGGTAAGCACCTGATGCGCGTGGCAGAAGACAAACTGGTGTATTGATGGAGGGCAACATGACAATTATCGTTACGGGCGGCGCTGGATTCATCGGCTCCAATTTCATTTTCCATCTGCTTAAGGCACACCCTGACTACAGGATTGTCTGCCTCGACAAACTGACGTACGCAGGAAATCTGAGCACACTGAAAAGCGTGATGGACAAGCCGAACTTCCGCTTCGTGAAATTGGACATCTGCGACCGTGAGGGTGTTTACAGCCTCTTTGAGGAGGAGAAGCCCGATATCGTGGTTAATTTCGCGGCGGAAAGCCATGTTGATCGCAGCATTGAAGATCCATCAATCTTCCTGCAAACCAATATCATCGGGACAAGCATCCTGATGGATGCCTGCCGTAAATATGGAATAACCCGCTATCATCAGGTAAGCACCGATGAGGTTTACGGCGACCTGCCGCTTGACAGGCCAGATTTGTTCTTCACAGAGGAGACACCCATCCATACCAGTTCTCCTTACAGCAGTTCAAAGGCCGCCGCCGATCTTCTGGTGATGGCATATCACCGCACCTATAGTCTGCCTGTGACCATCAGTCGCTGTTCCAACAACTATGGTCCATACCATTTCCCCGAAAAGCTCATTCCGTTGATGATTGCCAACTGTCTGAATGACAAGCCGCTGCCTGTTTACGGCAAGGGGCTTAATGTCCGCGACTGGCTCTATGTCGAAGACCACTGCAAGGCCATCGACCTGGTCATTCACAAGGGACGCGTTGGAGAGGTCTATAATATCGGTGGACACAATGAAATGCGAAACATCGATATCGTCAAGTTGATCTGCAAGGAGCTTGGAAAGCCTGAAAGTCTGATTACATACGTGGCAGACCGAAAAGGGCATGACATGCGCTATGCTATCGACCCCACTAAAATTCACACCGAACTGGGCTGGCTGCCAGAAACAAAGTTCGCCGACGGCATCAAGAAGACCATCAAATGGTACCTTGACAACCGCAACTGGTGGGAGGAGATCATCAGCGGCGAGTACCAGAATTACTACCAGAAAATGTACGGGAACCGATAATTTAATAACGAGTCCAAAGGTCTCCCGTCTTTTCTGATATAAGATAGTGTTGGCGTATGCCAATTGAGTTCCTGTACGTGGCTGCCGTGTTTGCGGTGGCACTTGTCGGCTTCACGCTGCTAAAGCGGCCGATGTACGAATGCATGCTTGCCGCATTCATCGTTCTAGTCGCCATTACAGGATCGTGGATGCAAAGCTGGAGTTTCATCTGGTCTGCAATGACGGATTCCAGTCTGTACGTCATTATCGTATTCATCATCTCGGCCTCATTGCTTGCGAAGACAACGGTCATTGACGGCTTTATCGCCATCATTCTCTCGCTTTTTGGAAGAGTTCGCGGAGGCGCAGGGCTTGTAGCCGTCATCGGCTCCACCTATATGGGCTCGCTCTCTGGTTCGGGTCCTGGCAACGTGGCATCGACGGGCGTCTTTACGATTCCCGCCATGAAGCATTCGGGGTTTCCACCACATTTGGCGGCGAATGTTGAAGCACACAGCTCCACGATGGGCAACATGATTCCGCCGAGCGGCATGATAGCCACGGCTTTCGCCATTCTTGACAAACTGTATCCCAAAACCTATACTATCTCACAGTATTGGCTTCTGCTATGGGGAGTGGCATTCTGGTTCATTGTCCAGAGAATCCTCACCTTGTACTTTTTATGCCATTATTACAAAGTCGAACCGATGAAGAAGGAGGAGATTCCCAACCTGAAGGATTCCCTCAGGCACGGATGGAAAGCTATCCTTCTCCCAGTCATTGTATTCCTGCCCTTCATCCTGACATCCACATACAATGCGTGGTTCAAGAAACGGCTCGGCGTGGGTTCATCCTCTTTCTCCAATAGCCTGCTTCTGTTCATACCTGCGCTGATAGTGGTTGTTGCCATTCTGATGTCGGATTCGAAAACCAGGCAAAAACTCTCTTTGCCAGAGATATTCAAGGATATCTCGGACAGCATGATGAAGGTCGTACCGACAGCCTCGCTGGTCTTTTTTGCCTACTGCGTCTCCAATCTCCTTGTAACTTTGGGAATTGAAGCGGCCATCGGTAAGTTCATTGCCTCCCTGAACATGAGCCTGCTGGCTCTCGCGCTGATTCTTCCGCTGTTCACTGCCGTACTGGGTATGCTGATTCCTGGTTCGACACAAGTCAAGATCTTCGGCGGCATCATCATCACGGTCATTGCCGCAGCTGGCGGAAATCCCATGCTGGCCTGCGCGATGCTTCCTTGCATTTGCGGTGCCATGCACGGCGTGACGCCTCCGTATTGCGCCTGCGTGTACATAGGCATGGGCATTGCTGGAGCCGATCTGGTTTCCACGCTCAAGAACTGCATGGTCTGGATTGGATTTCATTACCTCCTCTCCGTCATCGTCATGATGGGCTGGCTGCCACTCGTCGGCATAGTTTCATAAAGGAGTTGTGCTCTTGCGGAAAAAACTCTACAAGGCACTGAAAAAAATCTACGGCATTATGATGATAGCCGCCTTTTTCGGTGGAGTTGTTCCGCTTGCTCCGTTCATCATCGCCATCATCATCGGCGGTGGCGAAGGAGGAACTGGCGAGGCGATTTGCACATGGTTGTACAAGCAATACTATCCGTGGATCATCGCCTTGGCCTCCATTGCTCTCCTCGTCGGCTTGATTGCCATGTACGTGGGTGGATATGAGGCTTTCAGCACCAAAAGCTTCGGTGTTGGAAAAAAAGAGATAGATAATTCAGGAAGCAACGCATAATGGGAATCACGACAACACTGTCAAATGATCTTGCGGCAATAAAGACGCTCAATACAAAAGATGTAGAGCAGCTTCATACCCTCATCATTGACTTCTTTGCCGCTGCGTACGCTGGATACAAACAAAACAGGGCTTTCAATGAAACCGTCGAAGCGGTCGTTTTTCCGCAGGGCGGCGTGGAGGAAAGTTGCGTGCTCTTTCAGAACAGGAGATATCCTGCTCGCCTGGCTGCTTTCATGAACTCCGTATATGGACATGGCGCCGAGCTGGACGATGGAAACAAGAAGGCGGCTGGCCACGCAGGAGTTCATTTGATACCTGCCGTATTCGCCCTGGCAGACAAACTGGGAAGCAGCAATGAAGAAGTGCTACTTGCCCTTGCAACAGGCTACGAGGCTTACATCAGGATTTCTGCTGCGGCGCAGCCAGGGCTTGTCCAGCATGGCTTCCACTCCACGGGTATGGCGGGAACGCTTGCCTGTGCAGCCGCCTGTGCTAGACTGTACCATCTGGATGCCCAGGGAATAGAGGATGCAATCGCCCTGGCCACCACCATGACTGGAGGCCTGCTCTCCTACGGCGATTCCCGCCCCGCAATCAAGCCACTGAATCCTGGCAAGGCTGCAGAGAACGGCGTTTTTGCTGCCATGCTGGCAAACGGCGGCATGCAAGGACCGACCGAATCCCTTGAAGGACAGAACGGCTGGTTCCACGCCGTCACCGATAAAGTGGATGAAGAGTGCCTGAAAGGCTCGGACCATCTACTGCTCCATGACTGCTATTTCAAGCTCTACCCCTCCTGCCGCCATACGCACTGCGGAATCGATGCCGCTGTTGCGTTGCATAAGCAAGTTGAGGTTGTAGAAATCGAGGCGGTCAACGTCTATATCTACCCGAACGCCATCAAACTCGCTGGCATAAAATACCCCAAGAATCAGGACGAAACGAAATTTTCCATCCAATATACCCTGGCATGCGCTCTGCTAAATGGCACATACGGCATTGCGGACATGGACCCGCCGAAGATGACAAAGGAGGTCGTGGGATTGATTGACAAGATTCACCTGATTCCAGATGAGACGATGGAAAACAAGGCCAAAGGCATCCGCGGAACAAGAGTAGAGGTCGTTACGACTGACGGAAGAAAGCTTGAGGAGACCATCCTTGTACCCAAAGGCGACCCCGAAAACCCCCTCACACGAAATGATATCATTGCCAAGCTGAAAACCTGCGCAAAAGGTCAGGCAACGGAAGAAGAGCTTGTGGCATTAGTTGAAGCGATTAAGAAGATTGATGGCAATGCTCTGTTCAATAATCCAATGGCATTACAAAATTAACATAGATTGATTTGCTAATTGCAGTAACCATAGTATGTTATAGAACCGATATTGCCATTACGAAAAAAGTCGTAACGAAAAAAGTCGTAATATGGATAATCCTTTCAAGTTTGGGACTATTGTTCAAGAAGAATACTTCACGGACAGAGTGGAAGAGGTTGCTTATATCTGCCAGTTCGTGAAGAGTCCAAATCATTTGGTCTTGATCAGTCCCCGCAGATTCGGCAAGAGTAGTGTCGTGGCGAAAGCTGTAAAACAGTCGGGAAGAAAGCATATTACTTTGAATATGCAGAATGTCACGTCAGTGACTGACTTTTCTGCCAAGTTGCTGCGTGAATTTTTCAAGATTCATCCAATGGAACGTCTGCGGCATTTGATTTCGCGTTTCCGCGTTATTCCAACTGTGTCAACGAATCCTGCGTCTGGTGCGATGGATGTGTCGTTCCAGCCTGATATGGATGGAACAGTATTGCTTGAGGATGCGTTTATGCTTCTTGAACAGGCGCATACGGAAAATGACAGATTGATAGTGGTTCTTGATGAATTTCAGGAGATTCGTGACATCTCCTCGAAGTTGGACAAACAACTTCGCTCAATTATGCAAGAGCAGAAACATATCAACTATATTTTGTTGGGAAGTCAGGAGAGTATGATGACAGACATCTTTGAAAACAAGAAGTCGCCATTCTATCATTTCGGGGAACTTATGCGGCTTAAAAAATTGCCGAGAGAGGATTTTCGCGCCTATCTTTTGAAGGGTCTTTCAGGCGTTTTTCCAACTAAATGCGAGGAAATCGCTGACAGAATTTTGGATTATACCGATTGTCACCCGTACTACACACAGCAGTTGGCTGCCAATGTATGGCAGGTCGGTATTCTTCAATCAGAGACGAATGATGCCATACAGGCTGCTATCAATCATATTGTAAATGCTCATGGTTTGGATTATGAACGCCTTTGGATGAACTTCAATCGGACGAATCGCTGGATTCTTCAAAGACTGGCAACGGGGGCTTCTTTGCAGACAGGCGAATACAGGACAAGCACTATTTACAGCGCATTGAAACGGCTGCAAAAAGATGGGTATGTGATTTATTCAGACCACTATGAACTTGAGGATCCTTTTTATAAACAATGGATTAAAAACGAAAGTTAATCATTGATATAACATTTTATTTAATAATATGTTACGATGGTAATAATCCAATTACGAAAAAAGTCGTAACGAAAAAAATCGTAATAAGTTTTTTATGAATAGATCAATAGAATTTTTAAACGCCATTGATGGCGTTAGGAAGGCTCCGATTCCCGACAATGTGATGGCAAGGGTGCGAAGAAGTCTTCTCGACTATCTTGCCGTGACCTGCGCAGGAGCAGAATTCCAAAAAGAGAAGCTTGAAAAGTATTGTGGGTTTGCACAGCCAGAGGCAGGCGTATTTAAGGCGATTGGTATGGGAAAGGACCTTGTGCTTAAAGAAGCCGTCTTCCTCAATGGTCTAAACGGCCATGCGCTGGATTTTGACGATGGAACAAACTCGGGTATCATCCATTTGGGCTCTCCCATTTTCAGCCTGCTCATCCCGCTCGCGCAACGATATGGTATTGCCGTTGACGACATGCTGAAGGCCGCCATTGTCGGCTACGAAGCCTCCTATACGATGGCTGTCTCCATCCAGCCAGGACACAAGGCAATGGGCTACCACGCGACAGGCACCTGTGGAACTCTCGGCGCAACCCTCGCGGCGGCCTATATGCTGGGCTTCAGTGAAGAAGAGCGTTTCCAAGCCTTTGCCGCCGCATGTGTGGCCGCCAGCGGAATGCTGAAGGTGCTGGACGATGGAAGCGAGCTGAAGCCCTATAACGTGGCCAAGACGGCTTTGTTGAGCTTGACGGCTCTTCAGCTCGCGAAGAGCGGCTTTAAAGGCCACGCCGATCCCCTTGGTGGACGCGGCTTCCTCAAGATGATGACAGGAAAGGAAGAGGTGGAGCTAAAGCCCGTGCTGCTGAACGGCTCCTACGCCATCATGAAGTCCTACACAAAGCCCTACGCTTCCTGCCGCTACACGCATCCTGCCGTGGAGGCTGCTATCCATCTAAGAAAGGATGTCAAGCCGAAAGACGTGGAAGAGATTCATATCAAGACGTACAATCTGGCGGTCTCTGGCCACGACCACACGGAGATTCCAAGCAGCTACAGTGCCAAGATGAGCATTCCCTACGCAACGGCTGCAGGGCTTATCTACGGCAAGGCGGGGCTTCAGGAGTTCTCCGAAGAAGCAGTGAAAGGCGAGGAGATTCTGAGCTTGACCAGGAAGATAAAAGTTGAAGCGGATGACGAACTAAGCGCTCTCTTCCCTGGCATTCAGGCTGCAGTAGTGACCATAAAGACCAAGACTGGCGAATACACTGAACGAGTCGATTTCCCCAAAGGGGAGCCAGAAAACCCATTGACGGATGAAGAGTTCAGAAGCCGTTATGATGGCCTGATGGAGTATGCTGGCGTGGAAAAGGCAATCAGTTCCGCCATTTTCAATGCGGTATATGCTGAAAACACAAAAGTCGAGCAATTGGTACAAAAACTATAAAGAGGTAATTTCAAAACTAGCGTGAAATGCGCTAAGAAATGGGCACAGTGACTAAGGCAACGGCTCGAAGCCGCACTTTCGTGCGGCAAGAAGCGTTGCCAACGCCAATGTGTTCATATCGACGCGCATTTCGATGATAGTTTTGAAATTAGCTCTAAGGAGCAACATAATGGGGGAAAAACCTGTAAACTTGATTCTTGGCACGATGACCTTCGGGGAATCGGTCTTCAGTCCAGATGTCAGTACCTTTGTCAATGCCTTCCTGGAT
Organism: Victivallales bacterium; assembly: GCA_017535315.1. Classification (GTDB taxonomy): domain Bacteria; phylum Verrucomicrobiota; class Lentisphaeria; order Oligosphaerales; family Oligosphaeraceae; genus RGIG3456. The sequence continues at coordinate 47,941 of JAFXUD010000012.1, read as the reverse complement.
GCTGGCTATGACGAGCTGGATACGGCATACGTCTATAATGATGGCAATTGCGAGCGGCTGCTGGGCGAAGTATTGCCGAAACTGGCCCGTCCCTTCAAAATCGCCACGAAGGTGAACCCGAGAATATCGGGAAAGCTGGATGCGGACGCGGCCTACAAGCAGGTTGGGGAATCCCTGGAACGGATGAAGCTAGACAGCGTCGATACCGTGTTCCTCCACTTCCCCGACCCCGCAACGCCTGTGGAATCCGTTCTGTCAGCCATGGCAGATTTGCACAACCAAGGGAAGTTCAGGGAACTTGGCCTCTCCAATTTCCCTGCATGGATGGTGGCGGATGTGTGCCATATCTGCGACAAGCATGACTGGGTGAAACCCACGGTCTTCGAAGGCATCTACAATCCGCTAACCAGAAAAGCAGAAATCGAATTGAACGCTTGTCTAAATGCGTTTGGCCTTCGCTTCTATGCCTACAACCCAATGGCGGGTGGCCTTCTGACAGGAAGATATGGGAAGTTTGAGGACGCGCCTACCGACGGGCGGTTTACCCATCGCCCAAACTACCAGAACCGCTACTGGAAAAAGAGCTTCTTCAATGCAGTTGAATTGATAAAGGCGGAAGCGGAAAAGCATGGATTCACCTCCATTGAAGCCACCTACCGCTGGCTGGCATTCCACTCCATGCTGAACGGCGACCGCGGCGACGCCATCATCATCGGCGCAAGCAAACTTCCGCACCTCCTCCAGAACATGGAAGCGGTCAAGGCAGGCCCGTTGCCAGAAGACATGGTAGAAGTGTTTGCAAGGGCCTGGGAAATCACTCGAAGCGATAGCCCCGAGTATTTCACATTGTACAAAGGTAAGGGAAGCGTGGGAGGCGAAAAGAAATAAATGCTGAACCAAGCAAAAGTTTTTCAGGCGCTGGCCAATCATGGCGTGACCTTCTTCACAGGCGTTCCAGATTCCTATCTGAACGGGTTTTGCAACTATGCCCTCGCCCACTGTGCAGAGCGCAATGTGATCGCGGCCAATGAAGGCAATGCTGTGGGCATCGCGGCAGGCCATTATTTTGCAAGCCGTGAAATCCCTCTGGTATATATGCAGAACAGCGGAGAGGGCAATGCGGTTAATCCGCTGGCCTCCCTGGTCGATAAGAATGTCTATGCCGTCCCCATGCTGCTTCTTATCGGCTGGCGCGGACAAGGCGACACCGAACCCAACCATCCTCAACACAAACTTCAGGGGGAGATTACAGCCAGCCTTCTTGATCTCCTCCACATCCCATACAGCATCCTCACCGATTCCGACGAGGAGTTTGAAAATACAGTGCAGAAAGCCGTGAAGTATTGCACTGAAAACAGGACACCATACGGCTTGATTGCCCCCAAAGGCGTCATGGCCGACCCCGACAAGCCCAACAATGTCGATGCCACCTATCCCATGAGCAGGGAAGAGGCCATTGAAGTGATTCTGGACAACATGCCAGAGGACACGGTTTATTCAGCCACTACGGGCAGGGCGACGCGTGAACTCTTCTTCCTGCGTGAAAAGCGAAACGAGACCAAGGCGCATGACTTTCTCAACGTGGGAAGCATGGGCCACGCAAGCTCGGTAGCCCTCGGCATTGCCCTGGAGAAGAAAGACAAGCATGTGGTCACCTTGGACGGCGATTCCGCCGCCATGATGCATCTGGGCGCCATGACGATGGTGAGTAAGGTCAAGGCCCCGAACTTCATGCATGTCATCCTGAATAACGGTGCCCATGAATCCGTCGGCGGGCAACCCTCTGCTGGACATCTTGTTGACTTCACAAAAATAGCCGAAGCCTGCGGATATGCTACTGTTGGACACACAGTCTCCAATAAAAACGAACTGGTTGCCGCGATAAATCAATTGAAAAATTGTGGACGTGCCTCCTTCATCGACTGCCGCATCCACAAGGGACTGGCGCGCAAACTCCCCCCAATTCTCTTCGATCATAGAAAAGCCATTGATGATTTGATTGAGTTTTTAAACTGAAACGTAACTCTTCAGAAGGGTAAGCCGCGTTAGCGGCGACAAGAACATAGCCGTGGGTAAAGCGAGCGCCTTTGGCGCGAGCGAAACCCACGGGACAAGCAATCTCCCCGATTATCTCGCGCCGTGCCGCGTAGCGTAGCGAAGCGGCACGGCGCAGAAAAAGTGCCAGCCGATACCAAGCCCCCTTCTGAATAGTTACAAACGACTACTATAACCAAAAGGACCATTGATTATGAACAGCATGGAAAAAACAAGAGCATTCCTGGCCTCTATCGGCCTTCCCCCTGGTGACGCTTATAACCTGCCGACCTCTGAGAAGAGGTTTAAGGACGGCGGACAGTTCCGCTTCGAGGTGCCTGGCATTCAAGGTCCAAAAGTCATGAAGGCCTTGCTTGAGGCAATTGACAGCTATGGCCTTTACCTTCATCGCGTCACCCAGACCAAAGGTATCATGAGCCTGACAGACGATGATATCAGCAAGATGGTGGAACTGGCGCACCAATACCAGACCGACCTGATTCTCGCCATTGGACCGCGCGCCACGACCGATACCTCCGCTTCGGTAAACACCGAGGAAGGCGTACGGATGGGATACCGCCTCCGTGGGCAGGAGCAGATCGTCCGCGCCATTGAGGATGTGAAGCGTGCCGCACGTCTTGGCTGCCGCGGCTTCCTGGTCTATGACGAAGGTTGCCTATGGGTCCTGAACGAGATGCGCAAAGCAGGTGAACTCCCTGCTGACGCCCACTTCAAGGTTTCTGCCCACGCAGGCCATGGGAACCCCTGCTCTGCAAAACTTCTTGAATCCATCGGCGCAGATTCCATCAATCCCGTCCGCGACATTCAGCTTCAGATGCTGGCGGCCATGCGTCAGGCTGTGGATTGCCCCATCGACATCCACACCGAAAACCCAAAATCGACAGGCGGATTCATCCGACACTACGAAGTCCCCGAGATGATTCGGGTCGCCGCCCCAATCTACCTCAAGACTGGCGGCTCCGTGGCCCAGACGCACAGTTGGGACAGCACCGAGGATGATGCTCGGAAACGTGCTAAACAGTGTACCTTGGTCAAACGGATGATTGACGAGTACTATCCCGAGGCTGTCTGGAGCCCCAAAGGTTCTCTGAACTAGGTAAAGGAAATAGTTTTCACCATGAGACATCATCTGTACAACCCTGATTTCAAGTTCGTGGTCGAGCCTGAGCATTTCGACAAGCACACTGACCGCGAGCTTCTGCAATATTGCCTTGGTGCTACCATGTACATGCCTGGATACAAGGACTTCACGCCGAAGATTCTTGAACATGCCATGCCTGCCTTGACTACCATGGTGCTCTGCTTCGAGGATGCATGCCCCGAAGAAAGACTGCCAGAGGCAATGGAGAATGTCCATCACCTTCTGGCGACCGTCACCGAGGCGGTCGATAGCGGCAAGCTGAACCCCGACTTTGTCCCGCTGATTTTTGTGCGCATACGCAATTTAAAGCAGTTCAAGGAGTTCGGTGACAAGCTGACAAAGCAGGAGATACGCTCCCTCTGCGGCATCAATTTCCCGAAGTTCAACGGTGGCAACGGTTATGAGTATTACGCCTATCTCCAGGACCTAAATGACAAGTTCGGGGAAATACTCTATGGCATGCCCATCATCGAGGATCCAGAGGTCGCCTACAAGGAGAGCCGTATTGAGCAGCTTATGAGCATCAAGAGGATCCTTGACAAGTACAAGCCACTTGTGCTGCAGGTGCGTGTCGGCGGCACGGACTTCAGCTCCGTGTTTGGCGTGCGTCGTGGCGTCGATTACTCTTTGTATGACATCATGACCGTTCGTGAGTGTATGTCTGACATCATCAACGTTTGCGGACGAAACAACGACTATGTGATTTCGGGTCCCGTCTGGGAATATTTTAGGGCTCCCAAGGAACTGATGTTCGAGGATCTTCAGCACTATGGTATTGAAGACTATCTGATGCGCCGCCAACCGCTCGTGAATGGTGAAATCGATGGTCTTTTGCGCGAAGTCCTGCTCGACAAGGCTAACGGCTTTGTGGGACGCACAGTCATCCACCCCACCCATGTCAAATTCGTCAATGCACTGATGGCAGTTACCAAGGAAGAATATGACGATGCCTGTCAGATTCTAGGCACTTCTGGCGGCGTGGTCAAAGGTTCTGGCGGCAACAAGATGAACGAAATCAGACCCCATACTAACTGGGCGAAGAAGATAGTCAACAGGGCCAGGGCCTATGGCGTTATTAAAAACGAAAGCGGCTACGTGAAACTTTTCGCCGTAAACGAACAAGGCTAATATTATCGCTGCGCACAATGCCGCTGCGCACAAAGCGCGCAGATAATAAAGACAGAAGAGGTGCATAAATGATAGAACTTACGACACCGATCAGCGAGGAGGCTGCCGCTGCCTTGCAGGTCGGAGACACCGTTGAAATCAGCGGATTCATCCTCTGCGGGCGGGATGCGGTCCTTCCAAAGGTGCTGAAGATGATCGAAGAGGGAACCGTGGACAAGCTTGGCGTTGACCTGCATGGCCAGGTCATCTTCCACACGGCCGTCAGCCCTGCTGGGGTTGGACCGACCAGCTCCAACAAGCTGGAGATCGAAAGCTCCATAGAACCACTGAGCAAGGCTGGCATCAAGCTCCACCTGGGAAAGGGAGAGCTTCACCCCGAAACCATAGCCGCCCTGGACAAGTACAACGCTGTCTATGCCGTGATTCCCCCTGTTACCGCACTGCTCGGCTCCAAGACAAGCGAAGAACGGGTGGTCGCCTTCCCTGAACTGGGTATGGAGGCCCTGCACTTGATAAAAGTCGATAAATACCCCGCCATTATCGGTGCCGCACACGGGAGGAGCATCTATGAAAAATGATATTGTGAGTCTCGTGAGAGACACTCTCGTGAAGGCTGGTTCAACCTTTCGGGAGGACAAAAAAGAGGCATACAGACGCGCAATAGCCAGGGAACAGAACGAAAAAGCCAAATGGGTGCTGGAAACCGTCCTTGCCAACGTGGAAGCGGCGGAAAAGAACCTCAGTCCGCTTTGCGATGACACAGGCATACCCCATCTCGTGCTTGAAGTCGGGCCTGACTGTGCCGTCACGGGACGGATGCTTGACGAAATCAAGGAGGGTGTTAGGCAGGGACTACGAAAACTCCCAGGCCGTCCAATGGGTATCATGGGCGATGACAGCCACAGGATTGACCAGAGTGGCGGCCTGAATCCCGACTCAGCTGGCGTGGAGCCTGCACCTATACTGCTTAGACCATGTGCCGAGAATCTTCTTCGTCTGCACATCCTGATGTTTGGCGGCGGCCCCGCCATCAGGGCGAAAACCTACAGGGTCTTCCACAAGCATAATACGCAGGTTGTGCTGGACGAAATCGTCAACTGGGCAAAAGAGGGCGTGACGCAGCTTGGATGCTCCCCTTGCACACTGGCTGTTGGAATTGGCCGCAGCCATTTCGAGGCAACATCCATGATGCTTCAAGCACAGGTTGATGGTAAATATGATGTCCAATCTGAAATGGAGCAGGAGATCACTCGCCGCGTCAATGAGGCAAACATCGGTCCGCTTGGCCTGGGTGGAAATACAAGCGTCATCGCCACCTTCTTGAAAGTCGGCCCACAGAGGGCCAGTGGAGTCCGCATCGTCTGCGTCCGCCCCACCTGCTGCTTCGAACCAAGAATCGCTTCGGTGGAATTGTGCTGAACCATTTGTAATTCTTCAAAAAATGGGCTATAAGCATTTAGTTTTTCCAGATGGCAGCCGATTTCTTGTCACGGGCGGAGCTGGCTTCATCGGTTCGAACCTCTGTGAAGCTATTCTCAAGCTCGGCTACAGGGTGCGATGCCTGGACGACCTTTCAACGGGCTTCCAGAAGAACGTCGATCTATTCGCTGGCAATCCCAACTACGAGTTCGTAAAAGGCGACATCAAGGAGTTGAAGACTTGCATAGCGGCCTGCGAGGGGGTCGATTACGTGCTGAATCAGGCCGCCTGGGGAAGCGTTCCCCGTTCCATCGAGATGCCGCTTTTCTATTGCGCCAATAACATCCAAGGCACGCTGAATATGATGGAGGCGGCACGCCAGAAGGGCGTGAAAAAGTTTGTCTATGCCTCCAGTTCGTCCGTCTATGGGGACGAGCCCAACCTCCCCAAAACCGAGGGACGCGAAGGCAACCTGCTCTCCCCATATGCCCTTACCAAACGTTGCGACGAGGAGTGGGCGAAGCAATACACGCGCCACTACGGACTGCCGACCATAGGTCTGCGCTATTTCAACGTCTTTGGACGCAGGCAAAACCCCGATGGCGCGTATGCAGCCGTCATCCCGAAGTTCATCCGCCAGCTATTGAAGGGGGAACGCCCCACCATCAATGGCGACGGCAGACAGAGCCGCGATTTCACCTACATAGAAAACGTCATTGAAGCAAACCTGAAGGGATGCCTGGCATCTGCTGAAGCAGACGGCGAGGCGTTCAACATCGCCTACGGCGGCCGCGAGTACCTCATCGACATCTACCACAGCCTGACCAAAGCGCTGGGCGTCTCCATTGAACCTATTTTCGGTCCAGATCGCAAAGGCGACATCAAGCATTCCAATGCTGATATCTCCAAAGCAAGACTTTTGCTTGGCTATACCCCCGACTACGACTTCGCACGCGGCCTAGCCGAAGCCATCCAGTGGTACAGGGAAAACCTTTAGCCGTACCCACCAATCCTAAAATACATTTCGGCCAGGAGGCTTGCCTCCTGGCCTTTTTTGTATATGCCCTTTGCGTCGTTCAGGTCACTTATACCACAACTACGCCAGTCCGAAATACTCGTCGATGATTTTGCGGGCGATGCTGCCACGCGAGGGAATCATGGGAAGGTTCTCCTTGGAATACCAGCCCATCTCGGAAAGTTCGCCGTCCTGCGGGTAGGCCTCGCCTGAATCGTACTCCGCCATGAAACCCAGCATCAGGCTGTTTGGAAAGGGCCATGGCTGGCTGGAAAGATAGCGGATGTTCTTCACGGTGACGCCAGTCTCCTCCAATATCTCGCGTGCCACCGCCTGCTCCAGGCTCTCGCCCGATTCCACAAAGCCCGCTATCAGACTAAAGGAGGGAGTTGTAAAACGCTTGTTGTGCGCCAAAAGAATCTCCTTGCCATTGTTCCGCGTTATCATCGTGATGACCGCTGGCGCAATCTGCGGATAGTACATCATGCCGCAGGCGGGGCAGACAATCGCCAAATCGTTCGTCGCAAACGAGGTCTTGGCACCGCAGGCACCGCACAGGCGATGGCCGTTGCGCCAACTGATGAATTCACGGCAACGGCTGATGGCATAACCGATGTCGGGGTTGGGGTGGACAAACGCCAAACGGCTCTCAATCAACTCAAATCCCTGCGGCAGGACAAATTCCTGCGGCATCCGCGCCCCCCAGCATTCAGCACCGTCCATCGTGCCTGCAAACATCATCGTGGTTCCCGCATCCAATACACCTGCCAGTTCGGCAGACGTGGGAAGCCGCGAGCCATCCGCCGTCATCAAGGCGCTTTTCCCGTTGAAGAAAACAATGGTGGAATTGGGTGCAAGTGTGCCGAAGGACTGCTCCCTGTGTGTCGGGTTGATGGTAAACATGTCAAACTAGAGCTCTGTTTCAATTGAAACCAAACAGAGCTGATGAAGTTTTCGAGAGGTTTGTTTGCGAGTTGCGCCGCGCATAGTTTCCTATGTAAGAAGCAACTCACAAGGAAACAGCCGAAAAATGCGCGGCTATGTTGGTTTTCAATTGAAACAGAGCTCTAGACTTTCCCTGCCGTGCTCCTTCATCCAGCTGCGGAAGACATCCACGGCCTTCACGCCTGAATCCGCAACGGTGTTGGAGCAGACGATTACGCCGTCAATCCTCTTCTGGCGCAGCAGCTTCAAATACAAGTCCAACTGTGTCTGCATCTCTTCGGGCGACATCTCCTTGTGCTCGCCATAGTTGAAAAGATAGCATCCCGCGTAGTGCTTCTTCCCTGGCGTCATATCAACGATGCGGTTCAGGTTCGTCTCCGCCTCCGCCAGATGCCTGCTTGTCCACGACCAGAAGGTGACGACATCGACCAGTTCAAGCCAGCGGCTGTAGTCGATGTCGAAAAGCATCGCGTAATAGACTACCCACAGGGAGAGCGGACGCGGTGCGGAATGAAGCCTGTCGGCGACTACCGCAAGTTCTTCCACGCTCATGCGGGCGTCCTTCGTCTTGGGGCGAAAAAAGTCATCCATGATGCCCCCCGTGACATACGGGAACTTGGCAGCCTGCCGCAGCACCTCTTCCAGGTCGTTGCCGCCGTTGTCGTTGCGCTTGGAGGAGGCATCGCCCACGATGGACCAGACCACCTGCTTGAACCAGCGCAGCCGCTCCGTCTCCTCGTCGAATGGCGGCTCAGGCTTGCCTGCAAAAGCGACGCGGCAGCAGTTGGGGATGCCAAGATACTGCGCCCCTTCCACAGGTCCCATCTTGTTCACGCCAGGTATGCAGGGATAAGCGATGTTGTGGCAGCCTGCGTCGTGCCCCCAAATCCAGAAGGTATCTTGCACGGTGGTCATGGGCATCTCCTTTAATGGCTTGCCAGATATGCATCCGCCTTGGCATCGCGTGCACGGAAGCCTGGGTTGTCGAAGCGTGTGGTGTACGATGGGTTGTTGGAGAGGAAGGCCAGCTCGTTGACGAGACCGTCATAGCACTTTGTGAAGTCCGAGAAGGAAAGACCTGTAGTGGCGAAGAGCTTGGTGGTGTCGATTCTACGGTCGAAGAGCCTGTCGTAGAGCAAGGCGCAGCGCTGCATGAAGGAGTTGTCAGTGGCGTTTTGCAGATAGTCCTCCGTGGGAACCCAGGCGAAGGTGGCACCGAGGAGGTCTGAATACATGTCGGCGACCTGCCCCCAGGTGTTCTGCTCGCCTGTGCCAAGGGTGAACGCCTCGCCAAGCGCCTTCTCATTGCCGATGAGCGCGGCAATCATCTTGCCGATGTTGCCTGACCAGCCCACGCCGCTCGTCAAGTCGCGTGCCTTTTCTGGCAGCAGGATCGGCTTGTGCTCGCGCGAGCGAATCAGCAGCTCGGAGGCACCCGTCGTCACAATGTCCAGACGGAAGTGCGAGAAGGAGATTAGCGGGCGGATGATGGTCCAGTTCCGCTTGCCCGAGGCACGCAGCGTGTTTTCATTGTGCGACTTCGGAATGGCATATTTCTCGTTCTCCAGGAAGTAGGGGTCTTTCACCACGTTGAGCAGCTGCGGCGAACTCTCCCGCACGGGATGCTCCTCGTCTGCATAGACACGATACGAGGAGAGAAAGACCAACTGGTCCGTATTGGCAAGCAGCATCTCGCAACGAGGCTTGTAGGCCTCGGGGTCGCGGTAGTGGATGAAATCGACGATGGCGTCGTAGCGCCGCGCCTTGAACAACTCCGCAAGCAAGGCGTCATCCACGCTTTTTTGTATCCAGGTCAAATTGCGGTTCAGGGAGACGCAATCGTTCAAGGCGATCACATCCACCGCATAGCCGCGCTTCAACAATTCCATGGAGGCATAGCCGCCTAGCGTCCCGCCGCCCGCGATCAATAGAACATGCTTCTTCATTATCACTCCTTTTATTTGGCTTGTTGCCGAATGCTTTTGACTGTTTTCTCTGGCTGTCCCGTCTCTCCAAAGCTCTGTCGCTCCTGTCTCTCCCGATCCTTCAAAGCTCTGTCCCTCCCGTCTCTCCCGTCCCTATTAGCAAAAAATATAAATGCTTTTTAGGAAAAATCAACAGTATTCCCAATTGGAACTGCCCATAATACGCATTACATTATGGGCATGAACACCCTCCCCTCAGAATGGCTGCAACCACTCGTTTTCCGCGATGGGCGCTCCCTGCCGAACAGAATCCTTCCTGGCCCCATGGACGGGGTCACGGAAGGCTCGTTTGTCAGCGTGCTGGATGCCGCAGGCCTCGCCTTCTCCTGGTTCACCCCCTTTATCCGCATCTCCAACGGGATACCCAGACGGGCGCGCCTGCGGGAAAAGCTGGCTCCCTACCTGGCAACAGGCAAGCCCGTCATCGCGCAGATCATGGGCATCTACCCCGATTATCTCGCGGAAACCGCCCGAAGGCTCCACGAAATCGGCGCCGTCTGCGTGGATCTGAACTGCGCCTGCCCTAGCGCAACAGTCCTAGGCAGTCACAGTGGCGGTTACTGCCTTACCGAACCTGACTGGATGGTCGAGGCTCTCACCAAGATGAAAGCCGCCTGCGGAACGCACGCCATCAGCGTGAAGATACGCTGCGGTTTCTATGGCGCAGACGAGATCCCCGACATCGCCGCCGTCCTCCGCGAGGCCGCCCCCGATATGGTGACATGCCATTTTCGAACAGTTCGCGAACTCTACAAACCCGTGGAAGCCCCCTACTCTCGCCTCGCCCAAATGCACGCCCTCCTGCCTGGCATCCCTTTCATCGGCAGTGGGGACCTCTTCTCCGTTGAGGACGCACAGAGAATGGCTGAAGAAGCGCATGTCGATGGGGTCGCCCCTGCGCGCGGCCTCCTGAAGAACCCTGCCCTGCTCCAGGAAATCGCTGCCGCCTGCGCAGGCAACCCCTGCGCAACGCTCTCCACTGAACAACGCCTGGCCTTGCTGAACCGCATCGGCGAAGCCTCGGGGCACAGACGCAAGGACCAGGGCTTCCTCCTCAAAATCGCCCGCGTTATGTTCGGAGAAGAAACTCCCGAATTCCAACAACTGCTGGAAGATATTTCAGGCAAGACTTAAATCTTCACGGGGGTTTGGGGGGCACTGCCCCCCGTCGCTCGTAAAGCCCCGCAGGGGGTTCGGGGGCACATGCCCCCCGTCGTTCGTAAAGCCCCGCAGGGGGTTCGGGGGGCACTGCCCCCCGTCGTTCGTTATTTTTCACAAAAAAGGAAACCACATGCCACTCTCACTGCTACTGAAAAAAACATTTGCCAGGTTGTTTTTCCCTGTCCCGCTGATGACGCTTCTAGGCGTCATCGCACTGGTGCTCGCCTTCAGAAAAAAGGGAAGCCCGCGTCAGAAATGCATTGGTAAGTGGATGCTCATCACCTGGATGCTTCTCTTCTATTTCATCGGCATCTGGGGACAAATCCCCGCAGATCGCATGGATCGAAAATATCCACCACTAAAAGTCGAAAAGCTGGATACCACCAAATCCTACACCATCTGTGTCTTCGGTGCATCCTACTATCCTTCCAAGTCACTGCCACCCGAGTGCCATTTCAACGACCATTTCCAGTTGCGTCTGCAGGAAGCAATGCGCCTCTGCCGTGCTTTCGAAAAACGGGGAATTAACTACAAGCTCGTCGTCTCCATACAGACCTACTCTAATACGACCATGGAAACACGCCTGGAGGATTTGCTTGCCTTCACGGACATGTTCAGCATCCCTCATGAAAAAATCTCCTTGCTGAAGGACAAATCCTTCAACACGCGTTTGGAGATGATAGCGTTAAAGGAATATCCTGGATGCAAGATTCTCGTCTCCAACGGCTGCCATCTCCCCCGCATCAATATGCTTGCAAGAAAATATGATGTCGGGGAGACAATCTCCGCGCCTTGTGCCCTGCTCAGCGGCGAACGACCATATGGAAAGGTCATCCCAACTGCCAACGGCTTCGCCAAACTTCGAATCTTCGCCTACGAAACGCTTGGTATGATCGAGTATCTCCTTTTCTAAAACCTATCAGTTCCATCAGTTTTTTTAACCAACCGACTTTTACAGAACCTAAACTCATTGTATATTACATTTGGTGTAGTTTTTTACAGAACAATCGCAAATCATATTCGAAAGGAGTGATTCAATGAAGCGGACAATGGTCAGGGAACTCCTGGCATCACAGGAATACGATGTTGAGGTTACAGTAGGCGGATGGGTCAAGACCCGCCGTGACTCCAAGGCAGGCATCTCGTTCATTGAGATAAACGACGGCTCCTGCTTCGCCAACCTCCAGGTTATCGCGCCTGCAACACTGCCAAACTACGCTTCCGATGTCTGCAAGCTCTACACAGGGGCTTCTATCAGCGTGACAGGCATGCTCCGCAAGTCCCCCGCAAAGGGACAGGCGGTGGAGGTCGAGGCGACCGCCATCAAGGTTCTGGGCTTCTGCGATCCAATGAAATATCCGCTGAGCAAAGCGAAAATCTCTTTCGACCGCCTCCGCGAAATCGCGCATCTGCGCCCCCGCACCAACACCTTCGGCGCTGTGGCGCGCGTCCGAAACACCCTTGCGATGGCGACGCACCAGTTCTTCCAGGAGCGCGGCTTCTACTACTTCAACGCACCCCTCATCACGGCAAGCGACTGCGAAGGCGCTGGCCAGATGTTCCAGGTGACCACCATCGACCTTGACAACCCGCCCAAAGACGAGAAGACTGGCAAAGTCGATTACTCCAAGGACTTCTTCGGCAGAAAGGCAAACCTCACCGTCAGCGGACAACTGGAGGCCGAAACCCACGCATGCGCACTGGGCAATGTCTATACCTTCGGTCCCACCTTCCGCGCAGAAAATTCCAATACCACGCGCCACCTCTCCGAATTCTGGATGATCGAGCCTGAATTCGCCTTCGCAGACCTTCAGGATGACGCCGACTTGGCGGAGGACTACCTCCGCGCACTCTTCGTCAAAGTGCTGGAGAAATGCCCCGCCGACCTGGATTTCTTCGATGCGCGCGTTGAAAAGGGCATCCACGAAGACTTGAAGCGGCTGGCCGCTTCCAAGTTCGCCCGTATCTCGTATGACGAAGCCATCGAGATTCTCAAGAAACACGCGGACAACTTCGAGTTCAAGCCCGACTGGGGGGCCGACCTCCAGTCCGAACACGAGCGGTTTCTCACCGAGGAGATATTCCATGGCCCTGTCACCGTCATGAACTACCCGAAGGAGATCAAGGCCTTCTACATGAGGCTCAATGACGACAACCGCACCGTCGCCGCCATGGATGTGCTCCTGCCGAAAATCGGCGAAATCATCGGCGGCAGCCAGCGCGAGGAACGCCTGGATGTCCTTGAGCGCAGAATCAAGGAGCTTGGCATGGATCCAGAAAACTACTGGTGGTACCTCGACCTGCGCCGTTTCGGCAGCGTCCCCCACGCGGGATTCGGCCTCGGCTTCGAACGCATGGTTCGCTTCTGCACAGGAATGGGTAACATCCGCGATGTCATCCCCTTCCCACGTGCTCCTATGAGCGCTGAATTCTAATTTTTGGCTACTTGCTTTTTCATCCAGGGAACCTTCACATAAGGGATTAAACAATGGGCGGATTTTTCGGTGTCATCTCTTCAGAAGACTGTGTAAACGACCTGTTCTATGGGACGGATTACCATTCACACCTGGGCAGCCTGCGGGCAGGGCTTATGACGATGGGTGGACGCGGCGTCAAGCGCTGCATCCACGACATCTCCAATGCGCCTTTCCGCGCAAAATTCCAAGATGACCTGGATAGTCTTCGCGGCGCCACCTCTGGCATCGGCGCCATTAGCGACACGGGCGACCAGCCTGTTATCATCATGTCCCACCTGGGAGTCTTCGGGGCCGTCATGGTCGGCACGTTGAACAACCTTGACCAGTTGGCCGAGGAAGCCTGCCGCGACCTCAATGTCCATTTCTCTGAAATAAGCGACGAAGGGGTCAACCAGAACGAGGTAGCTGCCTCCATCGCGGCGGCAGGCCCCACCCTTGCGGAGGGCATCAGACGGCTGCAGGATTCCGTCTGCGGCTCCTGCTCTATGCTGCTTCTGTCGAAGGACGGCATCGTTGCCATGCGCGACGCCCTCGGGCGCACCCCTGTCAATGTCGGTCGCAAGGACAATGCACGAGCCGTGACCTTTGAGACCTGCGCTCTCTTCAACCTGGGCTATGAACCCGAATATGAGCTTGGCCCTGGAGAGGCAGTGCTCATCACCGTCGATGGCATCAAGCAGATAGTCCCTCCACGCGAACAGATGCAGATATGCTCCTTCCTGTGGGTCTATTTCGGTTTCCCCGCCTCCACCTACGAGGGGAAGAACATCGAGGCAGTCCGCTATGAATGTGGCCGCAACCTGGCCAAACAGGACAAAGAGGAAGGCGACACATCCGTCAAGGACGGCGTTGTCGGCGTCCCCGATTCTGGTGTTGCCCACGCCCTGGGCTATGCCCACGAGTCCAAGGTACCCTACATCCGCTCGTTTGTCAAGTACACCCCCACCTGGGCACGCAGCTTTATCCCGCGTGAGCAGAAGAGCCGTGCGCATGTGGCAACCATGAAGCTCATTCCCATCAAGGAACTCATCAAGGGGAAGAGCCTGCTGTTCTGCGAGGACTCCATTGTCCGCGGCACCCAACTGGGCAACACCTTTGACCGCCTTATCAAATGCGATGTGGCCGCCGTTCATGTCCGTTCCGCCTGCCCGCCCATCCTGTTCAACTGCAAGTACCTGAACTTCTCCAGAAGCAATGGCCTGATTGGACTGGCGGGAAGACGCGCCATGGCGAAGGTGGAAGGCCACGAGTTCACAGGCAACAAGGCGGAAGACGAAGCCTGGCTCGCCAACTTGGACATCAGCGAATACCTGGATCCCACCACGGAAAAATACAAGAAGATGGTCGAGGAGATTCGCAAGGAACTCCACCTTACATCCCTGCGCTTCCAGAAGCTGGATGATTTGATTGCGGCAATCGGCCTCCCCAAGGAACGTCTCTGCACCTATTGCTGGGACGGCGTCGATTGCTGCGCCTGTAAGCACTGCCAACACGATAAATAATTAGCTATTAGCTATTTAAAATTATTGATTTCTAATTTCTAATTGCTAATTTCTTAGGAGGCCTCAAATGCGCCCTTTTAGTTTTTTTCTTTTGATCGCCCTTTTGACTGCAACGTTTCTTCAAGCACAGGAGGAACAATGGCCACGAACTGGAACCGTCACGGCCGACAAGTTGACCATCCGCGCCAAACCAGGCGTCCATTTCGAGACGCTGGGCACTTTCACCAAAGGAGACAAGTTCACGGCGGTAGGCAGCCAGGGTGAATGGCTTGAGGTGAAGTTGCCCTCACATATCAAGGCATGGGTTGTCAGCGAGGCCCTGGACGAGGAGGGAATGGTCGTGATGGATTCCTGCCCCTTCTACAGCGGCCCTTCTGTCGTCTTCACCTCGTTTTCGCGGGTGAAAAGAGGCACTAAACTGAGTGTCATTGAAACTGCCACCAAAAAATGGAAACAGGTCTATGTGCCAGAAGATGCAACTGCCTGGGTCAACAGCAGCTATGTCACGATGGACACTCCACCTGCAAAACAGCAACAGCCTTCTGAAGAGGTAGCCGACAAAGTCGCAGCAGAAAAAGCAGAACAGGAAAAGGCCGCAACCATCACCCAGGCGGCACTTGCCAAAGCCGCGCAGGAAAAGGCGGAAGCGGAAGAAAAAGCAAGGGCCGAAAAAGAGGCCTACGAACAAAGAGTTGCTCAGGAAAAGCGTCTTCTGGAAGAAAAGCAAAAAACAGAGGAGGCAGCAAAACAGGCTGCCGAAAGCCAGCAGAAACGACTTGATTACGAAAAGCAGATAGAGGAAAACAATGCCAAAATCGCCGCTGCCGCAAAAGCTGCTGAGGAGGCCGAAAAGAAACTGGAAGCAATGAAGCAGTCCATAGAAACCCGCGCTGCCGCTGTCAAAGAAGCTCAGGAAAAAGCCGAAACTGAGGCAAAGGCCGCACAGGAAAAGGCAGAGGCTACGGCGGCTGAGGCAAAGGCTGCACAAGAAAAGGCGGAGGCTACGGCGGCTGAGGCAAAAGTTGCAAAGGAAAAAGCAGAAGACGAGATCAAGGCCGCCACTGCAGCACGTGAGGCTCAGGAAAAAGCCGCAGCCGAAGTGAAAACCGCACAGGAAAAAGCGGAGGCGGAGGCTAAAGCCGCCAGGGAAAAAGCAGAGGCGGAAATAAAGGCCGCTGCAGAGGCGAAAGCAGCACAGGAAAAGGCTCTGGCGGAGGCTAAAGCCGCCAGGGAAAAAGCAGAAGCGGAAATAAAGGCTGCCGCTGAGGCGAAAGCAGCACAGGAAAAGGCTCTGGCAGAAGCAAAGGCCGCTAGGGAAAAGGCTGAGGCGGAAATAAAAGCCGCCGCGGAAGCAAAAGTAGCACAGGAAAAAGCCGCCGCGGAAGCAAAGGCCGCCAGAGAAATTGCGGAAGCAGAAATCAAGGCCGCCGCCATAGCCAAAGCCGCTGAAGAAAAGGCAAAGGCGGAAGCAGAGGCGAAGGCAAAGGCGGAAGCGGAGGCGAAGGCAAAGGCGGAGGCGGAGGCGGAAGCGAAGGCAAAGGCGGAGGCGGAAGCGAAGGCAAAGGCGGAGGCGGAAGCGAAGGCAAAGGCGGAGGCGGAAGCGAAGGCAAAGGCGGAGGCGGAGGCGGAAGCGAAGGCAAAGGCGGAGGCGGAAGCGAAGGCAAAGGCGGAGGCGGAAGCGAAGGCAAAGGCAGAGGCTGAGGCGAAGGCCGCTGAAGAAAAGGCAAAGGCTGAGGCTGAGGCGAAGGCCGCTGAAGAAAAGGCAAAGGCTGAGGCTGAGGCGAAGGCCGCTGAAGAAAAAGCTAAGGCGGAAGCAGAAGCTAAAGCCGCTGAAGAAAAGGCTAAAGCTGAGGCAGAAGCAAAAGCAAAGGCGGAGGCAGAAGCAAAGGCAAAGGCGGAGGCAGAAGCAAAGGCAAAGGCGGAGGCAGAAGCAAAGGCAAAGGCTTGGGCAGAGGCAAATCCGACTCTCACAGGTTATATTGAGCCTCTGGGAACCCCGACAACCCATGCAACCCATGTCTTGTATGATAGTTTTGCAGGGGGAAAGCGTCCACTTTGCTTTCTGGGCAGCCGCAGAATCAACCTGAACCAGTGGAATCACGCTTATGTGACCATTCACGGTAAAAAGCATAAACCCGAAAACTGGACACTACCCCTCATCGAAGTCAAATCCATCGTCAAACAAAATAATAAATAGTTGTAACTAATCAGAAGGGTAAGCCGCGTAGCGGCGGCAAGAATATAGACGTGGGTAGAGCGAGCGCCTTATGACGCGAGCGAAACCCACGGGTAAGCGATATCTCCAGTTTCGTTTGCGCCATGCCGCATTTGCGGCATGGCGCATTTGCGGCATGGCGCAAAAAAAGCGGATTATGCCAAGATGCTCTCTTCTGAATAGTTACAAATAGTTCTTATTCGCAACATAAATAGTGTTTCATAAATAGTGTTCTGTTCGCACCGAAATTACAGGAGAACAACCATGAAGTACAGCATTACGACCGTCACACTTCCGCATCTGGACATGGAAGGCCAGGCGAAATTCATCAAGCAACTGGGTTACGATGGCATTGAACTGCGTGTTCGCTATTGCACAGACGAGCAGCGCGCCGCCAAGGTCCCATCCAACTGGGGCTACCATGTGAATGACATCACCCCCGACAACTTTGCTGAAAAAGCCCCTGAAATCATGAAGATACTAGGCGACTATGGCGTGCAACTGGCGGGCCTTGCAACCAATATGAGCTGCAAAGACCTGGAGGTCTTCAAGAAGGTCCTGGAGGGCGCCGTCGCCACCAAGGCCCCCTTCATCCGCCTCGCCGCAGCCGCTGGCTTCTCAGGCAAGGATACGGACAACTACCACGCCATCCTTGGCGAGACTATCGCGGGCTATGCACGTTGTGTCGAACTGGCCAAGGGCACGGGCGTCAAGCTCATTCTGGAAATGCATGGAAACACCATCCACCCCAGTGCCTCTCTGGCATACCGCATCGTCAGCAACTTCTCGCCCAACGACGTCGGCGTCATCTACGATCCCCAGAACATGGTCAAGGACGGCTATGAGACGCCCGCCATCGCTATTTCCGTGCTTGGCGACTACCTGGCGCACTGCCACTTCGGCGCACACCGCCCAGTTGCGGGCGAACCCGATGAAAACGGCACGGTCGTCTGGAAGTGGGAACGCTGCAAGATAAACGAAGGGCTGTTCAACTTCCCCGTCATCTTTAAGCTCCTGAAAAAGGTCAACTACAGCCACTTCATCTCCGTCGAGGACTTCGGCCCGCAGCCGCCAGAGGAAAAGTTCTCCGAAGCCATCGCCTACTTCAAGAAGATCGAGCAGCTCTGATCACCAATGCCCCCAGTCCTGCTGATACCCTCCACGTCAGCGGCCTTCCTGCATACGCCAAAGACAGTGGCGCTTTTGCAGGATGCAGGCTACACGGTGGCCATCGCCGCTGACAAGGATTCCCCTTTTGCCGAATACATACGCACGGCAACGGGACGTGAACCTGTTTCCATCGGTGAAAAAATCAGCGGCTTCCGTGCCGTCCTGATGGCACCCTGCAAGCTGGACAGCCCCCTGCCCAAAACCTCAGCGCCACTGATCGTCGCCCCCATCGTGGAGGAGGATGCACCTGATCCTTCCTCCATGGGCGGCAATGCCATCACTCTCATGCCTTCAGCCGATACTCTTTCCTGCGGCTGGATGGGCAGAATACGCGTCGCAACGCCCGAACAGTGCGCAGAAGCGGTCATCACAGCCCTCACCAAGCAGGATTTGACGGGCATGAAGATTCTGCTCACGGCTGGCCCCACCATCGAGGACGCCGACCCCGCCCGTTTCATCTCCAACCGCTCCACAGGTAAAATGGGAACCGCCATCGCCAAAATGGCGGCACGACGTGGTGCCCAGGTTTTTCTCATTCACGGCCCCATGCAGGCACCTGTTCCCCTTGCCCCTAACATCGAGGCCATACCTGTGCGCAGCGCCTCAGAGATGCTGGAGGCCGTTCTGGCAACTCTCCCCAATGCCAACGTGGCCATTCTTTGCGCGGCTGTCGCGGACTTTGCGCCTGTCCAATATTCCGAGGAGAAAATCAAAAAGGGGAAATCGCAGTTCTTTATGCTGCAAATGAAGCGCACCCCCGACATTCTCGCAACTGTCGGTGCTCTGCCCAACAAGCCTTTCCTCGTGGGGTTTGCCGCGGAATCAAACGATTTGACCGCCAATGCCACCGACAAGCTGACGCGCAAAAATTGCGACCTGCTTTGCGCCAATGATATCACTGCCCCTGGTTGCGGTTTCGCCACCCAGACAAATAGGCTCCTCGTTTTCCAGCGCAACGGCAAATGCACCGAAATCCCCCTCGCCACCAAGGAGCACGTCGCCAACAAGCTCCTGAACTTGATTCAGGATGTCGCAAAACTCCCTTTGCGCTAAAGCAGAGGGCACAAGACAGGTGGCCTTCCCCAGCCTGAATTTCACCTTGCATTCACCTCGCGTTTCTCGCCGATTCCGCATATTTCCGCAACAACAAACGTATTTGGCGAGGCAGGGTGTGGTAAAGTGGCGTGCAAATAATTGTCAGTCCAGCCAGCACCATCGTGTTCCACGAGGATTTCCAGTTTTTTCCCTAGCTGCGTTGTTGCAAAATCGCGTGTTTTCGCCTCTCCCAGCGAAATAAGCTGCGCCGCCCTCGCCGCTGCAACAGAGTGCGGTACCTTTTCCTTGTAATCGGCGGCAGGAGTTCCTGGACGCGGTGAGAACGGAAAAACATGTAGAAGCCCAAATGGAAGCTCCTCGATAAAGCGTCGCGTATTGGCAAAAAGCTCCTCGGTTTCGCCAGGAAAGCCTGTGATGACATCTGCCCCCAGGCAGAGCCCAGGCACCTCCAGGCACGCATTTCGTGCCATCTCCGCGTATTCCTCCGCTTTGTAGTTCCGCCCCATTCTTTCCAGAATCGTATTGTCGCCGCTTTGAAGCGGAAGATGGAGGAATCGGCAGATGCGCGGATATCTCTTCATGACGGCTGCCACCTTCGGTACCAATGGACCTGGCTCAGCGGAGCCGATGCGGATGCGGAAACCAGAGGCTATCTTGAGAATCTCCTCCAAAAGGTCAGCCAAATCATACCCCTGGCTGGAATAGGTCATCAGGTTGACGCCGCAAATCACCAGCTCCTTGTAGCCGCTGCTGACCAGTTCTTTCGCCTCCCGCAACGTGTCCTCAAAATCGCGATTGCGCGGAAGCCCCCGCGTATAGGGGACGATGCAGTAGGTGCAGAAGCAGTCGCACCCGTCCTGGATTTTCAAGTTGGCACGGGTGCGCTCCGCAAAACGCGCAGAACCCTCCAGTGAAAAATCATGGAGAGAATTATCGGGGCAATTTGGGCTACAATCTTCTTCAAGTGCGCCCCCCTGCCCTGTCGCCCTGTCTTCCAATGTCTGACGAATGAAGGCACAAATATCGTTTTCCTGGCTGTGGCTCAAAATAAGGTCCACAAAACCCTCCTCCAGCACCTTTTTGCGGTCGTCAGGGGTATTACACCCCATGAGCACAATAATCGCGTCTGGATGCCTTTTTCGCAGGCTATGGAGTGCCTGGCGGGTCTTCTGGGATGCAGTCCCCGTCACTGCGCATCCGTTGACAATAATGATGTCCGCCTCATCCTCTTCGGAAGAAATGACAAAGCCCCCGCGCTGAAGCGCGTCTGCGGCATGGGCTGTCTCCGCCTGGTTGAGGCGACATCCGAAGGTGACGAGGTGGACGGTTGGCATTGATAATCTTGGGGGGAAAAAGAGACGGGAGGGACGGGAAGGACGGGAGGGACAATGGAAGTTCCTGAAGCTGTTCCATTGTCCCTCCCGTCCTTCCCGTCCTTCCCGTCCCTTTCAAGTTAGCAATATTGCTTTGCTATTTGTTGTTGAAGGAGCCGTTGAGGTCGTCGCTGGCGTTCTTGTCGGTCTTCTTCACGAACTTGGAATTCGCGATGAGCTTCTTCAGGTAGTTGGCAAAGACCTTCGGATCCATCGGGAGTTCGACGCGCTGGTGCGTCATCAGGGAGTACTGCATCGCATTGGCCATCTCGACGGCCTTGATGCCCTCTTCTGCGGGAGCGATAAGCTCGACGCCGTCCAGGATGGCGTTGGTGAAGTTCTTCTTGATGCCGATGTGCTGTTCACCATTGCCCTGAACGCTCGGGAAGGTGACGGTCCAGGTCTGCGGAGCACCGAAGCGGCTGTCGTTTTTCTTGATGAAATCCTGCGCGTTGACCTCGTTGCGGATGAACTCCAGCTTGCGGCCGTTCACACCGATGTCAAGGACGAGCTTGCCCATGTCGCCGCAGATTTCGAGGCGGTTGGTTCCAGGGGCCTCGCCTGTAGTGGTGATGAAGGCACCCGTCGCACCATTCTCGTACTCGAAGAGGGCGCAGCACTCGTCTTCGACTTCGATGTCATGGTACTTGCCGAGGCCGCCGATGGCCGTAACGGCGCAGGGAACGCCGCAGAGCCACTGGTACAGGTCGATGTTATGGGGGCACTGGTTGACCAGGACGCCGCCGCCCTCGCCTGCCCAGGTGGCGCGCCAGCCGCCAGAGCGGTAGTAGGCTTCGGTGCGGAACCAGTTTGTGATAATCCAGTTGGAGCGGCGGATGGTGCCCAGTTCACCCTTCTGGATGAGGTCGTGCATCTTGATGTAGTAGGGGTCGGTGCGCTGGTTGAACATCGCGCTGAACTTCAGGTCGGGGTTCTTCTTCTTCGCCTTGTTGTAGGCGGCGATGAGCTTCAGGGCGTCGGCCTTCGTGACGGAGATGGGCTTCTCGACCAGCGTATGGATGTTGTTGCTCAGAGCGTCAATGCCGATGGTCGTGTGGAAATAGTGCGGCGTCGCGATAAGCACGGCATCCACTTTACCGCTGCGAATAAGCTCCTCGCTCTTGGTGTATTTCTTGATTTTAGGATACTGCTCGAACTGTTTGAACTTCGAGGGATCCACATCGCAGACCGCTACCAGCTCCATGCGCGGAACCTTCCCGTCAAGAATCTGGCGTGCATGGCCGCTTCCCATTCCACCAACACCGATAATACCCAAACGTACTTTGTCCATTCTTTGCTCCTTGGTTGATTATTTAAAAATATGGGGGAAAAACAATCTAATCCAGCGCGGCCTTTAGCCTGGCAATGTCCTGCACGCCGACAAACCGCTCAACCTCCTTGCCATTCTGGAAGACAATCAGCGCGGGAATGGCGTCAATGCGATAGTTGACGGCAAGCTGCTGCTCATAGTCAACATTCACCTTGCCGATTCTGGCCCCAAAGTCGGCATCCGCCTCCGCTGCTTCATGGAGCTTTTTGCCCTGCATCTGGCAGGGACCGCACCAGGTTGCCCAGAAATCCACAAGCACTTTCCTCTCGCTGGAGATGAACTCCACGAAACTCTCTTTTGTCAAATCTTTCATCGTTGTACGCTCCTTATAGAGGTAATTCTACTACTATACCGTCACTTTGCAATAATGCAAGGCCCCTCCAGGCGATGTTTGATCTTCTCCACATCCATCTTGTGGATATAGCGGACAATATGCGGGAAGAAACGGTGAAAGCCATACCCCCCGCAAACCATCTCGTCAATCGCCTTTTCCTTCGGCCAGCCCTGGACAACAACGCGGTACGCCGCGCAAACCAGCCCCGTCCTGTCTGCCCCATGGTAGCAATGCACCACCAGCGGACGGTTCCGAGCTGTCACCATGACTGACAAAGCCTCCAGAAGCGCCTCTTCGTTGACGTGAAAAATGCCCATGGGCACGCTATGGCAACGCAGCATCGTCGCACTGGCCAAGGTGTTGTCAGGAGATGGACGTAGAGAAAGGACGTTGCTGATTCCCTCTTTCTCCAGATTGGCAAGACCTTCTCTAGTGGGCTGCTCCGAACGATAGAGCCCCTCCTCCAACTTAAAACAATTTCCAACACCCTCTATACAGCAGGACTCCGCCCATGAAGCATCTCTTTGCTTTTGCGTCCGCTGTGCAGTATGCACGCAACTGCACAAAAACAGCACCGCAATCAATGGAAGCAAACGCCACCAGGCAGATCTTCCCGTCTGCTTACCAAATTGCTCCTGATTGGCAACCACTTTCATTCCCCAGCCTCAAGCCATAGGGTTTCAAGGGGTACCTCCTGCTGCGCGACCGTCAGCAAAATGTCGTTACGCCGCAGCTCGTGAATCGCCTGTCCTGCGCACTCCAGTGCCTTTTCTTGCGTATTGCACTCATGGCTGAGGTGCGCCAGCACAATCTTTCTCGTGTTCGGTGCAATGATTTTCTCCAGAAGCTGTGCTGAGGAGTCATTGCTTAAATGCCCATTCCTCCCCATGATTCGCTGTTTGAGCGACCATGGCCGTGCCGATGCCGCCAACATATTGATGTCGTGGTTGCTCTCCAGCACCAAAGCATCGCATGCCTTTAGACGGTACTCCACTGTCGAGCTGACATAGCCAACATCCGTCGCAATGCCAATTCTCTGCTCATTGACGGTGATGATGAAAGCCACAGGGTCATTTGCATCGTGGGGTATCGAAAAAGATGTGATGCCGAAGGGACCAATGTCAAAGGAACCACCTGCCGCAAATGTCGCCATCTGCTTGATCTTGCTGTCTTTCGCCCGTATGGTTCGCGCACAATTCGCCGTCGCGTAAATGGGAGCCTCCAGTTTTTCAGAACAGGTCCTCAAGCCTGAAATGTGGTCCGTATGCTCATGCGTCACCAAAATGCCTTGAATCTCTATGCCTTCCAGGCAACGGCACTGTCGAAATCGCCTCTGCATTTCTCGACATGACAACCCTGCGTCTATCATGACTGCCTGGTTGCCATAATGGACAATCGTGCAATTGCCGCTGCTGCCGCTGGCCAGTATCGTTACGCCAAGCCGAGGAATCCCCCCTGGAGTGTTGTCTATTTCCATCTCCCCCCCTACTCTTGCAAAACTTCCAATACCTTATGCGCCACATTCAGGCTGACCTGACTCTCGCTCCCTAGCTTCTCCACACATTCGCGGACACCCGCCAGCACCTCTTCGCGACGACTCCCTCCAGGCAGAATAGAGGCCAGCGCAGGAGCCATCTTGTCGGATGTCACATCATGCTGGATGCACTCCTCATATACCGTGTGGCCCGTCACCAAATTGGCGATAGTGATGGATGGCAGCTTCACCAGCCGCTTCGCGATCTGGTAGGTCAGCCAGTTGGTCTTGTAAGCCACCACCAGCGGCAACCCCAATATCGCCGCCTCCACGGTGACAGTTCCACTAGCAGCCAAACCCGCCGTCGCCTCCGTCATCAGTTCACGGGTGTTCCCTACGCTCACTTCCAATCGGGATCTTAACGGTTCAGGAATATTGCATCCCTCGATGATGGACACCGCCATCTCCTTCGTCTTCTCCCGTGGCAACGGCATCGCAAAGTGCAGGGCAGGGCGCTCCTGCAGCAAGCGGTTCGCCGTCTCCAGGAAGGGCGCTATATGACGCTTCAGCTCACCGCCACGGCTCCCAGGCAGAAGCAGAACTAGATTTTCGTCCCGCTTCTGCTCCTTGGCACGATACGGCCTCAGAATCTCCAGCAGCGGATGCCCCACAAACTCCGTGCGAAGCCCCGTGCCTGCATAGACTTCGGGCTCAAATGGGAAAATGCACAGCATTCTGGTGACATCCCGCGCAATTTTGGGGATTCTCCCCTTTTTCCACGCCCAAACCTGGGGACTGATGTAGTAGACCACCTTTATCCCCAGTTTATGCAGCTTTTCCGCCAGCCTCAAATTGAATCCAGGATAATCGATCAACACCACCAGGTCAGGCCTCTCACTGGCTGCCCGCTCCCCCATCCGCTTGAGAAGCTTCAGAAAAAAGGAGACGCTTTTCGCAACCTCGATGATGCCCACGACACCCAGTTCCGTAGAATCGACGAAGATATCCACCCCCGCCTCTTTCATCTGGATTCCGCCCATCCCCCTGATGGACAGCTCAGGAACGAGTCCCTTCAAGGCCTTCGCAAGCTCTGCACCATACAGGTCGCCCGACGCCTCCCCCGCTATGATCCATATCTTGTTCATTGTCACAGCCTGAAATCGCTTCCCCTGCCAGACACTTCAAACCTCCAGCTTGAAGCCTTTCTCAGCTGCCCAGGCTTTGATTCTCGCCATCAAAACCTGGCAGCTTGCTGGACGCTTGTCTCGCCTCGGTATCGAGCAGTCCTTGATAATCTGCGCAAACTCTGGCATATCCGACAGCTCTGGCAACTCCGTAATCACCGATATTTCATCATGGTCTAAATGATATTTCGCGTCCAGCCTGAACTGCTTTGAAAGCAGGTCGTTCTGCGGCTGTTGCAGAGCTTTTCCTCCAAACAGCACGGCAAAGGTAAGCCCTAACGCAAATATGTCCGTTTTTTCATCCAACGCTTCCTTGCATACCTGCTCAGGCGACAGATACCCGCCTGTGCCCGTAATCGCCTTTGGCTTGTATCCGTTCTGAACAGATACGCCGAAATCCAATAGCTTTACCCTGCCATCGTGCAGGATAAAATTTGACGGCTTTATGTCCAGATGAATGTAGTGCCTTTTGTGAAGGTAGTCCAATGCCTGGAGACATTGATAGACGGCCCGTATCTTGTCATCTTTCTTGAGCGTTTTCCCTGTCTGCTTCTCACCAAGATCATGTCCGTTGAACATCTCCATGATCAGATCGTATCCTAGCTCGATTCCCCAGAACGTTACCTTTCTGAGCGCATAGATATGCACAACGGGTATCTCCTTGTCGGAAAACAACTGTTGTGATACCTTGTATTCATTCTGGATATGGCGTAGTTTTGTATGGTAAGGAACGTTGTTCAACTTCTCTTCCTGCTTCCGTGTCGTCGATGCTCCGATGATACGATTCAGCTTGTTCCTTATCGCCTTCACGCATACCTGGTGATTTCCCACTATAGCCGCGTACAGCACGCTCTCCGCTCCCTTGGCCACTTCATTCAATATCCTGTATTCTCCTGTCTCCGCTTCTCTCTTAATCTGCTGATGGTTGACTGGCCTTGAGCCTGGTTTTCCATTCGAGTTGAGATATCGCCGTTCAGTTGACACGACTGTCTTTGAAGATCCTTTTGTCTCCTGCTCTTTGACCGTCGTTTCTCTTGACCTCACTTGATTGTCATCTTTTTCATTTTGCGTATCATTCTCTTTCCTTACGGCGTTGCCTTCTTCTCCTTTTATGCTGGCCTCCAAAGATTTATCAGCGGCCTCTTCTTGCCTTTTCCTGACCTCTTTTGCTTGCGATAAAGTCTGTGTTTCGTCCAGATTCTGAACACGGGCGGCCCCTTTGGACTGGCTGTCCGATTTATTCTTTCCACTGGATATTATTTCTGTCTCTTCCATATTTTCACTAGATTCTTCTTTTTCTACACCCCTCTTTATTTCCCTTCCCTTTTCTTCTAAATCCCTCCTGCTTTATCTCTATAGTTTTCCAAGCCTTCTTAAGGTTTCAAGGATGTTATCCTCATCCACATCTCCCCTTGACCTTGCTACCTTCTTTGCTTCGTCCTCCAAATTAACCTTCAGTGTGTTTAGTTTCACATACTGCTCCACTGATTTCTGTACCTTGGCATGGACATGGTCCTCGCTAATCTTGTTAAAGTCATCTACAAGCTCCATCGGCTTGCGAGAATAGAGCAGGGCAACCGTCACCCTAATCTTTTGTAGCTCTGGGTTCTCTATGACGCTATAGACTGGCGATACCTGTATGCTGTCAAAATAGTTGATTATTTTATAGAAAGCCGTTGCATCCCCGCCTTTCGGTACCTCCACCAGGAACATCGCCTCAATTGGCGATTCAGGCGGCAGTAACAAATCGTTGTAGTTCGCCTCCAGCTGCTTCTCAAACGGCTCCTTCGGGTCATAATCGAAAAAAGTGAAATGATTGAAGTAGCTCTTTGACAAGAACAACGAGAAATCCTCTTGGTCGATATGCCCGTCCAGCAGCTTGTTCTTCTCATTCTTTTCAGGTATCTTCAGGAACTCCCTCAATGATTCCACCAGCATCGTGTTGTACTCGTCCTCTCCAATCTCCTCTTCGAATTTCCGCTTGTTGCTGAATAGGACAATGTTTCCCGTGTTTCCGCTGTCAATCGCCTCCGTCAGAGGCCCCGTCAGAAACTCCGTCGTGTTGGTCACAAACTCATTCGTCTCCAGTTTTGCGTAGGGCAGAACTATCCCGAAGAAGGTCTTTTCTGCTATCGGCACATTGTCCATCTTTGATAGGTCTGTCATGATTCCTGACACTATGCCGTTTCCCGTTCCTCCCCCCGTCGAACAGAATACACTGTTTCCCCGAATCATTTCCAACAGTTCGCGGCTCATCGCCAAATAGGCGTCATTCCCTATCTGACGGCTTTTCATCGACCCTTTGAACTGGCCATGCTCCGATGTGACGCGCGCCAGTATGCGCCTTCCCCCACCCTGGACTTTGTTCATCTCCACTTCCGAGACGTTTATCAGGACCGCGTTCTTGTCCAGTTTCGCCGCAATCTTCGACCCTGCACCACCTATGCCTATCGTCATTTTTCCTGTGCCTCCAGAAATGCTGATTTCCTACTTGTATATCTTTTTTGCTTTACCATCATTTCAAGCGCCTTGGCCCCAAACCTCGTGATGTAGATGTTCTTCCTGTTCCGCTCTTCACGCAAATCTACAAAACAAAGACTTTCTAGACCCTGGACTATCCCAACCACTGTCTGCTTCGTCCGCGTTATCCCTACAGCCTTTAAATCGTCAAACAGATTCGTGATGTTGTATTTTACCTTCTTCCCTTCACCTAATGCCGCCCAGTAGAGCACCAGAAAGTGACCTTCCTGAAGACGCTCAACCTGCTCACTGAATAATTTACCCAGTTCCTCTTCCGTTACTTGAGGCATCTCTTTTTACCCTTTTTTCTTTCACCATTAATCTTATATCTATATTGTACTATAATTCTCCCTTTTTTCAAGCCCTTTGCACGCTTTTTCTTGCACTATCTCAATTATTTACACCCCACTTTCTACCCCATTCAACACCCTGTTTTTATATAATTATACTTTAGTGTAATTTAGTTTACTATACTAAAGTAAAATATAATATACTATTATATTGGATTCTCGGTTTTGAGGAAAGAAAAAGGCACCTACGACAGTTTCGTAAGTGCCTAAAAACCAAAAAGATGCGCAAATCAGCGAGGACGTAGAGAATCGATTAGAAAGACCGTAGCAGCCTGGGCGGCATTAAGGGACTCGGAGTGTCCAGGCATGGGGATAGTAACCGCACGACCAATATCAGGAAGGGAAATACCATTGGCTTCATTACCGATTATAAGGGTGGAACCAGTAAGAACAAAATCATCATCATAGATGGAAATACCCTTATCGGGCAAAGTACACCAGACTTCGGAAGTACCGAATAAACGAGCATGGGAAACGGCATCTTCAAGAGAATCAAAAAGATGAAGACCAACGGAAAACTGAGCTCCCATGCCACTGCGGATGGATTTAGGAGAAAAAGGATCGGCAGAACCCTTCACAAGCCAAACAGAATCAAGGCCAACCGCCCAGGCAGTACGTAGAATGGTACCAAGATTGCCAGGGTCTGAAACACAATCCAAAATGAGAGTAAAAGGGGAAGAAAGAGAGGATGCAGGAGATAAAACAGGGGCTTTAAGGACAAGAATGATACCTTGAGGAGTTTTAGTCTCAGAAAGGTTCCCAAAAGTTGAATCTGAAAGAACAATAGGGGTCAAGGAGGGAATATCAATAAAATGAACAGAGGAACGAAAAGATTCAGAACATATATAATACAGGATGCGATCAGAGGCCTTAAAAATGGCCTCTGAACAGCATCGAAGACCTTCAACTAGATACAATCCCTCCTTCTTACGATAATGCCTGCTAGAGAGATTAAAAACAAGTTTTTGAACACCGAGGGACATAAACTGAATCAGAAAAGTCCATGAATCTTGCCAGTCTTGACATCTACATCAATACGCCTAAAGGCAGGATCAGAAGCAGTGCCAGGCATCAATTTAATATCCCCAGCAACAGGAACGACAAAACCAGCGCCATTATAAAGAAGAAGATCACGAACAGGCAGTCTCCAACCACGAGGACGTCCCTTGATGTCTGGGTTATGGGAAAGACTCAAATGAGTCTTTACCATGCAAACACCTAGCTTAGAACTCTCGGGATTTGATTCAAATAATTCTAGCTTTTCAAGAGCCGCGGGCTGATAATCAACCCCGTCAGCACCATAAACTTCTTTTGCAATGGACTCAATGCGAGTACGAATAGGCATCTCATTGCTATAAAGATAATGAAAATCGTTTTTCTCTTCAGCAGCGGCGACAACTGCCTCGGCAAGCTCAATGGCCCCTTCTCCGCCCTTAAGCCAATGTTGACTACTGGCGGCAAAGGCCCCTGCTTCTTCGGCAATACGGCGTACAAGAGAAACCTCTGCAGGTGTATCTGTATAAAAACCGTTGATGCAGACAACAGGACGAACACCACTCTTCTTGACAGTTTCTATGTGTGCAAGAAGATTCTCACAACCCTTTTCTAGAAGAGGAAGATTCTCATGAGTATAGGCATCGTCGAGAGGAATTCCAGGCTTAACGGCAGGACCGCCGCCATGCATCTTGAGAGCACGAATAGTGGCGACAATAACAACTGCATTAGGCGTCAAACCAGAGTACCTGCATTTGAGATTCCAGAACTTCTCATAGCCGATATCTGCACCAAAACCACTTTCCGTAACATGGTAGTCACGAAGACGAGTGCCAATCTTGTCGGCAATGACAGAACTTTGGCCAATGGCAATATTGGCAAAAGGTCCTGCATGGACAAGAATAGGCTGGCCTTCAAGCGTCTGGGCAAGGGTTGGATTCAAAGCCTCGACCATCCAGGCAGTCATGGCACCCGCAACCCCCAAATCTTCAGTGGTAATAGGAGAACCACTGCGAGAATAGGCAAGAATCATGCGACCAATGCGTGAACGTATATCAGCAAGACTGTCGGCAACAGCCAAAATGGCCATCAGTTCACTGGAAACAGAAATGGCAAAACCAGACTCCATTTCATAGCCATCCATCTTGCCACCTTTGCCAATGGTGATGTTACGAAGAGCCTGGGCACAAAAATCCATGACCCACTTGAACTGAACACGGCTGGGATCAATGTCCAACCTGGTAAGATGACGTTTAGCAAGCGTAGCATCGTCATAATTTCGCTCATGCTGCATACGGGAAGTCAAAGCGACCATGGCAAGGTTATGAGCGTTGGTAATGCGGTCGATGTCACCAGTCAACCCCATGGAAAACGGAGCCAGTGGAATGCACTGCGCAAGACCGCCACCAGCGGCAGAACCCTTGATGTTGAAGGTAGGCCCCCCACTAGGCTGGCGAATGGCTCCCGTAACGCTCTTGCCAATACGACCAAGACCCTCAATGAGACCCATCGTCGTAGTCGTCTTGCCCTCGCCAAGTGGCGTAGGAGTGATGGCCGTAACATCAATATACTTGCCCTGAGGCCTCTCCTTCAGTCGCTCACGAATCATGGCCTGGTCAACCTTGGCAAGCTGACGCCCCCACGGAATAACCTCCTCTGGAAGAAGACCAAACTCCTCAGCGAGGACGGAAACAGGTTTCATCGAGGCTTCGGCTGCTTCAGCTATCTGCCAATCAGCCATCTGGGTCGGATCTAGTTTCATAATGCTCTCCTAAAAAAACGTAAAAACTACATATCAAGACCAATGTCAACGGACGGGGCGCTATGCGTCAACGCACCGACGCTGATAAAATCAAGCCCAAGACGCCCAAGAGAAGGAAGACGTTCCAGCGTAATGCCGCCACTTGCCTCCGTCTTGGCGCAATTGTTAATGACATGGAGGGCTTCCGACATCTCCTTGTTCGTCATATTGTCAAGAAGAATAATATCGGCCTTGCCAGCCACAGCATGACGGACATCATCCAATGAATCAGCTTCAACCTCAACAAACAAATCGGGATAAGCAGCCTTAGCCAGCTTGATTGAATCCTCTATGGAAGAATCGCCATAAATCTTCGCAAGTTCGCGATGATTGTCCTTGATCATGATGCGGTCATAGAGACCCATGCGATGATTGGTGCCACCTCCCATACGGACTGCATACTTCTCAAGCAAACGATAGCCTGGCGTCGTTTTACGAGTATCTAGAAGCTTGGTCGGGGAATTGCCTAAAGCCTCCACATATTTGTGGGTAATGGTCGCAACACCGCTGAGCCTTTGAAGAAAATTCAAAGCAGTGCGCTCACCTGTAAGGATGGCCCGCGCTGGTCCCTTAACGGTGGCCAAACGCGTGCCTTTCAAGCAAAAATCACCATCATTTACCTGGCAGGTCATTTCAACATACTTGTCCAGAAGAGAAAAGAGAATCTTGACAACAGGAAGACCACAGCACACACATTCCTCACGCGTTGTGAAATAGGCCGTACAAAGTGTGTCTTCAGGTATCAGTGCCAGAGTGGTGGCATCGCCTGCTCCCACATCTTCTTCTATCGCCATGCGGCATAAGGGGACGACATCGCCAAATGGCAAAAGAGATGCATCGGTCTTTTCCATTTCATCTACCTCCAATTAGGATATTTCGTCAGAATATTAATCATCGTCGTCACCTTGGAACATAAAACTGGATGATTGAAATGACGGCAAAAACCGCGGCAACAAGCGAGATGATCAAAAGCGAACCAGCTGGCGGTAGCCAAAGAAGCGTCAGACTGGCAGTACCAACCACAAAACACAAAAGCAATACCACCAAAACAGCGTGGGGACGTGAAAGCCCTAACGACACAAAACGATGCGAGATGTGTCTGTTGTCGCCCTTGTATATCGGAACACCAAGACGCAGACGGATGATGACTACCGCAACCGCATCGCCTAGGGGAACACCAAGCGCAAGGAGTGGGATAAGTATCGGAGTAGGCGTTGGACTCTCCCCTGGCTGGTAAAAGGTGGTCATGACACCTAAAATCGCAAGCAGATAACCCAGGAAATGGCTGCCTCCGTCCCCCATGAAAAGACGAGCGGGCGGGGCATTCCAGACCAGGAAGCCCGTCGCCACTCCCCCCGTCAATGCTGCAAGCGTCGCTACGAAATATTGGCAGCGGTAGGCGGCAACAAACAACATGAAAAAAGCGGCAAGCGCAGAGGCACCCCCAGCCAGTCCATCCATGTTGTCAAAAAAGTTCATTGCATTCATGACCGTCATAATCCAAAGCGTGGTGACAATCAAGTTGGCTCCAGGTACCGCATGAAGGAAACTGATGCGTAGTCCCATGCAGGCCGTCAGCCCTGCCACAACAGCCTGGCCGAGAAATTTAGGCAGAGCAGCCATCGCCTTGCGGTCATCAAGCATCCCCAGCGCCGTCACCAATGTCGCCCCCAGGACGATGATGCCCAAACTCCCCTTGATGTTCTCCATCCCTACCAGAAACGAATGAATCTCCTCGGGCAACACCTTGGCAACGGCAAATCTACCCAAAAAGCCGACGGCAATGATGACCAGCCAGGCGCATAGCATCCCAAGCCCCCCCATGACAGGCGTCGATTGCTTATGCCGTTTGTGCGCTTCATGCAACGGCAGGTCAACAAACCCCAGTTTCGGGGCAAGCGAGATGCAGATGCGCACCAGCACTGCCGAAAGCAGTGCCCCGCAAACCCAAATGATAAAATAGAGAATATACCAGCTCATAATGGAAAACTAAAGCTTTGCCTTCTCCTTGAATGTGGCGATGACCAAATCGGCGACCTCCTCGGGCGTCATGCCATCTGTATAGATGACTTTCGCATCCGCGGCTGGCTTCAGAGGCGCGATGGGCCTGTTCTCATCCTGCTTGTCCCGTTCGGCTATCTCAGCAGCAACGCTCTTGATGGTTGCCCCCGCTGCGACTTCACCCGATTGCGCGAAACGGCGTCTCGCACGCTCCTCGGGAGTGGCGGTGATGAAAAACTTGGCCGTGGCGTCTGGTAGCACAATCGTGCAGATGTCCCGCCCCTCCATGATAATGGTCCCCAGCATACGGCAATCCCGCTGCTTCTGAAGCATCCATGCGCGAACAGCAGGTATCTTTGCGACATTGCTGGAGGCCATCGCCACATCCGCAGTGCGCAATTCCGCCTTCACAACGGGCTTGCCGTTGAACACAATCTCTATTTCGCCGTTGCCGTCATTCTGGAAGGTCATCGTCCATTTTGCAAGTGCCAGCTCCACCTTTTCAGGTGCACTGATGTCAATGCCTTCCTTCAGGCAGGCCCAAGCGATGGTACGGTACATCTCCCCCGTGTTCACATAGAACGCGCCCAGCCTCTTGGCTGCCAGTTTTGCAACGGTACTCTTTCCCGCAGCCGCAGGACCATCTATGGCTATCTGATATAAGTTGCTCATTTCTCCTCCTTCTGTTCAAGAGACTGTTCCGCCTTCGGTGCTGGTAAGCTGTTCTTATCCTGTCCAGGCGTCGCTTTTTCAATCTTCGGCGGCACCCCCTTGATGGAACCGAACTTGAAGAGCCTGAATATGCGCCTGCCGTCAAAGAAGGTGATATAGACAATCAATGCCAGAAGCAGATAGAAGAAGATGGAAACCAGCGCATTGACAAACTTGTACGGCAAACGCCGTCTTATGATGAGCTCGATGATGGAGAAGAGAATGTAGCATCCGTCCAAAGCAGGTATCGGCAGCAGGTTCATGATGGCTAGTGAGAAGGTAATCAGGATAATCAGCCCGAAGCCCCCGCGAAGCCCCTCGGAGGAAAGCGTGTACCACATCATCGTCAGTATGCCGAGCGCCCCGCTCATGTGCTCCACCTTCACCGTCGCCTGCCCGCGCTCACGCCCTGTGATGCGAGAGGTAATCGGAGAAAAAAGCAGGGAGAGCGTCCGCCAGGTCTGGGAGACAATCCGTGTAAACTGCCTCCAGGGGTTGGGATGCCCCAGCACCTTGGGCGCTGTATTGCTCAGCGTGATGCCTAGCAGATAGGCGGAACTGCCGTCAATATCGACCTTTTCGCCACAGAGCTCCTTCAGCTCTATGATCTTCCCTTTGCGGAGAAGGGTGATGGACATCGGCTTGCCCTCAGTCCCCCGTATGTACTCGGTCACCTGCGTGCTGTCCAGCACCTCAATGCCGTCAATGGAGAGGATGCGGTCACCGCGCTTGATGCCCGCCTTATCCCCTGGCATACCCGAAATGACACTCGATACCGAAACGGAGAAGAAAGCGCCAAAGCTATGAAGCGAGACAGGTGCAGGACAACTGATTCCCTCCAGGCTAATCTCTTCGCCATTCCGTGCAATGAGCAGGGAGAAGGAAGTGCCGCCAAGCCGCTCAAGTTCTTCCAGAAACTCCTTTCCCCCCAATATATTGGTCTCATTGACCTGGAGCAGTTGGTCGCCAGCCTTCAGCCCTGCCTTCGCGGCAGGGGAATCAGGATGCACTCCCCCAAGGGCAATGGGGGATTTCGCCGTGAAGAAGGGCGCTCCAAGCCCCTCCATAAGCGGGTTGCGCAAGGGAATGTAGGAGGCGTCAAAGGGCTTGCCGTCGCGGATGGCATTGACGGTCACTTTGTATGCTCCGCTGAAGACATACTCCATGGAAAACTCCTCGTAACCCTTGGTGAAATGCTTGCCGTTGATGGCGACGATTCTGTCGCCGCGGCGAAGGCCCGCCTCCCATTCGGGGTTGGCGATGGTCGTCATATCAAAGGTGACATCGCTGTCACCGCGGCGCACCGTCAGCGAATGGGTGGTTCCTGGCTCCAGTTCCGCGCAGATTTCATCGGCGAAAAGTTCGGTCGGTTCCCCGTCAAAGGCAACCAACTTGTCGGTGATTCTCAGTTCTTTGTCATAGTCAGGCAGACTCTTCGGCACGCTGGTCAAAATGCAGGAACTTGCCTTTGGATTCTCCCAAAGGCCAACACCCCACATGACCGCCGCCAGGAAAAAGCCAAACAGAATGTTGAAGAAGGGTCCCGCAAAGGCAACCACTGCACGAGGCCATGGCTTGCAAGGCTCCAGCTTCTTCTCCTGCATCGTCTTTGGGGAATCGGTCGCATCCAGCTGGGGCAGGGCAACATAGCCGCCAAAAGGAATCCACCCCAGCACAAAATCCACGCCGCGCCAGCTGAACAGCTTCCACATCACAGGTCCCAACCCTATGGAGAAGCGCTCCACATACAGCCCCTGCCACAACGCCGCCAGCATGTGCCCGAACTCGTGGATGAAAATGCAGAAACCAAAGAAAAATACAATGAAAATCACCCGCCAGGTGACACTTAGAATTGAAATGAATATATCCATTGAAGATGTCTCGCAAAAAACTACCACTATGTATTGTTAATATAAGACTAAAATTGATTTTTCCCAATCGCTTTCATCCCCTCTGCCACAAAATCATTGTTTTAAAATTACCTCTACATTCAAATGCTTTTTGCATTGAAGTTGCTTGAAAATGGCATTTTAGCTTTATATTATTCATTGATAATAGTTAGATTACTTAAGAATCTTGTCAATAGGAGGCGAACAATGAGACATAACAGATTTACCTTGATTGAATTGCTGGTCGTTATCGCCATCATCGCAATACTGGCAGCCATGCTTCTGCCAGCCCTGTCCAAGGCGCGCGAAAAGGCAGAGTCCATTTCCTGTACGAACAACCTGAAACAGATGGGAATCGGGCTGAACCTCTACACATCCGACAACAAGCAGTGGCTGATTTTCGCGGCATTATACACTAGTGTCAATGACAAAGACCACCCTGCCAACATGACATCAAACGATGTTTCTTATTTAAGGAACAACATGTGGTATTCTTACCTGTATCCCAACGTGGGCGACGCCAAGGTTTTCCAATGCCCTATGACCGATGCCGTCAACACGAGAGTCGGCTATGGCATCAGCTATGGTGGCAATTCATACGGCATGCCTTACCTCAGCTATCGCGATGACTGCAAAAAGCGTGGTAAGCTGAACGCGCATAAGACCCCTTCCAAGACCTTCTATGCAACCTGCAGCAATACAAGCTATGCCAACAAGGCGTATGCGTACAGTCCTCAGGCAGTTCCTGGACAATGGCCTGGCTCTGGTGATGATCTATATGGCCATGTCGGCGACCACCATTCAGGTGGTTCCATTGCCTTCTATCTGGATGGCCACAGTGAACAACATTCATTGACCTATTACGCAGACCCCAACAAGACAGCCAACTCAGAAGCTGCTCGATTCTGGGCTTACTACGCAGCTGGAAAATGACGCGCTATAATCAGAGACCCTCTGGTTCCTATTGCTAATTCACAATGCCAAACGGCGCCACACACAGCAAAATCACCCAATGCGCATTGGAAAGCTGCGGATTCCAGGCCATTGGAGAGAACAGCGCCCTCGTTCACGACTACTGCCGCTTTCCAGATGAGTTCTATGGGCCGCGACGCAATGAAATCGCGCCATACACCTATATGAGAGACGGCATTCAGTTCCACTATCCGCCTCACACACCCTACGAGGAGGCATACCGATACTGGAACGCTGATGAAAACGGCAGGCTCTTCCACTCGCACAAGTTTGTCAACTACAACTTTGAATACGTTTTCGCGGGCTTCCAATTCCACTTCAGCCGCATCATCGCCTGCCTGAAGAACAACGAGGGAAATGAGGCGCGCAAGTTTCTAGGCTGCCTGGTTCATATGCTGGAAGACTCTACCTTCGGCCTGCACGCCCTGGAAGGCCCAGGCGGTGCCGACGCCTTTGTGCTGGACAGAATGGCCGACAGCCGCGATTTTCCTGTCCGTCCCTCCTATCTCGCCGCGCAAATCAACTCGGATGACTGCCAGGCCCCCAGCTATACCCCGCACTCCCTGGGGCGTACCGCCGACGAGGCCGCCATGCGCCTCTATGCTGAATATGTCGCCTATGTAACCGACTCACGAAAAAGCCTCTTCTCCTTCATACTGAAGGCAAATGACGGCGACACAGATGCGTGCAGTCGCCTGAACCAGCGGATGTTCGACAACGCCGTGAAAATAAGCGCAGACGCCATCTGGACGGTATTTGCCATCGCAGCAGAAGGGAAAGATACAACTCCTCCGCCTTGCCCTCTCACCGACATGGAGCCGCACGTCTTCCCCTTTGGCGGTTTCCGCCCCTATCGCTACACAGCTTTCGAGCGAAACTTTGCCGTGAACATGAAAGACGAGCAGATTCCACTTAAGCTACTTCTGCCAGAAGGTCAACAGGAGTTCCAAAAGGGCCTTTCATTCGGCACCCATGCGGAGGGTGAGCTGCTCTTCTGGATTGCGCCTGGCAGCTTCGACGGCACACGTCTGAAAATCGGCTTCCATCCAGACCTGCATTTCGGCAAGGCCAACCTGCAAATCATCAACGACGACACTGTGGTGGATGAAGTGGTTTTGGACGATATGGCCTACACAACCACCATCAACCCCCGCAACCTCTTCGGCCTCCGATTCACGTCGGATTCTAGCGCAGGCTGCATCTGCGTCGTTGGATAAAAAACTCTTGATTATTTCCAATCACCTCTATTGGAAAAGGTCGTCCAGTTTCACTTCATTTTGGATGTCGTTCCAATATGCGTTATGGACGGTGCCGTCGATGGTCACAAGCGTGATATAGGCGGCACCTCGATACTTGGTTTTCGAGATGGACCTACTGCATGAAACTCTGCGGAATGTCAAATAAAAACATAACTTTTCGCTGAGTTTCAAGCAATACTCCTACTTATTTCTAGCACTTTGAAAAGGCCTACTCGTCGTCTCGCGCCTTGACGAGGACCTGGTTGAGGACTTCCGTGCATTTGCCGCAGTGGGTGCAGTTGGCGGCGCAGGAGGTGGCAATGGTGTGCCAGTTGTCAGGGAAGCGGGCGTTGTCAATGGCGTAGGGGCGGAAGATAGTGGAGAAGCCAGGCTCCAGAAGGTCGAGGAGGTTGCCGTCATAGTGCCCGCTGATGTAGGCGCCGAGGACCATTCGCGGATGCGAGTGCTGGCGGGTCGCCAACTTCACCATTTTGAAGTAGGGCTCATAGCGGAAGATGTCCTCGGGACGGATCCACGAGCAGCGCAGAATCTCCTCGTAGTTCTCTTTGTTCTGGTAGAGCTTCCAGCAGAGGTGCGGCATATAGCCCTTTACGTTTTTTGTCTGGTCGATTTCCGCGTCGTGGGCGACGAGGTTGTCGTGGAAGCTCTGCGCAGGACAGTGGCGCAGGCAGCCGCTGTTGGCCAGCATGCAGAGTGTTTTGCCATTGGCCTTGCACCAGTCGGAGAAGAGTGCAACGGTTTTCAGGTCGCGCTGAAGGTCACGGCGGATGTGGAAGGAGTCGAAAATGTCGGCCAAGTAGCCCATGGCAAGCGTGGAATCGATGCGCATGTTGACAGAAGCGCGCGTCTCCACTTCGGGGAAGTTCTTCTTGATGGCGGTTGCCACAAAGGGGCTCGTGGTGGTGGCCACGTCGGGCAGAAGCCCTAAGTTCCCCAAATAGTCGATGATGGAGCAGACCTGGTTGTTCAGGGCAACGCTGATGCCAGAGGCCCCGTAGCAGTTGGCGTTGAACAGAATGTCCAGGCGAATGCCCATGTCGCGGATGGCGTGCAGGTTCTCTTCCAGCTCCCGTTGTGCCCCCCAGTCAACAGCTCCAAGGCTACTGCCCAATGCGGCGCGCCCCGAGGCCAGGTTCGGCCAGGGGAAATAGACCTCCGCTATATGCTCCCTGTAGTCGGCGACGATAGTGCTGAACGGCTCCCCGTTTTCAGGCTGCTGGTATCCAATGGCGTATTTCATGGTTGTGTTTCGGCGAGGTAGTTATCATTGCCCCAGATTTCCATTTCGCTGAGGATGAGTTTATGGTTGGCGGACCGTGCTGGAATGGAGAGGGTGACGTGCCTGGTTTTTTTGTTCTCAAGATTATTGCGACCAAACTCTATTTCAACGGCGGCAACGGTTATTTCATCAGTATCAGTGCCTTTGGCTGTAAAGGTGGCGCCGTTGTCGATGCGTGCCGTGACTGAGGGCAGCGAACCGTTGTAAATCAGCTTGATGAGGCCAACCTTCGCTTCGCGCCCCAAGTCGATGACAATATCAAATGAGTCTGGCTTGCTCCAGGTATCAAAGAACATTGTTGTTGATATTTTGCCTGCTTTCACGAGGGCGGCATTCTTCTTGTTGTAATAGTCGCCGATTTCGTAAGCCTTGAAGCGATTGCAGAGATTGCCGTCGGGGAAGCGGTATTTACGTCCTGCCTCATCGCCATCTGGCGGAAGCGTGTAGGTGTAGAAACCGCCGTTGTAATCGGCGTTTGCGTCTCTGTCCTTAAACGGCTTGTTCAAGTGCCAGACGAAAAAGTTGCTTGTCAAGCAGGCGTACTTGTATTCAACCTCCCACTCGGAGGCGTCAGGGAACTGGAAACGCCAGATATCATGGTCGGTCTTGATGCCGAGGTTTGCGACAAACTGCTTCATCATCTTGCGCCACATCGAGGAAGAGACGTGGGACGTTCCTGGCGATACGGCAAAAAGAACGGCGCGCCCGCCGCCAGGATACTCCTTGATGGTCGCAGCAACCTCGCCAGTGGGAAATCTCGCAAGAACACGCGTCCCAGGCAAGGGTTCAAGGCAGTATCTTGAGGAGATGTTGTAGCAGCTATCCTCGGAAATACCAGCAGAGAGGGCATCCTTGACAAACTTGAAGCCAGAATAGAGGTTTTTCTCAATAGTTTTTGTGCCGAAAAGCTCTTCTCTGTTGGCAAAAGTGGCTGACCTGTCCTCGTTGAACGAGAAGGCGTTGGCATCAAAGCAGACAAGCGTTCCGCCGTTTTTGACATACTCTAAAAACGCCATTTGGTTGCCGACAAACTCGACATCTGCGTTTGCGAGAAGAATGACCTTCCAGTCGTTCAGATGAAGCTCCTTGTCGCGTAGCTGCGTTCCGCTGATGAATTTGAACCATGCGCCAGCGACTGGTCCTGCGAAGGTGAAGAGGGCCTCAGTGGTGTCTGCTGGAGGCGTGCGATAGCAGGAGAAGGTGTCTGTCGAGAGGTAGATGGCCATATCGTCCTTCGGGAACTTGAGCTTGCCCATGGTGCGGAATTTGTCCACGACATCCATAATGGTTTCCCAGCGGGGCCTGTGGCCGTAATAGTCGAAGATAGTATCGCCCATGCCACGGGTGGAGTCAACATAGTCGCGATTCCAAATCTGGAGGCCACTGCCGCCGCCACGCGCCACTTCGCTGAGGTATTCGGCGGTTGTCATGGCATCGTTTGAACGCGAATAGGGCTCGACATGGGCACAGGGCCAGACGGACTTGCCCGTGAGATCCTTCAGGACTTTTGTCGTGAAGCAGATGTTCTGCCGCCAGCGTGAGGCGACGGGAACAACCTGTCCTGTGAAGATGTCGCAGTAGTCCTTGTCGCGGCTCTGCTGCTGCACGACGTTAAGCCCTCCCATCGGGTCACC
The DNA here is from genome assembly GCA_017535315.1 of Victivallales bacterium. Taxonomy (GTDB): domain Bacteria; phylum Verrucomicrobiota; class Lentisphaeria; order Oligosphaerales; family Oligosphaeraceae; genus RGIG3456. The sequence goes on along the minus strand of JAFXUD010000012.1, from coordinate 7,568 downwards.
CGATATGCATACGATGGGCTTGCCATGGTATTTGTACTCCTGGCAGAGCGCATAGAGGTCGCGCTGCATCTGTTGCGTGCGCTCAAACATGTAGTTTTTGGTGGCAAGCCATTCAAAGCGCTCTTTGCTGCTGCCTTTTGAGGAGGTGGGCACTCCATATTTGCCAAAACCGTACTTTTCCTTGACAGTCTTCACCGCTTCGCGCAATTCAGGCGAGGCTTCCAGCTTCTTCGGGTTGTTTGCGTTATCGATGAAATGGTAGAGGAACCACTCGAAGGCCTCGTCGCCCAGGGAGATGCCCCAGATGACATCGGGATACTGCTCCAACGTCTTGCGGGCTTCTGCAAACATCTTCTTGTAGGTTTTCTCATTGTAGGGTGCGGACCAGTCGTCGATGTGATAGGGGAAGTAGAGGCAGTGGCCGATACCCGTGCTGCGATCCCATTCCTCCATTTGAGCGATGGTGCCTGCCTGCGTAAAGGGATGAAGCCTATGCTTGGTGTATTCCTCCAGAATCTCCTTTCTGCTGTAGGTGAAACCATATTGCAGCCCGAATTGCGCATTGATGGAGAGCAGGGGATGGTGCCAGATATAGGCGCCTTCGCCCTGTTCGGGGTGGGGTTCGCCTGTGAGAAGCTCCTTGAACAAGGGATTCTCTATCTGCCAGCACACACGCACTTCTTTCTCTGAAATGCCGCGCTCGTTTTCGCGCTTCCAATATCTGTCGCTGCAGGTGCGGGCAAAATCCTTTCCAAGCCCCTTGAACTTCCTAAAAAGTTCAGGCTCCTCGAAACGGGTTTCGACGCGGCTCCAGGTCGAATACCTGCCGTCTGGTTCACCAACGCTGTTGCGGCAGAAGCTCATCTTGAAATTAAGCTGCACGATGCCCGCATCCAGTGCATGATTGTACCCCAGCTCCTTTAGGGGAATACTGAACTCTATCAAGTAGCAACCTTTGTCGATTCGTCCGTGTCCGACCTCCAGGTTTGCGTTCCAGTTGGTATTGCCGTCTCTTGCATCGTAGATGCTGCCAGATGTGTTGAGCGCAATATGACAGCATGAGTTGTAGTCGCCCATCTGTGTGATAAAGAACTCGATGCTGTCATCGGCAAAAAGTGTCTGCTCATCTCGTGGAAGCTCATGCCCCATAAGCTCACGACTTGGCGCATGGTGGAGCAGAATTGCGACATAGATGTGCTCCGTGGTCATGCCGACATAGACCTCGGTCTGTTCTTTGGCGAGTTTGCCGTTGTTGACGTTGATGGGGAACTTCATGAAGTCTGTGAAGTGGGTTGCCTCCTTCAGAAATACTTCGTCCAGTTTCCCATCCAGTACAGGGATGCGGCTCAACTGGGGAATGGAGATGGTGTCATCCATCTCATAGACCGCTATGTTGTCAAAGGCGATGACACCGCAGAAATCCCGCGTGGCCAGTTGTAGGTGGATGGCATTGCACTCCGCAGGGGCTGTGAAGGTGATGTGGACACTGCTCCAGAGATTCGGGACGCACTCCGTTATCGCAGGGCTTTCAAATTTAATGACGGAGCGACTTCCTGGAACCTGTGCAGTTCCTTTCGCGCCTGACCAAAGCTGTGCAGCAATGAAGGCACTGCCGCTTTTGACCTCGCCTTTGAATTGGGCCTCGACTGTGTATTTCCGCCCGCCGATGATGGGCACGAACCCCTTGGCATAGAAACCCGAGGATGTTTCGCCATCAGGGGAGGAGACCACAAGCGCACCGCTGCCACCGATACCTCCGTCTGTAGAGAAGATGGCACAGGGATCCCCTGGCGTCATCAGTCGCCAGTAGCGCGTCCCCTCCTCAAAGCCAGGGTCGCGCCCCTCACGCAGATTGCCCCCCGCAAACGAGACACATACCCATGAGAGGACTATGCACAATAGCAGTTTTTTCATCATTGGTTCCTTAGTTCCCCCTGTCCTGTGCCCAGGGCTTTAGCGCTGGGGGCTCTGCCGCACTGAAGTACGGCGCACAGAACAGGTGCAGCGCACAGCCCCCAAGCGCGCCAAGCTCCCAGTTCTGCTTGCTAGCGGCATCCCAACTCCGTCTTGACAGCGCGTCCCTTCAGGGCGCGCGCCTCGCTCGGGGGTGCTTCGCCGCGCACGCGGCGAAGCACCCCTGCGGCCCCAGTCGCTCTACTTCAGTTCCACGATTGCGAAGCAGTGGTAGTCGAGCGAGAACTTCAGGCTGTTGCCGTCGAAGCCGAGCAGCTTGCTGCCGAAGTCGCCCAGTTCCAAGGGGGCGCGAACAGGTGGCACCTTGTTTGCCTTCTGGATGGCGAAGAGCTCGTTGTATTCGGGGTCAGGTACGGTCATCGTGTCAACCGCGTTCTTCGGCGGCACGGTGACATTGAGCTTTGCCCAGTCGAAGGTGATCTCAAAGGTCTGGTTGACGTGCGACTTCCCTACGTGCCCGATGATGGCCAGCACCTTGTTGTCGCGGACATGGCAGCTGACGTAGATGTCGCTGGCCCCCGTGACCTTGGCGGGTTCGCGCCAGTACCCAACAAAACGCGCCTTGTCAACGCCAAACCTGTCGAAGGTGCGGATGACCTTGTCAGCGATTCCGAAATGGTTGCGCCATAGGCAGATGATGGTGTTGTGGATGAGGGTCGCTGCATACTCTGCCTTGCCCAGGCGGAATTGGTAGGGCGCAGTAGCCTCGTCCCCACCGAACTTCTTCATCAAGGTATCCAGCGGCATATAGACGCTGTTGGTGACACCGAAGGGAAGGCTACTTAGCTCGCTGGCGAACATCTCGATGCCGTAGGTGTCCAAGATGTCTTTTTTGTTGTGGAGGAGCGTGCTGGAGGCCTGGCGCACCTGCTCGCCATTCAGCAGATGCGAGGTGAAGGTATAGGTGGGAAGCAGGTTGCAGTCGGTGTTGTGGATGACGTTGATGGGGGACTTGATGCCTACTTGCAGCTGGATGATGCACATGCGGCGGTAGAACTCGCGCTGCGCGAGAAGCGGAATCCTCCCGTGGCAGCCATGTTCCGAGTTGGAGCAGGCGACGATATTGCCGAAGTCGAAGTAGAGCCCCTGCATCTCGGGGTAGCGTTCCAGCAGCTTCTTGGCCTTCCATGCGAAGAAGGCGCTTCCTGAGGAGGCGGGACAGCAGTCGTAGATGAAGTGGTTGGTGCCGCTGTAGTCCATCGCCAACTCTGGCCTGAAAGACCACTCGGGACGATAGGCCATCAACTCAGGGTATTTCTGCGAGAGGTAATGCCCGCAGAGATAGGGAAACGGCCTGACGTTGTGCCCGCGGCACTGATTCAGAATGATATCGTATGCAGCGGCCTGCTGGTCACCATTCGCGTCATGCGTGTCCGCGAAATAACTGCCCAGATCACCCCCCTTCACACCAGCAGGCGCATTCATGATGACGGTGTAGCTGGTAGGTCTGCGCCCTGGACGGTTCATAGGAGCTGCATACGACCAGCCGAGTGTGTCGAAGGGGTAGTTTTCCGCAAAGGGGCGGATAGGGGTCGCTAGCAGACCAAAGCCGTAGGTCTCAGGTCTGTTAGCAGGCTCTTTTTCCGTGATGTGGACGGTCAGCGTGACGGTGTTTCCATGCTTGGCAATGGTGTAAGTACGATTGGAGGGGACTTTCCAATTCTGGCGCGATTCCGCGAAGAAGCAGAGCCCCTTCTCCTCGTTGCCAATCCAAATCACAGGGAAGTAGGGGACGGTGAGCTCGCCATCGGGTATTGCCCGCGTGATTTTGCTTCCCCAGCCGCCACCATTGGCGGTGTGGAGGTATTTGGCATAGCGAACATCCAGCGTGAAGCGCAGCGTGACGCTACCGTTGGGGACGTTGTGCGTGACCACCACCTCGTTCCACTGAATACCGTCGTACTCCAGCCATGACTTCCCGCTGAATACACCACTGTCCGTCCCGCCTTTCGTGGTAAAATCGACATGGTGCGGCTTGTTGGTTCCCACGGTGAAGGCGGTGGTTTTGACGGGCTTGCCACCAATAAGCAGCTCGGCAGGAGCGGCCAGCAGCCCCTCGTCCAGGCTAGTGATCTGAATGGGCAACAGGCTGTTGCGCCACTCGTATTTGCGCATGGCTAGCGAAGAGGTCAGCACGCCGTCTGCAACTGTTGATACCATTGGCGTAAATGGCGGGATGATGAGCTCCTCAGGGAACTCCATCTTCTCCCACTCGCCGTGCCCAGGGTAGAAGAGCTGCTTTTTGGCGCACACCTTGCCATCCTTGTCTTCCAGGACGACAATATAGGTGCCGTTGGAGAGGTTGCGGTCAAAAGGAAGTTCTAGCTTCTCATCACTGGTTTTGATGGATGCCAGCGACTGCCCCTTTTCATCCAATAGTTTGATGGTTCCGACGAAGCCCGCACCCAGTTTGCTTAGCATCATCGGACGCTTCAAGGTGACACGGATGAACCCCTTCAGGAAGAGCGGGACGAGGTCGAAGAAGTTCTCGTCCAACTGGTAGGGCACCATCTCCCGCATGGAGAGCTTGCCGTTGTCCGTCAGCGTGTAGAGCAAACAGTCGTAGTCTGTATAGGTGATGGCGGTTTTGGTGTTGTCCTGGAACACCTCGCCTGGCTTCAAGGTGCAACGCTTGGTGTAGATGGGCAACGGGGCCGCCGTGCCGTCCATTTTCGCGACAGCCAGCTCGTAGATGACGTTGCCGCCGCGCTGTGAAGCAAGGCGGAACTCCTGCTCATATTCGCCGTTGTTGGGATTGTTGTGCTTGGTGATCTGGAGGGTAGCCAGCGGGGCGAAATCCGCCTGAATCATCGTCTCGGGCAGGTAGCCCGTGCCCTTGATGTTCAGCGAGGAGTGGCATCCCGTGTCGGGCAATTTCCACGAACGGCAGAAGTTGATGCGGCGGGATTCCTTCGGTGGCTCCGCAAGGCCAATTGACTTCCACGGGATGACCATTTCGCCTGACCAGAGAATGCTGTCGTCGATTTTCATCGCCTTCGTGCCCTGGTATGTCCAATCGCATGTCCAGTCCTGGTGTTTTCCTTTGCGCTCACCATAGCCCCCCGCAACGTTGCATGTGAAACGGTAGATTTCGCCATCGTTCTCAATGTAGAACTCGACAGATTCAGTCCCCCAAACCTCGGGCTCTGCCTCGGGCGTGCGCAGATTCCCCTCGATAAGCGGAACATGCGGCGGGAACAGGGTACTGAAGCCTACATAAAGGTTTTCGTTGTCGTAGAGCAGCTTGAAGTCATGCGGCGGCAAGGCCCCCGACTGGCGCGGGAAGTTGCCACGGATAACCCGCGGCATAGAAGCCGCATACTTCCATGCCTCCTCGTCCAGCACGCCATCCCCCTGTGGCGCCTTGACACCAGTTGGAAGCGGGGGAACCGTGATGCGCATGGGATGCGTTTCGGGCAGCGGCTTCAGCTCGACGTTATAGAGGGCTGCAACCTCCTGCGGTGTCAACGCGGTATCATAGATGCGGAGGGACTTTATGAAGGAGTCATCCGCCCAGGGTTTTGGCGCCAACCACCTATCTTTATACGGGCCGATGTTGAGGTCTTCTACCTTCGCCATCGGCAGGGGCTGCTCCTTTTCGTCGATCGCACGCCCGTCCTGATAGACACGCACCTTGTTGCCGTCCCAAGTAAAACCAAGCATATAAGTACGGCCAGGTTCGTAGGGTAGGGCAAGATTATGGATAAACGACGAGCTTCTGTCCGTGAAGGCAAAGACGAGCTTCTTGCTGGAGAAGGCGTGGAAGCCAACGGTCAAGCGGCTGTTGGTGCGGATTTGCACAAGCGTCCGCATGGTATTGTGCGGTGGAAGCGGCTCGTCAAAACGGCACTCGAAAAACAGGCTGCCCTGGTTATCACCCAGAAACCCTTTGACAGGAAAGGAAAATCCCTTGCCGCCAAACGCCATGAAGCCATCCTGTGTGACAGTGCCATCCAGCGTGTAGCTCTTTCCGTCGATGGCAACCTCCCTCTGTTTACCAAAATCCACATTCAGGGTTTCGGCTCCAAACAACAACACGGATATCAGGAATAAAGAAAGGATGGTTTTCATGTTTTTTAGTGGGGGGTGCAAAACTCCTGAGGCGCACAACGTGCGCCCATCTATCTATTGGTTGACAACAATTTTCCCATCAACGAGGACATATTTGGCTTTCGCCTGGATGTCGCGAAGCGGGTTGCCGCTGAAGACGGCGATGTTGGCGACTTTTCCTTTCTCCAGGGTTCCCAGCTGATCATTGATGCCCAGAACCTTGGCGGGGTTGATGGTGATGGCCTTCCAGGCCGCCTCCTCGTCCATTCCCTCGCGCACAGCCAGTCCCGCGCAGAGCGGCAGGTGGTGGAGCGGGATGACAGGGGAATCGGTGATGATGCAGACCTGGAGCCCAGCCTTTTGCAGGATACCAGGCGTGGCAAAGGATTTGTCACGCAATTCTGGTTTGCCTTTGCTCCCCAGGGAGGGTCCGATCAGCACAGGGAAGCCAGCCTCTTTCAGCTTATCAACGATGAGGTGCCCTTCGGTGCAGTGGTCAAGCGTCAGGATGATGTTGAACTCCTTGGCTATACGAACCGCCGTGAGGATGTCATAGTCCCTGTGCGCGTGTACCTTCAAGGGCATCTGGCGCTTGATGACGGGGATCATCGCATGCAGCTCGGGGTCAAAAGAAGGCTTTTTCTTGGAGGAATCCTCCGCCGCCTCATCCAACTCCTTCGCATACTGGATGGTCTTTGTAAGAAGGTTGCGCAGCAGCGCGGCAATGGACATGCGTGTCCGAGGCGAACGCCCCGCCTGCCCATGCGCGTTTTTCGGGTTTTCGCCAAAGGCCGCTTTCATGGCAACTGGATTTTTGATGAGCATATCATCAATGCAATTCCCATAGAGCTTGATGACGCAAGCCGTTCCGCCAACGACATTCGCCGAACCAGGCGTGACGCACGCGGCAGTAATGCCTGCGCGAAGAGCGGCGTCGAGTTCCTCATCGTTGGGATAAGCGCCATCAAGTGCCCTCATGTCAGGTGTAATGGGCTTCAGACCCTCGTTGACATCGTTGCCTTCCCAGCGGAGGCTGCTTTCATGCAACCCAACATGGGTGTGCGCGTCAATCAGTCCAGGCGTAACAATGCATCCCTTGCAGTCAATCTTCTCCGTGCCGCGAGGCACACGCACCTTCTTGCCCACTGCAACGATTTTATCGCCGTCAATCAGCACCTGTCCATCTTTAATGTCGGCTCCCGCCATTGTCTTGACTATTCCACCTGTCAGTAGAATCATAATCGCTCCTTTATGGTTAAGGTCATGTTACTAAAACTATACAGAATGTAACCCCCTCATTGAGGTTTGTCAAATCGAAAGGGCGCGGTTCTGCACGGCGCGGTTCTGCACGGCGCGGTTCTGCACGGCGCGCTCCGCGCGCCGCATGGGCTGGTTCGCGCGCGAAAAAGCCCCCTGCGCGGTATGCGCAGGGGGCTGTGAAAGGGAGGTTGGCGACGCGCTACTTTCCCGCGCTCCTGGGCGCAGTATCATCGCCGCGCGGGCCCTTAACGGCCGTGTTCGGGATGGGAACGGGTGTTTCAGCC
>JAFXUD010000011.1 GCA_017535315.1 Victivallales bacterium | reverse complement strand
TCGCAATCAGTCCTCTTGTTGACATCGTGTTCCTCCTGTGGTTGGAAATGCGCCTGGATGGAACGTGCATCCGCGCTTCGACCGAGCCGATGCCGCCAACCCAATGGCGCACCGACGTGGATTCGAACCACCTGGGAGGGATTCATCCCTCATCCAGGCGCAAGACATTATCTATAGGTGACGCAGGCGGACAGCGTCGCGGCTGCGAGCCAGTAGATGACCTGTCTCCAGTCCTTGCTGAAGCCATACGCGATGGCCGAAAGCACGTCCAGCGCGATGAGTATGCTTGGGAATATGTAAGTGTATTTCATCGGAAACCTCGTTTTGTAACTATTTCTTGCATTTTGTAAGTGTTTTGTCAGCGGATGCGCATGGCGAGCAGGAAGCCGCCGGTCGGCAGGAACGGCTCTATCCACGAGGCGAAGCGCCCCTCGCGCCCCTCCTGCGGCGTGAAGTGGGTCTGCCCGTCGCCGAAGAAGTTCACCCACATGAATAGTTTTGCCAAATGCACAAATAGGAGTAATAGATGAAAATCTTTAGCACGTTTTCTTGTTCCATTTTGTCGGCTTTTATGTTTTCATTGCTTTGCGGTTGCACAACCTCCAGTCCGCAAAGTGGTGTTGCAAAGACTGGTTCTGATATAATTGCCCCAACACCAATTGCCAAAACAACGCAGCTTCCCCCCTATACGCCGCTTCGTGTAGGTGACAATTTCATTGTTCCCGATTTTCTTGAGGCAACGTATTTCGAGCGTATGGAACAATTGAAGGAGAGTAGGCCAGCCGAATATGAAAGGCTTATGGCGCAGTCTGCTCTTATGTATATAAACCATATTAACTATGTCATTGCCAGATTAGGTAAGATGGGGGACATAATGGCTCTGCAGCAGGAATATGAAAATCTGACTGATTGCAATCTAAACCTAAATGTCATCAACCACGCAAGAGTGAAGGACTTAATCAAAAACACTATGGCGGCTTTGACTGACATAACGGAAAACAACATCAACTACAACGTAGCGAAATTAAAATATCATCGCAAGAAAAGTCAGGCTATTTGGAAAGCTCTCCCCTCGCCACATATGTTCATTGTTGGTGGCAGAAATCATTACGAAACCGCGGCACTGCTGGCGACAACGGTGGCAATGGCGACGATTTCATCAGTACAAAACTATTTTAATGCCGTGGCAGAGGCAGAAAACGAGTACCTTGACACCAAGTATGAATTATTGAACAAACGCCTGCAAACATTAGATGATTTTAGCCAAGAGTTACTTGACGCGCAATGGCAGCTTGTAAAGAAATACAATCTTGCCGATGAAGCCAGAATCGACAGAAACACCTGTCGCATCTTTCTTGAAATGGCACGTATATTTGCGCCGAAGAACGCTCGAAATCACCAAGCAGATCTTTACACTGGTTACAAAGTATTCCGGGAAAGAGAAGGCGAAGTGGCGAATCTTCCATTTTACTGGATCACTCGTGTGACTGCGTGCAAGCAGTTGCTTGAATTGCCTTGTGATGCGACGAGAAAAGCAAAATTATATGAAGACCTCTTCTATTCATGCGAAAAGTATTTTAGCCTGTACAGGGATACGCCAATTATTCGCAAAGACAGCAATGCTTACTCTATGGCTTTGTTATATGTAGGCGAATACATCTCATACAAAATGGATGTTAAAAATGCCCCTCTTTCTTCAGTAGAAAAGGAAAGTATTGGCAAATGGTTACGTTTTATTGAGGCAAATGTTAGAATATCTGATTGGCAAACAAGATATGCCGTTGCGTTGATTTATCAAAATACTCTGAATAATAAACAAAAAGCCAAATCACTTATCGAAAGCGCGTATAACGAAATGTATATATGTTTAAAAATATATAGCGAGGATGGTAATAACATATATTCACCGATAACCGTTTTCGGCATCGCCACGGAAAAATTAACAAAGGATGACGTCGATGAATTAGTCAAAGGTATGCCCAAGCAAAAGGCTAATTTATTCATACGCTTTATGACTTGGTTGTTCCGTATCAGACAAGAAAGACCTTACAACGAAGATTTGAACCTTGCAGTTCTGGTCTTAAAAGATGCTTTGTTGATGCTTGAGGAGGACCCAGGGAAACAAGAGGAAATACTCACCAAATGCCATCTTCCCAAATACGATGAATATAGAAATGATGTTAAGGAAAGCAGGCGTCTTAACAAGCATAGAATTAGCCGAAAGCATAAATTTCTTTATTTCAAATCCGCAAAGCCAGGAAGCCGAACGCATCATCAAGGCTATGCGACTTGAGTGCAACGATGAATTGGATTTCGATGCAGATGACAAGAATTCCGAATGCGAGTTCGAGTTTTCTGATATTCTGTATAAATCCTTGTCAAAAACGGGAGCTAATGAAGAAATGGCTCAATTTTGCAAGTTTGAGTTTTTCGATCCCGAAGGAAAAACGATGAAGTCCATTCCTGATTGGGATGAAGAAGAAGTTGAGTTTGACATAAAGGGTGAATGCCCACCGAAAACGTTAACCTTGGAATTGAACCTGCCCAAGGAATTATATAAGGCCAGAGCAACGTTTGAGTTCAACGCAAAAGGAGAGCCTGTAATGAAAAAACTTGAGGTTTTCTCAAGATTGCGTCACAGGGAATACAAGTTGGCAGACTAAGAACGACATCCTCTGGCAACCCAACCAGAAACGCCGCTATCGTATCCGCCGCCCCTTACTGCGCCTCATGACTCACCTAACAGAAAAGGAGGTAGAGGAGGAAGAAGAGGAAGCAAAATTGGACGCAGCCACGACTAAAAATCCCCGCTGCCCGGATTGGGGGCGGCGGGGAACGGAGACGCGGAAAATCGGTTGTTATATGGTGTCCATCGGCGGCGAACCGCGTCTCTTTACACAGGGGAAGTCCACAGGGGAATCTGCTTTACTGTATGATTATTTCTGGGGCGTCGGCTTGAAAACGCCGTGGTCGGTTGTACCTTATATCTGCAACGAGTTAGAGACAGCAGAGACAAACGGCTGGTTCACAGCGAATGCTCCACCAGATTTTCCAATCAGCCCGGTAAATCCATGCGATTTGCCGGGCTTTTTCGTGCCCGTGCAACCACCCTGTTTGCAGGGTGTTAGGGCAGAGATTTCCACTTGAAGGCCGCCTTTCGGGAGACTCCCGTCGGGCGGCCTTTTTGCGTTTCAAACGCGTCTTTTGGCGGATTTCTCTCTAACCTGTGGTCAGAAAGTCCACACCCCTTACAGAGGTCAGCGGAGACACGTGACCTCTCCTTTCGGGGATTCATATTTTAACGCACCAAAACGGAAAAGAGATGTATTTTCTACTTGGACGTGTGGTCACGAAATGGCGTTTTCTATGATATTGCGAAAACCACCCGGGCAATCGAAATGGGTGGAAAGAGAACGCCCCAAGCACGAAACCGCCGATTTCGCCGATAACTCAAAAAGTGGTCGGCGGTTTATGGATTTCCGCTATGAGTATAAGGACGGGAGTTATTTTCACGGGCAATCTCCTCCCCCCGCTTTCTTGACAGCGGAGAATGGCACGGGACGCAAAAGACAATAGAATGCCGTCGTACAAATTGCGCCCAGACCATCAGCAAGCATATCCTTCTGGGCATCCCAGACATCGCCTTGCGACCCAAGGAAGAGCGTCCCTGACTGCGCGTCAGCCAGAGCGGCATAGCACCATTCGATAAGCTCGAAAATGGCGGCGAAGCCGAAAATGGACATGATCGTCAAGATGGAGAGAAGCCGCCGTCCCCTCACGAGGTTGTTCCGCTCAAGATACTCCAGCGTCGGAAAGGCGAAAAGCCCGACGAGAAAATGGCAGAGCCTGTCGTAGTGGTTTCGCTCGAAGCCAAAGAAGCGAGTGACCGCATCGATGGGGACATGCTCAAAAGTGTAATGACCGCCAATGGTATGCATCACAAAGAATATGAACATCAAAGCATAGGCGGTGTTCGAGAAACGGATTCCTCGCCAGTACATCAGCAGAATCACGCCAATGGGAATCCACGCCGTAAGGTTCTCCGCCCACCAGACGCTGCGGTCAACTGGCGCGATGCCAAGCAACGCCGCTTCCAAAACAAATAGAAGCAACAGGCAAAAAGGAATGAATGGAGTGGTTTTAGCGGGCATTCTCATTGTATCAATCCATCGTGGTCCTCACAGAATCTTCGGAGTTCATTGGCATTCTTTCTGGACATCAAAGGCGCGTATCTTTCATAGAGGTCCATAAAGGAGGCAAGATTCTCCTCGATAGAGACGTGTCCGTCCTCAAAGGCGACCAGCGTCTGCAGTGTGTCCTTGCCCCACAGCAGATGCTTTCTTTTGCGATGGCAGCCAAACACATAATCAAAGAGAACAGGAGTGTTTGCAGCCGAGCTGGCGTTTTTGTCAAGCAATCTGCCATAAGGGACATACGCATATCCAGCACAGGACTTCGGGCATCCACAATGAGATTCATCGGCAAGTCCAGCGGCAACCACTTCATCCAACGTGAAGGACTGTTGAAACGATGCATTGCCCGCCTTCTTCAAGTCATCTGAATAAATAAACAATCCACACATCATTTGCTTCAAATTTGAACAGCATTGAGTTTTGCAAGCCTTTTCGTACATCCAAAGTCGATTCTGGACATTCGCAATGTGCACTACTACCAAAAGAGCCATTAGCGCAACAGGCAAAAATGCAAGCCCCCATCGTTTGAATCCCCACAGTTCGATTTTCTTCACACCAGAGTTCCTTAGGCATTGCATAAATTCCTCGCCTCCATCCGCAAAGTCCTTTTTCTTGAAGGTTGCGGCAATGGACTTCTGGTTGATTAAAGCAATGACATCGTTTAATTCCACAAAACCAGAGAACACGCCATATTCGTTTTTGGCGGTGTTTTCACCGCATGCGATCTCGATGAACGTATCGGTCAGACGCACGGTTGTGGGATGGTTAAAAGCACCTGATTTTCTAAATGTCTCACGATAGACTTTCCAGATTCGGGGATACCACGAGAGAATGGCAATAAAGTATCCGGCGGTCAATGCAAGCATGAGATGCCTTAAATAGTAATTCAGGAGCCCGATGCCGCAGAACATCATGGCCCACAGGATGTAACGGACATAAACGGGAGCGAACAGAGCGAAGAAAACTCTTCGCCAGCTCCGTTTGGCCTCAGCCTCATTAATCTGTTCTTTTAAAGTCAATTCCATACGATTAACCTATGCTGACAATCACTTTTCGTGTAACATCATATAATCTATACTTGAAAAGTTGACTTTGCAATTGAAATGGGTTCAATTGCATCTTCCACCCCCATTTTCCCGCCAGCGGTTCCGCCCCTGCGTTTTTTTTGCCCAAAAATCAACTTTTTTCAAAATTCCGTTGCGGATTTTCGGGATTCCGTTGGATACGAAAGTGACGGGCAATGAGGCCGGTCAATCAGAACCACCCCAAACCAAGGTCACTGAAATGAACACAGACAGATTCCTCACCATCCCCGCGGAGGAGTACCACGCCGCCAGCAGGTGCGGCAGGTACATGTCGAGCCACAACCTGGCCGCCTTCCGCGAATCCCCCGAACTCTATCGCCGCAAGACCAATGGCGAAATCGCCGAGGGCGAAAGCCCGGCGCTGGCGCTCGGACGCGCCGCCCACTGCCTCATCCTGGAAGGCCGAGACGCCTTCGACGAGCAGTACCTCGTGGCGGACGGCCCAGTGAACCCGAAGACGGGCGAACCCTACGGCAAGGCCACCAAGGCATACGCCGAATGGATTGCGGCGCAGACGTGCGAAATCGTCAGCCCCAGGGACTTCGGCTTCATCGTGAAGCTCCAGAAATCGGTCTGGCTGCACGACGCGGCCTCCGCCCTCCTGGACGACGGCGTCTCCGAGGCGACTGTTCGCGCCGAATACCGCGGCGTTCCCTGCCAGATACGCATGGACTGGTTCTCCCGCGAATACGGCATCGTGGACCTCAAGACCTGCGACAGCCTCAAGTGGTTCGAGGGCGACTGCAAGCGCTTCGGCTATGTGTTCCAGATGGTGCTGGCCGTGGTCGGTTATGTTTGAAATCCCCGCCATTCTCGCCTATAACTGAGTATTTTCACGCTTGAGAGCCACCGTTTTAACGCTTGAGAGCCACCCTGGTCGCCTCCTGCTTGGGCTCCCACACGGGGTTGAGGTTGAGGCTGCGGTAGCGTTTATGTTAAGCTCAACATAACCACTATTATGTTGAGTATGGAATTATGTTAAGCAGCTGGCCGAATGAGCGTGTCTTCAAAAATGACTTACCATTTCAGTCCGGTCACACGAAATAGTCACTCTTGCCGAATGGCTCTATGGCAAAACTCGAATGCTCCAGGAGCCAATAAAAGACTATAACTGATTTGGGCGACATATTATCCGTTCATTCCTTTAGGGCGCATGACGTTCATGCGCAGTAGCAAACAACAAAAAAACAAGGAGTAGACGATGATTGAAGCCTTCTTCAGAAAGAAAAGTCGCATTGCAAGCATCAAGTTCGGGCCATTGGGGAAATTCGCCGATGGTCTGGCTGAAAAACTTGTCCGAAATGGCTATTCAACCAACATGTCGCAGGGGATTCTCACCCGTTTCGGCGAATTGAGTTATTATCTTCACAGCAGAGGGGTTGCGCCAGGCATGGTAAACTCCTCCACCATTGATGATTTCCTGTCGAAAAGGCAGTCACTAATCACAATCAATGGAATGGAGAATCAGTTAAGGCATATAGTCGAATATCTCGTGGACATGAAGGTCTTCCCAGCGGACTGTATTCCCGCCCGGAATCCAGTTCCACATTTGCCACAGGACGGAATCCTTGAGGAGTACGCGAGGCTGGACCGTTAGCCCGCATCCGTCGCCTTGGTCCAGCCGCCCGCAGGAGAGGTCAGCCAATCCTGGATGTCAGCCTCGAAGTTCTTCTCTGAATCGTGTGTCATGGTTGTCCTTCTTGCATTTTACCTTCGGATTTCGCCTGCTCGGCAAGAGCCTTTTCTGCCAATTTCGCATAGCCTGTTTTACGAAGAGCGTCTATGAAAACCTCCTGCCCTGTGCGGCAGGTCTCCACGAGACGCAGACGGCTTTCCTTGCGCCATTCCTGAAGCCCGAGATAATAGAAGCGGCGCATGCCGTCGGTGATGATGAACGGGGTGATACCGTGCTTGAGACACTCCTTCAGCAGTATCAGGCGCCCGATTCGCCCGTTGCCGTCTTGGAAAGGGTGTATTCCCTCGAACTTGACATGCAGGTCAAGCAGATTCACGAAGGACTTCTCTGCGCTGTTCCACCAGGAGAGCAACTTTGCCATCTCGCGTTGCACATCCTTGGCGGGGCAGGTCTCCATGCCGCCGACGACATTGTCAAGCCGCTTATAGTCGCCTACAGCGAACCATTCCTGTCGGCTGTCAGTCGTACCGCTCTTGAGCTGGCGGTGCAGGTTCTTGACATAGCGTTCAGTCAGCGCCGCGCCAGCGGTCTCCAGAACGATGTCAACGCAGCGAAAATGGTTCGCCGTCTCCACAACGTTATCGACTGGAAGGTCGCTTGGCAAGTCCCCGATGGTCTTTGTCTCGAAAATCCAGCGTGTCTGCTCATGGGTAAGGCGGCTGCCCTCGATGTGGTTTGAACTGTATGTGAAGTCTATCTGGAGACGGTGGTAAAGACCTCCAGCGACGCGCCCCCGTTTTTCGGACACCAGAGCTGCCCGTATGCTTGACGGCTGCCCGTGCGCCCTCGGCTTGCGCATAGGGCGTTCTGCATCGGCGGGTATTCGCCATGACTTGCCCACGATGGTCGTTCCAGGGATGTTGCCTTTTTCGCAGTGAAGCTGGACGCTTCGCTGCGTCAGCCCCCATTTCGCCGCCGCGTCGGCGACTGACATGGTTTTCATCGGTCTCCTCCTCGCGAAGTCTCCATGATTTGAAACGAAATGTATCCTATGTGTTTTTGATGCCAATTTTCTGAAAATAAATTTCGCATCGGATGCCTCCTTTGCAAGATACCAGCAAGTTAAAAATGACCTAAATCTCTGTTCAAATCGCCTCTCATCGCCATCGACCAGCAAGTTACCAGCAAGTTAAAACCGATTTGTCAGTCATCAAGCCAATGCGTCATTGAAAAGGGAAATGCGATAGATTTTATCATATCTCTAGTTTTTAAGAAAAATGACAAAAAAGGGCATTGCAAAAACAATGCCCAATAAACCGTCAGGCTAGATTATCTGTGGAGATGCAAAGCAGAGCGCACAACAGGTTGCATCCTGAATCGGCTCAAAAGATAGAATACAATCAATAATTCTTTTTTCAAGTTGTCGGTTCTCCTTTTTTTGCCTTTATGTTTTTGGTCATTCGATTATCTGTGTGTACCGTTTCTCCTCTACCGTCTTGTCGTGCAGGTCAGTGAGCCTCGTGCGGATGATGCTCCTGTCGAGAAGCCCGTCGTCGTAGTCGGATGCCCTGTACGGGACGCCCGTCATCGGGTTCACCTTGACCTCCAGCGTGTCGGGGTCAAGGAAGCCGAACTTGACGCCAAGGTCTGCGTACCGCCCCGTCGTGATGTTGCTGTACGCGACGTATGAGCCAGGAGCCTGTCTCTCGTCGCTGTAGTGCGTCGGGTGCTCAAGGCTCGGGAACACCTTTCCGCTTGAAGAAACCTCTGGTCTTGCAAGGAAGTGCATCATCCAGCCCCTTGTCGTGACGGGGTAGTACACCGCCTCCCATCCTGAGTATTTGCAGGCTTGAGAGCCACCCTGAATATGTATTTTCACGCTTGAGAGCCACCACTACATATAGTGTGTTCGAGATTTTCCATTTCTTTGCCACGGCATGAATTACCATGGCTGCGAAAAGGAAAATCTCTTCCCAATTCACGGTTCTGGCAACTTTATTCTAAATCCACATATAGTGTTTACTATGCTCCCAAGAGTGAAAATCCGAGGGTGGCTCTCAAGCGTGAAAACGGTGGCTCTCAAGCGTGAAAATAATCAAAGATGACGAGAATCCAAAGATGGATGCCGAAATGCCGAAGATTGGAATGATGGAGAAGAAACCGAAGAACGTTCCGTTCGGCAACAAAAACGTCAAAATAGAGAAACCAGAAGTTGACAAAAATGCGGAATTTGAAAAGACCGCCAAAACCAATTTCCGCACTCTTGTCAATGCAATGACAAAGTTTTACAGCGAAAATTTCAATCTTGAGGAAAATGAAATCGAAGACATCATCAAGAATGTCGATAACTGGGAGTGGAAACTCGGCAACTGCGAAACGGAGAGCGGAGACACGTTACAGACACTCAACGACGACCTCAGGAACTTCTTGCTGGAAAACCAGTCCGTGATCCAGGAGGGACTCAACAAGGCCATTGCCGACAAGTAGCAGAGTGAAAGCCCCTGCAATTGCCAGGGGCAAAAAGGGCAAATTTGCCGTGATGGTCGCGGCTTGTGGAAGGGGCTGTTGCAAAACTGCAATACGAGTTTAGCAGAAGAAGCGCAATGCGTATGTAGCGACAGCACCCTCGCCGCGCACCGTGCCGTGACGTGCCCCGCCGAAGCATCTTGCGCCAAGACGGAAGCGGCACGGCTTTGTGCCTGTATGTAGTCTTTCTTTCCTTGCCGCCACTTCAGGGTGTTCCCCGTTGAAGTCCTTTCTGACCGCCGCGAGCAATTTCCCTATGAGGATTAGGTAACGGTAAGTTTTTGTTTCGCTCTAAAGGGTTCTTGCATTGGGCTACGATTGTCGCGCACTCCGTGCACTGGCCGCAGCCTACGCTAAACACGCCTTTGGGGCCCCAAAAAGGCTGTGGCTATTGACAAAGGCTTACGAGGAGGATATATTAATATTTAAGAGTAGTTATGGGAGAGCGTGGAAGAGAAAGGCTTTAACCCAGCAAAAAGAGAATTAGTCTGTATGGCGAGTGGACAGAGTGCAAAAACGACGAATATCGTTGTAGTCGGGAGTATTGTTGTTATCGCAATCCTGGTATTCGGCACGATCTGGACAGGACGGAGCGCACGAAAGGACACGGCAAAGGCGGTGAGTACGGTAAGCCTTCTGTATCTGGATGAACTTGCGGAACGAAGAGAACAGGTAGTGGGAGACAACCTGAAGCGCAATGTCCGTGTGATGAAGATTGCCCTGGGGATGATTGACGAAAAAGCTCTCTCCAATATTGAGCATTTGCGAGCCTATCAGAAGAATATGAAACGGCTCTTCAACCTGGAACGCTTTGCGTTCGTCGATAAGGATGGTCTTACCTATATGGCGAAGGAAGGAGTGGTCAAGGATGAACATCTGTATTTCTTTGATTACAATAACCTTTCGAATGTAGAAATCTCTGTCAGAAAACTGGACAACAACGAAAAGAGTGTCGTCATTGCCATGCCGATCCGCGACAGAAACCTCTTCCTCGAAGGCAAGCAACTCCTTGTATGCTATGAGGAGATCAGCATGGATGTCATGCTTTCGGGATTTTCCATGAAATCCCAGAGTTCCACCACCTTCTGCAACATCTTCACAAGCGAAGGCTATGCCCTAAGCAATCTTGTTCTGGGGGGACTGGCAGCTGAAGACAATCTGCTGGAGGCTTTGAAGCATGCCCAGATGGAGGACGGCTATTCTCTGGATAAAGTTCTAAAGGACTTTGCCGAGAGGAAGCGCGGCATTGTCACCTTTACCTACAACGGTATTCTGGGAACGATGAGCTATATGCCCGTCGAGGGGACCGACTGGATGCTGACCTATTTAATCAGGGAAAGCGTGATTGGTAATAGAATCAGCTATCTTTCAGACGGAATCATCCGCAGAAGCCTTGTGCAGTCCATCTTGACGGCTCTGGTGTTGTGCGGGATGTTTGTGTTTGTTCTCCTTCAGATGCGCAAAAACGCAAAGCTGGAGTTGGAGAAAGAGGCCACGGAGACAGAAAACCGTATCAAACACCAGGAGATGGAGCAGCGTCTTGCATTGCAGCAGCAGCTCCTGGCGCAGAAGGCACAACAAGAACAGCAGGACAAGATGATTACCGCGCTGGCTTCCGATTACAGAAGTGTGTACTATGTGGATTTGGACAAGGATGAAGCCATTTGCTACCGTGACGACCCCAGGTTCAGCGAAGCGCCTGCGAAGGGGGCTTCATTTCCCTTTTTGCATGACTTCACAGAGTTTGCAAACAATCATGTGGCGGAGCAGTATCGTGAAGGCTTTCTTGCCTTCATTCAGCCAAAGAACATACGCGAGGCCCTGAAGAAGCAGCTGATTCTATCCTATAGATTCCTTGAAATCCAAGACGGCAAGGAGACGTATGCCATGCTGCGTATGGCAGGAGTGCGCCATCCAGAAGACAGGGAAGACCATATTGTCCACTCCGTCGGAGTTGGTTTCTCTGATATTGACGAAGAAATGCGCAACTCAATGGCCCAGCAGCAAGCGCTCAGCGATGCCTTGGATACGGCGAAACTGGCAAATCGTGCCAAGACGGCGTTCCTTTCCAACATGAGCCATGAAATCCGCACACCCATGAACGCCATCATCGGTCTGAACAACATAGCCATGAATGATTCTTCTGCTTCTGGCAAGGTAAAGGAGTATCTGGAAAAGATTGACGCTTCCGCGCATCATCTGCTGGGTATCATCAACGATATCCTTGATATGAGCCGCATCGAATCGGGGCGCATGGTAATCAAGAAGGAAGAGTTCTCCTTCTCCAAGAACCTGGAGCAGGTCAACAACATGATCAGTGGCCAGTGCAGGGAAAAGGGGGTGCATTATGAATGCAGAACAATTGGCAAGATAGACGATTATTACATTGGCGATGCCATGAAGTTGAAGCAGGTCATGATCAACATTCTGGGTAACGCCGTGAAGTTCACCCCCGCAGGCGGCACGGTCTCCTTCTTGATTGAGGAAGGTCCCCGTTATGATGGGAAAGCAACCGTCAAGCTTACTTTCAAGGATACTGGCATCGGCATGAGTCGTGATTTCATCCCTCACGTTTTTGACGCGTTCAGCCAGGAGGATTCTTCCTCCACGAACAGATATGGCAGCACTGGCCTTGGGATGCCGATCACCAAAAGCATCGTGGAGTTGATGAATGGCTGCATTAACGTGGAAAGCGAAAAGGGCGTCGGCACAACCTTTGTCGTAACTGTCACGCTTGACGAGGCTGAACGGAAGAACGCCTCCTTCGAGGATGGCGACCTGGCTCCAAATGAAATGAGCGTCCTAGTGATTGACGATGACAGGATTGCCTTGGAGCATGCCGAGATTATTCTCGGCCAGATCGGCATCCACTGTGACACGGCGGAGTCTGGCTGGGAAGCTATTGAGAAGGTTAGGATCAGCCACGGACGCAGGGATGATTATAATCTGATCCTGGTTGACTGGAAGATGCCAGAAATGGACGGCGTCGAGACCACTCGCCAGATTCGTTCAATTGTGGGGCATGACACCCCCATCATTATTCTGACCTCCTTCAACTGGGACGATATAGCGGACGAGGCAAAAAAAGCAGGGGTGGATACCTTTGTTGCCAAGCCGCTATTTGCGGGCAGCGTCTTGGATGAATTCAGAAACGCTTTCCGAGCTAAAAACAAGGCGCTGACGAAGAGGACAGCGGATCTCAAGGGGAGACGCGTGCTTCTGGCGGAAGACGTTGCCGTGAATGCGGAAATCATGGTGATGGTGCTGGAAATGAGGGAGATGGATGTCGATATTGCGGAGAACGGACGGATTGCGGTTGAAAAGTTCAGCGAGCATGAGCCTGGGTACTACGATGCCATTTTGATGGATATGCGGATGCCAGAGATGGATGGATTGGAAGCTACCAGGCGCATCCGTGCCATGGATCGCCCGGATGCACAGAAAATACCTATTATTGCCCTGACAGCCAATGCCTTTGATGAGGATGTTCAGCGAAGCCTCCAGACTGGATTGAATGCGCACCTTTCGAAGCCAATCGAGCCTGAAGCTCTCTTTGAGAGTTTGGAAACACTCATCAAACCGTGAAACGCAACCCAAGGTAGAACCATTGTCAACATAACTGCCAAGGCTTTCGGATTGCCCTTTTTTCCTTTCACTTACGAGGTAATTTCAAAACTAGCGCGCGCTAGTTTTGAAATTGCCTCGTATGAATTACGCTACGAGTGAATTGTCATGGATGAATACGATCAAGTGAATACCCAGAAAAACCTGTCCAAACTGGACATTTGGGCGATGGCGTTTGGTTGCATGGTTGGCTGGGGTGCGTTTGTCATGCCTGGCGTAACCTTTCTTCCCTTGGCTGGCCCAGCTGGGACAATCATATCAATGGCAATCGGACTAGCCGTCATGCTTGTCATTGCAACCAGCCTCTCCTACCTGATGATGCGTTCTCCTGGGTCGGGTGGAATCTATTCATACGCAAAGGAAGCATTTGGAAGGGATCATGCATTTCTGTGTTCATGGTTCCTTTGCCTCTCCTATCTGACAATCGTGTTCCTTAATAGCACCGCCTTGTTTGTTGTGATTCGCACGATTCTTGGCAATGCGGCCCATAAAGGGTTCTCCTATTCTGTTGCGGGAAATACGGTTTACCTCACCGAGGTGGCATTGTCAGCATTTGCCTTGATTGGCGTGGGATTGCTCCTGCTGGTGGCGAAAACGGTCTTGCATCGCATCACGACGATACTCGCCATGATTCTCCTCTGCGGGGTGGTTGTCACGTCAGTCTGCTGCCTCCCCAATGCTTTGTCGCTTGATGTCCTGTGTTCATTCGGCTTCCAGGGGGTAAACGGGGGATTTGCCGTTTTCAGCCTGGTGGTCCTTGCGCCATGGGCGTTTGCCGGCTTTGAAGTGACTGCATTGTGTACGGCACAATTCAAGTTTCCTATCAAAAAGACAAAATCCGTTGTATTCAGTGCCATTATTGTTGCGGCTGCCGTGTACGCTGCCATGGCTCTTGTAGGGGTATCTGCGCGCCCGGATGGATATGAATCGTGGATAGCTTATCTTTCCGATCTTGGCAGTCTGAACGGGGTTGACGCCGTGCCGACCTTCTATGCCGCCAAGGTGACTATGGGACGATTCGGACTGGTTGTTTTGACTGTCACAACATTGGCGGCTATCTTGACCGGCATCATCGAAGCATATCGTGCCATTGTCAATGTTCTGTCCACGATGGCAGAAGACAAAATCATCTCGGAGTATTTCTCGAAACAGAAAGTCTGTGTCTTTTTCATCATGATACTTGCTGTTTTGATTTCACTATTGGGAAGAAATACGCTTGGTTGGTTTGTGGATTTGACTTCCTTTGGAGCCGTGGTCGCCTATGCTTACACGGCAGCTGCTTCATACAAGATAGCAAAAACGGAAAGCAACTATAAGATAATGGCGGCAGGCCTGGCAGGCACAGTCATCTCCGTGATATTCGGCATATCGCAACTGGTTCCGCGCATGGTTGCACTGGAGGCCATGGACTGTGAGGCGTTTTTGCTTCTGTCTCTATGGAGCCTGCTTGGCTTTGTGTTCTATTGGAGAACAGCCAAGCAAAGCACACTTACGCAGTACAGCGACATTTCCATCGCAGGAATCGCATTGTTTGCCTTTCTCGTCTATGCCGCGTTGCTGTGGCTAGGAAAAATGCTTTACAAAAAAGGCTCCTTGGACGAGGTGCGCTCCTCCATTATTATCGGTGGTTTCATTCTGATGCTGATTTTCTTTGTCGGATTGTTGGTCATGCAGTATATCCAGACGCTTGTCAGAAGAATGCATGAAGCAACGGAACGTGAAAAAATACGTGTTTCAGAGGGAAATCTTGCCAGAAGTCAGTTCCTCTTTAACATGTCTCATGATATCCGCACGCCCATGAACGCCATCCTTGGCTATACGACACTTGCCTTGAAGGAGCCTGACCATTTATTACGGGATTATTTGGTGAAGATTGACAAATCCAGCAGGCAATTGATTTCCATCCTCAATGACATTCTTGAAATGAGCCGAATGGAAAACGGCGGGCTTGAACTGGAGTATAATCCGATGGATTTGCGTCTGCTTTTCGAGGAGCTTGATGATTTGTATGCTGAACAGATGGCTCAAAAGCATTTGAGTTTTTCCATGCATACCTCGCAGATTAGAAACCAATATGTCTGGTGCGACAGGAAAAACCTGAAGCGTATCCTTATGAACATCATTTCCAATGCTTACAAGTTCACGCCAGAAGACGGGACCATAACGGCGTCAATCTATGAAGCCGACAGCTCAGATGAGGAGTATGGCTCTTATGAAATACGTGTACGAGACAGTGGAATCGGCATGTCGAAGGAGTTTGTCGGGAAAATATTCAATGCCTTTGAGCGTGAACAGACTTCCACGGCAAGTGGTATGGAAGGGACGGGTCTCGGGCTTGCCATCACCAAAAGAATTGTGGATTTGATGGGGGGGGCCATCGATGTGTTCACCTCGCCAGGCAACGGCACGGAATTAGTCATCCACCTCAAATTGCGTCTTGCTGCCGCTAGCGATGTGCAGATGGAAAACACAGTTGCCCAGGTTTCCACTGAAGATGCTCACGATTTCACAGGCAAGCGGCTTCTGCTTGTGGAAGACAACGAAGTCAACATGGAAATTGCTCAGATGATTTTGGAGCAGATGGGCTTTGACGTCGAGACGGCCGCAAATGGAAAAATCGCTGTGGAGATGGTCAACGCCTCCCAGCCTGGACACTATGATGCCATCCTTATGGACATACAGATGCCTGTCATGGACGGATATGCCGCCACGAAAGAGATTCGTGCGCTGAAGAACCCTGCCTTGGCTAACATCCCCATTCTCGCCATGACAGCCAATACCTTCCCTGAAGATATTAGTGCCGCAAAATCGGCAGGGATGCAGGCACATATCGCCAAACCTATTGAGGTGGACACCCTGAAAAAGGAGCTTGGATTGGTTTTAAAATCCTAGTACTTGAGGTAATTCGGCTACACATTGCATTGGAGTTTTGGTGATGATTTTTTGCGAATGGCGATGCGCAAACCTCGTATGTAAAGAGACATTCACGGAAAAGCAGCCCAAAAGAACAGGTTGATAATATGTGTGGCTTCTTCTTGAAAGTATGTGTAGTTTCTTCTTGAAAGTATGTGTACCTTCTGCCATTCAGTATGAGCATCCCCCGAAAAATAAACTCATCCGAGAAAAAGGAGAGTGTTGCTAAGGCCAAAGATGGCTTTATTCGGACAGTACGTCTTGACCTGGCGGATGCAGCGGGAACTTTTGACAAGACGAAGCCTCTGGAAAAAAGGAGCACTCCAAAACAAAAAGAAGAGTTCAAGGATATTGTCAGGGGAGTGAATATCAATCCGTATATCAGTTCTTCGCTGGACATCTCCCCTGACTTATTTGCCCCTCTTGATAACATTGAACAAAAATACGCCGTGCTGGAGGAGTTCGCACAAGGCGGGTTTGGAACTATTTCCATTGCCCGCGATAAAAATCTGGGACGTCTCGTTGCCGTAAAAAAACTTAATATAAGGAAGAGAAGGAAATGAAAAACTTCTCAATGCCTTCGTGACGGAGGCGAAAGTAACAGCCCAATTGGACCACCCCGGCATTATCCCCATTTACGGTCTATTTCTTGATAAGGAAAATGGCATCCATTTGGTCATGAAACTAGTCAACGGCAAGACCCTCCGCGAATACATTAGAAAACACCACTTTGAACTACCGTGTTAGGGGCATTGATGCATTCGATGAGAATATGATGCTTCGCGCACGCTTGGAGTTTTTCCTGCATGTCTGTGATACCATCTCCTATGCCCACCAACGCAACGTCATACACCGCGACCTCAAGCCAGAGAACATCATGATTGGAAAATACATGGAGGTTTTTGTGATGGACTGGGGCATCGCCAGAGTCCTTCCCAAAGAGCAGGCATCAACGCAGCCTTCAAACGAACAAATTACTGGATCCCCAGAGTATTTCGCACCAGAGGTGCTGCAACGCGAACGCCTTGACCTTCGTTCGGATATCTTTTTACTCGGCCTCGTCCTCCAGGAAGTCGTGACACTTCAGCACGCCATTGATGGAAAGGATGAAAAGGAATGCATGAATAATATCGTTAACGGGGTCTTTGCATCCATTGAACACCTCTATCATTGTAAAATCGACAGCTCGCTTCAGGCCATCATACAAAAGGCGACCGCATATAGCCTTGACGAGCGTTACCAGACTGTGGATGACTTGGCGGAAAACCTTCGCAGATACATGGCACATCTGCCTATTTTCATCAAGAGTGACAATCTCTGGAACAGAATCCTGCGGTATTTCTTTGGAAATCACCTGTAATGCTTTTCGATTGGGTATTATATGTTGCTACTATGGAACAGAGTATTGAAAAAAACTAGATAGATGGTTATATTATTGTCTGCAAGTTTTTGTGCTTCCAAGTTGATTAGGAGATTTCAAGACGATGACGATTGATGATTTGGTTGCGTTTGGTGCAAATACCAGTGAAGGACTGAAAAGATGCCTGAACAAAGAGGATTTCTATCTACGTATGGTCAAAAAAGTGCCTGCTGATTCCAATTTTCAGAAACTTTTTGACGCCATTAAAACAGGTGATTTGAACACTGCCTTTGATGCGTCGCATGCTCTCAAGGGCGTGGTTGGGAATCTGGCATTGTCTCCCATTTTTACTCCCGTCTCCGAACTGACAGAATTGCTTCGCGCACGAAAACAGGCAGACTATTCTGTTCTTTTGGAGGCGATTCGCAAAGGACGGGATGAATTGGAGTTGATTTGCTCAAAATAAAGAGGGGCTGTTGAATCTGGTTATTTCTCATCAAGAGGCTGGTTAGCTCTTTTAGCCCCATATACAGAGTTTTTCTGCCTCAATTTCAGACACTAAAAACAATGGGGTGTAGTCTTTTGCACGATGCCTATTTGACTTTCAGCTCTTTGTTTAGTAAGTTATCCACAGAATTCTCCCTTTTGTATGTTTTTGCTTGATGTGGTTATGATACAATAGCATAACAACCGAAGAATTTAATTTCTGCGTCAATCACATTGTTTTGAAATTACCTCTGCATAATAAAGAGCAAGCAATGAAAAAGGCGGTTGCGTTTTCGATGGGGCTTGGGTTGTCGCTCATGGCTGGAATCATGGTCGGCGACGTGGAACTGAAGCGGATAGTCGTTGCGGAGGACGCCGCGCCGACGGCAAAACTGGCGGCGGCGCATCTGCAGGAGTATGTCGGAAAGGTCTCTGGCAGTAGGTTGGAGATGGTGGGAAAAGCACCAGAGGCGAATGGAAACATATTCGTCGGTGAGCGTGCGGCCATGGTAAAGGATTTGAAGCCAGAGGGGTATAGGATAGTCGCGAAGGACGGCAACGTCTATATCACGGGACGGGACGCAAAGAGCGTCGTCTTTGGCATTCGCAATCCATGGAACAAGCACGAAGTCTATAACGATGCGCTGCAGCTGGGCGCGTTCGGAGAGGCGGGCACGCTCTACGGCGTGAACAACTTTCTGGAGAAGTACGCTGGCGTGCGGTTCTACTGGCCTGGCGAGCTCGGAACGGTCGTCCCGAAAAAGGAGATTCGCATTCCAGCGGTTTTGGACGAAGGCAACTATCCGAAATTCATGTACCGCCATATTTGGCTGTGCAACTTCAACAACGCGCCAGAGGATGCCGTATGGTACAGGCGGATAGGTCTCGGCGGCAAGGCGCCTGTACAGATCATCGACTATAACGCCCCTCTCACCAAAGCGTTCAAGGAGACGCATCCAGAGTATCTTGCACTAGTCGATGGAGAAAGGGACACGGACAAGAAATGCGCATCGCGCGGCGGCGGATCGCTCTGCTACACGGCACCAGGCTGCAAGGAGGCAGTCGCGGCGTATATAATCAATTTCTTCAAGGAGCATCCAGAGCACAACTGCTTCCCGCTCGTGCCTGGCGACGGCTACTGGCGGTCATGCGAGTGCGAGAACTGCAAGAAGCGCTACGACATAAACGCCCCAAGGCGCACTCCAGACAAGTTCTCGTTCCACCAGTGGGATTTCGTCAACGAAGTGGCGAAGATAGTCGGAAAGGAGTTTCCCGACAAGTTTGTCGGATGCCTTGCCTACGAAGGCTACCTTGTGCCGCCGAAGGAGATAGACAAGCTGAGTCCGAACGTGGCGGTCATGTTCTGCAAGAACCGCAGCACGATGGCGTCGCCTGCCTACGCGAAGGCGATGCACGAGCGCGTGGAGAGCTGGAAGGAGAAGGTCTCCACGGGACTATTCGCGTGGGACTACTATCTGCACTGCTGGAAGCCGTGGCGCGAGCTGCCCGTCTTCTTCATGCACACCATACAAAACGACATCCAGTATGAGATGGAAAACGGCTTCAAGGGCGAGTTCATAGAGGCGGAATCGTGGAGGGGTGGCGGCAAAACGTGCGTCAACTATCCTGCGACACAGCATCTCAACCTATATGTGACGGGAAAGCTCTACTGGAATCCAGACCTTGACATGGATGCGCTTCTCGACGAGTACTACACGATGTTCTACGGCCCCGCCGCCGAACCCATGAAGAAGTTCATCTCGACAGCCGAAGGCTATTGGAACGAAACCAACAGAAAGAACACGAAGACGACTGGAATATTCGAGGCGGTGCATGTCGCGGATGTCTTCTATGGCGACAGGATAAAAGTCCTCAAGGGGCATCTGACGGAGGCGCTGGAGAAGGCGCCAGAGGGCAGCCAGTACCGCGCGAGAATCGACCAGATGGCGAAGGAGTTCAAGACGTGCGAGAGGCTTGAAAGGAGCCTGGCGCCGCTGGATTTGAAGAACGACCCGATTGCAACAAAGCTGCCTGAGCAGTTCAGAAAGGGAAAGGTATTCTGTTTCCTTCCAAATGATTACACGCTTTTCGGTAGTTCGGTGAATCTTGTCGATGACAGCGAAAGCGTTGTCGGCAAGGCTGCGAGAGTAACAGGAAAGGGCGTAGAATTGTACAAGCTCCCGTTCGGCATGGGCTGCTACAATGTCGAAGCGGCGAAGACGATAAAGTACGAAAGTTTCAACACAGTCAAAGGGAAAGGCTACGAGTGGTACAAGATGGGACGAGTCACATTGTCGGACCGCAGCGACCTCTTCTTCAACAGGGCGTGGACAATACAGCTCCCTGTCTCGTATCCAAGAACCTTGACGGCAGGGAAGACATTCGATATTTGGGCGTCGCTCAAGTTCACTGGACCGATGTACCAGCCCGACGAAAAGGACGGCGACAGCTTCATGTATCTCAATTTTGTGGTCCTCAAAGAGGTGGAAGACAATAAGCAGGGAGAATAGTGGATTTAGTCGATATTTGCTAAGGAAAAAACATGTCATTCAGGTACAACGGCATTACTGGTCACAGGGGAAATCCCGCAAGGGCTCCCGAAAACACCTTGGAATCATTTGAAAACGCAATGCGAATCGGCGTTGATTTCGTCGAAACCGATGTCCATCTGACGGCTGACGGGCGATTGATGCTATGCCACAACGCCGATACGGAAGCGACGTGCGGAGAGAGGCTTGTCATATCCGAAAGCACGTCGGAACAGTTGCGAAGACTGAATGCCTCGACGGCGTTCAATGGTTGCCATGAAACTCCGTTCCCGCCGACAAAAGTCCCGTTTCTCGAGGAGTTTCTGGAGCTTGGCAGAGCCTATCCAGACGTGCGTCTCTCGCTTCAGCCAAAGGCACCGTGCGTCGCTGAAATCTGCGAAACGGTCAAGCGGATGGGCATGTCAGGGCAGATTGCATTCAACGACGGCAATCTGGAGTACATGCTTGAGGCAAAACGGCGGATTCCAGAGGCGGTGATTTTCTATGACACGCACGGCGCTTTGCAGCTTGAGGAGGGAATTGCTATTGCCCAAAAGGCGGGATTCTTCTCAATCGTCTCCCATTATCCGCAAATGACGCAGGAACGATGCGATGCGATTCGCGCGGCTGGCTTGGAGGCAGGCGTGTGGAATGTCGATGATTTGGATGACATCCGCCGATTCATGGAAATGGGCGTCTTCCGCTTCTACACCAATCGCCCTGAAGATGCACTGAGGCTGAGGCAGAAAATTGACCTGAATCCGTGAAGCACCGCTTTTTATCGGACAGGAGTGATTTTTATTAGATACTCGAGTTTTCTGATGACATCATCCCTCATTGGTCGATGGTCAAGATGCGCCTTGCCGCTTCGCTGCGCTACGCGGCATGGCGCACGGGGATCGGGGGGCATCTGACCGTGGGTTTCGCTTCGCCGCTGTCGCGACTTCACTCCACCCACGGCTATGCTCCTGCCGCCGCTTACGCGGCTTCGCTCCTGCCACGGCTATGTTTCTGCTGCCGCTGTCGCGGCTCTTCTCGGTTGGTGAAGTCCAATCGGCAACTAAAGTACATAATTACCCATTATTTGACAGGTTCCCTTGCAGTAAGATAATGAATGTGCTATATTTTTGCGAACTGAAAAACCACTCTGGACAATCATCAGATGTAACTATTCAGAAGGGGAGCCAAGAGGCATAGGTACTTTCTGCGCCGCTGCGCTATGCTACGCGGTACGGTGCAAAGGGGCTGGAGCTATCGCCTGCCCGTGGAGTTTGCTCACGCCAGAGGCGCTTGCTTCACCCACGCCCATGCTCCTGCCGCCGCTTGCCCTTCTGAATAGATACGACTATCTGGTTAATCTAGTTAATCTAGTTAACCTATCCCCTAAAACTCTTTTCCCCGCATCGCCTATACCACCAACTGGAGAGCATCCATGCAAAATGCCCCCGTACTCCTGACCGTCGCCGACGGCGGCATCCAGACTGTTCCCATGGAGGATTCCACGGCCTCCCCGCAAATCGTCTATCTCGATTTCGACGGCGCGGTGACCTCCTATGTCAACACCGACCTCGGCGTCGCCATCGGAAGCATCACGGTCGAGCCGTCGGGCTTCGGTGAAAACGCCACCGCCGCCATAGCCGCCACCCTCAACGGCATCTTCGACGATGTCGTCTTCACGACCGAAATCCCGACCGACGGCACATTCTCCACGGTCTATGTCGGCGTGACCTCCGCCTTCGACGAGTACGGTGAATTCCTCGGCCTCGCCGAGACCATTGACTCGGGCAACCAAATCCGCGACGACAATGCCTTCGTCCTCCTCGACTCCTCCGCCCCCGCCGAGCTCGTCGTCTCCGTCATCGCCCACGAGACCGAGCACATCGTCCACGGCATGGAGCACAGCGGCGAGGGGCTGGACAGATTCGCCGCCATCGATGTAGGCAGCGGACAGACCAGCTTTATGGCCAATGTCACCAATGATACGATGGACGTTCACAACGGCGGCATGGCGGCCAGTCCGCAAATTTATAATGGCGGCGTGATGAACGTTTACGACGGCGGCTTGGTGGGCCTCGGCGCAGTAGCACTCAACGGCGTAGTAAACGTTTACAACAATGGCGGTGTCGGCGGCATGGTCGCAGGCTCAGGCGGCGTGATAAACGTTTACAACAATGGCACTGTCGGCTCCTCGGTCTTGATCGAAGCCGGCGTGATGAATGTTTACGACGGCGGCGTGGCGAGCAAGATGACTGTCTCCCGAAGCTCCGATGATAAAGGTGTCGGCGGCGTGATGAGTGTTTACAACGGCGGCGTGGCGAGCGACACGACTGTGACCAGCGGCGGTAGAATGTGGTGTTATGGTGGCGGCGTGGCGAGCACCACGACCGTGAACAGCGGCGGCTCAATGATGTGTCTCTACGATGGCTGCGTGGCGAGCAATACGACCGTGAACAGCGGCGGCACAATGTGGTGTTATGATGGCGGCGTGGCGAGCACCACGACCGTGAACAGCGGCTTTTTCCATGTTTACTGCTTGGCGAACAGCACGACTGTGAACAGCGGCGGTAAAATGTGGTGTTATGGTGGCGGCGTGGCGAGCAACACGACCGTGAACAACGGCATTTTCGAGGTTGGCGGAGTGGCGAACAATACGACCGTGAACAATGGTGGTTTGGTTGAACTTTATCTTGGAGGCACTCATTCAGGTTCACTGCTAATAGCGGAAGGGGGCGTTGTCTCTGCGTATTCTGACGCGACAATTGACTTCACCGTGGCGGAACAGAAAAACCGCAACATCCCTCTTGTCAATCATTATGACTATATTCATTTTGATGAAGGTTCACCTTCGTTTACAATCACGGTTACTGGGGGCGAGGAGTATGGCAGATACGCTTTGGCGGGCTTTGCGTCAGCCTTCAATTCTACGGTGACGGTGAAGACCACCACGGGAAAGCAAATGGGCTCATTGACAGTGAATGGCGATGCTTTCGATTATGATGCAAAGACTTACAGTCTGGCTAAGGACGGGTATACACTTGTCCTGGACATAAAAGCAGATATCACGCCGCCCGAGGCGCCAGTCGCCACCGCCGACACGACGGCTTCCACCAACCAGGATGTCACGGTCACGGCGACCTTCAGCGACGACAGCGCCAAGAAGCAGTACTCGCTGGACAACAATGAATGGCTGGACTATGAACATGGCATCGTGATGGGCGACAACGGCACGGTCTGGTTCCGCAGTATGGACGAGGCGGGGAACGTCTCCGAGGTAGAGAGTTACGAAGTGACCAACATCGACAAGGAGCCGCCCGCCGAGCCTGCTTTCAGGCTGTCGGGGGATTCCGCCTCCCGCGAGGTCATCCTTTCCGCCAGATGGGATACGGACGACGCCAGGTGCTTCTATGCGTTGGAAGGGGAAGCCATGGAGGAGTATAAGGACCCGCTCCGCTTCAGCGAGGACACGCGCGTCCATTTCCAGACTCGGGACGCAGCGGGCAATGAAACCGACCGCAGGCTGGAGCTGATGCTGGCGGGGAGTCCCACTGGCGTGTGGGGCGGTAACTACTTCGCGTACAACTGCACTGTCGCGGGAGTGGAATTGGAGCCGCTGGAGGGCAGGAACATCATCGGCAAAGTCTGCCATGGCTCTAACGACACCATCCTGCTCCTGACCGACGACGACAACGGCGACGCCTTTTTCCTGGACGACATCTACTCCGCCGCCCCTGACATCGCCACCAAGGCGCGCCTCAGCCAGGTCAACCAGATTATCGCTGGCGCTGGCGATGACATCATCGACCTGACCAGCGTGCGGTTCGACTATGCCAACAACGGCATCAGCGTGCAAGGCGGCGACGGCAATGATGTGATCTGGGCGAACAACGACGACAACTGGCTTTTCGGAGACGCGGGCGACGACCGCATCATCGGCGGCAACGACGTAGATGTCATTGTCGGCGGCGCAGGCAACGATATCCTGCACGGCGGTGGCGGCAACGACATCTTCTGCTTCGGCGGCAGCTGGGGCAATGACACCGTCGAGCAGCTGGAAGGCGGCATAGCATGGCTGTGGTTCGACGGTGTGGAGCGGGAGGAGCTGCATTTCAAAGTTGACGACGAAACAGGAAACGCCATACTCTACTGCGATTCAGGCTCCATCAAACTCGGCGGCACCAAGTACGATAATGAATCGGACAAGAAAGCGTTGGAAGAGGCATTTAACAAAG
>JAFXUD010000010.1 GCA_017535315.1 Victivallales bacterium | reverse complement strand
GTCCCTTAAATTGATAACTCAGATACTTAACTCGCTGACTTTTGATTGGGTAGTGCGTTTCCGTCTTGCAGGCATTGAGCTGAGTCAATTCATTATGCAGGATTGTCCATTGATACGTCCCGAGAACATGACCATTCTTGAGTGTTTGGCAGATAAGTTGAACAACAATGACAAGATTTATGCGTCAACATTACATGAAGGGGAAAGCATAGCCTTTGCACAGACGGATGCGGAAAAAATGCGTCTCATGGTGATATCGGATGCAGTGATTGCGAAGTTGTACGGCCTGAATGAAGAGGACTACCGCTTTGTTCTTGCAGAATGCGACTACCCTGCGGAAATGCTCTCCAACAAAAAGTTTGCCGCAGGCCTCAATCCGAAGGGGTTCTGGCGTGTAGATAGGGAGGTTGAGCCTGAACTGCGCCAGACGGTACTATCGCTGGTTGCGTTCATGGAGTTGGAGAAGGTCATCGCTGTGCAGGGCGGCGATGTCCAGGCAGGCATAGCGGCTTTCCTGAAGCAGAACGATGGCGAAGGCTGGATGCTTCCCGAAACACTGACGCTTGCCGACTATGGGTTGGGGCACGATGAACGCGCAAAGTCGCCGCAGGCTGTGGCTTCACGCCTAGGGCCGCGCTTCTACGATTGGCAGAAGGCGCAGCCTCCCGAGGAGTTCAAACGCGAGTGCGCCATCCACGCCGCCAACCTGGCGCTGGGAGCACAGGAGATAGCGACGGCGTCTCGGCATCGAAACGATGAGGAGGACGCCGTTAGCACATCTGATGTCGAAAAAAACGGCCAGTTGACTTTTGACTTTTAGGAGATACCGTTATGAATACATACAAGATTCCCAAGCTTCCATTTTCCATTGATTTAGAGACAAAGGCTATTCTCAGGCAACTCAGCGCATCGCACCGTCAGTTGGCGGAACTGAAGGGAATTGTCCAAAGCATTCCCAATGAAGCGATTCTAATCAACACCCTTGCCTTGCAGGAGGCAAAAGACAGTTCCGCTGTTGAGAATATTGTCACGACTCATGATGATTTATTTAAGACTGAACTCAATGTTCGTGATTATATTGTATCAGCGGCTACCAAGGAAGTCATGAACTATCGCCAAGCCATCCTGGAGGGATTTCGATTGGTGCGCAAGGATAAACTGCTTACAAACAATATCATCAAACAGATACAAAGCACATTGGTCGGAAACAAGGAAGGCTTCAGGACGCTCCCTGGAACCGAGCTTAAAAACCAGGCGGGAGAAACGGTTTATATACCTCCCCAGGATGGCAATGACGTGGCGCGATACATGTCGGAACTGGAAGCCTTCATCAATACACCTGAACTATGCGACTGGGATCCCTTGATAAAACTGGCTGTCATTCATCATCAGTTTGAAAGCATTCATCCATTTTATGACGGTAATGGACGCACGGGACGTATTATTTCCATTTTGCTTCTAGTGACCAATGACTTGCTTAATCTACCCATTTTGTATTTGAGTCGATATATCACCCATAATAAAGGAGAGTATTATCGTCTTTTGCAAGCGATACGGGACCGTGAAGACAATGCTACAGATTGGCAAAACTGGGTCATGTTTCTTTTGAAGGGAATAGAGGACACTTCACGAAATACTATTACCATGGTAAATGCCATCCGAAAATTGATGCAGGATTTCAAATTCACATTGCGTCCTCTTTTGAGAAAGCAATATAAGCACGACCTGCTGAACCATCTTTTTTCCCAGCCATATACCAAGATTGAGTTTATGGAAAAGGCCATGCAAATACAACGAAAAACAGCTGCAAAATATCTGGATTTGATTGTCGATGAGGGGCTTTTGGAAAAGCTGAAAATCGGAAGAAGCAACTACTACATCAACCAGAAACTGGTGGATGTCCTGATGAATCCAGAGAAATAGAGAGGCTTGTCATGCACGCGGAACGAATTATACTTGAACATCAGTCTATTGACGTGCACCCGAAAACGCCATTTCGAGTACATGTCATGATGGATAAGTACCCGAATAAGCCATTTCAAATGCATGACAGGATGGACGCGTACCCGAATACGCCATTTTGGACGCATATCATAATGGATATGTACCCGAAAATGCCATTTTGGGTACATGATAAGACGAACGATTATAAGATGAAGTTGACCTTGAACGACATGGTCTTGGATGACAACCTCATGTTGGCCATGAGATAAATCAGCGACGAAACTCTGGCAACCTCGGGCGTAAGATTGGAGCAAGTTGGCGCAAGTTTAGTGCATTAAGATTAAGGAGCTAGATAGAGCGATGTTGAATCCATTGGCATTTACAGAAAGCGTCATCGGGAACTTCCTGAAATACCAGTTGACGGCCTATCCATTTCAGGACGACCGCCTGAACCGTCAGATGCGTGAACTGCTGCAACTTGACCACGCACGGCAGTCACCATTGCTGCAAGGACCGTTTGTAAGTCTCTCGCAAAGTTTTACCGAAGGCTGTGCTGTTTCATCTTTGACGGCAGACGGGATTCTCCATCCACTCCTGAACAGCATCGCGCCGTTTCCAAAACTGTATTCCCATCAGGAGAAGGCCATACGCTCGATTACAGGAAAACATACGACCCTCATCAGCACAGGCACTGGCTCAGGGAAAAGCGAGTGTTTCCTCTATCCAGCCATCAGTCAGGCTCTTCGCTTACGGGATGAGCATGCCCCCGCAGGGATTTCCAGTGTCATCGTCTATCCTATGAACGCCTTGGCAGAAGACCAACTGGACCGTCTGCGCGGATTGCTGGCGGGAACTGGCATTTCCTTCGGAATCTACGTTGGCAAGACACCTGATACAGAACAGGAAATTGCTGGCTTCCCCATGCCTGCGGGCTCAAGCAAGGCGGACTACGAAAAGAAAGTCCAGGAGTTCCGCAAGGAAAAACGCCCTGACACCATCCATCCTTGCGAAGAAGTCTGCTCACGGCAAATGATGCGTACCGATGGACATCAGCCGAGGATTCTCCTGACGAACGTCAAGCAGCTTGAACTGCTTCTGACCCGCGGCGTCGATGCAGAGATGTTCTACAACGCCACTTTGGACTATCTAGTGTTTGACGAAGCCCATACCTTCACAGGCATCATCGGGGCGGAAAGCGCCTGTCTTGTGCGCCGTCTGAAAGCTTTCTGTAGTGCTGCTGGCCATACCGTCTGCGTGGCCACCTCGGCCACCATTGTCGATATGACCAATCCCAATGCGGCCAGGGATTTCGCAGCCCGCTTCTTTGGCGACAAGGCCGAGAATGTCGTCTGTGTGACAGAGGAATACCAGCGGGACAATTGGAGGCCGTCAGGGGCGATGCCCAAGGCCCCCGCAGATGCCAACGCCCTCTTGAAATCCTGTCTTGAGGAGGTCGAGAAAACCGAAAATGACTTCTCTATCGGGCAGATATATGACCTGCTGTGTCAACGGCCACTGTCGCCTGGCGACTGGCATAAAATGATTTATGAGGCCATCCAGGAGAATCCACTGGCAGCACTGATAGCAGAGGAACTGCGAACTCCTCATTCGCTGGCGGACTTGGCGGCCTGCCTGTCCCAAAAGGCGGCTCGGGAAGTATCGGAAGCGGAATTGCTGTGCTATCTGATTCTTGGTGCTGCGGCGGTTAGGGATGGAAGGGCTATCTATCGCCCTGTCGTCCACGCCTTCGTTAGAGGAATCCCCGGCGCGGTTGTCACCTTTCCTCTGGGGCAAGACGAACCAAAACTCTGGTTAAGCGGCGAAGACGAGAAAATGGCCTCCGAGGGAAAGGAGGAGTATTGGCCTTTGCGTGTGTTCACCTGCACGACCTGCGGACAGCACTACTTCATCCACTATGTCAAGGACTTTGATTTCAGCGGCAAGCTTCCTTCTGGCGGTGATGCAACCGAGAAGAGAAACAGCTATTGGGAAAAACTGGACCCTGAAAATGACGGTGAACGGGTGATTCTTCTGGACAAAATCCTCTATATGGAGGAGGATGAAGAACCGGATTCTCCCAGAATCGCCAATGTATGGTTTTGCCGGCACTGCGGAACGCTTCACAGTGAAGACCAGGCAAGATGCTCGCATTGCGGAAGCACCTCGCCTCTGGTGAAGTTGTACGCCGTCAAGCCAAATGAGGAAGGCTATCTGTCCAGCTGCCTTTCCTGCCAAACACACAGAACCGGGCGGAACCGCAAAGAACCTATCCGCGAAGTCCGTGCAGTGCATGTGGCGGATGTCCATGTCCTTGCCCAAGAGATTATCCAGCACGAGGACCGCAAGCGCCTGCTGATTTTTGCCGACAGCAGGCAGGATGCAGCCTTCCAGGCAGGATGGATGAAGGACCATGCACGCCGTTACCGTATTATCTCGTTGATTGACGAAACGCTTGCAAAGACTCCAAATGTGCGTGTCGGCGACCTCATTCAAGACTTGTACGAGGTATTCGATGACGATGAGAATCTTTCTCGTGCCCTTTTGCCGGAGGTCTGGAACTGGGCCCAAAAAAGCAACCCCAGGCATCATCAAATAGAATGCAAAAAATATCTGACAATCCAGGTGATACGGGAACTATCGCTGGGAACACGCATCCCCGTAGGTCTGGAAAGCTGGGGACGCCTTCAAATCCACTATGACGGCATCAACTCCTCCACCCTTGAAATCCAGCAAATCGCAAGACGTTTCGCCCTGCCGCCGGATGATGTTCTCCTGTGCATCGAGGGGATGCTTGACAGGCTACGCTGGAACCGTATTGTTCTGGAGCATAATTATCAGCTGAACAGCAAGGCGTTCATGGAAGGAGATGATTTGTATCAGCGTGGATATTTGACATCTCCTGCATACAAACATCCAATGGCGTCTAAGTTCGAATTGGACAGCAAGGACGACAAGAGATTTATCCAGGTATTCTGGCAGGAACGGGAATGTTCGCTGATGAATCTGGTCAAGAAGGTTGGGATTGATGGTCCAAATATGAAGGATTTCCTGCAGGATGTCTGGAATCTTCTTATAGGCAAACAGATTCTTGTGCCAGTGCAACTTGTCGGCAGCAAAGGCCATCCTATCTCAGGAACAACTGGCGGCTATCAAATCGATTCCGATAGGATCGTACTCAACACTAATACCGGATTCTACCAATGCGACCACTGCAGGCGAAAGACCTCAAGAAAGACGCCAGGAATGAAGTGCCTGGCCTGGCGTTGCCCTGGAAAACTGGAGTATGTACATGAACAACGCGACAATTACAACCTCCATGTCATTGAGGAAAGATATTCCCTGATGCGTCCAGAAGAACATACTGCTATGGTCCCGCAGGCCAAGCGCGACATGATTGAGAATGCCTTCAAAAGCCCGAGGGACAATCAGATAAACACACTGGTCTGCACGCCGACGCTTGAATTGGGCGTCGATATCGGTGCGCTGGACTGCACGCTGATGCGCAATGTCCCCCCGCTGCCTGCCAATTACTGGCAGCGTGTTGGCCGTGCGGGACGGCGGCATCGCATGGCGGTCAATCTAACCTATTGCCGTTCGGTTTCATACGACAAGGCCTATTATGAGAATCCTCTGAAGATGCTCGGCGGTCCAGTGGAGCCTCCTGCATTCAACTTGAAGAACGGCGTGATGGTGGCCAAGCATATCCACGCATTAATCTTGACGACGACGAACCAGCTGATCCACGATGGTTCGCTGTCGCAGGCCGAACGTGATGAAATACGCTCCATGCGCGCTGAAATGTTTCCCGCGCAAATCACAAGATATTTGTTCGACGCAAATTCACATTTGCGTACCAAGCCGTTTGATTTCACGCCTTTCGGACGTGTCCTGGAAAAGCACTTCGACCGTTATCTGGCTGCAACTCTGGCTGTTTTCCAAGTGTCTTGGCCTGATGATGATGCCGAGGTCGTTGGCGAAGATTCACTGAAAAGGTTGATTCAGGAAACACTAGGGGAGCTGGATATTGTGGCGAAGCGCCTCTTCCGCCGTCTGCAATGGGCACATCAGGAAATCCAGCGGCTGGAGCGGATGAAAAGAGCCACTGGAACATTTGACCATCCAGAGGATGAAGCGCATTATAACCGTTGCGACGCTCTTATCAAAAAGTACAAGGGGATTCAGTTCTGGAAGAAACGGAAAAGCAATGCACCCGAGGATGACATCAGTACCTACGGAATACTGGCTGCCGAAGGATTCCTTCCTGGGTACGGGCTGGATACTGGAAGCGTGCGCGCTACAGGCGAAATGCCGTTCACCGCAGGTGGCGGAACGCTTGAGCTGCCGCGCCCGCTCTCCATGGCACTGCGTGAATATGTCCCAGGAAACCTCATTTACGCCAATGGTCAGAAGTTTGTCCCACGGCACTACATGCTCGTCACGGGAGAGCAATATCAGGAACAGCCAGTAATCGCTTTCAACAGAAACAACGAGGCCATGGTTGAACTTTCTCCTGGGACATCTCCAGGCAGTCTAGGAATGGAGGCGCTGAAGACAATCCCCATCTGCGATGTCGAATTGGCGCATCAACTCCAAATTTCAGATGAAGAGGAGAATCGTTTCCAAATGCCTGTTATGGTCTTTGCCGAGGACAAGGAACAACATAACGGTGGTTTGGAGTATGGGTGGGGTAATTGCATACTCCAATACAGAAGAAACGCGAAATTCAGGATGGCCAACCTCGGAACGCCCGGAGCCACTGGGGGCAGCAGCGGTTATCTTGTCTGCACAATATGCGGACAAAGCATCTCGCCCATGTCAAGCAACGAGGCTTTGAAAAAGTTCAAAGAAGGCCATAAGGAAAGATGTGGACATGAACCGCAGCAACTTGGATTCTACGCAGACATCTTTGCAGATTGTCTCAAGATGCCAGATTGCAAGGACAGGTCTGTTGCCTACAGCATGATGGAGGCATTGAGAATGGGGGCTGCACATGTACTTGACATGCATCTGGAAGATTTGCAGGTCATGGTCATTGGCCATACGGAGACCGATGCCATCGATGCCTATCTATGGGACCCGATGCCAGGAGGCTCGGGATTGATTCAGCAGATACTGGCTAATTTTGACGATGTTTCGTCAGAGGCGTTGCGGCTTCTTGAAAATTGCAGCGGAGCCTGCGAAAAAGCCTGTGTCAACTGCATGCAGAATTTCCGCAACATATTCTACCACAAGTACCTTGACAGGCATATCGCCATCGACATGCTGCAAGAGGGACAAGGAACATTGCTATTGAAACATCCCATCCCTCCCACCAGAACCACAGGAAACAACGGGACAGAAGGGAGTGGCAGCCCTGTCAATCCGCCAGAAGCACGTCTGAAGAGGTTGCTTGACAAGGCAGGTCTCACCGAAGGGATCTGGCAACAGCAAATACAGTTCAAGAAGCCGATAGAGCGCCTTGGATTCAAAGCGACGACCCCTGATGTGTTTTATCCTGCATTGGAAGAAGATGAAGATGAAAAAGGACTGTGTCTCTATTTGGATGGCATGAGCAGAAATATCCATGGAAACGCAGAAGCCCAGGCAAAGGACATGGCGATACGGACCCAGCTTCGTAACGAAGGTTATATCATTGTTGAATTAACCGTGCAGGAATTGGACGATCCAGCTGCTGTCAGAGCAGCATTCCTGAAGATAGCCAAGTTCGCATTTGGTCCAGAAAAGAGAAGGGAAATCAAAGAGAACACTGACTGGTTTGAATGATGGCCTTCTGATGTGTCGGGGCTGTACCGTTGTTCTTTTGGCGTTGCTATATGAAATGACCAGTTGTCTTGGGCAAATCATAGGAGCAATCAATGCACTACGGTTACATTCGCGTGAGTACTGACAAGCAGTCTGTTGAGAATCAACGATATGAAATCAATGGTTTTTGTCAGAGAAATCAATGTAAGATAGATGTCTGGGTTGAAGAGACAATCTCTGGGACAAAATCACCTGAGAAAAGAAAGCTAGGCAGAATCATTGCCCGAATGAGCAAAGGTGACGTGCTAATTTGCTCCGAATTGTCTCGGCTTGGGCGGAATCTTTTGATGATTATGAGCATCCTGAATCAATGTCTGAACAAGGAGATTCAGGTCTGGACAATCAAGGACAATTATCGTCTTGGCAACGATATCAACTCGAAGGTTCTTGCTTTCGCCTTTGGTTTGTCCGCCGAAATAGAGCGCAACCTTATTTCCCAGCGAACGAAAGAGGCTTTGGAGAGAAAACGTACGGAGGGGGTTAAATTGGGTCGTCCCAAGGGAAGCAAGAACAAACGATGCAAATTATCTGGACATGAAGCAGATATTATAATAATGCGCAGTCAAAAGTATTCAGTAGCCAGCATTGCACAAAAGTTTCACGTTCATCCTGTCACTATTAGTCGATACCTTAAATCGTCTCCAAATGGATGCTAACGGGAGAATTAGTAGCCACTCTTCCCGTTTGAGTTAGGTTGCATTTCCTTACGGAAAGAAGACGAGCTGCAGCGGCCTAGTCTCGGCGACACCTGGTCGGGCGAGAGCCATCTCATGCCGAGGGTAATGACCTACGGACTGGCCTTGCACACCCTCGCTCGGCTTGCCTCGCCGCCGAGCAGGACGCCGTTGCCCGCGAAGACGCACGGGACGCCGCTGAGAAGGAAGCCAGCCGTGGGCTGCTTCAGCCGCCCCTCCTCGTCCACCCAAATTGTCACACCGTTGCCCACGACGACTGGCTGGACCCACTCGCACCCGATGAGGGCGCGGAGGCCCTCCAGACTTCTGTTCGGGTCGGGTTTCACTTCCACCGCAACCACCTTCTTCTCCGCCGCCTTGATGAGTATTCCTCTCATTTTGCCTCCAGCGTCCTGATTTCGTGTGCCATACCATGCTCTGCAAGGGCATTGACGAGTGCCATCTGGCTCATGCCAGTTCGCGCCATTCGTGGCCAGAACTGGGTCGGAAGCATCGTTGCGCTCAACCATCCGTTCTCCCAGATGATTTCGCCGCAGGTCTCTGAATCTGGCGTACACCATTCGATGAACATCGATTTGAGTTCAGCCAGACCTTCAAGAAAGCGGACAAGGGTAGTGGCCTGTGCATCGTCGATGCCATTTTTCACCAGTCCCTCCAGCACTAATCCATGGGTGAAGCGCCTAGCATTGCAGCTGAAGATGCAGAGACCGTTGCCAACCTCAATGCAAGCAAGCCTCTTCGTAGCCTTTACGATGTGTGCCAATTGGCCAGTGAGTTCTGCAGCCTGACTGGTGGTTGCACATATCACCAGGATTCTGATGAAGCAGGCATTGGCCAATTCGCTTTTCATGGCTTCTGTGTTTCCTGTCCAATCTTCCTTATGGATGACGGTGGCGACGGGAATCCAATTCTGATTGACCAGGACATTCCACATCCCATTATCCAGAAGATAGACGTAATCGACCATGAACCTTGACTGGGCGTTCAGCCTGTAATCCTCCGCATCCTTGAACTGAACTGGCTTATGCAGGTCATCACCTCCGTCGCGATGGAAGACCACCGTCACGCCTCTTGCAGGATGTTCCAGGGAATGCCGCACGTCTGGTGGTGGCGTCATGCTCTCTCCGAGCGAACTCAGCGAGCCAAGGGAAAGCAGGCGCATTGCCTTCGTCTCACCACCATAGAACTCGTGCAGGATGCGCCCAACGTGTTCGAGATATCCGTCCCAATGGCAGCGCACGGCCATTACGCCGCCATCTGCCTGTTTCACTCCAATTACGCTTGATGTAGCCATGATTCAGTCTCCTTGTTTGGTTACATCGGGTTCGTCATTTTCCCTTTTGATTGCCCAGTGTTCCAATTCCCTTCTGTCCACTTCCTCCGAAACGAGACCAAATAGTTTCACCCAGTTGTCCCTGTCACAGTCCCATCCCAAGGTTTTATACGGCTCCCCCTTTGCCCGCTGCTCGTCATCTTTGTGAATCGCTTCAGACAATTCCTTTTCCAACAACAGAAGAAAATGATCTGTGATTTGCCGTATTTTTCGAGTCGCCTCTTCACAATAATCAGACACGACATATGTCATTCGCCCTAGGCAATAGCGGAATGCGCAAAAGTATATTTCCGATTCTGCTTCGGTGAGCATTGATTTTTTAGCGTTTTTCATGATTTTCACCTCTCTGTTTCGTACAATGTCCTGGCGCGATTTCATCAAGATAATCCCACTTGACGATTGCCTTTGCGGATTTCGTCCATCTCGGCATCGACCGCCTTCTGGTAGTCGGGATGATGACGCTCCGCCTCCGCGCACCTCATGCACAGGCAGGTCGTGTCGAAACGGCTCATGGTTCTGCCGCCACCGAGGGATGCGCCGCAGCGGTCGCATTTCGTCTTGATCAGAAACTCGTCGGCCATCACTCCACCTCCACGACTTCCATCACGGTCGCCAGCAGGTGGTTGGAGTCGCCGCTGGTGGCCTCCTTCGTGAACGCCTCGATGAAAGCCCGGCTCTCGCTCGCCCGGCGCAGGGCTGCACGCACCTTGCCCAGGACGTGGAGGCAATTCCCGTCCTCGCTGATGAGGCGGACCTTGATGCCCGTC
The DNA here is from genome assembly GCA_017535315.1 of Victivallales bacterium. Classification (GTDB taxonomy): domain Bacteria; phylum Verrucomicrobiota; class Lentisphaeria; order Oligosphaerales; family Oligosphaeraceae; genus RGIG3456. The sequence continues at coordinate 73,392 of JAFXUD010000010.1, read as the reverse complement.
TGCCTCAGTTCAATCTTCTTCTCCATCGCGTTCTCCTTATCCCACCTTGACCATCCTGAACTCGCCCGTGCACACGAAGTCGCCGTCCACCATCCTGCCGAAGGGCTCCTTGTAGGTCAGCGTTTTCTGGTCAAAGTCCATGTCGTTCCGCATCCGCTCGAGCATCTCCCTGTCGCGGTGGCCCGTGTACCACGCGAGATACTTATGGAAGTAGTTGATGTAGTTCTCGGTGCGCTCGTCCTCGGTGAATAGGTCTTCCTCACGAATAATCAGGAGCAGTTTTTCGTCCATTGATTCATCACAATAGTTGTTTTTCCTGACCACGGCCAGCATGCCATACCGACAGATGACCCATGCTTCGGTTTCTGCCCAGCGTAGCATGTTCTTGACTTCCCTAAGGATGCGCTTTTGGAGATTCTCGATTGTCAGTTTGTCTTCCATTTCAGCCTCCATTGTTTTTGTTCAAAGCTCTGTTCCCAAGAGGACAGGTCACGGCAACGTTTTTGTTGCGCCCTTGCGGGCGCAAATACTTGGGGGGCGACTTTCCCAATGCTGCGTGCCCTTCGGGCGCTTGCATTGGGCTACGATTGTCACGCACTGCCGTGCGCTGGCTGCTTTCGCGGCCTTTGAAAAACAACCCTCAAGGGGAATATAGCGTAATTCAATTAGGTTTGCGGGTGACGGAATGTCGCCCGTCATGCACATTACAACGTCATCCTTCCGTCACATCTTCAGGGTGTTCGTGCAAAGTCTCCAAACAGTCCTGGAGCCGTGCGCGCAGTGCAATGGCCTCTTCAAGCTCTTCCTGATACTGCCTCGCCTGATTGGCAATGTGTTCAACCCATGGATACTCTTCCCCTTCGCAGTCCTTGGCATAGAGTGGCGGCGTCATTGCCATATAGGCTATGATCTCGCGAAAGATTCGCCTGATTGTTTCATCACATTCATCGACTTTGTCGTCCAGTTCATTCTTGCTGATCCGCAGCAAGTAACCATCGTATTTGTAATACGTACCCCAGCTCATGTAATGCCTCCTTTGTTTTCAAGTTATTCAAAGTGGAGATACGGAAATGTATATAATATATATCAAAAACAATATATATTATTTTATCTATATAATATTTTTCTTAGTTTTATTGTAAAAAATCTTTCTGAAGCGTTATATTATTTATAATACGCTATGTTTCGCAAGAGGGTAGGTTAATGGCAACGTTTTTGTTGCGCCCTTGCGGGCGCGGATTCTAGGGTGCATCTCCCCCACGCTACGCGCCCTTACGGGTGCTTGCGTGGGGTTACGCATGGTTGCACCCTACGGGTGCTGCCGCTTTGCGGCTTCCGTAAACGCCCCTCTTGGGGAACAGAGCCTTATTTTATTTCCCAATCCCAGCAGGAGTTTTTTATGGAACTAAGCAATCCAGTACGAAGCTACCATGTTTCTGACAATATCGTCCATTGCTGCCAATACCATGTTCTCTTCTGCACAAAATGGCGCAGAAAAGTGCTTGATGAATCCATCAGGAAACATCTTCACTCTCTAATTGACGAGTATCAGGGGGAAGGCGGCTATCAACTGCTTGGTGCGGACATCTCCCAGGACCATGTGCATTTGCTGCTAGAGATACCGCCGATTCAGAGCGTCTGTTCCGTAGTAGGGAGAATCAAGGCATACACCTCACATGTTCTGCGAGAAAGCCATAGCACGTTGAGAACACGCATCCCTACACTGTGGACCCGTGTGAGCCTAATCTCCTCCGTGGGGAATGTCACCATGAATGATATTGAGAATTTTCTGGAGGAACAGCGCAAACGCTGATAGCATGGTAAAATGGGCAAATGGGGAGAGAACTGAGCATTTTCCCAAAGCCTCACCCGATGTCTGGCAAGCAGCCACTATGGCATTTAGGCGGGAACGACAAGGTCTTTCCAAATTGCATTGCCGTAAGTTCAAGATGATTTTCCACAAATGCCGCCAGCGCATCCGCATCGTCTTTCCAGAGGCAGACAACCAATGAGTCGTTGGCGCAATAATTGGCGTGAAGGAGAAGTTCGGCGATACCCTCCACACTGCGGCTTTGCAATAACCATTCGCCAAGGCTGCGCAGGATGAATCCCTGTAGGCATCCATTCTCCCTGATGCACCACGCCGATTCAGGGGCATTGCAGAACAGCTTGCGTATCAATGCCTCGCGCCGCAACCCGAACTGCTCTTCATCAAGAGCGCACATCTGGGGAATGTCCTCTTCCAAGACAGGCCTCACTCTTTGGGAAGGCTTGGACAAATCGTTCTTGAATTGGCAGAAGCAAAGCGTCCCGTATGGCACGAATCCCAGCTTCTCATAGATTGGTCGTCCCTGTCCAGTGGCATACAGGCGCAAGGTCGGACACTGGGGCAGCACCTTCGGTAACAGCTCGTTCAGCAATCTCGTGGCAATGCCTTGTTTTCGCCAGACGCTGTTAACTATCACCTCGTTGATGAAAGCCACCGCCACATAGCAATAGGCCGCCGCCACTCCCGCCAGCTCTTCACCATGGAACGCACCAAGTATGTTCTCGCCAGACCGTGCAATAATGTCCCTTATTTCTGCTTCCTGCTGATTCCAGCCTGCATCCCGCGACAGTTCAACCAGCGACCGTGTATCCTGCAAATCAAGTTTTCGGACAGTGATTGTTTCCATCATTTCAACTCTCCAACGGTCATGTCTTATTGTCATTATGCTATATCATCTCGGCAGGCAACTAAGAAAAACAACTCTACTTTTCTTCTCCAATTCTTTCCTGAAGCCTTGAGAGAAATGCGGAGGCGGCGGGCGAGAAGAACTGCCCCTTCTTCCAGACGATGTCCAGCGAGGACTCCAGTTTCGGGACAAACGGGCGGAAGACCAGCCCCGACCTCACGCCTGTAGGAACTAGGCGATCCAGCGTCACCGCGCAGCCGACACCTGCGCGGACCAGTAGTGCCGCATTGTATATAAGATTATAGGTGGCGGCGATGTTCAGCTCGGACGCTGACTTGCCCAACCACTCCAGACATGGGTTTTCCGATGAACCGTATTGAAGCACTTGCCGCGAAAAGAGCAACGGGATGCCGTCCAGGTCTTCTGGGGCAATCCCCTTCTTCTCCGCCAGCGGATGTCCAACTGGCATCACCAGGCCCCAGACGTCCTTGTAGGGAAGCGGCAAGGCATCGTACTTCGAGATATCGACGGGCTGGATCAGCACGCCGAAATCAAGCGTCCCGCGGTCCAGCCGATCCATGACATCCTCCGCGTTCCCGCTGTACAGGTGGAAACGGATGGCGGGATGCCTGTCCCGTACATCGCGGATGACCTCAGCCAGAAGCGACATCGCCTCGCTCTCGCCGCCCCCGACATAGACATCCCCCGCAATCTTGTGGCGTTCACTGAAGTCTGAGCGCGTCTTGTTGACAATCGTCATGATTTCCTCCGCCCGCTGCCGAAGCAGCATTCCCTCGGCGGTCAGCGAGACGCTGTGGCTGCCACGCACAAAAAGGCGTTGCCCCAGTTCGTCCTCCAGGTCCTTAAGTTGCCGTGATAACGTCGGCTGGGTGACATGCAGGCGGTGCGCCGCCCCCGTGACGCTACCCTCGCGGGCCACTGCCAGAAAGTATTTCAACACTCGCAGTTCCATGACATTCTCCTGTGTTAAATTGACTTGGCAATACTATACTCCCAGTGATATGCTTTTCAAGCATGAAAATCCATAAAAACAAAGTATTTGCTATTTCACAAATTAAAATTATATTTATTTACATTAAAAAAAGGCGGGATGTGACGACATTTCCGCTCCACTCAACCCAACCATGCGACGGCATCACCCAAAGGGAAAAACCATGAAGAAAACCACACTGCTTCTGTCACTAGCCGCCCTCGTCATAGCCGCTACAAGCTGCTGCAACCTCAACAAACAATGCAAGGAGTGTCCATCCATGAAAACCATTGAACTGACCCAGGAATGGGACAAGATCTTTCCCCTGAGCGACCAGGTGGAACACAGCAAAGTTACATTCCCGAACCGCTTCGGCATCACGCTGGCGGCAGACGTGTACAAACCGAAGAACGCCACAGGCAAACTCGCGGCCATCGCTGTTTCGGGACCTTTTGGCGCAGTCAAGGAGCAGTCCTCTGGCATCTATGCGCAGGAGTTGGCGAAGCGTGGCTTCCTGACCATCGCTTTTGATCCATCCTTCACGGGCGAGAGCAGTGGCGAACCCCGCTATGTCGCCTCGCCTGACATCAACACCGAAGACTTCCAGGCCGCCGTCGATTATCTCATCTCCCGTGACGACGTGGATGCGGACAAAATCGGCATCTGCGGAATCTGCGGCTGGGGCGGTTTTGCCATCAACACCGCCGCCATCGATACGCGTGTGAAGGCGACCGTCGCCTCCACGATGTACGACATGACGCGAGTCACCGCCAACGGCTACTTCGACCAGGAGGACAGTGCAGCCAAGCGTCGCGAGAAGCGCATCGCTATGAACGCGCAGCGTAACGAGGACTTCCGCAACGGGAGCTACAAGCTCGGTGGCGGCGTGGTGGACCCGCTTCCCGCAGATGCGCCGCAGTTTGTCAAGGACTATTACGACCACTACAAGACCAAGCGCGGCTACCATCCACGTTCCCTGAACTCCAACGGCGGCTGGAATGTCACCTCCTTCCTGCCCTTCCTGAATGCGAAACTTCTCGCATACGCAGGTGAAATCGAGAGCGCTGTGCTGGTCATCCATGGCGAGAAGGCACACAGCCGCTATTTCGGCGAAACTGCCTTCAAGATGCTCAAAGGCGACAACAAGGAACTGATGATCATCCCTGGCGCAAGCCACTGCGACCTCTACGACCAGCTGGACATCATCCCCTTCGACAAACTCGCCGAGTTCTACCGCAAGTATCTGAAATGACACCGCGCAACGAGGCGCACCACCAGTATGTTTTCGCTCTTGGCTGTGAGGTGCTAATAATCTGTGGGGACGCAACGAGTGCAGTCATTGTGCCGCCTTTCGGAACGCATTGCAAAGGCGGGTGGAGAGGCGCACTTCGACGTTCTTTCAGGCCTCGATCATGCCGAAACCTGCGCACAATCCTTCTCCGATGAACGGCTTGCTTGGCTGTTTAGCCATATCAAAGACGTTCCCCCTGAGAAGCCAGAAAACTGAGGTAATTTCAAAACTACCTTCAATGGCAGCGACCGCCTGCGCGTTTCGGGCAATCGGCCTGCGGCTTGCCTGTCCCCATGCAGCGGTAGCAGATTTCGTTTTCCAGCGGCGCGCCTGCGAAGAAGGCGTCTAAGTTGGCCAGCGTGGTTGTCGCAATATTTGCCAGTGCCTCGTGCGTCAGGAACGCCTGGTGGGAGGTGACGATGACGTTTGGCATGGAGACCAGCAGCGACAGCGTCTTGTTCTGCCTCGTCACATCCGAGCGGTCCTCGTAGAACCATTCGCTCTCCTCTTCATAGACGTCCAGTCCCGCTGCACCAACCTGCCCGTCGCGAAGGGCGGAAAGAAGAGCTTCACTGTCCACCAGTCCGCCCCGCGAGGTGTTGATAAGGACAACGCCCCGCTTCATCTTGGCAAATGTCTCCTCGTTGAACAGGTGTTTTGTTTCAGGCGTGAGCGGGCAGTGAAGCGAGACAACGTCCGCTTCGGCGAGGAGCCTGTCCAAGGGAACATATTCAATGCCCTCCTGCGGCTTTGGGAAGGCATCGTATGCCAGCACCCTCATGCCGAAGCCAAGGCAAATGCCTGCAAATACGCGTCCTATCTTGCCCATGCCGACGACACCAGCGGTCTTGCCGTGGAGGTCGAAGCCCGTGAGGCCGACGAGGGAGAAGTTGAAGTCGCGTGTGCGAGCCGCCGCCTTGTGGATGTGCCTGTTCAGCGCGAGCAGTAGCGCGGCTGCATGCTCTGCCACGGCGTATGGCGAATAAGCTGGCACACGCACGACCGTCAGGCCCGCCTCGTATGCCGCCTTGAAATCGACGTTGTTGTAGCCAGCGCAACGCAGCGCAAGCACTTTTATACCCTTCGCGACAAGTCCCTCCACGACCGCATGGTCGATTTCATCATTTACGAAGGCGCATGCCGCATCGCATCCTTCAGCCAGCGGCAGAGCCGCCGCCGTGAGGCGCGTCTCGAAATAGCGGATGTCATAGCGTCCGTTGTTGATTCTGTCGAAGGATTCACGGTCGTAGGGCTTGGCATCAAAAAAAGCGATTTTCATCATAGTTCCTACCTCAAAAAATCTTTCCTGATTCTGTAAAGTGAGGGAGTTATGGCGTAAATGAACCCACTTCACGGATTCAGGTTTATGTCATTGGAACAAGTCCTCCAGAACCACCTCTGACTGAATATTGTTCCAGTACATGTTGTGCATGACACCGTATGACGTCACCATTGTAAGGTGAATTGCATATTTCAGCTTTGTCACATTTCTGAATACATTGAGTTTTGTGCGGAGGTTTGAATCGCAAGCCTTGTCGATGACATATTCTCCTTCCGACCATTTCATTTCGCAGACATTGACGATGCGGTCCGCTCTTTCGATTATCAAATCGATTTGCGCTCCGACAGGATATGTTTCATCTGCGTTATGCCTCCAGGAGTATATGTGAGTCAATACTCCTGAAATACCAAGTGCCTTCTTAATCTGCTGGATATGAAGCAGGCATAGACGTTCAAATGCAAGTCCTTTCCAGCTCAATACAGAGGGTTTTGTTGAGGAAATGGACCAGAAATGTGGATCTGGCTTGGACTCTCCTGCTATAAAGGCAAAATGGAAGAGTGTAAAGTTGTCGGTCAATTGGTATATAGCATCCTTTTGTTTTTTCCCGAAGCCAGTGTAACGTTGTATGAAACCACAGCACTCCAATTCCTCTAGATGTCGCGAAAGACTGCCGCCTTTTTGCTTGCCCGTTGCCGCTGCCAATTGTGTAAGTGTCAGACCTTGTTTTTTCGTTGCCAAGACAGTGACTATCTCCAGATAGGCATCTTCCTCCTTGAAAAGGGAACTGTATAGTTCAAAGAACTCATGGCGAAGTTGGCCATTATGTGCGAACAGCAGTCTATCAATGCTTTGTGATAGACTTTCGTTTTTCCTGAGAAAACTCCAATAGTATGGGATACCGCCGAAAACCATATAACCTTCAGCAATGTCCTGCAAAGAATAGGAAAGCCCCATGGATTTTGCATACTCTTTACATTCCGCAAGCGTGAATGGCTCAAGCAATATTTGCCCTGTTACTCTGTTGTGGAGGCCACCTTTGTTTTTCAGCACTTTTTTGATTATCCATGATGTTGATGACCCGCAGAATATAATGAGAAGATGACTCTGTGAAGAAGCCCAGCCATTCCAAAAGTGTTCAAAGGCCGAGACAAACGATGATTTTGGAGTATCCATCCACGGAAGCTCATCCAAAAAGACAATGCGTTCTTGTTGTTCACAGGAGAGAATAAAGCTTCTCAACGCTAGAAATGCTTCCCGCCAACTGCGGAATATCGGAACGTCTTTGGCACCTTGTTGAATTAGAGAATCCCTAAACGCTAAAAGCTGCTCAGTGAGGCTGACATTGTATAACCCTGTGTGGGCGAAAATAATCCTGTTTTCAAACACATGCCTTACAAGATAGGTTTTGCCTACACGACGTCTGCCATAGACAGCAATGAGTTGCGCGTCCTCTCTTTGGGACATTTCTTGAAGATACTGCTTTTCGCTTGTTCTGCCTATCATTGTCGCGCCTCCTTATAAAAGGCACTATCATGTTATTTTTTTAATGATGGTGCCTTTTATGATGCGTATAATATACATCTATTCACGTTTTATTCAAAGGATTCAAAGAAAAATGACATATCAAGAGCACTATCGTTTATTTAAAACACGATAGTGCCCCTTATAAAAATAGACACTTGATGACGAGTTCCAAGATATATGAGGTAATATCAAAACTAGCGTGATGCGCTAAAAGATGGGCGCTGTGGCTAAGACAATGCCAATGTGTTCATGCCGACACGCATTTCGATAATAGTTTTGAAACCATCGCTTTTGGATGTCAATCTCAATTCGTTCTACTCAACATAGAGCCAATATGCCTTTCCGCCGACGAGACCGTTTGTCACTTTCTGGTAAACACCGTCTTCAAAAGACCAGACCTGCATTTCGCCAAGAAGGGCGGACGGAATGTTGAATGGCGCATCCACGAGATGCCATCCGTTTTCCTTGGGGAGAATCCAGCAGTTTTCGGCTGGAGTGCCTGAAAGCATCGCTCCGTCTGCCGTGGCGAACACCCACGCGGGCTGTCCTGCCTTTGCCCCGCGGAGATAGCATTTTGAGGATGGGTTGAAGGAAAATGCGCCCAATCCGCTGATTGCGTCTTCGCTGTATTCGGCAGGAATCACGACAAGATTCCAGCCAGGCACAAGCGTTGTAGAAAAAGCTGTGAATGCAGTCGCCCCCTGGATGTCCGCATTGGCAATGATAAGATGCGTGATTGACTGAGCCAACGTTATCTCCATCGTCTCGCCATTGGACAGACAACAAGTATAGGATTTATTCGCGGCGATGCTTGGGTGAGCCACAAGCGCGGAGTACAATCCGTCGCCGACAGAGAGACTCTGCGAAGCGGAATTGGAGTCACCCGCAATAAGGCTGCCGCCGCTCATATTCAACGTGTCGGTGTAGAGCACGGCCGAACCGTCTGCATCCGTGGCATAGAGCTCCAGCGCACCATCCGTGATGTTTCCAGAGGTGATGTCCAGCGACGAGGCGACGCCTGTGGCCGTGATTTGACCACCCGACACGTTGAGCGTCCTGGCCTGGATAGCGTCGTTGCCCGCAGTGATAGTGATTGTGCCTCCACCGATGGAAACAGAGCCCTGCGAAGATGCGTCGTCCTCGTCAGGCGAGGCAACAAGACCGTCGCCTGCTGCGGAGATAATGTATGTTCCGCCTGTGATGACAAGCAGATTGTCGCTTGAAATGGCATCGTTGACGCTAGCGTTGACCGTAAGGCTGATGCTGTCCTGAAGGGTCAGCGTACCCTCTGCCGCGACCTTGATGCCGTTCTTTCCATTGGCGTTGACGGTGAGCGAGCCACTACCGCCGATGGTGACGGACGTACCGCCCTTCTTGCCCTTGATGACTGCGTTCTCGGCATTGGCATTGTCGGCATGGATGTCGTCATTGTTGTATGCATTGTCCGAAAGTGTGTTTTCCGAGCCATCCGCGAGTTCGATTACAACGGATGAACCCTTCCCGCAGACAATCGGGGCAGTGGTGGTGTTCTCCAGGGCCAGGCCGTTCAGGACGATGGTCACGTCTGCCAGTCCCTTCTTGATGGAGATTGCACCATCGGAGCAGGTTCCTGACAGCATGTAGGTGTTTGCGCTGGTGATGGAAAGAGTCGTGCCGTCCAGTGTATATCCTCTTGCAGTCCCCGAAACACGGGTTATGGAGGTATTGCTGAAGAGAAGGATCGGGTTGCTGTCGTCATCGTAGTTTGCGGTCAGCGTGACGTCGTTGGCAGGCATGTTGAATGTCTGCGTCCTTGCGGCAGGGTCATCAAGTTCGATTCCCACAGCAGACCACGAGAGGAAGGTCGAGCCTTCCTTTTCCTCCGCCGTGACGGAGATGGTCTGACCTTGCGCCTTCTCTGTGGTCACGCCGTTCACCGTCAGCAGGTACTCCTCCGCTCCCGTGCCGACATATGCCGATACGTCCTGGGCGACAGAAGGAACGTTTTCCTGCGTGACGGAACTCGCCTTCGAGGCGGTCGCTGTTGCGGATTTCTGGGTCGAGCCGTAAACCAGGTAGTAGGTCTGGTTTGCCGTAAGGGTGGAGGAAGCGAAGACCACATAGCTGACCGTGGATGCAGTCGTTCCTGTTGCAAGCGTTGTCCCCGACGAGTTCCTGATGTACCAGGTTGTCCCCGATGGGATGGAGATGCTTGTGCTGGAGGAAGAGCCGCCAAAGCCACCAGGTCCGCCTCCAGGACCTCCCTGGCTGGCGCTGCCGAATGTCACGTATGGCACGGTCGAATAGTTGGCATTAGGGGTGACGGCCATGTCGCTTGGACCAAGGGTCACCAGGCTTCCGCTCCCTGATACGGAGAGGTAGCCCCTGTCCGCCGTGTCGAGCGCGTTGTTTCCGCCGTTTGCCGTGCAGTTCACCTCAGTGGTTCCACCGTAGATTTTCATGTTCCCGTTCGAGTCAAGCCCGTCGCCTGCGGCCTTGATATGGATTTCCCCTCCATAGATGTTCAGGGAGAAGGCGGTTGTGCTTTCTGATGCAATGTTCTTATTGCCTGCGTTGAAGCCATCGTCCGAGGAGGTGACATCGACATAGCCTGACAGAACGTAGATTTTCGCCGCCTCAAGCCCTTCGTAGCAGGAGGTGATGGTGATGGACGGTGTCGTGACACCGCCGCCGTCTGTTCCGACGACAAGCGTGTAGTCGGCATGGATGGCATCGCCGCCGCTGTAGGTGGAGTCTTTGCCAGAAGTGCTGGTAGCCAGCGTGAACATGCCTCCCGTGATGGCGATGGTGTCGTCCGAGTGGAGGCAGTCGTCGGCGGAGTTGACTACGAAGTCGCCTGCCGTGACGAACAGTGTCGTCTCCGCTTTGATGCCCTTGCAACTGTCGGAATCGCCTGTCAGCTTGGTGGAGGCTCCACCGCCCGCCTTGATGTTTACCGTTCCGTCAGTTATATAGACGCCACCCTCGTCGGATTGTATGCCGTCAAGCGTGGATGTGACATTGATCGCGCCGCTGTCGATGAAGACGTTCTTTTCGCCCTTGAGACCGTCTTCCCCAGCAGTTGCGGTTATGCTTCCGCCTGAGACATATAGTTCATTGGATGCCTGGATGCCCTCGCCATCAGCTGTGAGCTTGAGCGTACCGCCATAGATGACAACATCGCCGGCACCGCTTGCGTCTTCCTCATCTGGCTCGGCCTGGATTGCATCGCCTACGGCATTGACGCTAATGTCGCCGCTGTAGAACTTAACGGCGTTCTCGACGGAGATACCGTCGTTCACTTTTGCAGTGACATCTAGCGTGAGTTCTTTTATTATCAGAAGCGAAGGGGAATCCGTCTCCGAACCAGCTTTGATGCCATTCTTGCCGTAGGACACGATTTTCAGCGTTCCCGTGCCGCAAAGAGTCGCCGTCGAGCCAGCCTTTACCTTGAGGACGGCGTTTTCGGTGTCCGTACTGGCCGATGGTGCGCTGTCGTCGTTGTTGTATGGCGAGTCCGTCAGGGTATTGACTGTACCAGCGTATGCCTCGATGATTACCGTGTTGTCTTTGTTCACAAGGAGCGGAGCCGTCGCCGTGTGGACGACAAGCCCCTCGTCATCCGTTGTTTCGGAGCCGCCCGCCGTGAGCGTCACACCAGCCAGAACAACCCTGACTGTGCCAGTTGTCGCTTTTTTGACCTTGATTGAGCCGTTTGAGCAAGCCCCTGAAAACACGTATGTTCCTGCGGCACTAAGTGTGACAGTGGTGTTTTTCACAGAATAGCCAGTATATGGACCTGCGGTGACATTTACGCCGCTGTCGCTGAAATCTATGAAAGTGGCGTTTTCCGTCGTGTAGGCATGGCATAGCGAAACGACTGCCATGAGGGCAAATACCAGGAAATATGCGACTCGTTTTCTTGTCATGTATATTCACCTCGTGGTTCTGAGGTTGCTTCTTGTTCTATGATTATAATAAACGCTATTTCGTAGAACTTATTTATATAGAATTTATATAGATTTTCCCGTCGCCGACTGGCTGGATTAGCCGAATCCTCCAAGCAGTTTCCAGAAGGCGAAATCGTCTGCCACCTGGCGGCCACGGGTAGTAAGATATCCGCCTGTCATCAGCGAATTAAGACCTGAAAGCATCAGCAGTCCCTGAAAATCCTTCATGGTCGTCTCGCGCCCCGCACAGAACTTGAGCGTCATGGTCGGATTGATGAGACGGAACAACGCGAAGATCTTGGTGGCATCCGCAGGAGTGACTGGTGGCTGCGCCTCCAGTGGCGTGCCTGGAATAGGAAGGAGTATGTTGAGGGTGGATGCCTCGACCTTGAGGTCGCGGATTGCGAACGCCATATCGACTCGGTCCTCCCAGTTTTCGCCAAGCCCGAAGATGCCGCCTGTACAGTTGGTGATGCCGTATTTCTGCATGAGGCGGATGGTGGCGATCTTCTCCTCTATGGTGTGGGTGGTGGCGACCAGTTCCGCATATCGGACGGGCGAGGTCTGGAGATTCATGTTGTACCGCCAGACATGGTGGAGGGAAAGCTCCCGTGCGCATTCATCGGAGAGAATGCCTAGACAGACGCAGAGCTTCATGTCGGGGAAGCGTTCGTGCAGACAGTCCAACGTGGAAAGAATGCGACGGAAATCTTCGTCTGGCTTCAGCCAGCCACGTCCGCTGGTGACATAGCCGAAGATGCGGACACCGCTGTCATAGACCTTCTGGGCTGCGTCAACAACCTCCGCTTCCGACAGCAGTGGAAAGGTGTCGATGTGCGTATGGTAATGGGCGCTTTGGGCGCAGAAGCGACAGTTTTCGCCGCATTTACCGCATTTTGCATTGACAATGGAGCAACTGCCAGCGTCTTTCGGCGCAAATGCGAGCCGCACCTTGTTTGCTAATGAAACCAAGTCCAGAATATCAGGGCCAGTTATTTCGTGTGCCAGAACCACGGCCTCCTTGCGTTCGAGATTGCCGCCGTCCAGGACCTTGTATGCGTTTTCAATCAAAGGGTTCAGTTTCATTTTCAATAACATATTTTCAGATTCTCTTTCCAAGCTGGTATGCACGTTCAGGGTATTCAGTGCGGTTGACTGCGCCGACAGGCCAGACGCCAGGTGCGATGACCTGTCCCGCATCCGTCCAGCCCAGGTATCTCAGCAGCACTTCGTAGTGGGACTTGATGGGCACGGCCTCGGAGGCCGCTGAATTGGCGTAGGTCATCAGCAGGACCGCCTTCTTGGGGACGTGAATCTGCCCGTTGATGGCGTAGAAGCGGTCGATGACCGCCTTGAGTTGCGAGGAGATGCCGAAATAGTACATCGGCGTGGCGAACACCACGCAGTCTGCATCGATGATGTGCTTGCGGACGAACTCGAAGTCGTCCTTGAACACGCACGGGCCGTCCATGCCGCAGGAATTGCAGGCGATGCACGGATGCACCTTCTTGAAGGCCGCATCGAAGCGTTCGACGGAATGCCCAGCCTCCTTCGCGCCCTTGATGAAATGCTCCGTCAACGTCGCGGAATTGCCGTTCCTGCGCGGACTTCCAGTCAGCACCAGTATCTTCATCTTGCCTTTTCTCCCCTGCATCTTACCTGTCGCCGCCTCGGCAGTCGCAGCGCCGCCAAGAAGGCCAGCGGCGCTGATTCCCGCGGCGGCAATCGCCATGTCCCGAATGAAATCACGTCGGTTCATATCACCCTCGCAACTTGCGATGTCTATTTCGCGACCTCAACCGCCCATGCCTTCAGCGTGTCGGCATCGACGGAGGCGCTGAAACGGCGTCCTGCGGTCACCTTTGCCTTGGGTGCAAGCGCCTGGAGGTTGGCGGTCGAATCGCCCATGCCGCTGCCGCCCGATGTGGCGAACGGCACGATAGTCTTGCCAGCCAGTGCCTCAGCGTTCGTTTCGATGAAGGTGTCGATGATGGACGGCTCGCGGTACCACCAGATCGGGAAGCCCACGAAAACTGTCGTGTAGTCCGCCAGGTTGGGGACGGCATTTGCGATGGCGGGGCGGCTCTTGCGGTCGGCCATCTCGACGGAGCTGCGGCTCTTCTTGTCACGCCAGTTCAGGTCGGCTGTAGTGTATGGCTTCGCGGGGACGATTTCAACGAATTCCGCACCAATGGCGGTCGCAAGGCGCTGTGCAACGCCCTTGGTAGTTCCCGTGGCGGAGAAGCAGACGACGAGTGATTTGCCTGTGTTGTTCATGGTTGTGACTCCTTTTTCAGTGTTAACAGTTGTGTTTTCCTTTGCGCAGCAGCAAAACGGCAGCAGCGCGGCCAGTGCCCAAACGAGTGACATTACTGCTTTTTTCATGGTTGTGTTCTCCTATGGTTGAGTATTTTGAATCACAGGCTCTGGCGAAGGATTTCCAGCACGTCCTCGCGGGTGAGCTTCTTGTAGCCGCCGTCGAGAATGAAGGTCGCGTCGGCGATGGCGGGGAGCATCTCCTTCGTCGCGCCGAGCTCCGTGATGTTCATGGAGACGCCGATTTCGTGCATCCAAGCCTCAAACGCAGCAAGCCCTTCGTTGGCCAACTGCTCGTCGGACTTGCCATCCGCCGCAATTCCCCAGATGTTTGTCGCGAACCGCGCGAACTTCTTCAGCCCGTATGGCATGATGAGGCGGTAGTATGGCAGGGAAACGGCGGAGAGCGTCATGCCGTGCGTGGCGTCTGTCAGTGTGCCGACGGCGTGACCGAGCATGTGGACCTCCCAGTCCGTCGTCTTGCCCATGGCGATAAGGGTGTTGAGTGCCCAGGTGGCCGTCCACATGATGTTGCTCCGTGCCTCGTAGTCCTCGGGATTCTTCACGGCAATGCGGGATGAATGGATGAGGGAGTGCATCAGGCCTTCGGCGATGTAGTCGCTGGTGTTGTCGTCCTCACCGCTGAAATACTGTTCGAGGATGTGGCTCATGATGTCGAAGATGCCCGCCACCATCTGCCGCTTTGGCACGGTGAAGGTGAAGCGCGGGTTGAGGACGGTGAACTTCGGATAGACGGCGGGACCAAAGACCTTGCCGACCTTGAGGTTCGCCTTGTGGTTGCTAATGACGCTGCCACCGTTCATCTCGCTGCCCGTGCCAGCAATTGTGAGGACGCTCCCAATGGGAATTATGCGGCAGGTGGGTTCTTCGAAGCGCATGTAGTATTTCTCCCACGGATCTTCGTCGCACCAGGCGGAGACGCTGACGCCCTTCGCGTAGTCGATGGTGGAGCCGCCGCCCACGGCGAGGATGAGGTCCACGTTGTTGGCTTTCGCCCGTGCCGCGCCTTCAAGCATCCTGTCCAGCGTGGGGTTGGGCATCACACCGCCGTCGTCGATGATGGTCTTGCCAGCCTTTTTCAAGATTGCCATGACCTGGTCGTAGATGCCGTTCTTCTTGATGGAGCCGCCGCCATAAGAAAGCAGCACGGTCGGCCCGTAGTTCTTCAGCTCGTCGGCGAGGAAGTCAAGCGCGTTCTCTCCAAAATGGAGCTTAGTCGGATTGTGAAATTGGAAGTTGCCCAGCATTGTGTATTCTCCTTGTTTTTTTTGTTTATGCTCTTAAAAATCTGTCGTTGTCATTTCGTGGCTTCGGTGTAGGCCTTTTCATCGACGGCTTCAAGCCATTCGTTGGACTGCTCTGTGCCAGGCACCTCCAGTGCGATGTGCTGGAACCAGCAGTCGGGAGCCGCGCCATGCCAGTGCTTGATTTCTGCGGGGATGTTCACCGTGTCACCCTTGCGGATGCGCCGCGCTGGCTTCCCCCACTCCTGGTAGTAGCCCTCGCCAGCGGTGACGATGAGAATCTGCCCGCCGCCCGTCTTTGCATGGTGGATGTGCCAGTTGTTGCGACATCCTGGTTCGAACGTGACGCCGAAGGCGGGAACCTGGTCCAGCGTGAGTTTATGCAGGTAGCTCCTGCCAATGAAATACTTCGCATATTCGTCGTTGGGCTGCCCGACGGGGATCGGCGACCAGTCGGCGGGGAGACGCGACGGATCGGAGGGACGACGAACGCGGGCGACAATCTCCGCCGCCTGCGCATCGGTGACGCCGTTGTTTTTCGCGATGGCAATATGAGCCTTCATCTGCGGCTCCGTCTCGGGGCGCGCCGCCAGTGCGGCTACGGTGGCGATTTCACGGGTGCGCCAATCCAGATTGTCTCTTGCGAAGATGTCTCCGAAGAGGTGCGCCTTGAGGTATTCGTCCAGCTGCGGATGGAAGTCGAACAACGCGCCTTTGACGGGTGCGCCGCAGAGCTTCGTCTGGTTGGCTGTGCCAAATTCGAGGGTCTTGCCCGCAGGCGGTGGATTGGGGACGCGCCCCTCGGCGGGCTTCTTCTCTGCGGCCACCTTCATCAGCGTGGCGGCGGCGTTGAGGGCACGCGGGAAGCCGCAGTAGGCGTAGAGCTGTCCGACCAGCTCCTTTGCCTCGTTGAGCGTGAGTCCCGCGTCAAATCCTGTGTTCAGCGCATTGGCCAGTGCCGTCTGGTCGCCACGGGCGACGGCGGCGGATAAATCGACGATGGCGAGTTCTTTCTGTGTCAGGGTGTTTTCCATTGCAACTGCTCCTTGAATGGTCAAAATGACCGTGATGAGAACGATTAGTCTTTCCATTGCTTTTTCCTGAAGATTCTGTTCATGTTCGGGGCGTCCAGGGGATTCATCGGCACGAGATTCAGGGATTTGACCATGTGCAGCGTCCCCTCCTTGTATTTCAGAAAGTGCGGCGTGGCCAGATGGGATTTATATGCGGCCTCGTCGCGGTAGATCTCCACGATGCGGATGATGTTGGGAGACTCTTTGCGCTGCATCGGGAAGATGCAGATGACACCAGGCTCCTTCGCAACGGATTCCGCGCCCACCGTCGAGGCTGCGGCCAGATACTCCTGAAGGAACTCGTGGAACACCTCTATTTCCGCGATGCGCGTGAGCATTTCGCCTGCTGGTTGCGGAGCGGGGACACTCGCTTCCTTCGCATCGCCGAGGAAAAGCCGACGGGCGTTGCCACCAAGGATGTCTCCCGCCAGTGGCTTGAGCAGCGGGTCTGCCTCCAGTTCGGCACGGAAGCGGGAAAGGTTCGCTGTCAAGGCTTTTGGGGGTGCATACGGGAAGTCGGAACCGTAGAGGATATGGTCGGGCGTCGTGATTTCAAGCAGCCTGTGGACGTTTTCGGCGGTTGTGGAACCCGCCAGGTCGAACCACAGCGATTTCATGTTTGCTTCCCAGTCGATTTCGTCCGCCAGCCCCTTTGCCCTGACAATCGGGTGAACCGCCTTCATCCTCGGCAGCGCCAACGGCAGAAACGCGCCCGCATGGGGGACGACAAAGCGGATGTTCGGATGGCGGGCGGGGACGTTTCTGGCGAATAGACGGGACAGCGCACGGGTTGTCTCCGCATGGTATTCGTACATCGCAAGAGGAAGCCCCTCTGCCAGGCTGGCGTTGAACGGTTCGGGACGGTGGGGATGCAGGATCACGACGGCCTTCAGCCTGTCCAGAACCTCCATCAGCGGGTCAAGTTCAGGGGAACCGAGGTAGAGGCCGCGGGCATTGGTCGGCAGCTTGACTCCAGCCGTGCCTAGCTTTCCAAGTGCCCGTTCAGCCTCGGCAACCGCCTCTGGAACCGACGGCAGCGGCAGCGTAGCGCACCACAGGAGGCGTCTCTGCGACTTGGCGGCCAGGACGGCGATTTCATCGTTCATCGCACGGCAGACAGCTGCGCTTTCCGCCGCGTCGCCGAAATGAGGCTGTGGCGCTGTCGAGGTCAGCACGGACAGGCCGATGCCTACCTGTTCCATGAAGGAACGAAGCGCGTCCTCCGACCATTCTGGAATCGGATAGAGCTCGTCCATCAGCGCATCGTGCCTTTTCAGCAGTTCAAGATAGCCTCCCGTGATGAAGTGGCTGTGAACGTCCACGACCTGAGGCTCGACGGCAGACAGGGAAATTGCGGCAACCACGCTCATCGTCAATAGTAGTGTTCGCTTGGTCATAGGCGTTCCTAGTACTTAATTGTTCATTTTCCTGCAGTCTCCAAGCTTGTCGCCCGTCTCGAAATACGAGTATGTCTGGAACTCGAAGAGCGCGGGCTTGAATATCTGGTAGTTGATTTTTCCCATTTCATTCAGGATGCCTTCGTCCGCGTAGGTTGCGAGAATCTTGCAGATGAAATGGTCGAAGTTTTCCAGCTCGTAGTTGCCGTCCACTTCGCATTCGATGGAGACCTTTGCCTTGTCGATCAATGGCGTCCCGTACTCCCCCATTGTGTAGGCGAACGCCTGGGACTTGTCAACCTTGTGTCCGCTTATGGTCCCCATGCGATCGGCCTCCTTCAGCCATGTTCCGTCAACCACGTTGATGGATAGCTTTTTCGTCTCGCGGATGCCCTTGTTGATGTAGTGCGCCTGCACAAGCGACACCATCAGGTGGCTGTGCGCCACGGTCCCCGTATGTGCGACCAGCGTCCACGTGGGCTTGCCGTCCACCATCGCGCCGACGACAACCACGGGGACGGGATAGAGTGCCAGCGATGCACCGATGTTCTTCTTCATTTGTCGCTTCCTCCTTGTTTGTTGTTGAGGTAATTATATATGAAAATGAAAATGAGTTCCCTAGCTGACGACAGTTCGAAGTCGATGCCCGCCTGTTCCATCGCCTCCTTCTGCTTCTCGGTCACCTCCGTGTAGGGATAGACGCCGAACATGAAGGGGAAGAAGGCGTAGATGAAATCGCGTATCTGTCGTCCTGTCATCTCAGGGCGGAACTTCAGGAGAATCCGTTTCATGTTCTCCAACGCCCTACCATAGGAATGTTTGAAGCGGGTCAGACATTCCAGACGGCTGTTGGCCTCCATGTCGTAGAGGTTCATCGACAGCAGCTTCAGCAGCTGCGGACGCGCCGCCAGGGATTTCGCCAGCTTCTCCGCCAGCGCACGGACGGAAAGCGCATGTTTACCTCTATGGATTTCCTCTAGTTCCGCATTCCAGCGGTCATACTCCCTCTCAAACAGTGCAAGGAATATCTCCTCCTTCGTGGCGAAGTAGTTGTAGATTGACGGACGCGAGAAGGAGGTCTCCTCGCTGATCTCCTTCAGCGTGATTTCACGGAAGGACATCGTTCTGTACAGCTTTTCGCACGCAGTGACAATCTCCTCGCGCCTGCTTGTCGTGGTTTTCTCTGAAATGGCCATGGCCGAATCTCCTGCTAGTGTCAACAGTCTGACATCGTGTAATGGTTATAATATAACCTTTATTGACATTGTGTCAAATAAATTTTCTAAAATCACTTGACGCTGTGTAAAAAAACTTTTTTGCGGAGCTTGAATGGCAAGATGCGAAATCAGGCTGTAAATTACAAATATCCCCAGAGTGGTTCTGCGGTGGAAACAACATTATTTCCCATGACCTCCACAATTCATTTATCACTTGAAGTTCCAGTCAAATATAGGGCGGAAATCTGCGTAATTGGCGCGGGGCCATCAGGTATCGCGGCTGCGGTGAGCGCGGTCCGTCTTGGCAGAAAGGTGATTCTGCTGGATGCGAACTCCTTTCCTGGCGGCTTATGTACGGCGGCGCGGGTGCCTGTCCTGATGACGTATTCCGACGGTACGCGCATCCTTATGAAAGGCTTCGGGGAAGATTTCCTGCAACGCCTTGGCACAGGCGGTCCATTGGAGGCAGAACACGTCAAGCGTGTTTTCGATGCGATGCTTGATGAGGCGGGGGTCGAAGTCCTGTACGGCTGTCATTTCTTTGCCGCTGACTGCGAAAATGCCAAGATTCGCTCCGTATGCTTCCAATCTATTTCAGGGAACTTCGCGGTGGAGGCTGAACTGTTCATTGACGCAAGCGGCGATGGGGTGCTCGCAGTGGCGGTCGGCTGTGAATATGCAGTTGGAGGCGACTCGGGGGAGACCATGCCGCCCACCCTATGTTCCCTCTGGTCGGGAATCGACTGGGAGGCGTACCGCGCGGGCAGGACATTTAGCCATAATGACGAGAACATGCTGGAAGCATTGTCGGCGGCCTTTGCATCGGGCGAGCTGAGTGTGCCAGACTGGCATCATACAGGCATGACAAGACTGACGCCGCAACTCGCAGGCGCAAACATCGGGCACGTCTTCAACGTCGATGTGATGGATGAACGCTCCGTTTCGGAGGCACTCGTGACCGCGCGCCGCCAGCTTGTGGAATACGAGAAGTTCTACCAAAAGCACATCGCTGGATTTGAAAACGCCTTCATCGCCGCCAGCGGCTCCATGTTGGGCGTCCGCGAAACGCGCCGAATCATCGGCGAGTATCTCCTTTGCCGCGACGATTATCTTGCCCGCCGTTCATTCCCCGATGAAATCGGTCGCTACAACTTTCCAGCAGACCTACATCCCGTACAACCGACGCGCGAAATGCTCGAAGAACATAAACGCCTTTTTAGTGGGGAGCGCTACAAGCGAGGCGAAAGTTACGGCATTCCATACCGTACGCTCATTCCCCTCCATTCCAATAATCTTCTGGTCTGCGGACGCTGCATCAGTTGCGACCGCTACGTCTTTGCCTCCATCCGTGTCATTCCAGGCTGTTTCATCACAGGGCAGGCGGCTGGATTTGCCGCCGCGCTATGCGTGACGCAAAAATGCTCGCCGAAGGAGCTTGATTCCGCCACGTTGCGCACAACGATGGCGAAACACCAAGCGCTTCTACAATAGAAGCACGACAAATGGAAAGGCAAATGCCAGAATTGTCTTTTTCAGAGTGTTTTTCTCCTATGCTTGCTCAGCATTTCCTTCCCGCCTCGTAGGCTTCCTTGAAGACGGGCAGCGAGCGAACAGATCCCTTTTCATACGCACCCGTGCCATAGAGGACGCCGCGCTCGATGGAGCCTTCCATGCAGTCGCGCATGAAGCCGCGCAGTCCCTCCAACGTGGCAGACATCATGTCGCGGTTCTCGTCGCCCGCCGTGATGACCAGCCAGAACTCCGTGCCCTTGAAGCGTCCGAAGTCCTCCCAGCGGGAGACGCTGCGGTCGATGAGCGCCTTGAGCTGCGCGTCCATCGAATAGAAATAGACGGGCGTGGCAAGGACGATGACGTCTGCGGAGAGCATCTTTTCGATGAGTTCGTTGGCATCGTCGTTCTGGAAGCATTTCTTCAGCTTCTGGCAGGCATAGCAGCCCTTGCAGAAGCCCACGTTCTTCTCGGCAAGACGGATCTTTTCGACCTCGTGTCCTGCCTCGGTTGCGCCGCGGACGAACTCATCGCAGAGAAGGTCGGAATTGCCGCCCTTGCGAGGCGACGCGGAAATGACGAGCACTTTTTTCATGGCATGTTCCTTATTGTTGGTTATGGGGTTGTTTTTGATGAATGTAATGTGGATAGGCATCGTGTCAAATCACTTTTCTAAAATCAGATGACACTGGGTAAAATCTTTTTTGCGCAGGTTGAATGGCAAGATGCGTCTTTCGGCTGTAAATTACAGATAAACCGCAGGGTGGTCCTGCGGGAAACATCTAAAGGAGTGTGCTTTTTGAAGACGAACAGAACACTGGAGATTGTCGGCTAATCGGGAGGTTTGCTGATGTTCTCAAACCTCCCTGTATTGCAGTCAACAATCATCAGGAGGGAGGCAACATTGCCTCAAGGATAAACAATGAGAAAAAATGACTATGCGATTCGTTTGGAGAAGACTGGCGAGCACCGCGAGGTGGAGACACTCGTCAGGGAGGCGTTCTGGAACGTCTATCGTCCAGGATGCCTGGAGCACTATGTCTTGCATTGCCTGCGCGGCGACGCGGAATTCGTGCCCGAGCTGGACTTTGTCATGGAGCTGGACGGACGGTTGATCGGTCAGGACATCTTCGTGAGAACGGCCATCCACGCCGACAACGGCAGGGACATCCCGATCATGACGATGGGGCCTATCTGCATCGCACCCGACTTGCAGGGCAAAGGCTACGGCAAAATCCTGCTCGACTATGCGCTGGAGAAGGCCGCCGCACTCGGCTGCGGAGCTGTCTGCTTCGAGGGCAACATTGGCTTCTACGGCAAGAGCGGCTTCACCTTCGCACGGAAATTCGGTCTTCGCTACCACGGTCTCCCCGCTGGCGTGGACGATTCGTTCTTCCTCTGCAAGGAACTTATCCCTGGGTATCTTGACGGTGTGACAGGCGAATACGCCACACCCCAAGGCTATCTGGTGGACGAGAAGGAAGCCGAGGAGTTCGACAAATCCTTTCCGCCAAAGGAGAAACTGAAGCTGCCAGGCCAGCTGGTCTAGATGAATCGCTAAACAAAAACGCCCCGCATCCGTTGGTTTTAAACCTCATGGATGCGGGGCTTCTTCAGAGCCAGCACATGTTTTTCAGTCTCGAAATTACCTCTTATGACCTCTTTGCCATAGATTGTTTTCCAGTCATCCCGCATTGAAATGGGGATCCATAAACATCGAAAAAAAGGAATCAAGCTGGAATATAGGGAATCATTGCTTATATTGTTATGTTAAATAACATGACAACAAAAATGAATCGACTTCAAGCAAACATATGCCTTATCTGCGTGACCATGTGCTGGTCCATGGAGATTGTCATCTATTCCTCCATTCCTGAAGGCACTCCTGCATTTGCGACCACCTGTGTTACGTCATTTGCGGGATCATTGCTGCTACTTGCTGCTTTTTTCAAGCGAATGCTGGCGGCACTGCGCAAGAATTGGCGTTCACTGGTTACAGGCTCCGCTATCCTTGCTCTGCTGAATGCGATGTACAACGCGATGTTCATTTGCGGAGTCAAGTCATTCGATATTACATCGGGGGCATTCACATATTGCATGGTTGTTGTCTTGTTGCCAGTTGTGCTGTTGAGCCTAAGGCGACGCATCGGATTGGAAACCTTGCTATCTGTGGTGTGCGTAGGTACGGGCATTGTGCTTGCAGTGGGAAAATCGTTGCAGGGGGAGCAGTTGCCAGGACTTGCCCTTATGGGTGGCGGTAACCTTCTGCGAGCGATTTTCATCGTCGTTCTCGCCGACATGGCCAAGAAACATGAACCATTGGCTATCGCCATTTTTCTGGGCTTTTTCGTAGGAATAATCTCTCTGGTGGTCTGGCTGTGGGAAGATCCCAAACTCATTTTTGGCCTGCCTATGTCACGGACGCTGATAGCCTCATGGACCATCTACTCCTATTTCATAGTGGCAATAGCACAGGCATTCAACACGATTGCAATGAGCAGGGTTACTGCCACGAACGCAACCCTCGTCTATTCTTTGGAGATTGTGTTTTCCATAATCTGGGGAACATTCCTCCCCGCAAGTTTAATCACGCCAGTTGATTTGACGCCCTCCGTCCTTCTAGGGGCAGCCTTTATCATTCTCGGCAATCTTATGGAAATATTGGATATCAGGGGAAAACGCACGGAATATGAGTCCACCAAGCAGGAGGTAAAACGATGAAGCGTCTAATTATTCGTTTTTTCTTGCTGTTATTCGTTTATCTGGTCGTTGCAATTCCTTTCAAAGCAATGAACCTGATCCCTGGCTTTTCGGATGTACGCCCCGTTTGCGCACTGGCTTCGATATACGGGGTATTCTATGGTCCATTGGGTTGTGTTGTCTGTGCCTTCGGGAACTTAATTGCCGACATCATCGACGATGCGCTACGCTGGTCTTCTCTTGCTGGCTTTTCGGCTAATTTCCTTGGCCCCTTCATGATCTGGTACCTTTGGAAACGCTTCGGAAAGCATCCTTTCGCCTTAAGGACAATTCCAGACTTGCTCTTTCACACGCTGGTCATTGTTCTGGGCGCGATTCTGGAGGCATCCATTATCACGCCAGCCGTCGCCTATGCCTATCCAGAGGTGAATGCAAAGTTGTTTGCTTACAGTGTACTAGGCAATACATCCGTGTTCCCCATTGTGTTCGGAATTCCATTGGCAATCGTATTGCAGGAGGAACTTGGGTTTTCTCCTTATACTGAAGAAAAACTGGAAAAGAAACCAGAATAGACGCACTCCTTAGACAGGATTGTCTGCTGTCTTCAGTTTTGTAGTCTTAATTGCGTCCCAACATCGGTTTTCGCACCAATACACCGTCCTTTTCTGAACATCATACACCATGGAGACGACGGTGGGACAGACCTCCTGCGACACCGCCCGCAGAATTGCGAAGCAGTCTTCGACATCAAAGGCGTCCAATGCATTTTGCAGCATTTCTTCTGCCTTCTGATATCTGTCCCAGCCCATCCACGGATGCTTCTCCGAATCCTGTTTGAATGGCGAGAAGTTGGTCAATATCTTGTATTCGGGCTTCTTGTAGTACAGGCAACCCTGACCAGGGACGATGTGAAGCACATTTCCATCCGCATCCGACAATGCAGACATGAAGGTGACGCCTGGAACGCTGAACACTGGCCTTTTGTCTGCGATTGCGCGAATCTCCTGCAAGGTCTTCCTCTGGATCAGGAGGTCTATGTTCAGCATGATGATGTTTTCGCCGTCGCCTGCGGGATTGCTTCGCTCGTCAAATGGCCAGCAGGTAGGCATTCCCACGAAGTCGCCCCTGCTGTTCGCACCGAATAGCGGAAGCCATCCTTCCTTCGGGTCGTCGATTTCGATGAAAACGCCGTCAGATGCTGGTCGCACACGCCATGCGAAGTCCAGAATGTCAAGATTCCATCCGATGATGGCCTTTTTCTTGTTTACGACAATGCTTGTGCACATGATTTTTCGTACCTAAATCTTGGTCCTTCCTCGCCATTTTCCCCCGTGGGAATGAAACCTGCCTTGGTAAGCACCCGCTGTGAAGCCGTGTTTTCAGGGGAGGTTTCCGCCTCGACACTGCTCACGCCCTTTTGGGAAACCGCCCATTCGGTTATTGCCTTGACCGCCTCGGTCATATAGCCGTTCCCGCAATAGCCCTCGCGCAGACCGTATCCGAGTTCGACCATACCGTTTGCGTCAAGTCCCTTGAAGGACAAGTCACCGACAACTGTTCCCTTTTTGCTCTTCAGTTCAATGAACCACAGGATGTGCCAAATCCTCTTTTCAGGCTCATCGAAGCAGCCCTGGAGCATTTCCGAATAGGCCTGCTTCAGGTCGGCATTCCTCTCTTGCTTAATCAACAGTTGCATATCCTCATCGCTGATGGGATAAAGCAGGAGTCTTGCCGTTACTATCTTCATATTTGAGAATGTCATATCAATATAGCTATTGCTCATGGGCACCACTGGTTGATTCCAGTCATTGGATGTTCCTTCCGCCAAGCGGTAAACTGGGCGTAAGTCCTGACGCCGTCAGCAATCACCGCCTGGTAATATTCGATGCCCGCAATGTGCTCCTCCGCAGGCGTGAGATATTTCAGTTCAAGAATCGTGCGACGGCTTTCGGGTGTCAAGACTGCCTTGATGCGCTCGGTGACGTGCTCGAAATAGCCATCGAACTGTGAACCCAGCAGAATCTGTATCATGTCGATCTGCCACTCTTCGCCGTCGAGATTGTACCAGACATGCCATTCCAGACATGCCTCGTCCGTCGCGGCAAGATTGCGGTATTTCAGCCTAGTGACATTCGGGTTGACACAGATTTGCGAAATCACCTTGAAACTCTCTGCAACATCCAGCGTGTCGGTATAGATGTGGAAGTCGATGTCACGGTGCTTCATCAGAAGCCCTGTCGCCAACGAGCCGACCTGGTTGACCTTCGCGCCAATTTCTTTCCACGCCTCCCGAATTCCGCTTTGGCGAATGACTTCGTGCGCTCTCTCCTGCATCGTTTCCGCAAACAGCATGATATCAGCAGCGGGTGCGACATAGATGCGGCTGTCCTCGCCGTGGATGTCCTTGCGGTTTCCCCAATAGATGAAGCCATACTTCTCGTACAGGCCAATATGGTTCGTGGCAAGGAAGACAAAAGGCGCACCGTCTGAAGCCGCGCATTTCCGCGCGTGGTCGAGCAGGATTCCAATGTTGCCACGGCCACGGTATTCGGGGAATGTGAAGACAAATCCAATCCACGGCGTCATGTCAGGCGCGGCAATGCAGTCTTGCATGGTCAGCGTCAGAAAGGAGACGACAACATCTCCATCCAGCAGGAAGAAGAGCCGTCCTTTTCCGCCGAGGGTTTCTGCAAACGTTCCTTCTTCCAGCAGACGCAAAAGGAAGTTTGCGGCGTCCCAGTCGCACTGACGTAGAGCCTGGAGCAGCAGTTCGCGCGTGGCTTCGTTGGATTCAAAAAACTCGGTTATCCTCATGATTCCTTTGTATTTTTGGGTTACAGTTTTTTAATAAGGAACTTAGAGGGCATGTCCGCCAGACACTTTTATGACTTGCCCCGTGAGCATTCTTGCCTGTTCGCTTGCCAAGAACAGAATCGTCTCTGCTATGTCTTCTGGTTGAATGAGCTTTCCCATGGGGATTAACGGAATGACGGCTTTCTCCAGATCAGCATCAATCCAGCCTGTTTGGGTCGGTCCTGGTGCAACGCAATTCACAGTGATTCCATACTTTGCCACTTCAAGGGCAATGCTGCGTGTCAGTGCCTCCAAAGTCGCTTTGCTTGCTCCGTATGTAATCTGGCCTGCAAAGATTTGGGAGGCATCAGTGGAAATATTGATAATCCGTCCATAATCACCACGATGCCTAATCATTTCCCTCATCATCAAGATGCTTCCGCGAACATTGACAGCGAAGGTATCGTCAATGACATTTTTGGTGATTGTTTCTATTGTGTCCAAACCATTTTCATCGTCTGTCGCCGCATTATTCACCAAAATGTCAACTCTTCCGTAATGTTCAATAACAGCCGAATAGATTTCCTCTACAGCCTTTTCATCGGCAATGTCGCTTTCCAAAATCAGATGCTCGGCTTTCAGCTCCTTGAGTCTTGCCGCCACAATATCGGCATTTCCTGCATTCGCCTCGTAATATCGGTCTTTCCCGTTTTTGCCAGTCTTATTCTTATCAAACGCCCTAGGCACTTTCTTATATACCAAAGCCACCTTTGCACCCTCGCGGGCAAAGGCAAGCGCCGTCGTTGCTCCAATTCCCTGCGGGTTATTCGCCCCCGTAATCAGTGCCACCCGATGCTTCAAGCCATAATCAACCATTTGCCTTCTCTCCTAGCATTTAATTGCCCTGCTTATGTGCCAATATGCAAATTACCTTCACAGCACTGTCTCACCGAGTCTTACCGTACTCTACGCTGTGGGTGCCAGCCGAAAGCCTATTTTTCCACCAGAATCACTCGGTCGATGAAAATGCCGTCCGTTTGGGTTGAGCCTTCCACATAGGCTGGTCCAGTGATCTTGATTGAAGCCCAGATTTCCTTCGGGATATTCTGATCGATTCCAGTAATGCCCTTGCGTAGGAATATCCGACAATTCCAGCTCCAGTGTACATAAATCCGTAGATTCGGTGTAATCACCGCTTCGCCGAGTTTGTACCAGTGGTATTTTTCATCGGAAGCGTAATCGCCGCGATTCCAGTAATACTGGGCGACAAGCTGCTGTTTTTTGGGCGCTGTGCTGTCATACAGGCCAATCGACAGCGGCAGCTCATGCACCGCCTTGTGCTTAACGCCGTCTACCTTGGGTTTTCTGTCGTTCCGCAGGGTGAATGCCTTGCCGCTGGAGGCGTCGGGATCGTCCACGAGGTAGCGTTTGTGGCCGTTCCACGGATCAAAGTCGGGCCAGTGGAAATCTTGGATTTTTTTGCCCTGAAACTGTTCTGGGATCGGGAACGGCATGGCGCGAAAGAGCGCGACTTCATTGTCGAGTTCGGCAAGAGTCGGTTTGAGCAAGTTTTTGCGCCACTCCGCATCGAGGGCGAACTGTTCCCGCACCATCTTGGCGTTGGCGAGCCAGCGGTTGATGACTGTATCCTGCCTGTCACCGAGCGGGAATTTGTCCTGCCGCATCAGAAGAGCGTGATCGACGGGGACGCGCTCCCAGCGCACATGGCGCAAACTCTTTTCATCTCCGACGGCGGCTTGTTCTGCCGCGTCGAGCAGGCGGTTGGCGGTGTCGAAAAACTCCCGATCGAATATGCTGTAAACATTGCCGCGGGCCTGCCAGGGAATCGCCGCCATGCGTTTTTCCAGATATTCGCAGAACTCCTTCATCTGCGGCGCGGCCTTCCCATAATATCCACGGAAGAATGTATCGGAAAGATTTTCAATGTCGCAATCAGGATTGATCACAAGATGGCTCCATAGATAGTATTGGAGCGGCCAGAAGTTCCGAACATAGGGTTTTTCATTTTCGGCGTAATAAGTACGCACTCCAGAGTCGCGGCAGTACTGGAGTTCCTGCTGCATGATCTTGCGCGGTTTGAGATAGGGCGTTTCCTCGCCTGTGTACGGCTTCCAGTAACTCCAAAGCGCCAACTGGTCGGCTTTCTGCCGCCATGCCTCCAATGCATCGCCATATTCCGTTCCAGGCAGCAGAGGTGCGGTGATTTCACTGCCGCAGAAGCGGATGATCACATTGGGTCGGGCTTTGTGCTGCTGCGGCGGGGGAAGCGTGTGCTGATAGGCGAATGTCTGAATGATGACTTCGGGATAATCTGGCTCGATGGCTGCGGCAATGGCGTTGATGAAGTCCACATTGGCATCGGCGGGCGTCGGATATTGGCGGCATTGGGCGCATTTGCAGTTGTTGCCGAAGCCGTCGTTCTGGTCGATGCTGTAAATCATCGGCCAGAGTTCGCGGGGTTTGCCTTCCCTGTCCTTTTCAATATAGTTCTTGAGTTTTTCGGCAAAAAGTTTCCGCGCCTCGGGATTGCTGTAGCAGGGGCTTTTGCCGTCGCTCCCGACCGCGAAGGGACCGTTCGCGGGCCAGTTTTCCACATAGGAGGCAAAGGTGTGACAGCCCTTCGGAGAGCCTGAATGCATCCAGATTTCGGGATAAGGCGTGCGGACGTTTTCCTTACGCTTCATACGGAAAACAGGGTGATTGAGCCGTGGGCCGCCAGCGCCAGAGGACATCTCGCGCCTGAAAAAGGCTGGACGGTGGCGCTCTTTGATGGGGGTGAGCCGCCAGTTCGGGCAGCTCGGCACCACCTCGGTATCGTTGGCTAGAAACGCGCATCCGAGGTGTTTTTCAAGAAACTCGTAAACGCCCCAGACAGTGCCCCGCACATCCCCCGTGATCACCAGTTCGTCACCATTGCTTTCGATCACCCATTCCTCGAACGCAGTTTCGGGCATCTGGAACCACTTGGCCTCCTTCGCAGCCTGACCAAGATAAACCGTATAAGGCGACAACGCAAGGCTTTTACCAGTCACCCTTTCAAAATAAGCCGCGAAATCCTTGGCGGCTGCACGCTCCGCCGCGGTCGCATCAGATGCCACATGAATTTCCCCTGCTGCGGCAGAGATAATCCCTGCTGCAAAAAACATCACAACTTGAACAAAATTCTTCATATTCATCCTTTCATGCCTTCTGCCACAAATCTTGATATGTTAAAATAGCCAATGCACCCTTGACGGCAGCCTCTTACGGCAGCGCGGTTTCGTCGCAGATGACCAGAGGATAATCCGTCAGCGGGAGTTCGTGAAAATAGTACAGCTCGTTGTATTTGTCCGTATTCCAGTTTTTTATATGGTAAGTTTTCCCCGTTAGCATATCAATTAGGACTGGCTTATCGATAGCTTTCAAATCGGGATTTTTCTCCGTCAGAATGGAGATTGGAGCAATGCCCTGGAAATCGTACTGCATATCCTCCGCCAGATGATATTCAAAGAACGGATGTCCGTCGCGCACATAGGCATTGTTCTGCACCGCGATGTCCACCAGCCGTGAATGGCGTTCCGAGCGCGGATACACGTCGTCCAGTCTGGCGACGCAATACAGTTCGGCGGGTTTCATGCCGTCTTTGAAGAATGCGGTCAGATGGCGCATGGTCTGGTACGATTGCTTCGGCAGATAGGTTTCGCCGTCCAAAAGACCGTGCCGCGCTGGATTCTTCTTGGTAAAATTGGCCATTTTGTAGTTGTTTTTCATATCTGCCATCTGGAAGAAGGAGCTGCGTTTCAGTCCGAGCGCACAATCCAGAAAATAGCGGCGCAGCATCCAGACGGACTGATTCCGCTGGCTTTCCCGCACATAGGGCGAGAGATGGTGGTTTTCCGGAAACCAGGAGGCGTACCCAGCTTCGCCCTGCCAGAGCTCCACATGCGCACCATCGTTGGCGTCCAGAATACGGCGAAGCATGGCGAGGCTCTGACGGTAGTTTAGTTCTGGCTGGATGCAATACGCATGCATGCAGAAAAAGTTTAAATCCCTGGCAATTCCCGAACGGAGCAGACGCTGAGCGAACCCGTTGTTCCACCATCTGGTTCCGCCGCTCACGCAGGCGCCGATTTTGGCATCGGGTATCTCTTTGCGGATTTCATCCGCCGACAGTTTGATGAGTTTGGCATAGTCCAGCGGATCCGCCCCGCGAGGCTGCCAAAAACCTCCGATATTGGATTCGTTCCAGATTTCAAAGTCTGTGACGCGCCCCTTGAAATGTTTGGCCAGAGCGCGTACATAATTCTTCCAAGCCTGAAGCGTTTCCTCGCCGAAATACAGCGGCACGAAACCAACCGCCGCATCGCTGTAGAGCCCCGTCATGTAGAGTTTGTTGCCGTAGCCGACATTGAACCACGGCTGGACACCGCGCTGGAGCAGTTCATCGACAATAGCGTCGAGCCAGGCAAAATCGTAAATTTCTTTCTGGTTTTCGCAACGGTTCCAACCAGTCTGACAGCGCGCCCATTTCACCCCAGAAGCACCCAGAAGATCGTAACACTTCTCTGGGTCGAACATCTTGCGGTCAAGGCATTCAAAACCGATGCTGATGAAAGAATTCCCGATCTCCCGCGAGGTAAAGGTTTTCAACGCTCCAAACTCTTCCAATGATACTTTCTTATGCTCAAAAATCATCTTCAAATCCTTTCCCCTATTGGTTTCGGACGCAGTATGGAGTCTTTGTTATATCAGTCATCCTTCATATTCGCCTCGTCTGTCAGCATCTAGTCACAGAACTCATCTATCCGAAAAAGAACTTTTGCCGTTCCCGTTTTCGTCACTCATCTAATATAACCGCCAATAGCGTATTTCAACTGAATGGTATGAAAATGACGAGGAAGACGAGAGTTTTTATCGTCGTACAAGCTGGGGGATTCTGAACCATTCTCTGGTGTTTTCCAATCGCTAACCCGCGACCTTTTCGAAAGCCAGTCGTCCAGAGAAAGGAAAAATCGTTGTTCTCCACCTCGAAAAACGGCTTTGAAAAGATCGTTTGGTTCTTGATTGGCGTGATATGCCCCATTCAGCGGAGAATGGACGGGGCAACCCCGCCGCATCGTGGTGGACGGCGAGGAGGACATTCCTACTTCGATCTCCGACACGCTGATGCTGGTGTTTGCCAGGGGGCGGCGGTGGCAGCGGTACCTCGACGAAGGGCGGTTCAGGAACGGCACGGAACTGGCTCACGCCATTGGGTGCGAGCCAAGAAAGGTGGCCTGGCGATGCTTGCTCGCGTGGTATAAAGATAATTCTGATGGAAAAACTCATGAGGTAAAGACAAAAATGCCAAATGAACTTGGTATTTACGATATGAGCGGAAATGTATGGGAGTGGTGCTTGGACGATTATATAGATGACAGCAGTAAGATGAAACCAGAATTCATTCGAGAAAATGATAAAAGTGCTGTGCAAAGGGTGGATCGTGGCGGAGCTTGGGATTACAATGCTCGTGTTGCGTTAAGAAGCAAATTTGCACCTGACGGGCGACGTCTTAGCATTGGCTTTCGTGTTGTACTTGTTCCCAATCAATACTAAACTTCGTTTTGGCACTTAATGCCGAATGGGCAGTGCCAGTCCCGACACTGCCGTGCGCATTGTTTTTTTTTGCCGTTTGCGTCAGAAAAATTCAGTCATCCGTAGACTGCATCAAGTTTTGAGGATAAAGTCCGTGTTGCCATTGATGACGGCCTCAAGATTTTGCAATCCCGTGAGGATGTCTTCCCATTGGGGGTAGTCGCCGAAAATCATTTCCCTCATCTGGGCATAGTCCGCTGCAAGCGATTTCAGACTGTGTACTGGGGGCATCAGGCGAATCTCACAGGGAATCGCCAAGTCGTATCTCGCCCAGGCTCTTGGATAGAACTTGCGCTTGAAATCCACGACTTTGCGAAGGAGTTCTGTATTTGCAAGGGCGTTGCGACAGACTTCCGACGATGACATCTTGAAGAGGTCGTAGTAGTGCCTTGAGAATCGTGACGGAACAGCCAGGCCCTCTGGACGGAAATGTTCCTGATGCAGAATCGTGACCTTCTCCCAGAAGGTGCGCTCCGCCAAGATAGTCGGGACATCGAAAGGCTTGATGCCTAGTTGCGGGAACGCCTCGCCAACGTAAGGCATGACGGGAAAGGCCTGGTGCGGAACCCAGGCGGCCAGAGGTCCTATCTCCAGTTTGACGCGCGGCAGGATGTAGCTGTCGTTGTCATCGTGTGGATACTCAATCCAGATGATGTGCCCGTCATCATCATCGGCATTGACGCGGCATTCCCCGTCAAAGACGGAGGCGATCCGCCCCTTCAGCGTGGTGCTGATGTAGTCCGCCGACTCCTCCTGTACGCGCTTGTTGAACTTGTCCTGCTGGGCGTTGCTTCTGTCCTTCATCGGGTCGTCCTGCGTTACCAGTCGCCAGTCCAGAATCAGGTCTATGTCCTCGGAGAAACGCTCTATCAGGTGGAACACCTTGGAGAGCGACGTACCTCCCTTGAAGCGGAGAAGCCCGCGAAGATTCTGGTCGCCAAAGATTCGTGAGAGCACCCAGCATACCCAGAAATCCTTCTCAATCATTCCGTATGGAATGCTGAGTTTTTCAGATGCATCCTCAAACAAGACTTTTCTCTGGTTTTGGCTAAGAAGCGTGATTTGACGCATGGTCCTCCTCCTGTGTACTGATTGTTCTAATGGCTTCGTGTATCCATCCGCTTGCATTGCAGGTGTCTGCGACGATTCTTGACCAAAGGGCGGGCGGATATTTTCCATGCAGGGTTTCGATTGCCTCTTTGTCAAGGTGCTCCCTGCCTAATGCCTTCAGTGCCTGAACAACCAGAGTGCTCTCCGGCAGACGGAAGACGAGTTCGTTCAGGGATGTGTGCCTGAACTCAAGGTCACGATTGCCGATGGCGTATTTCCTGGATGGTCCATCCGAGTGGAATATCATTCGCCCCGGTATCTGCGTGGAGAGACCGAGAAGATTCAGAGCAGTGTTCCCAGATGGGTGGATTCGCCAGCTGAATTTGCGGGCCAGTGCCTTGGCGACACTATAGAGGTCTGGGGCAGCCTGTGTGCCAAGCAGGGTGTTTATGCGCGGACGCTCGTAGATGCCAGGAATGATACGACGGATGAAGCCTTCCTTGACAAGACTGGACAGAGCCACATCCACCTCGTACCTCCTGAAGTCACGCAGGAAGTCTCTTGCGGAAAAGGCATATCCCGCCTCAAGACGCTCTATCCTCTTCTGTATTTTTTCCTTTATCGATTTCATTTCTCGCCTCGTAATTTTAGAAAAATATACATAGTTTTCTAAAAGTTTCAAGCGGATTTCGCTAAATCTTCCGAAAATGTTTTTGGGAATGAGCAGTGCTTTCGTGAGGCAAAAGGTCGCGTTTTAAATCAATTCCACCTGCCAGAATCGGCAGAGCGTGAACACTCGGGCGGCAGAAGACCTTTCGTATGAGGAGAGGCGGTGAATTTTCGGCGCGATGGAGAAGGTTTTGTTTTCACCGCTGTTGTTGTCTTGAATTGGGAAAAGGAACTGCCTGGGCGGGGGAATATGCGTAAATGGCTATTTTCAAGCAGAGATAGAATGGCGACTGGATAAAGTCCTGGGACTTTGGAAAACGGAGTGGATAAATCGGAGAAAGGGGGATTTCGGGGCGGCGGGATTCACCCGAAATCTTCTACAGTATAAGCATTGAGGCGTTTTGACCTCGAAAAACGCCCTCAAAATGGCAAAAAGAAAGGCACTCGGGCAAAGACCCAAGTGCCTTATGGTAAATGAATGGTCGGGACGGCGAGATTCGAACCCGCGACCTTTTGACCCCCAGTCAAACGCGCTAAACCAGGCTGCGCTACGTCCCGATTGAATAACAAAAATGAATGTTTAGATGCTATTAATATAGCAGGGATTTATCCAGTCGCAAGTTGGCTGGAATGTTTTTTTGTCCTTTTGGGAAAAAACTACTGGATTCTTTCCTTCTTATAAACATCAAGGAAGTACTTGTAGGTATCGACGCGGAGTTCGCCGCAGGCCATTTCATCACAGGCGATGTAGGCGTTGTTGTGCATATTGAGCGCAGAGATGGTCCACATCTGGTTGACGCCACCCTCGACGCATTCCTTCAGGGCACGCGCCTTGTTGTGGCCACTGATGAGAAGCAGGACTTCGCGGGAGTCCGTGACGGTCGCGACACCGACGGAAAGCGCCCTCGACGGCACCTTGTCGGGGTCGTTGTCGAAGAAACGGGAGTTGACAATCTTGGTGTCTTCCGTGAGGTCGCGGATGCCTGTCCTGGAGGCAAGGGAGGTGAAGGGTTCGTTGAAGGCGATGTGCCCATCCACGCCAGAGCCGCCCATGAAGAGGTCGATGCCGCCATAGGAGGCAATCTTGGCCTCATAGCGTGCGCATTCGGCTTCCAAGTCATCGGCCATGCCGTTGAGGATGTTGATATTCTCGGCAGGGATGTCGATGTGGTCGAAGAAGTTGTCGTGCATGAAGAACCAGTAGCTCTCGTGGTGCGTCCTGGGGAGGCCGACATATTCGTCCATATTGAATGTCACGACATTCTTGAAGGTAACCTTGCCAGCCTTGTTGGCGGCGATCAGGCGCTTGTAAACGCCGAGAGGAGAGGAGCCTGTCGGGAGACCCAGCACAAACGGCCTGTTTTCCTTGTGGTTGTTGATGGCAGCGATGATGTGGTTGGCCGCCCATTCGCACATGTTGTCATAATCTTTCTGAATAATGACCTTCATTGCAATTACCTCGTGAGTTTTACGATGAACGTTCCGACGGTTTGTTTCCGTCCTTGACAATAACATCGTATTTAACATAATGTGAAATTGTTTTTTTTCACGCCGAAGAGACGAATTTTTCAGAAACCCTCTTTTGAGGTATTTTCAAAAAAACGTCAAAGATTATGCCAATTGACATGTCCAATGGAAAAAAACGGCTATATTAGTGGAAAAGAACATAGCGGTAAAAAAACAATCATTCCTACATTTGAGATTCAAAATGAAAAGCAAGACATTCTACATTGCATCCTGCGCGCCAGAAGGCGGCATCCACAGCTATGTCTATGAGGACAACCATGTCGTGGAGACTGGATTCTATCCAGTGGCGAACGCCAACTACATCGCCTTTTCGCCTGACAAGCAGTTCCTGTTTACCAGCATCGCCGCCAAAGGCATCGGCGGCATCGCCTCCTTCAAAATCAACGCAGACGACAGCCTTGAAAAGCTGTGCGAGGTTGTAGCGCCTGAAATGCAGGCATGCCATCTCTGCTGCAATCCAGAAGCCACGCACATTTTCACCGCCAACTATCCGTTGGGGCGCTTGGCGCAATACCCCCTTCATGACGGCATCGTCGGCGAGGCGGAGTTCTTTGTACAGCACCCTGGACACGGCCCTCGCGCCGACAGGCAGGAGAATGCGCATGCGCACTTCACCATCATCTCGCCTGAGCAGAAATATCTCTGCGTGGTCGATCTAGGTGTCGATGCCATTTTCGCATATCCCCTGACCGCCGACGGCATCGACCGCGACGGCGTGAAATGCTCGAAAATCGTGCCAGGTGGCAGCGGTCCGCGCCACCTGGTCTTCATGCAGGACGGCAAACGCGCCTATCTGCTCAACGAACTGGCAAGCACCGTCACTTCCCTCACCTACGAGGATGGCCAATTCGGCATCATCCAGACGGTGCCCATGCTGCCCGAAGCCTACAAGGACTTCAATGGCGCGGCGGCCATCCGCCTCTCGGCTGACGAGAAGTTCCTGCTCGCCTCCAACCGTGGCTACGACAGCATCGTCACCTATCGCGTCTTTGATGGCGGGATTTTGGGGCAGTCCGACCTGACCCTCTGCGCAGGAAGCTTTCCGCGCGACTTCAACTTCCTGCCTAGTTGCGGCAAGTTTGCCATTGGTCACGAAAAGAGCAACCATGTCTATTTCTACGGCTATGACCCCATCAGCGGACGTCTCACGCCAGACGGCAACATCGTCCGCGACATCCCACGCCCCATCTGCATTGTGGAAAGGGCGTAGTGACGACGGCCCGTCGTCGAAATATGCGAAACTTTTTGCAATTACCCCAAAATACAAGGATTTTAGCATGAAAAAAACATTTATGCTGCTTCTGCTAACACTGATATTTACAGCTATGATGACCGTTGCCCAGCAGGGACGGGGTGTCGAGAGCCCCGTCATTGATGCGGAATGTTTCCAGGGGTGGACGCTGACAGGCGCGGGCAAAATCAACCCCGACGGCACCATCAGCGTTACGGGAAACGGCAACGACTGCACCTACTGGCTCTCCAAGCCGTTGACGCAGCTGAAGGGTGGCGAGGCCTATATGGTGCAGTTTCTTTGCAAGAGCGATGAAAGCAGCGGCGGATGTTGCGTGACAGGCCCCGTCAGCTGCAATGTCGATGTCCCCTTGCCTGGGCCCGAGTGGCATCTCTACAAGAACATCTTTGCGGCACCTACGTCGGAAGAGCAGCCAGCCGTGCGTTTGGGGCAGTGGCATGCAAAGGCCAGCATCCAGTACGCCAACCTGCGGGTGGTGCCCGTTTTTCCTTTGTACAACAAATATGAGGGCATCGAACTGGGCGACGGCGAAAACATCATTGAGAACGAATACATTTTCATGCCGAGTTTCTCCGAGATGGGGCGCAACTTCTCGCGTCCGCTCATTTTCAATTCCGCCACCTTCAATTCAAACCGCTGGGTTTTTGGCAAGGGTTCACAGGTCGTTTACAAGTTTAACATCAACGGAAAACAGCAGTTGAGCGGTGTTTTTTCCGCCGTCGTCAACTACTATGCTGGCGGCACACTAAAGATTGCCGCCAGCAGGGACAACCAGAACTGGGTTGAGCTTGCCGAGCAGAGCAGCATGGGCTCTGTGAAAGCCGAACTGCCAAAGACGCTTTTCCCCGCGGACACTCTTTACCTCAGGCTGTCGGGTGAAGCCAGCCAGAAGACTGGGGCGAAGGATTCGGACCCTGGGGCCTTCCAGATCAACATACTTACCTATAAGGCCACGCTGTCGGGCTCGCCGACTGGCGTTCGTGGAAACACGCGCTTTGTGCAGGTACTGGAGCGTGACGATGCCTTGAAGGTTGTTCTGGAAGGCTATGGCGATGTCCTGCCTGGCGGAAACAACGTCGTCCAGTTCAGCGTGACCAACACCTTACAGAAGGCGCGCACACTCAAACCCGCCGTCATCCTGCGCAACGCCAAGGAGGAATCCACAACATTCGAGGCAAAAACGGCCACCATTGCAACGGGTGCAACGCAGGTGTTCACCGTGCCATACGAGCTGTTGGATGCGGGGGCGTGGAACATCCAGGTGACTTTAGGCGGCGACAGCAAATACCGCATTTCCACCGACGTAGTGGTGCCTGACTTCTACAGCATCAACTACGGCGAGATACTTTCGGAGGGAGACAACGCCCTCTGGTGGGCTTCCTCAGGCTGGAAGATATCCGTCAACCGCAAGCTGCCAGCAGTCAAGGGCAAGGCACTTTTCATCAGTGCGGCACGCAACGAGGCAGAGGCGGCGCAGCTCGTCATCACGCCCAAGAAGGCGTTGAAGGGCGTGAAGGTCAGCGTTTCTGATTTGAGCGGCGAAACTGGCACAACAATACCCGCCTCTTCTGTTGATGTGCTCAAGGTCTATTACCACAATGTCGAAATCAAGACGGACAACACGGGCATCCTTGGCCTGTGGCCAGACGCACTGCCACCCATCAAGCCCGAGGGAATGGAGGTCCCCGCCAACTTCAACCAGCCTGTCTGGATCCGCGTGAATGTACCAAAGGAGGCGAAGCCAGGCTTCTACAGCGGCATCATCACGGTGAGCGACGCCTCTGGCTGGAAGGCGAGTGTCCCGTTGAAAGTGGAGGTGTACGGCTTTACGCTGCCCGACACGATGACCTGTCAGCCCGCCTTCGGCTTCAACGTGGGGCTTGCTGCCAGATACCATAAGGCCACGACCTTTGAGCAGAAGCACCTGCTTTGGGAGAAGTACATGGCGGAGCTTGCCAAGCACCATGTGAGCATCTACGACCCAGGCCAGCTCTCACCCTTCAAGGCAAAGGTGGTCGGCGACAAGAAGCCTCTTTGGAACGACTGCACCTTCCTGGCGGACATGCCAACGGCAGGCAGCAACGCCATGCTCATAAAGGACGATTCCAAGACCTCAAACATCTCCGCGAACTACCAGGAGCTGGTTCCAGTTCCCGCGGGGGGGCTGGAGTGTTCTTTCCGCTTCAAGTTGGCGCAGCCAGGGCAGGCGATCTTCATTGTCCGCTCCTTTGACGACACGGAAAAGTGGATGCCTGGCTGCAACCAGGATACCCGCCTGAAAGGTGACACCAACTGGCAGACGCAGACGGTGACGGTGAATGGCTTCAAGCCAGGCGCCAAGTACTTTCTTGTCGCGTTCCTGCCGCATTTATACACGAAAGACGGCTCCAACACGGGCGAGATGACCGTGACCGACCTCTGCGTCAAGGAGAAGGCGACGGGCAAGGTGCTAATCGACAGTTCGTCCATGCAGAAGACCGATGTCAAGGAGCTGAAGCTGGAGTTCGACTGGAGCGGGTGGGATCGCTATGTGGAGGAGGCCATCACGAAGTACCACGCCACGACCATCCGCGTCCCCGTGGGCGGCCTTGGCAGCGGCAACTTCCGCACCCGCCGCGCGCCTGCCCTCTTCGGTTTCCAGGAGGGCACGCCTGAATACGCCCACCTGATGCCCCTCTATTTGGGCGAAATCGAAAAGCACCTCCGCGAAAAGGGGTGGCTGGACAAGGCATATATCTACTGGTTCGACGAGCCCGATCCGAAGGACTATGAGTTTGTGATGAACGGCTTCCGCAAGCTGAAAGAATACTGCCCAGGCATCCGCCGCCTCCTGACGGAGCAGGTGGAGCCAGAACTCATCGGCGGCCCCAACCTTTGGTGCCCCCACAAGAATCGCACTACGCGCCAGGCGGTTGAAACGCGCCAGGCGGATGGCGACCAGTACTGGTGGTACATCTCCACTGCCTGCCGTGCCCCCTACACGGGGCTCTTCATCGACCACCCAGGCACCGATATGCGCGTGTGGCTTTGGCAGACCTGGGACTACAACGTGCAGGGCGTGCTCATCTGGGCGAGCAACTACTGGACCAGCGCGCAGGCGTACCCCAATTCTCTCCAGAACCCCTACCTCGACACGATGGGTTGGGTCTCTGGTGCCCACCTGACACCTGGTACTCGCCAGCCCTTCGGTAATGGCGACGGTCGCTTCATCTACCCACCTGAGGCCGCTGCCGACGGCACCCAGGCGGGCTTCGTCGCTGACGACCCCGTCGGTTGCTACCGCCTGGAGATGTTCCGCGACGGCATTGAAGACTACGAGTACTTCGTCATGCTGAAGAAGCTTCTTGCCGCCAAGGGCGACAAGCTCCCCGCCGCGAAGCGTGCCGAATACGAGGCTCTGCTCAAGGTGCCAGATGATGTCAGCGAATCGCTCACCAGCTACACCGCTTCCCCCGCACCCGTCGAGGCCCACCGCGAGAAGCTCGCTAGGGCCATTGCTTCGCTGAAGTGATTAGTGGTTAGGGGTTAGGGGAAATTAATAAAGGAAAACAACCATGAAGAAAGCAATTACACTGTGCATATTGGCATTTTTTGCCATCACATCTTTTGCCCAGCAGGGGCGCATCATTGAGAACCCCGTCATTGATGGGGAGTGTTTCAAGGGGTGGAAGCTGACGGGCGCGGGTGGCACCAACCCTGACGGCACCATCTATGTCACGGGCACAGGCGATGACTGCACCTACTGGCTCTCCAATCCTATTGATGTGAAGGCGGGCGAGGCGTATATGGTGGAGTTCCTGATGAAAAGCAGCCATTCAAGTGGCGGGTGCGGCGTGACAGGCCCCGTCTGCTGCAACGTCGATATCAAACTGCCTGGTCCGCAGTGGCGGCTCTATAAGAACGTCTTTGCAGCTCCGACCAAGGAGGCACCGTGCGTCCGCATGGGGCAGTGGCATGCGAAAGCGACCATCCAGTACGCCAACCTGAAGATATTGCCTGTCCATCCCATCTTTGCGAAAGCGGATGGGATTGAGCTGGGCGAAGGCGAGAAAATCTCCATCAACGAATACAGCTTCACGCACTCTTTCGATGACATGGGGCGCACGTTTGCGCGTCCGCTTGTCTTCAACTCCGCAGACTTCAACACGCACCGCTGGGTCTTCGGCAAGGGCACGAAGGTGGTCTATAAGTTCAACGTGAATGGCCGCCAGCAATTGAGCGGCAAAGTCGTTGCCACCGTCAACTACTATGCGGGCGGCACGCTGAAGGTGCAGGCCAGCAAGGACAACCAGAACTGGGTTGAGGTCGGCTCCCAAAGCGGCATGGGCTCCTTTGATGTTTCTCTGCCGCAATCGCTCTATCCCGCCGACACCATCTACCTCTGCCTGGCGGGCGAGGCCAGCCAGAAGACGGGCTCCAAGGACTCCGATCCAGGCGCATTCCAGATCAGCCTCCTCACCTACAAGGCGAGCCTATCTGGCACGCCCACCGAAATCAAGGGCACCACACGCTTTGTGCAGATTCTTGATCGCGAGGATGACGTACAGGTGGCTATTGAGAGCATGGGGGATGCCTTGCCTGGCGGCAACAACGTCATTGTGGTGAACGTGAAGAACAACGCCGCGCAAGTCAAGAGCTTCCAGCCCAGCGCATCCTTGTCGCAGGTCAACAAGCAGCCCGTTGTGTTTCAAGGTACACCTGTGACGCTCAAGGCGGGCGAGACACAGCGCATCGCTATCACCTACGAGGTTCCCGACACGGGGGCGTGGCAAATTCAGGCAGCTCTTGGCGGTGATTCCAAGTACCGCATTTCCACGGAGATAAACGTGCCCGAATTCTACAGCATCAACTATGGCGAGATATTGGCGGATGGGGAGAACGCCATCTGGTGGGCCTCTTCGGGCTGGAAGATATCCGTCAACCGCAAGTTGCCTGCGGCCAAGGGCAAGGCTCTTGCCATCTCTGCTGCGCGCAACGAGGCCGAGGCGGCGCAGCTTGTCATTACGCCGAAGAAGACGTTGAAGGGCGTGAAGATTAGCGTCTCCGACTTGAAGAGCGGATTCTTTGGCGGCAAGGTCATTCCCGCTTCTGCCGTCGATGTGCTGAAGGTCTATTACCACGATGTCAAGGTCAAGACAGACAGCACGGGTATCCTTGGCTTGTGGCCCGACGCGCTGCCGCCTATCAAGCCTGAGGGGTTGGAGATTCCCGCCAATTTCAACCAGCCCGTCTGGATTCGCGTGAATGTGCCAAAGGATGCAAAGGCAGGGCTTTACAAGGGCACCATTACCGTCAGTGACGATGCAGGCTGGAAGGCCTCCGTGCCAATGACGGTGGAAGTGTTCGATTTCACTATGCCTGATGTGATGTCCTGCGAGACCGCGTTCGGCTTCGGTGTCTGGAACGCTGCCACCTACCACAAGGCGAAGACCTTCGAGCAGAAGCACAAGCTGTGGGAGATGTATATGGCGGAGCTTTCCAAGCACCATATCAGCATCTATGATCCAGGCCAGCTGTCGCGTTACGAGGTGAAGCTCGTCGGCAACAACGCCAAGTGGAGCAACTGCACGTACCTAGCTGACACCCCCGCAAAAGGCAGCAACGCCATCACCATCGAAGACACCTCCACGACCAAGAACGTCGCATCCGACTATGCCGATCTGATTCCCATCCCCGAAGGAGGCTTTGAGTGCGAGTTCCCGTACAAAACGGAGGGCGAGGCGCAGATTACCTTCATGAGCCACGATGAAAACGGCAAATGGATGAGCGGCTGCAACAAGGATTTCGTTCTCAAGGGGGATGGCACCTGGA
Source organism: Victivallales bacterium (assembly GCA_017535315.1). Taxonomy (GTDB): domain Bacteria; phylum Verrucomicrobiota; class Lentisphaeria; order Oligosphaerales; family Oligosphaeraceae; genus RGIG3456. Next base: position 31,487 of record JAFXUD010000010.1, on the reverse strand, counting down.
AGACCCAAAAGCTGACGATTAAGGATTTTAAGCCAGGTGCTAAATCCATTCGCGTCACTCTGCGCGCGACGCGCTGGCGCGAAAACGGCTCCCCCGTCGGCACGCTGACCGCCGCCGACTTCACGCTGAAGGAAGCCGCCACGGGCAAGGTGGTAATCGCCCCCATCTCGATGCGGAAGTGCAACCCCGACGAACTCAAGCTGGAGTTCAATTGGGAAAAGTGGGATGCCTACGTGGAGGAGGCATTCGCAAAATACCACGCCAACACCCTCAGAATGCCTGTGAACGGCCTGGGCAGCGGCACCTTCCACGCCCGCCGCGAACCAACCCTCTTCGGCTTTGCTGAAAACACCCCTGAATACGATCACCTGATGCCGCTCTACTTCGGCGAAATCGAAAAGCACCTCCGCGAAAAGGGCTGGTTGGACAAGTCGTATGTCTATTGGTTTGACGAACCCGACCCGAAGGACTACGAATTCGTGATGAACGGCTTCAGCAAGCTGAAGAAGTACGCTCCCAACATTCGCCGCATGTTGACGGAGCAGGTGGAGCCCGAACTCATCGGCGGCCCCAACCTCTGGTGTCCTGGCAGTGCGCATGTCCTGCGCGAGGACGTGGAGAGCCGCCACGCCGCTGGCGAGCAGTACTGGTGGTATGTTTGCACAGGCCCCAAGGCTCCCTATGCGACGCTTTTTATCGACCACCCTGGCACCGAGATGCGTGTCTGGCTTTGGCAGACCTGGGACCTCAACATCGATGGCATCCTCATCTGGGCGACCAACCACTGGACGAGTCCCTGCGCCTACCCTGATTCCCTTCAAAACCCCTATCTCGACCCGATGAGCTGGGTCTCTGGCTACGACACTCCCAAGGGTACCAAGAAGCCTTGGGGCAACGGCGACGGACGCTTTGTATATCCGCCCGAAAGCATCGCCGATGGTACAGCGGAGGCATTTGTGGACGAGCCTCCCGTGGGGTGCATCCGCCTGGAGATGCTGCGTGACGGCATCGAGGACTACGAGTACTTTGCGATGCTTAAGAAGCTCCTTACTGCAAAAGGCGACAAACTCTCCGATGCCAAGCGCGCTGAGTGCGAGGCATTGCTCAAGGTACCAGCGGATGTCACGACCTCTCCCATCAACTTCACAGGCTCGCCTGCCCCGATGGAGGCGCACCGTGCCAAACTCGCCAAGGCCATTGCTCAACTGCAGTAGGGATTAGGGGTTAGGGATTAGGGATTTAGGGATTAGTTAGCTATAAAACATCTCTAGCCCTCTAATCCCTATTTCTGGCCCTAAATCCCTATCCCCTGACCCTAGTCCCTATCCCCTAATTCCTAATCCCTATATGAAACGAATACACTTCACAGGCGCGGGTGGCGTCGGAATGTGCGGACTTGCGCACATTGCACTGGATTTAGGTTATCAAGTCACGGGCAGCGACGTGGCGGATTCCGCCATGCTAGAGACGCTACGCGCACGTGGCGTGCCGCTTTGCGTCGGCCACGATCCCGCGCTATTGCAGGACGCGGAGTTGCTGGTTTATTCCTCTGCTGTGCCTGAAAACGACCCGGAGCGTCTGGAGGCGAAACGCCTGGGCATACGTCAGTTGCGTCGTGGCGATTACCTCAACCTGCTGGCGTTGCATTTTCCTGTGCGTGTGGCGGTTTCAGGTTCCCATGGCAAAACCAGTACCAGTGCCATGCTGGTCCATATCCTGAAAACCTGCGGCCTAAAGCCAGGCTATATGGTTGGTGGCAAGGTGAACGGGTGGGAACGTTCTGCCGCTGCTGGCGATGGCACTATCTTCGTCTCGGAAACGGACGAAAGCGACGGCAGCCAAGCTGGATTCCCTGCAACCCTCGCTGTTATCCTGAACATCGACGACGACCACTGCTGGAGTGCGGGCGGTACGCGCGGTCTTGAACGCAGCTTTCTAGAGCTGGCATTCTCCGCTCGACAGGTGCTTGCCTGGCGCGCTCCTCATACAGAGGCGCTGTTTGGCGGCTGGAAGCGTTGCACGCTGCTGGATACGCCTCTTGATGGCGAGATGCCCCTCCCTGGATGGCATGTGCGCATTAATGCCGCCATGGCTGTATGCGCAGCAACAATGCTGGGCGTCGATGAGGCTCAGGCGCGTTGTGCTATCATCACCTTCCCAGGCGTGGCGCGGCGCATGAGCATACGCTATCATAGCGACGACGGCAAGCTGGTGCTGCTGGAGGACTACGCCCATCACCCTGCAGAACTGAAGGCAACGCTGGATGCCCTGCGCGAGGCCTATCCTGCGCACCGTTTGTTGGTGGTTTTCCAGCCGCACCGCATGGAGCGTGTCGAACGCTATGGTGACCGCTTCGCGGAGTTACTTTCAACCGTCGATTGGTGCGGACTTGTAGAGCCCTTCGGCGCGTGGCGCACCGATGGCTACACGGCGGACATACACACCATCGCCGCCAAAATCACTGCCCCATGCCAGTGCCTCCCGAACACCCCAGAGGCCATCGCGGAGGCGGCTCTTCCGCACTGGCAACCACCTGCTGTGCTTGCCGTCATTGGCGCTGGTGATGTGAACAAAGCCATAGACACCATTTTGAGCAGGGTATTGCAAAACGGTTGACTAACGAGGCAATTATATAACTGTCATCAAAATGTGCGTTAATTATGTATAAATTGGCGTTGAAAACGCCTCTTGACGCACTTATGCGTCTCCGAGTCGTTGCCTTAGCCACTGCACTCATCTCATAGCGCAGTTCTCACTAAGTTTGAAATCACCTCTAACGCTTTATTCCCAACGCCTTGTTCGCCAGAAGGGAGTGCCGATATGCCTTATTGGCCTCGACTTCTTCAGCATTGTCAACGTTTGAGAAAATCATATCAGGGTCATGTCCCTCTGCGATGAGGTCGGCGATGATCTTCTGGGCCTTTTCGCGGTATTCTGTCTGGAAGGCGCGGCAGCGGGGATCAGCCAAACCGATGATGTAATCGACGAAATAGAAACCGCACTTGGTCATGAGGGGAATGACCCATCCAGGGCAGTGCAGGCAGTATTTTTCGCAGGGAGTTGCATCACAGTCAAGCACCTTGGAGAGGCTGGGGCAGCGGTTCATTTCCGAATAGCGGACTCCATCCTTGATGTAGGAGGAGGATACACAGTTTTCCTCTACGCGGATATGTCCCCAATATTCTTCCATGCCCTCGAGCCCTTTTTCCATGAAGAGCTGATAGCAGTGGCCTTCCTGGTGACGGCTGATTTCCAGATAGTATTCTTCCAGACCGTTATTTTTGTCAAGGAATTTGAACACCTCGTTGTAGAATCTTACGAAATGGTCGCTGGGTATCATTTTGTCGCTCCCTTACGTTTCGCTATGTTTCTCAAGATGGTTGTTTTTCTCTGTTATTTACAAGAGACTAGTTCCGCTTCCTTGAGAAAAACCTTGGCTTCCTTCTCCTCGCATGTCATGAAATAAGCCTCCTGCCCAGGCTGATCGGTAAGCTGTTCGGGGAGAATTAGCTGCCGTCCCTTGTGATAGAAGCCGTTGAACACAGCCGCAAAAAACCTGGGCTTGCTGAAGACCCTTTTCAGACGAAGATCGAACCTGCCCATTGCATACACTCCTTCTCCATTGAGTTAACCTGAACCCTCTGGCAGAGTGTCACTTATTTCGTTTCTGTTGTTCTAATATAAGCGATTCTACCCCAAAGTCAATCTTTTTTGTGAATCATTATATACGATGAAAAAAGCAGAATAATATGGAACTGGGTTTGCAAACGGGAAAAAAGGCTATATGTTTTGGTAGATGTTTTTTCTTCGGCTTAGATATTTTAGATTCAACCCCACAAAGGAGAAGACGAGATGCAGGAATTTGCTTTGTTTGGCGGAACCCCCGCAGTGACACCTGGTTCAGTGAAGACATGGCCCCCCATTACCCAAGAGGACCGCGATGCCGTGAACGCCGTATTTGACAGCAACATCTTCCATGGGAACAGCGCCCCCAATGCAGTTGCGTTGCAGCAAGAGTTTGCTGATTTCCTTGGCGCCAAGTACTGCCTGGTCACCAACAGCGGAACCTCCGCCCTGCACATGGCCATTGCGGCACTTGGCATTGGCCCAGGCGACGAGGTCATCGTTCCCGCCTTCACCTATTGGTCAACGGCAGCCGCCGTCCTGCATCACAATGCCATCCCCGTCTTCGTGGATATCGAAGACGATGCCTTCTGCATCGACCCCAACAAGATTGAGGCTGCCATCACTGAGCGCACCAAGGCGATTCTGCCTGTCCACATCCATGGTATGCCTGCCGATATGGACAAGGTGATGGCCATCGCCAAAAAGCACAACCTCTTTGTAGTGGGCGACGCCTGCCAGGCGCACGGCGCAGCGGTGCATGGCAAGAAGGTCGGCACCATCGAGGACACCACGGGCTTCAGCACAAACCGCTCCAAGAACCTCTCCAGCGGCGAAGGCGGCTTCTTTGTGACCAATAACGAGGAGGCCTACCAGATTGCGCGCCGTCTGCGTGAGTTCGGCGAGGTGGTAGTTGCTGGCGCGGAGCGCGAATACAACTCCTTCGGCCTGGGCTGGAACTACCGCGCACACGAGTTTGTTAATGCCTTCTGCCGCAGCCAGTTGAAGCACCTGCCTGAAAACAACGCCAAGCGCAAGGAGTTCGCGGAATACCTGACGGCTGAACTGGCGAACATTCCTGGTCTGCGCGGACCTTATACCCCCGCTGGTCGCGAACCTGTCTATTTCAGCTATATTGTCCGCTTCTGCCCCGAGGAACTGGGGTTGGATGTCACGATGGCCGAATACAAGGAAGCCATGCAGAAGATTCTGGCGGCGGAGGGTATCCGCATGGGCCAGTGGCAGAGAAAGCCCGTTCCCGCGCAGGATGTCTTCACGAAGAAGATGGGCTACGGCAAGGGATGCCCGTGGGACTGCAAGCACTACAACCACGAGATCACCTATCGTGGCGAGGACTACCCCGTGACCGTCAATTTCATCGCCTCGCACGCCTATCTCGGCGGTGTTTTCCCGCCCAATGACATGAACCTGATGAAGACCTACGTAGAGGGCTTCAAGAAGGTCACCTCGCAGCCTGACAAGATCATGAAGGTCATCGAAGAGGACAGAAAGGCGAAGGCATAACAGAAGGAGAGACGCACGATGATTAAGGCAGGTGTCATGCTGATGAATAACCGTGGGCCAGATGGACAGCCCACGGACTGGAAGGCCGAACTGGCCGCCTGGAAAAAACTTGGTCTGGAAGGCGTGGACATTTTCCACAGGATGCTGGAGAATTGCAATGAAACCCCAGCCTCCATCAAGGTTGTCCTGGATGACCTGGGGCTGGAGCCGACCGTCTTCTGCGTCCCGACGGACTTCATTACGCCTGGGGACCCCACCCTGTTCACAAAGTCCATGGATACCATCAAGTACGGCATTGACGCCTGCGGCATCCTTGGTGTCAAGCACCTCTTCAGCCATGGCGGGCAGCACCAGAACGAAGGCGAGGAGGCTTTCAAGCGCTATATGGAAGGCTTGAACAAGGCGGCCGAGCTTTGCAACGAGGCTGGGCTTATCTTCAGCATTGAGAACGCTGGCAAGATGTGCAACAATGGTGATTCCCTCGTGCGCGTTCTGAAAGAGGTGAAGCAGCCCAATATGCGCATCACCTTTGACGGCGGCAACTTCATCACCCGCGGGGACGAACCCCACACCGCCATCATGAAACTGCGCGCCAAGGTCGGCCATGTGCATGTGAAATCCCATGTCCCTGCGCCACCCGACTACCCGCGCCCCTACAAGTACTGCCCCACTGGCGAAGGCCATCCCGACTATCGCTTCATCCGCGACATGCTTCTGGAAGTAGGCTACGACGGCTGGTTCTCCTTCGAGCCCGAGGGGGGCTTTGATTCCAAGTGGGAGCAGAGCATCGCCACGGTCGTGCAGATCCTCAAGGAAGTGCGATAGTGCCTGCGGGCTGAACCCGCTGTACAGAAAAGGTGCGCCGCGCCGAGCGCGGCGAAGCCAGGTGCAGGGTGCTTGCCAAAGGACGGGGGGCTTGCGCCCCCCGCGCCCCCCAGGTGGCGGCTGCCAAGGGACGGGTGGCTTGCGCCCCCCCAGGTGGCGGCTGCCAAGGGACGGGTGGCTTGCGCCCCCCAGGTGGCGGCTGCCAAGGGACGGGTGGCTTGCGCCCCCCAGGTGGCGGCTGCCAAGGGACGGGTGGCTTGCGCCCCCCGCGCCCCCAGGTGGTGGCTTCCCAAAGGACGGGGCTGATGCCCCCGAAACCGCCTGTACTGTGCGCTGCGATTGAGCGCGGCGGAATAGCAATGGAGAAACGACAATGACACTGGATAAAAACGGATTCGTGCAACTGCGTAAAACCGCAAACGAGACAGCCACCATCGTGGTTACAGGGGACTGCTGTCCCAGAAACCCTGGCGAACAGCTCATCCTGGATGGTAAGGCTGAGGAGATCATGGCGCCTGCCATGGATATTTTCCAGGGGGCCGACCTCTCGATTATGCAGTTTGAGACTCCGTTGACGACGGATGAGACCCCGATTGTCAAGAGCGGTCCCAACCTTCGGTGTCACCCTGGCACGATTGAATTGCTCCATGCGTGGGGTGGGGATGTGGCGCTGCTGGCCAACAACCATATTGGCGACTTTGGCCCGAAGCCCGTGCTGGAGACCATGGAGATTCTAAAGCGCAACGGATTCAAGACTGTCGGAGCGGGGAAGAATCTTGATGATGCCTACAAGCCGTTGCTTTGCAAGGCTGGCGGAATTACTGTCGGCATCCTGAACATAGCGGAGAACGAGTTTGGTTCGGCGAAGCCCGACAAGCCAGGTTCCGCTCCGCTCAACCCCTGCCTGAACATCCGCCAGATCATGAAGCTTTCCAAGAAGGTGGATGTATGCATGGTCATCACGCACGGCGGCAATGAGCACAATCCGTTGCCCAGTCCGCGTGTCGTCGATATGTCCAGAGCCTTTGCCGAGGCGGGCGCGGATGTTGTCATTAATATCCACCCGCATTGCCCGCAGGGGTACGAATACTATGAGGGTTCACTCATCGTCTATAGCCTAGGCAACTTCTATTTCCCATGGCCGACAGACCGTGGCTACAAGCCTGGAAAGATGTGGACGCTAGGTTATGTCGCGAAACTAGTCGTTGATGCAAAGGGGATTTGCGCCTTCCAGGCGGTTCCTGTGCGGTTTGACATGGGAGGCGCCTTTGTGAAAAATCTGTCGCCAGAGGAGAATGCCCGTTTTGCCGCTTATCTGGATGAGATATCGCAGCCTATAGCCGACCCTGTTCTGCTGCAGAAGTATTATGAAGGCTGGGTGGCGAACAGCGGCTATGCAAACTATCTCGTCAACTATTCCGTCAAGCCAGAGGATTTTGCCGAACCCGCGCCGAATCGGAAGCTAATGCCCCTGCGCAATCTTCTGACCTGCGAGGCCCACAACGACCTTCTGAAGACCTTCATGCGCCTCGTCGAAGAGGGGCGTGTCGAAGAGGCAAAGGCAAATCTCTACAAGAGAGAATTCTAGAGGTTGACCTCTAGAAAAAGTGCTTGAGCATGAGGAGCATGGCGTGTGTCTGGTGCTGATGGGTGTCGATGCGGACAAGCGTTGAGCCCTTTGAATTGACGATTCCACCGTCGGAGCCAGGATAGGCCTTCAACTGGTTCAGGGCAGGGTTGAAGCGCATGAAGGGACCCTTGTATTGCCAAGTCATCAGAGAGGACATTATGCGTAGCACGACTTCCTTCAGCTTTTCCTGTTTGGATGCGTCGCCGTTATGCTTGGCGATTTGGTAGGTGGCGATGAGACCTTCCACGGCGTAGGAGGTGTTGCCAAGGCGGTATTCAATCTGGTTGGAGTGAATTTGCCACCATGAGAGGGCGTATGCGGCCTCCGAGACCAGTTTTGCGTGGGGTTGCCATCCAGCTTCCACATATTCCGCAAATGCCATGCAGCCCCATTGGTAGAAGCCCTTGGCTTCCTCGCTTTCAAGCTCCTTTTCCCATGCCTTGACGGTATATTTGGCAATGAGTTTTGGGATGGCACTGTTGATGCGGTCCATCAGGTCCGTGCGATCAAGGTAGCGTGCGGCCTTGCAGTAGGCCAGCAGCGCCTCGCCGTCATAGTAGGGACTGGAGTTAAAGGGCTTGGTGTTTGCTTCTGGATTGTAGTTGTGCGCCCAGGAACCATCCTCCATCTCCATTGAGCGGAGGAATGAAAGGTGGATGTCGAGAAGTTCCGTGTATTTCTGGCGCAATTTCTCATCGATGAAATTCTTCTGTCCATGCAGGTATTCGATGAGGGTCAAAGCGAAGAGTGCGACAGTTCCCGTATTGATGGTTGAATCGTTGGGGTAGATAAAGCATTTCTCGCCGTTTTGGAGGGGGGCGACGCGCGATGCAAAGAAGTCGATGCCCAGCAGGAGGGCGCGTCGGTTTGGCTCATTGAAACGGTCTCGGTTGAGGCATGCCAGTCCCCACAGTGCGCCTGCCTGGCGCACCTGGTTGTCCTTGTCAATCATCTCGCCGTTGGAGATGTCCATGGCGTAGATGAAATTGCCGTCCACTTTCTGATGGTTCAGGTAATATGCGCGTGCCATCTCAATCGCCTGAATCAGGTTGGTGCGCGTGATTTCAGGTCGTTCAGCTGCCTTGAGCCAATAGGATTCCTCGCTTAGTTTCTGCAGGTATTCGCCAAGTGTTTCTGCGTGGAGCAGGAATCCGAAGCCAAGCAAAGAAAGTGCTAGGAAATATTTCATAACGACTCCTCAATGAAAGGATACGCAATTATTGTCAGGGATTTGCAAGGCGTTCGGAACCCATGTTTTCAGGGTAGATGGCAATCACCTGGCGTGCAAAGTCCATGAAGGTTCCTTCTTCCAGGTGCGTGCGGATATCCTTTGCCAGTTGCAGGTAGAAATGGAGATTGTGAATGGTCATCAGGCGTGAGCCAAGAATCTCGTTGCAGTTCAGCAGATGACGAATGTACGCCTTTGTGAAATTGCGGCAGGTGTAGCACTGGCATCCCTCCATAATGGGGGTGAAATCCTCTTTGTAGGCTCCCGCCTTGATTGGAATCGTGCCAGTCGGGAGGTAGGCGCTGCCGTTGCGGGCCATCCGCGTGGGGAGCACGCAATCGAACATGTCGATGCCCCGCATGACTCCTTCCACAATCTGCCGCGGCGTACCGACACCCATCAGGTAGTGCGGTTTGTCGGGGGGCATAAGCGGCTCCACAATATCCAGCACCTTGAGCATGTCCGCCTCGGGTTCGCCGACGGAGACCCCGCCGATGGCCAGTCCCTCGAAATCCATCTGCGCCAGTTCGCGCAAGGCGCGCTCACGCAAGTCAGGGAAAACGCTTCCTTGCGCAATGCCGAAACGGAGTTGGCCGTCTGCGCGTGGTTGCAGAAGGCACTGCTCAGCCCATCGCATCGTCAAATCCAGGGATTTCTCCGCCTCAGCGTGGGTTGCTGGCCAAGCTGTGCATTCATCGAATGCCATGGCGATATCCGAGCCGATGATGCGCTGAATCTCCATTGATTCCTTGGGGCCCATGAAGAGGCGCGAACCATCGATATGGGACTGGAAATGCATTCCTTCTGGCGTAATCTTGCCCAATTTTGAGAGGCTGAAAACCTGGAAACCGCCTGAATCCGTGAGAATCGGGCGTGGCCAGTTCATGAAGGTGTGGAGTCCTCCTGCCTTGGAGAGAATATCCATGCCTGGGCGAAGGTTGAGATGGTAGGTGTTGCCCAGGATAATCTGGGCGTCCATTTCCAGAAGTTCCGCCTGCGACATCGCCTTTACCGTTCCGCAGGTGCCGACTGGCATGAAGACAGGCGTCTGCACGTCGCCGTGCGCAGTATGCAGGACACCACGGCGGGCGCTGCATCCATTGTCCTTTTTTAAAACTTCGAAAACCGTTGCCATCTATAATATAATTCTGCACGCTCGTGCAGCAGATCAATCCACATAGAGGGTAATATGCAAACCTTCCCTTGTATTCTTGGCGGAGCCATCCTCGAACTTGAAAAGCTTGTCGTCATGTTTAAGGAGCTCATCCAAATCAAGCAGGAGTTTTTTGTTCAAGCCTTTTGCATTGGAAAGGGTGATGGCATAGTTGCCGCGGAAGGGGGTGTATGTCGCGGTTCCGTCTGCTCCAGTCTTGATCATGGCGTTTGTCACCCATTCCTCGGTAATCAGCTTTCGAATCATCTCTGCGGAGGGGCGTGGCGAGAGGTCATCGTTGAAGAAAGCCATCTTGGGGTTGAGGAGCAGGGGAGCCCAGCTTTCGGCAAATGAAAGGCTTTTCACGCTTGGATGGGAGAAGAACAGGAGCATATAGTCGCTGATGGTGGCGGTCTGGAACTCATCTGATTCGTTGTTTACGGCAAAATGCGCTATGTGAATCGGTATCTTAAGACGGGATGCGACCATATTCAAACGCCGTTCCATGGTCTGCGGCGCCACGTCCAACCGCTTCATATTTGCGCCGAGGACGATTCCGCTGATTTTGCAGCCGCTTTGAATCAGCCAGTCCGCCAGTTCGATGCTGTCCTTGAGCGTTACATCGGAGATGGCGCTCAGGCTGCGCAAATCACTGATCAGCAACTCGGCGTCAGGTGCCTCTTTGGATGCGACCGCGTATGCTTCCTGCAGGCTCTCCACCCCAATCTTGTTGTAGATTTCCGAATAGTCTGTTGCGCCATGCACCACATTCCATTGCGCAATTTTACCCTTGTGTTTGGAAGAGAGACTGGCAATGTGCTTTATCACGGCCTCGGAGAGCTTCTCCTTGTTCATTTTACGGCAGGGGACAGGCGCAAACATGAAAGTCGGCACGAAGAGCGCGTGGCCGCGCACCGTGAAATCAGCAGCCAGTGCCTCATCGATGATAGAGGTATCAACCTTGTTTCCCCAGAGTTCATAGTCCCGCCAGATGAAGCCGTCCGTGAAGGTGATGAAGTTGAAGAGTTTTTTATTCAGGAGCAGCTCCTTGTACTTTGGGATGTTTTCGGCCACAGGGGTTATTTTTTTCTTGAGGGCATCGTTTTCACGGGCGTTCAAGGCTGCCTGGCTGAAAATCGGGAAAATAGTCTCCACGCCAAACTGGAAGGAGCGTGAAAGCTGGTTCATGGAGATGGAAACATCAGGGACAGGTGCTCCTTTCCTGATGACTTTGAATGTCACAGGTATTTGGCGGTTCCTCTTCATGTTTGCTGTTGCCAGCGCGCGCCAGTCCTTGTCGTAGAAATCACCGCCCAGGACAGGCGTGGTGTTGGTGCTCAGCGTATCGGGATTGGTGCCTGGAGGAAGAATGACGGCGGAGATATTGCGAAGTTCGCAGGTGCCGACCTTTTCCGCCAAGTGAAAGGAAAACGCGGTGGCATTGGGACCAAAGCTCTCATGCACGGGCACCGCCATTTGCACACGTTGCCAGATGTCGATGGGGGAATCGATGTGGAGCGAAAGCAGTTTGGGCCATGGGGCATGTTCCTCCTGCCAGTAGAAATTGAAGGAGTAGCCGTCGCTAATCCTATAGTCAAAAGAGACATAAACGACGGTGCTTTTCGGTATTTCCGTCTCGAAGCGCTGCAGGAGTTCAAAGTCCCAGGGTTTTGGGGAAATGTCCTTGACCTTTATGGAAAGAATGTTCGAACTTCCCTCTTCCTTGGCAGGAGAAACCATTGCAACCCCCAGTCCGCCTGTGCGGAGGGACCAGAAGGCGGTTTTGGATGCCTTGTCGTTGAACATTCCGTTCTTGACAAGGTCAACCGTCTCTGTGGTCACCTCATCTGCTGGCAGAAGATACGCTAGAAACAGTGTCAGAATAAATGTCAGGCTGAGTCTCATTGCGGTTGTTCTCCTGTGGGGATATTTCAAAACTATCATCGAAATGCGCATCGATATGAACTCATTGGCGTTGGCGCCCCCCATCTCTTAGCGCATTTGAGCTAGTTTTGGAATCATCTTCTGTGACTGAAAGTGCGCATCGCCATTGGACGATGCGCTGTGTGTGCTGCCGAGGATTAATAATGCGGGACCTTAACGTCCTTGCCAGTCCTTTCGGATTCGTAGATGGAAAGGATCAGGTCAACGGCCTTGCGGGCCTCGCGTGGCACGACATACGGGTCACGGTCATCCTTGAGAGCTTGGATGAGGTCGTTCATGAGGAATGCGTGTCCCTGTAGTCCGATGACCTTGTTGTCATTGTTGGAGCCGCCAGCAGTTTCCTCCGTGTCTTCTGGTTTGCACTCTTTTGCCATCTCGTCGCTGCCGATGGGGGCAGTTGCCCACTGGGTGATGTTCTGACCAGCGAGGCAGATGGTGCCGTTGTCCCCGTGGAGTTCCCAACGGCGGATTACTCCTGGATTGCAGGAGGTTGTCCCGACAATGGTTCCAAGCGCGCCGTTGGTGAACTGGAGCGAGGCGACGCAGGTATCTTCAACCTCGATGTCCCTTACAAGGTGCTTGGCGCGCGCGAAGACGGAATCGACTTCCAGACCTGTGAGCCAGAGCAGCTGGTCCACGCCGTGGACGCCCTGGTTCATCAGGCAGCCGCCTCCATCCAGTTCCCAGGTGCCGCGCCATCCAGCGCTCTTGTAGTATGCGCGGGAACGGTAGTCCTTGAGATATGCGTCCGCCAGGGTCAGCCTGCCCAGAATGCCCGACTGGATGGCGTTCCGTACCTTGATGGTGTTGGGATAGGTGCGCAGCTGGAAGACACAGGCGCATTTCACTTTTGCCTTTTCGACCTCGTCAATCATCTGGCTGATGCGGTCTCGTTTGATTTCAAAGGGTTTTTCGCAGAGGATGGCACGTCCAGCTCTGGCTGCAGCGATGACGCCATCTCCGTGAATGCCAGATGGTGTACAGACGCAAACGATATCGACAGCGGGATCTTTTACCATTTCCAAGTAGTTCTTGTAGAAGTTGGTGCATCCGTGCGTCTCACCGAAGGCACGTCCTTTTGGTTCATCAATGTCGCAGACGGCGACCAGTTCTGCCTCTTCAACTGCCTTGATGGCCTTGGCGTGTGCTCCGCCGATGACGCCGCAACCGATGATACCAAAACCAAACTTACCGTTTTTCATTGCATACTCCTGAAGATTGTTTTTGAATTAATGGACAATTTTCCAACAATCATAATATATACCCAACAATCAATATATGCCAACATATAATTGTTGCTTTTCATCGTTGTTTAATTGGCAATGGTCATGGTAACGATAATGGTCAGGCTAGAGGATTTGCTTCCAATTGTGGACAAAGGGGCCAGTCTGGTCATGTTGCTCAAAAACTCCTGGACGGATTTGTTAAGCACTTGGGAATTGGATTTTTTGACAATGCGCGCATTGGCGACGTTACCACTTGCATAGACCGTGAAACTGATTTCCACGTTGGATGGATTTTTCACATCCAGCTCACCTTTACTTGGCTCAAACCAATTGCGCTGGATATAGGGACGGACCACCTCTTCTGCATAACTACGCGTTTCTACCTCAATCGCCGCTGTCTCTGAACTAGGTGGAAGAGAAGGGGGATTTTGTTCTGTTTGCTTGAGGCTTTCCTGTAGTCGTGCCGCTATCTCCTTACCTGATTTCCTTGGTTGTTGGACTGGCTGCTGTTGTTTCGCGTTGGCCAGACGCTCTGCGATACTTTGAGGCTTTGGCTTGGGTGGCTCAGGTTTCGGTTGATTTTTAACCACAGGTTTAGGCGTGGGCAACGGTTTGACTTCGGGCTTCGGCTTGGGTGGCTCGGGCTTCGGCTTGGGTGGCTCGGGCTTCGGCTTGGGTGGCTCGGGTTTCGGCTTGGGTGGCTCGGGTTTAGGTGGCTCAGGCTTAGGTGGTTCAGGTTTAGGTGGGGTTTTCGGAGGTTCAACCTTGGGGGGGGCAGGAAGCGGCTCCTGTTTTTTCACAGAAGCAAGACGCACCTTCAATATCTTTGTCTTTTCCTTGACTGGCATGGCAGAGGCTGTCAGCACGATTGCAAACAGCACGACGTGAATGATCGTGCTGGTCACCAAGGAAATAGTTCTTCGCTTTTTATTTTTCTCCTGTTCTTCCATGATTGTTTTCCCTCCTACCTGATTTCCCCCTATTTTTCCTTTTCTGGATTAAAGACCAGTGAAAGGGTATCGACGCCAGCACGCTGCACTGCATTGGCAATTTCAATAACTTCTTCGTATTTTCGATTTTTGTCTCCCACGAGGAAAACCACCATGTCGGGCTTGGTGTCGTGAAGATTCTTAAGCTCCGTGGTCAAGTCGAATGGTGATGCAATGCTACGGCTCCGTTTGTTGTTTGCGTCGCCAATCCAGATTTGTCCATCGCGGTCCAGTTCCACAAAGAGGGAGTTTTCCTCCACCTTCATCTTGTCATTGGTGGTGGATTCGGGGGGTGTGAGCTGAACATCCGACTTGTAATACATGGCAGGCACCGTGATGACAAAAATGATGAGCAGCATGAACGTCAAGTCCATCAAGGGCGTCATATCAATGGTGGCCAGGCTTTTCTTGTAGTTTTTTCTGTTCATATCCAGCCTATATTATCTTTGTACGGCGTTTGAAGTTTCAGCATTGTTCTGGCCGTATGGCTCTTCCAGTGTCAGTCCAGTCACGAAATTATCGACAAAGATATCCATCTTCATGTTGATGCCGTTGATATGCGAATTGATGAGGATGTTGGCGATGACCGCGGGAATGGCGACGCACAACCCTGCCACGGTTGTCAGCAGGGCTCCGCTGATGCCAGGGGCAATCAGGTTGATTTCAATGCGCCCCGAACTGGCGATGTTGCTGAATGTGCTCATGACGCCCCAGACAGTGCCAAACAGTCCCAGGAAGGGGCTGACGGTCACCGCGACGGAAAGGCATCCCAGCCCCTCGTCCATCATCAGCGACTGCTGGTTGACTTCACGGTTCATGAAACTGCGTATTTTGTCAAGTTCTGCTTGCGTCAATTTTCGCGGAAGCTGTGCTGTCCGCAGGGTTTGCTCCAGCTTTTTGTCATCTAGTTCGCAGATTTCCTGGACTTCTTTTATGCCAATCTGGCAGATATTCTTTAGCGGACCAGTCAGTTCATGAAGAAAAAGGCCCGTCGCAAGGGGGGAATGCATGCTGTCAAAGCGCTTCAGGAAGGCATCGCAGCTCTTGTGCATTTGCCAGATGGTCAAAAGCTTGTTTCCCAAAATGGACCATGAAAACACGCTGACGATCACCAGTAGCACTACGATGCTTTGTCCAACAATGTCACTTGTCTTAAAGGCTGTTGTAATGATTTGAGATACGCTTAAGTCGTACATTTCGACTCTCCCAATTTATTTTTTTAATCTCCTAAAAGTTCTTTTCCCAGGGCTATGTAGGCAGCCACTGAGATTGCATCCGCGCGGACATCCTCAGACAGGCCTGCCCGCCGAAACGCCGATGCGACATCTGCTTGTGGAAACAGGGGTGCAACTTGTGTCACCGCCTTTTTGCGCCGCTGCGCAAAGGCTGCAGTCGCAATTGACTCCACGTTTTTCCGCAATCGTTCATCTGTGCAGCGGTCACAGAACTCCAACCTGGTAAATGCCGACGTAACCTCTGGAGGCGGGAAAAAGACGTTTGGGGGCACCATACGCAAAATGCGCGAATGATACCGCAACGCCAGTTTTACCGTCGGCAATCCATAGTCCTTGCTGCCGTGGGATGCCGTCAACCTGTCAGCCATCTCCTTTTGCAGCAGCACGCACAAGTCCGTTGGCGGATTTGCGGTTCCGCAAATCAACGAAAGGAAAGGTGTGCTGCAAGAATAAGGGAGGTTTGCAATGCAACGGTAGGGCTCTTCCCCCATAAGGGCATCGTAGTCCTGTTTGCAGGCATCCCCCTGAATCAAGCGGAAATTGGCGCGGGAGCCGAACCTGTCTGAAATGTATTCAGCCAGGCGATGGTCAAGCTCCACGGAAGTCAGAATACACCCCATGTCCAGCAAGGCTTCGGTGAGCATTCCCAATCCTGGGCCTATCTCCAGTACGCGCTGTCCTGTTTGGACGCCAGCGTCCTGGACAAGTGCAGCCAGCATGTTGGAATCCATCAGAAAGTTCTGACCCAGCTTGCGGCTTGGGTGTATATTAAGACGCTCTAGCGTCTCCAATAATTGGCTTTTATTCATGCGTTTTATTTTCCGAAGACCTTTTTGACACCGAATGTGACGATAAAGCCGAAGAGGTTGTTGGAGCATTCGCCTGCCCTATCTTTCAGGGAAGCATCCAGTTCCTTTGGAAGTGGTGGCAGCTGGGATTTATTGACAGGGTTGAATCCGCTTTCCTGTTTCTGGAGGTTTTTCTGGAGTTCTGCGGGGATGTCGATTTTCTGCCATTTTTCCGCCTGGGTGAATGTGTTGTCGTTGCTGTTCCACTCATAGCTTTCGATGACAATGAGTTTCTTGTAGAATCGAAGGTGTTTGAAGGCGGGGCGATGACTTCGTCCTATGGAGGGGGCGACAAATTGGCGGAAGGAACCATGGGTGAGGTCGAGGTCAAGATGCAGATGGCCGCTCAATGTGGCGAGGCAATGTGGATTGGCATTGAGAAGGATCTCTGTTTGGGGTGCGTCTAGAAAGGTAGGCGGCCAGATAGTTTCGTGCATGACGAAGAGAGTTGGCTTGGTTGAGTTCTTTGTCAAATCCTGCTTCATCCACTCCCAGGTATTCGCGTCGAAGACTGAGCAACCCTCAGACTTTGCCTGACGGTCGGTTGATGTGAAGATAAAATGGAAGCCATTGAAGTCGAAGGAATAGTGGAATGAACCGAAGACCGTTTCGAATCCCCAGGGCCAGTTGTCGCCAGGGATGATGCAAAACGGAAGCGAGAGTTCCTTCTGAATGAAGCGTTCCAACCACAGGTGGCGTTTTTCGCCCACTGTACAATTCTGCTGTTCTGCAGGGAGATTGTGGTAGATGGCAGCGTTGTCGCCTGTGATGAAGGCGAAATCGGGCTTGATGAGATCGCGTGTAGTATTGAAGGCACTTTTGACCAATGCTTCGCTTTCATTCGAGGTGATGTGCAGGTCGGAAAACCAGACGGCTCTGAAAAGCGGCTCATCCTTCTGGTCTGCCCAGTCAGGCTTGGGCATCGGTTTTATTTCGTATTGTTTGGCTATTTCCATGCATCTGCCGAAATTGCCCTTTGGCTTTGGCGCAGTTGGGAAGTCCTGGGCCATAAGCACGATTGAGAAAAAAAACAATGTCGATAGGCTTTTAAGCATGGTTTTCATTTGTGATTTTGAGATTTGGTGGATAATCGGTGAAAGGAAGGCGTAATCAATTAGTCTTGAAGAGCAGTTCCTTTGATTTGCGTGGGAAAGCAGGGGCTTTGAAGGCTATGTAGAGAAGAACAAGCAAGGTGATGGCTCCCAAGGCGACAAACACCCCGCCTGCCGTCAGTCTGAAGAGGTTGAGCAGTATCCACTGCGTGAAATAGGCCAGCAGCATACCGATGCAGTCCATTGCGTTTCCAAGGGCCAGGCAGCTTCCCCGCTTACTAGGAGGACTGTGTTTCTGGACAGAGGTGGATAGCGGCAACTGGTAGATGCCAGCGAAAAAGCCTAGTGTGGCGGAGAAGAGGAATGCGGCAGGAAGGTGACGGCCCAGCGTGCCCATCAGAATGGCGGAGAAGGCCGTGAAGATTCCGCCTGGCAGAATCAAGCCATATTCGATGCGTCTGCGTGAGAGCAGGCCAGAGACAAGGCAGCCTAGGCCGATTCCAAGTCCCACTGCCCCCAGCAGTGCTCCCAAAACCTGCTCGCTGCCGCCGAGGTCTTGTTTGACCAGCAGGGAAAGATTGTTTTGAAAGAGTGCGGCAATGTACCAAAAGAAGGAGTTGCACAGCATAGAAAGCAGGAGAAGCCTGTTTTTCCAGATGGCCCTTAGCGTCGCGATGTGCGTCTGAAGGGGATTCAATTGAAAATGCGCCTTAGCGGAGCCGATGGGTGTCTTGTCGGTGAAATAGCTTGTTCCAATGCCGAAAACGGCAGCAAGGACACAGTAAAACGCGCCAAGTGTCCAGTTGGAGGCGTGGATTCTAGAGATGGCCCCCCCTGCCCAGCTCCCCACAATGATGGCGATAAAGGTGCAGAGCTGCGTCAGTCCATTGCCGTTTGGCAGGTCGCATTCCTCCATGGTTTCGGGGATGTAACCGTATTTTGCGGGGCTGTAGAAGGCGCTTTGCGCCCCCATGAGGAAAAGCGCTGCCAGCAGAGTATAAACTGCATTGCAATGGAAAAGCCATAGACCGAAAAGCATCACTAGCAGCTCCAGCCATTTTGTCCAGATGAGAAGGCGTCGTTTGGCGAAACGGTCTGCCAGGTACCCCGCATAACTGGAGCAAAGCAGGTATGGGAGAACGAACATCGCACCCGTCAGAGGGACGTAAGTGTTCAGCTCCGATTTATTGAGGCGGCTTATGGCGAAGCAGGTGACAATAAGCTTGAAGAAGTTGTCGTTGAACGCTCCAAGGAATGACGTGGCGAGAAATGCCAGGAACCCAGAGCGTCTATATAATGGCTTTTGTCTTTTTTCCATGACATGGGTATTGTAGTGGAAATGGTAATTTTGAAATTACCTCTTACTATTTGCAAAAACTTAAAAATACCATATATTATTTTTCCAAATTGTCAAATGCGTGTGCCCGTAGCTCAGCTGGATAGAGCGTCTGCCTCCGGAGCAGAAGGTCGAGGGTTCGAATCCCCCCGGGCACGCCAATATTTATCCCGTAATTCCAATGAGTTGCGGGTTTTTAAGTATAGAGGCAGTTCCTCTATCGGATCGTATTCAAGTAAAGTAGTCACCATCCATAGGTGGATTGGTTGTGTTTGGGCATTGAAACTGGAGATGTTATGAATCTGTCACTGAAAAAGCTATCGTTGGGTCTTGTCTTTTGCGCTGCCTGGCTGTTTGCAGGGGATTTCCTGATTGTGGGAAAGACGGACAAGGAAAGTGGAATCTACGCCAAGGGGGAGAAGATAACCTTCTCGATTCAAGCTACGGAGGATGGCAAGCCTGTTTCTGGCATGAAACTCAGGTACAAGCTGACTTATGATGGCGTTCGCAGCAACGACGGTGAAACCCTCTTGAACGGACAACCCTTTACAATCGATGCGCAGTTGGACTATGCAGGCTGGGTCTATGTGAGCTGCTGGCTGAAGGACGCGGAAGGGAAGAATATCGACATCAAACGCGGCTCCTCTAACGGCGTCGGCGCACTGGTGGCTCCCGAGGAGTTGCCTTGCGCGGCAAAAGAGCCTGCCGACTTCGACGCGTTCTGGAAGGCGCAGCGTGCCTTGCTGGACAAGGTGCCCGTGAAGGCGACGCGCGAGGAGGTTCCTTCCTTGAACGACGCCTTTGTCACCTATGACGTGAAGGTTGACTGCGCGGGCATCAGGCCCGTTTCAGGGTATCTGAGCATTCCGAAGGGGGCGGCCCCGAAGAGCTGCGCGGTTGTGGTCAGCTACCACGGTGCGGGAGTTCGGAGCTCCTACAAGCCCTATCGCTATGGTGCCATCAGCTTTGATGTAAATGCGCACGGCATCCTGAATGGCCAGCCTGGCGAGTACTACAACAATCTCAACAAAGGCGAACTGCATGACTACCGCACGCGCAACAGCAACAACCGCGAAACCATCTATTTCCGCGACATGTATCTGCGCGTGATGCGTGCTCTGGATTATGTGAAGACCCTGCCCGAATGGGACGGGAAGAGACTGATTGTGACAGGAGGCAGCCAAGGTGGTGCACAGTCGATTGTGGCAGCGGCCCTTGACCACGATGTGACGATGTGCGTGGCGGGCGTTCCCGCCGTGAGCGACCATACGGGCAGCATTGCCAAGCCACCGCACAAGCCAGGCTGGCCCACTTTCTACTTTGCCAGAGACGGTATGCTTACTCCCGAACAGGAGGCGATTGCCAAGACTGTGGAATATTATGACAATGTCCACTTTGCCAAGCGCATCAAGTGCGACACCTACATCTCGACTGGTTTCAACGACACCACCTGCGCCCCTGTCGGAGTATGGCTGGTTTACCACAACCTGCCCAAGGAGTGCCAGAAGGGACTGACCATGACCCCCAACGGCAACCATGGCACATCGCCCAACATCGCTGGCAACACGGCGATGGCCGATGTATTGTCAAAGAAATGATGGCAAAGATACGAATATGCGTGATAGGTGCGGGGAACTTTGCCCGTGGAGTGCATGGCCCCTCCTATAATCTGCTGCGTTGGCAGGACCCGAATGTCGAGTATGCCGCCGTGGCCGACCTGGAGCCAGAGAAGGCAAAGAGGTTTGCGGAGCAATTCGCCATACCTCGATTCTATAGTGACTGGCGCGAAATGGCGACGCAGGAGAAGCCAGACGGCATCTGCGTGCTGACGGGCGTCGCCGCCACCAGCCGCACGGCTGGCGAGGTGCTGGCGGAAGGCATTCCTGTGATGATGGAGAAACCACCAGGTCGCAACCGCGAAGAGATACTCCACCTGATTGATGCAGCCAAGCGCGGCAAGGCTCCCGCGATGGTAGCATTCAACAGGCGCTATTCGCCGCTTCTTGCTCAGATGTTGGACATTGTGCAGAGGGAGTGCCAAGAGCCAATCGAACATGTGCGCTGCGACTTCTACAGAAGCGAGCGTATGGACGCGGACTTCTCCACCACCAGTATCCATGGAATCGATGCCATCCGCCATCTCGCTGGTGGTGCCTATCAGGAGGCGCAGTTCTTCTATCAGGATTTGCAGCGCGAGAAGCCGACCTGCAACATCTACATGAACGCAAGGTTTGACAATGGAGTCTTTGGCGTGATTTCGTTTATCCCCTCGACAGGCGCGCTTTTCGAACGCTATACGGTGACGACGCGACATTGGACACTGATAGCTCACACCGTGACGCCAGGCGGGGGCAGCGACGTGCCTGGCTGCATTGAGGTCTTCAAACAGGGCTTCCACCTGCGTGATGAGGCGCCTGCACCGACATCACTCAACCGTAACGATGTCTATCTGGCGGGCTACTACGGGGAAAACCAGGCCTTTGTCGAGCGGCTTCGCAATGGCTTCCCTGCGTTCAACGACCTGGAGATGTCGCTTGACGCCGTGGAACTAGCCGACTGCATACGGCACAGGCACATGAGTTGGAAGAAAGGGTTGTAGCAGGTGCAAGGATGGTAATACTCCTAAATTGAAGCCTAAGGGACAGGAGCGACTGAATACAGCATTTTACTTTCTCTCCCGTCCCTCCCGTCGCTCTTGTCCCGTATTAAGCTACTCTCTCGTCCCCCTGCGCTGTCTAGCGCAGGGCACAGGACAGGCTCTTATCACTACTTAGTAAGAAAAAATGCCAAGAAGAAACCTGCTAATCTGGACAATCTTGTTGTGTGGGGGTGTTGCATCTGCGGCGGCTCCAGAAGAGCCAGTTGAATTGACGAAGCTCAAGAAGCTTTGTCTGACAACGCCTCTGGTGGAGGCGGTAATTGCACCAGGAGACGACCCTACGCTTAAGAAGGCTGCGGCGAAACTGGCAGCGGAGTTCGGGGCGGAAGTTGTCGATGCCACGAGTGTCGAATTGCCGTTGTCGCGACATGTCATTGCAATTGGAAACCGCGTCAACAACCCATTCATCAACCACTTGTATCGTCGTGGTTTCTGCTATACGGATCTGGTTTATCCAGGAAGTGGGGGACATGAACTCAGGAGCATCCACAATCCGACGGGTGAGGGCTTCAATGTGATCCTCTGCGGTGGAAGCGATGAGCGGGGGGCTGTCGAGGCGGCTGAGCTGCTTGCGCAGGAGCCGCCTGTCGTGGGGCATCTGATGAAACTGAAGGTACCTGGTTTCAAGGAGGCATTTGACGCATACGACCCTGATCACTACTATCTTGTCGGCAAGGGTGGCTACTATGGCTGGAACTACCTTTCGGGGATGCTCGCCCTTTTCTACCAGACTGGCAATGCATTCTACGCCAAAGAGTTCTTGCGTCTTGCCTTCCCCGATGCCAAGGCAAAAAAGGATTTTCAGAAATACAATCCTGAAAGCATTGAATTGCCTGACGACCCGCTTGCGGGGCCTTACCACTACTGCGCCAGCCAGATGATTCTGCTCTGGGACCTTGTGGAGGAGCATCCCGTTTTCTCCGATGAAGAACGGCTGAGGGTCACCAATGGCTTTGCACGCCAGTGGAAGCATCACTTCCGCTGGACTCGTCCTGCGGGTAGCAGTCGGCTGACCAGTTCACGCCACGGCCAGTGGGCCTCCATTTCGATGTATGTGCTGGGGCGCTACTTCAACCGCGACTATCCCGCGCCCGTGTGGGCAGATGCAATGCGTCGTGCCGAAGCCGACTTTGCCAACTCGAACAGTACAGATGGCTGGATTGAAGGCGAGCGGGGAATTGTCGCATGGTTTGTCTCAGGAGCCATCAACCCAACAGCACAGTTTTCCGCCTTGACCGAGATGGAGTACAATTCCGATGGCGCGTTTGCCAATGCCCTCCGTTTTATGGAGACGCAGTGGGACGGAAGCGGTCGAAGCGAGATATTCAGCACTGCTCATCGTCAGGCCTTCTACCTCATCAGCGAGCACACTGGTGATGGGAAGTACATCTGGTATGCAGATCTGCTGCCGCCTTACCCAAAGGATGCGTTCAAACTGGGGGCCTCCTTCAGTCCCACAGGCAAAATCGCGAAGCGTGCGCCGACAGAACTGCTGAATACCTGGACCGTGGCGCCGATGAAAGAGGCGGAGCACCGCTTCTTCGGCTTGAAGGAGCCGCTTGAGAAGTGCTGCCTTGGCCTTGCATGGCGCGATACCCTCGATACTACGGGAGATTGGATTAGTTTCAACTGCTTCAATGAAAGCTACCGTACGTCTTTCAAGCTGCTTAGTCTGAATGGGCTGCGTCTGGATGGACAAGGGCTACTTTCAGGCTTTGGAAACTATGTACAGATTACGCGTGGTGGAACCGTGGATCGTGAGATACCAACCGTTGGGCAGATTTACAACTACGGGCAGGCTGGAGCATCGGTCTTCATGAGCGGCGGCGTGCCGAATCACTCCTTTGGCGCTTGGAAGCGCAGTCTGCTGCTTCGCAACCGCTCATTTGTGCTGCTGGCCGACACGGTGACGCCTTTCGAGGAGGGCGACGATTTGACTGTTTTAATAAACTATCAATCGAAGGAGCCTTTTGCGCTGGTGGGCGATGGTACTCCACGCGCCAAAATCACCTCTAGCTCGGGGAGGCCAGCGCTGGTGCGCGACATGCAAAAATCCACGAAGCCTGAGCACCAGATTTCATGGGGCCCGCGCAACACGCTTTTTCATACGGAGAAGGTTGGCGACCGTGCCATCATCGGCTTTAATGTGGAGAAGACCGTCACCTGCAATCCTGTTCTGATGCTCTACGACCACAACACGCGGGCGGGGACGGTTGATATCCTGCTGGACGGGAAACGAATCCTCACAGGGATTCAGCACTATTCACCAGAGAGCGATCTTCAGGCGCACCATCTCCCACTGGGGCGGGTTACGCTGTCGTCTGGCAGCCATACACTGGAGATTGAAGTCATGTCGCTCCACCCCTCCGCCACGGCGGCTTACATCGGCGCGGGTACTTTCACCTTGAATGGTGGTGCCCTGGGGAATACCTTCTATCTCACCGCTTCGGCAGGCAATTTGGTACGGAGGACATCAAGCGACACCCTGTTGAAGCGCCGCATCAAGAGCGATCCAAAGCGTCCTGTGACGACTTTTACGCTTTTCAATCGAAATCGGGAGCTTGCGGAGAGGAGTGCCTTCGCAGTCAATGACAATGCTGCCATATTTCCGTCAGAACCGATGCTTGCTTTCTGCGGGGACTGGGAAAGAATTGGACAAGGTGATTTTGTCGTGTTGGAGAGTGATAGCATCGCGGGAAGCGGTGTCACAAAACTGGCTGGTAGCTTCACCACAAAAACACCTGTAATGATAGATTGGCACTTCGGCAAGTCACTGGCGGTTTCGGGCGAACCTGGCACTGACTGCATTGTAAATGGCCAGCCATATAAACTGGACGGGGCAGGACAACTGGTTGTCGATGAAGTGATGCCTAGGGATTACGAGATCTGGCGGTTGATATTGAAGTCCTATGATAACATATCTGCACAAGAACGTGAGCCTGCCGATCCACAGACAAAACTTGCACGGGGCACCCTGTCGTGCAAGCTGGTTGACGTGGCAGAGTTTGAGGAGGAAGTTAGTTTCGTCACTCCTTGCAAGGGAGGCTATCTGGTCGGCATGGGTAAGGAACTGCTGGTCCTTGACACCGACTATCGCATCAAGGTGCGTTGCCAGTTGAACGACCTTGTACAGTGCGCCACGACCGATGGACAACTCTTTTTCGCAGGCTGCAAGAACGAGGAGATTGCAGCTTTTGACATTACAGGTAAAAAACTCTGGAGTTTTACTTCGCAGCTGGCTCCAGAAGTCGAGAAAACACAGAAGTACTACTGGTTCAAGGGAGCCTATCCTGGCGTCTTCTCGCTGGCTGTTCACAATGGTAAGCTCTATGCAGGTAGTGCCTGCACGATGGAGGTGGTCGATTTTTCTGGCAATTTTGTTGCGCGCTATCCGCAGACATGGGGGTGCTGCCGACAAATTTGCTTCATCGACCAGGAGGATGGCTCCAATAATACCGTTGGGTTGCGCAACAAGGGGACGGATGGCACCTATATGTGGACTGTCAACAGCCGTACGGGGAAGAACACCGTCAACTACCGCGACAATATGCCTGGCTACCGCAACTTCCCGAGCTTCGGCTCGCTTTATCGCACCAGGGCCTTTGTCGATGACTTTGATGGCGACGGTGTCCCCGAACTGCTGGCGGATGCGCAGGGGATGTACACATGGTTCAATCTCTACCATGCCAATGGGACCCCTGAACGGCAGGTGAACCTGGGACCTGGGCGTGTCATCTGTGATTGGACAGTAGGCGATTTCACGGGCGATGTACGCCCCGAGATAGCTGTCATCACCTATACAGATGAACTGCTTGCAATTGATGGCCAGTGCGTTCCCCTCTGGAATGTCGATGTCCCATTCCACCCCAGTCTCCTTGCCATTGATGCCATTGGCAAGCGGATTGTGGTAGCGGACAAGCGTAGCCTTGTCGTTTTCGATGGGAATGGAACGCAAAAACATTTTTCTCGTTTACCTGACTGCATCACCCATTTATGGTGCAACGGGGGCGGTATTTATGTCGTATGTGGAAAAAAGATTCTGCAAATGGATTATTGAGATTAGAGATTATGGCAAAAGGCAGTCATTTGCTTTTGCACGTTTTTAATTTCCTACCAGAGGAATAAGCATGAACGTGTCCAAACTTGATGGATTATCTGAAGCGGTGTCTTCGAATCTGCTGGCGGTATTGATTGACGCAGATAACGTCAGCGCAGCATCGGCCAAGGAGATATTTGAGAGAATTCGTCATCTTGGCGAGCCAATAGTACGCCGTGCTTATGGAATGGTCAATTGTTTTTCCAGTGCGGATGGATGGTCAAAGGTACTGCGTGAATATGGGATAGTGGCGCGCCCACAAGTCAGCAATATTTCCCATAAAAATGTCACGGACATCGCCCTGGTCATTGATGCAATGACTCTTCTCTACAAAAGCCAGTGTACAGGGATATGCATTGTTTCAAGTGACAGTGATTTCACAACGCTTGCTGCCAGGATACGCGAGGAGGGAAAGACCGTGTACGGGCTTGGAAATGCCAACACCCCTGCGAGTTTTCGTGCAGCTTGCACGGAGTTTATTACCCTGCATGAGGTTGCGCAAACGGCTTTAGGGAACAATGTTCGGGAGGCATGCCAACTTTGTCCGCGTTGCGGCGAAAAATTGGTTGCTTCCAGAACAAAATCCAATCAGAATTGCAGAGTGTGCCCATCGTGCGGAGGCATGACGGTCAAATTGGCATCTTTGAACCAGGTGTTTGAACAGGAAGGCTTGAAGGACCTTTTGGCACAGGCAAAAAAACAAGAACAGCTGGGATGTATCTGCCCCGATTGCGGTGCTTCCATGACTTTGTTGAATGTTTCCTCTGGCAAGCATCGTGTAGAGCTCGATGTTTGCAGCAATTGCAAGGCCATCTGGTATGACAAGAATGAGTTTGAGTTACTTGTTCCCAACGATGGCCTGCTACTGCCGACCATCTCTGCTGGAAAGGCTTATCGACGAGATATGGTTTTAATTCTTGCCGCCGATTTACGAAGCGGAAAACTGAAACTGACAAATGCAGAAAAACTGAAGACGGCGTTAAAAAACGTTTACCATGTACCCAATCCAGACATTTCTCCCATTATCAGTACTCTTCAATGTCAGAAAACCATCAGAGTCGATAATAAGACAGGTAAGATTGATGTGTTAGGCAAGTGAGTAATGTCACGACTCCCATCAAAATGCGCCAGTTTTGTATTACCTCAAGTGCCATCGTAAAATATTTTGAAGAATTGATTGGACATTTGACCTTTTGTGTATTATGTTTACAAGGTGCAAATAAGTTCCAAAAGATTCTAGATAATAAAAGGAGAATGATTCATGAAGAGAGCATTGTTTTTCGCGTTGTTTCTGTTTGCGGCAATAACCATGGTTTCTGCCTATGACACAACCCCGTTCCAGCTTGGCATCTGGCCGTCCAATTTCCAGATTGTGCCAGAGGAGATTAATGTGTCTGGTTTGAAGATTAACCTGCCGTTTGGTGGCAACGACTATATCCAAGGTGTCGATTTGGGTATTGCTTCCACAAGTATTGATACTTCCGCCCTTCAAGTGAACATCCTGTGCAATCGTGCTCATGAGAATTTCAGTGGTCTTCAGTTTGCCATTCTGAATCAGGCGGGGCGCTCCAATGGCATCATTCTGGGCGGTTTCAATATCACGGATGAATCTGTCAGAGGCATTGAGGTCGGCATTGTCAACAGCGCTTTGGAATGCCGTGGTCTTCAGATTGGTCTTATCAACTATACGGAAATCATGACTGGTTTGCAGATTGGACTTATCAATGTCATCACAGAGTCCGTTGTCCCCGTCTTCCCCATCATCAATTTCTGCTTCTGACACACTCTTTTTATAATAGCCTTCATGCATAGGCCGGCACTCGCTGGAGGTAATTTCAAAACTATCATCGAAATGCGTGTCGATATGAACACATTGGCTAAGGCAACGCCTCTCGCCGCACAAAAGTGCGGCTTCGAGCCGTTGCCTTAGCCAATGCGCCCATCTCTTAGCGTATTTTGCGTTCGTTTTGAAATTACCTCTTTAGAATGTCGGCCTGTTTTCTGGGAAAACAATGAAGCTACGGACTGCTCATAAAATCCTTCTGTTGGCATTGGCGATTTTGCTGGTTTCAACTGTGATGCTTGTTCATGACGCCTTCACATTGCGGAAGTGCGTGGTGCTTTCAGGATTGCAGAATGTCTTCAATCAGGTTGCCAGCGACATGGAACTCCAGCATGTTTATTTGATGGAGCTGGGGAATGTCCGCGCCGCACATGGTGACGAGACAGAGCTGAAGACGCAGATTGAAGAATCAAGTGCACGGATAGACGCCGAGTTCAATCGTATTTCGGAAAAGGAGTATGTGGCGGTACTTCCAGGTGTCTTTTCCCTTTCCGATTTATGGAGTTCACTGAAAGAACATCGCGTTAGAGTGGCATCAGGGTATGATGTGCTGAAGAATAGTGGCTTGGCAAATGCTGCTTACATTGCATTCAGGCAGGAGCTCAAGGCACGTCAAGAGGAACTTTCCAAACTACATTCAGGCTATATAGTTACCACGTTCAAAAATACAGTAAAGTATTCGGCGGTGATGTTTGTGTTGCTTATTGTGCTTTGTTGGGTTTACTGGAAAGGGACTGTCAAACCTTTGAAACGAATCGAAGCCCTATTGGCCTTGCTGAACCCCAAGGCGACTGCTAGCCGAGATATTTCTGATGTGAAGGATATCGAGGGGGATATAAAACGGCTGAATCTGCAGAATCAGGAAAACACCGATGCCAAGGATAGTTTCTTCGCGGGCATGAGCCATGAGATACGAACGCCGCTAAATGGAATTATCGGTTTTCTGGGTAGCCTGGCGGAAACCAATCTCAATCCACAGCAGATGCAATATCTGAATGTCATTGACTCCAGCGCAAAAAGCCTGCTGCACATCATTGATGAAATTCTTGATTTCTCGAAAATCAACTCCAAAAAGCTGGAGTTGGAGAATGTTGCTTTTGACTTAAAGGCCCTTCTGGAGGATCGTGTCGCCTTTGCCTCACAATTGCTTCGCAACAAGAAAAACGTGAAGTTGGTCGCACTGCTTCCCGAAGAGCATTCCATCATCATCCGTTCCGATCCGACACGCATACGCCAGGTCATTGACAATCTGCTGTCCAATGCCGTCAAATTTACAGAGCAAGGTGAGATAACTTTCCAAGTGAATGCCATGCCAAATGATGACAACTGCGTTGCATTTGATGTCTCTGTGGCCGACACTGGCATTGGTATCTCGGTGCAGGAGCAGGAAAGGCTTTTCAAACCTTATTCCCAGGCGAACAAAAGTACGACAAGACGTTATGGTGGCACAGGACTGGGGCTGGCAATCTCCAGTAGCATTGTGCATCTCCTCGGTGGAGAACTTGCCGTTTCAAGCCGTCCAGGAGAGGGAACCACCTTCTCCTTTTCCTTTAGCGCACCTCGCGGCAAACAGGAAGAGCAACTTCACCTGTCTGGAAACTTCCAGATAATTTTGCCGACCGCCGAGTTGCGCAAGAAGTATGCGCTTCTGGTGGATGACACGCCTACCAATCTCTTTCTGCTGGAGACGATTTGTCAAAGCATCGGCCTTCCATACAGAACTGCGCAGAATGGCTTGGAGGCGGTCAAGTTTTGCCAGCAGGACAAGTTCGATTTGATTTTCATGGACATTCAGATGCCTGTCATGGATGGTTATGCTGCGATGAAGTCCATCCGCGCCTTGCCTGATTCTGGAACTGTACATATTATTGCGCTGACTGCCTCTGCCTATCAGGAGGATGTCGAGCACGCTTTAGCCTCTGGTGCAAACTCCTTTATTCCCAAACCGTTCGAGCGCGACCAGCTGCTTCTCTGCATTGCGGATGCTTTGGCGATTGAACCGCAACGGAAACTATGCCAGCCCTTAGTGTTTGAAGAGACTTCGGAGGAGACAACCGTCCGCGAAATGCATGAATACATGCGTGAACGCTATCGAATCTCGCTGGGTGAGATCAAGATGATTCTGGCGCAAACCGCATCCGACTGGAGGCCCATCCTGGATAGTTTGGGGGTGTTTGCACGCAAGGGGCAGCTTGAGGAGGTCAAGCCAATCCTACACAAACTTAAAGGCCAGCTTTCCTCTATTGGCTTGCCTGAACTGGCAGAATTGTCCGCCACGATCATGGAGGAGAGCAATGAAGGCGCAATGCCTTTAGACAAGATTCAGACGCTGATTGACACTTTGAGTGCCATTTTCAAGACGTTGGAAAAACAGGTGACGGTGGGCTGAATCCCCAAAAGGGTTGATTAACGCCCTAAGCGATGCAAGTAGTATAAAGCTTGGTACAAAAAAAGGGCTGTTGAAAAATAACAACAGCCCTTTTTTTGAAACTTATGTCCCTTGATTTATTTGGCGAACTCGGCCTGAGTTTGCTTGGGGTATTTGAGGAAAGCGCGAAGCTTGTCAGACTGCATGTTTTCAACGAGTTCTGCTGGAACGCCGAGGGCTACCAGACGTTTTTTCTGGGCTTTGATGCGGGCGCGCTTGGCTGCACCCTGCTTTTTGGGACGAACTTCGTTCTTGTTGCGGAATGTACTGGTTGCCATTGTTGTCTTCCTATCAGTTAGGTTATTTTCTGATTATTATGATAATTCAGATTTATAAATATAATACAGATATCCTATTTTTCCAGTTGACTGGCCAATGAATATTTCTTCTGGCGTTTTTTATTGATTATTTCCTTCTCCCAGAAAAACTGTTAGGTTTTAAGCCGCTTTCATTGTTTAGGTCGTTTAGGTTCTTGGAAAAAGAGAACATTACAGAAAGCGCACGGCCTCGTCGCGATAGCGTGTGCGCGGCTGCGGTGATTCCGCAGGCCAGCCGATGGCGAGGCAGCAGACGGGAAGAATATGCGCTGGCAAAGCGAAAAGCTCCTGCAGGGCCTTCACGCGTTCTTCTCGAGGATGGACACCAAGCCAGCACCCTCCAAGTCCCAGAAGATTTGCGGCCAGAAGGATATTTTCTGCTGCCGCCGAACAGTCTTGCAGCATATAGGAGAGCTCGCCGCCATGTGCCTTGTGTAGGTCACCTGCGATGCAGATGCATGCGGGGGCTTCCGCCAAAAACTTCCCATTCGGTAGCTTTTCGGCAATTGCCTTTAACAGCTCTGGTTTCGTAACGGTCAAAAAGAACCACGGATCTTTTGCACAGGCCGATGGTGCGGCCATGCCTGCTTTCAAGAGTTCTTTAAGCTGTTCCTGTCCGACAGGACGCAACTGGAAACGGCGGATGCTTCTACGGCTCAAGATGGGGTCGATGCGACGGTCTGCCAGCACCTGCGGAGAGGCACCATCGCGTATCTGCTTGATGACCGTCGTGGTGGAGCGACCTGCGATGAACGGGATGAAGGAGAAACGTGCTCCTGCAGCTTTTAGCACGGCATGTTCCTCACGGTCCAGTGTTTCCTCAGTATAATCGCCACCCTTGACATAGACATCTGGTGCGATGGCCTGAAAGACGGATGTGGCGCGCGTGCTGTCGAAGATGACGACAGCCGAGACGCACTTCAGGGAGGCAAGCATAAAGGCACGGTCCTGCTCGCAGACGATGGGGCGTTCGGGCCCCTTGAGCTGCTTGACGGCTGCGTCGCTGTTGATGGCGACGAGCAAAGCATCAGCTTGTGATGCCGCTTCCATCAGGTATTGGACGTGCCCGCGGTGCAGCAGGTCAAAGACACCGTTGGTGACAGCCAAGGTGTGCCCCGAACGCCGCAGCTCTTTTGCCCAATTTGCGGCCTCATCTATCGTAAGTATCTTTTCTGTGGGGGAGTTCATGATGGGGTTCTAGGTGGGGGTGTTCTGTGCCACAGGGGCTGTTGGCACCAAAGGACGGGGGAGTGCCCCCCAATGCTCCCCTATTTAAAGCTGTCGTCGTCAAAAAACGACAATTGGAACATTTTGGGGGGCTTGTTAGGCTTTTGGGGAGGCGCAGACGAAGGTGATGCTTCGGGCGTAGGTGGCGCGTCGGGGGACGGTGGCGCGTCGGTGGACGGTGGCGCGTCGGGCGCGGGCGGTGTGTCGGGCGCGGGTGGCGCATCGGGCGCGGGTGGCGCATCGGGCGCGGGTGGCGCATCGGGCGCGGGTGGCGCATCGGGCGCGGGTGGCGCATCGGGCGCG
>JAFXUD010000009.1 GCA_017535315.1 Victivallales bacterium | reverse complement strand
TGCGGCAATCCCGTGAGAAGCGTGCCGCCATTCTTCACGTACTCCAGCAGCTTCGCATAGTCTTCCGCAATGAGGGTGTTCCATCCGAAGTTCACCAGCAGCTTGTAGTTGGAGAGGTACTCTGCCGAGGCCTCTATGGGCGTCTCGTCAAAGTCGCCGTAAGGGGTACCCGAGAAGAAGAACCTGCGTTTGTCAAAACGCTGCCTAAATGGCTGTGTCGAGGCCCCGGGCATAAGCACATCAAGGAGTTGCCTGCATTTTTCTGGCTGGCGGTGCCCCCATTCAGGAGCGTTCTTGCCGAATGCCCCCCACACCGCATATTCAGGCGTCTGCTCGCTGCCGCAGATGAATCCGTTGAATGGCGCGGCATAACGTCCTTCTATGAAAGCAATATGCCGTATGCACTTTCCGCTTCGCGGATGCGTCTTGGCAAACTTGAAGAAGGCGCGCAGCATATCGCGCTTGCCCTTTGTGAGGGCGTCGTCCCATGAAAGACGTTCTTCCTTCCAAATCTGGAACAGGCTATCCTCCTCATACAGGAAGTTTGCGCCCATCATCCAAGGCTGCATCAGGCTAAGGTAAAACATACGAAGATGCGTGTCGAAGTACGGCTGCACGGGATGCTGGATGGCGATATGCACCCCCCACTCGCCCTTGCCAAGCGCCTCGGCGGCTGGGCGTGCCTGGCTGAGCAGATGCTGCGTATGGGGCACCATCGTCTCCGCCCTGACGGAATCCACGCCTGCGAGGAAGGTGTATCGTATTGCGCCAGAGGCATCGCCAAACTCCATTTGCGCACCAGCATTGTGCGCCCTGTCAATCTGCGGCTTAATCCAATCGAAGAAATGCAGCATTGCCTCCTTCATGTCCTCTGAGGCGTATGGTGCTGTCGGGTCCAGGCCGTAGGTGAGACACGTATGTTCGTGTTTGCCTGCACCATGGAAGAACTCCTGAGCGCCCGCTTTCAGCTCTCCGTCGTCAAAGTCGGTCGCGGCCTCTGCATAGAGATAGTGCTTGCGGCAGAACTCACCCCATTTGCGCATCAGCTTGCCATCCACAGGCAGGTTTGGCCCTTTGCGCTGCGGATTGTAGAGGAAACTGCGGAAGACGGGGAAGTTGCCCATGCGCGTGCGTGCCGTGTAGTCCAGAATCCAATCCATGAAGCCATTGTCGTCAGCGGGAACCGCCGTCATGTCGAAGCCCACCTTAATTGGGTTCTTCTCCTCCTGGGCATTGAAGACCTGAACCATGGCAGTATGTTCGCCACAGCGGCACTCCACGTCGCCAGGCGTCTCCGACACAAAGTCGAACTCATTCCAACCAGGCTTTGCCTCAATGCGCAAGGTCTTGTCAGGCAATGCCACTTCAAGGCAGTCGGGTTTAACGGCAAACACCTTGCCAATCACATGCTCGCCCCGCAGAGTCCATTCAGGAATGCTAAGCTGTCCATGACTGCGTTCAGACTGCTGTATCACCAGACGGCTCACCAGCAGGCACAGTTTCTCATGTAGGTTGCGGAAAGAGAAAACATGCTTCCCTGGTGTGAACTGCGCCCTGATCCAAATGTCGTCCAGCATCTGCATATCGCCATCGTGCATGCGGAGGTATTGCCTGAAAGACTTGACGCGCTTGCCATCGCACAACAGCTCGAAGTCAAAGTAGCCGAACACCTGTTTTTCCGCGCCAGGGGTGTGTTCAACAGGGGCCGCCATGGCCTGGAGATGGATGAGCGTTTCGGAATACTCTTTTCGGGGGGCTGGTATTCCCGCCTGGAACTCAAGTGATTCCCCTGGTTTGATTTCGCCAGTTCTCATGCGGGCCCAGTCCCTGCGCGGCAACGCCAGATCCTTTGCCTCGAACACGATTTGACCAGGCTTGGGGGCGGGGCGGAACCAAAGATAGCCAGTCATGGTGGCTACCACGTGGCAGCCCAGGTATTTGGGCCCCACGTTGAACACGAGTCTTTGTTCACGGAGCAATTCTCCTGCCGTGAAGCTGAAGGTTCCGCTGGATGTTCGCAACGTGAAGAGCGCCTTGTCATCGGCCTCCGCCTCCACGCGTATGCCTGAGATGCCGCGCTTTGTGGAGGATTTCCAGCGTGGCTCTGGGAGCTTGGTCTCCACGGCGCAATGACCTGGACCGTACCAAATCACGGGGTAGTCCAGTTTATAGGTGCTTTCAATTGTGCCGCCGCCGCATTCCAGGCAGCCGTCCCAGTTATAGACGGGATGATAATGGCGACGGCTGTAAAGGTATTGATAGCCCCACTCGATGCGAAAATCCAGTTTCATTGGCAGTTGTCCTTGAGCTCCTACAGATTGATCAGTTCCACGTTGCCGTCCGTCAATCCAAGCGGCATTGGCTCGGGGCGTTTGCAGGTGGATTCCAGAACAACGCGCCGTTGCAGCTGGCTCGACTTCTCCAATGACAGCATAATCTCAAGCGCGTGATAGGCCAGTTCGCCTGACGCACGCGCCTCTTTTTTGTCGATGATGGAGGTGATCATGTCCGCCACTCCCACGCTTCTTGCGTCGGTGTTGTATATGTGGCTTGGAGGCACCTCCTTCCAGTCCTCATAGCCAGGCTGGAAGACCTTGACGGTTCCGCCAAAAAAGTTCGGATGGTGCATTTGAAGGCTGCCATTGGTGCCGTAAAGTTCAATGAATGGGTGGGATGACTTGTACACTTCATAGCTGCCAATCAGCGTAATCTGCGCACCGTTCGCGAACTCGATGATGCCTGCCTGATGGGTGGGAACATTGATCGGATAGATGTGCGGCACGGTCTCTTCGCCGCCTTCACGGAAATCAGGTCCCTTGGTGACCACGGCGGTGACTGCCACGGCGGGTCCCAGCAGGTTAATCAACTGTGTCACAAAGTACGGGCCGATGTCCAGCACAGGTCCAGCCCCCTTGTCGTAGAAGGCTGGCGCGTGCTTCCACTTCTCGGGGCCGCGGCTCATGAACATCGCCGTTCCGGCGAAAACCTTGCCAATCCATCCGTCGTCAATTAGCTTGCGTGCAGTCTGATGGCCTCCGCCCATAAATGTATCAGGCGCGCAGCCAATATAAAGGCCCTTTGCCTTGGCCTGGTCGAGCAATTCCTTGGCCTGCGCCAAATCCACACCCAGCGGCTTTTCACTGTAGGCGTGCTTGCCTGATTCCAACGCGCGCTTCATGACATAGTAATGCACTTTGGGAGGAGTGAGGTTGATGATGAGCTGCACTTCAGGGCTGTTGTATATCTCATCCGCCTGCCATACGGGGATGCCGTACTCTTTTCCCTGCTTTTCAGCCATTTCCTGGTTGAGGTCAGCGCAGGCGATGATGTCCAATTGCTTGAAGCGTTTCGCCGCCTTGAAATACCAGTCGCTTATCATTCCACAGCCGATTACACCGACTTTCAGACTTTTGGTCATAAACGTATCTCCTTTCTTTGAGTTGAGAGGTAATGCCAAAACTAGCGTATTATCTCTACAATAAACCTGTTCCTTACAATAAACCTGTTCCTCGATTTTTCAAACGTGCTTTCCTGCTTTCGCTTGGTAATGCTTTATTGCGAACGTATGGTCAGTGGCGACAACCAGGCGTGGCTTTCCATATTTTTTGGGGGACGACCCCATCTTTTTGAAAACAGATGTTAAATTATGAGGAATCTCATAAGGAAGCACTTCTTGGCTTCCATTTATGAAACGATGCAACAACAATAGCGAAATAAGAAATATATTACCTCGAAGGTTAACATCATGCTCGACAATGCCCATCTCACCATCCGCGTCGTTGAAGACAAGCCCAACCACGACGTCATCTATTCGCTCATCGAGGCGCCAGACGGCACGCTCTACGTCGGTCTGTGCGGCGAAACGGGCAAAGACGGCTGCTACGCTCAGATACTGAAATACAACAAGCAGGAGGGCACCTTTACCACGCTCGTCGATTTGGCGAAGGTCATCCGCCATCCAAACGATGACATACGCCCGCCCCACTCCAAGCTCCACACCACCTTCTGCATGGCGAAGGACGGCAAGCTGCTGGCCTCCACGCACATGACGGCCCCGCCTCTCCACGAGGACGCCTACCACTACTGGCACATCTACAACGACCCCGACCGCTGCTACCTCGGCTCCCACCTCATCATCTACGACCCGAAGACCAACCATGCGGAGGACTTCGGTGTCGTGATGCCCAAGGGCGGTGCTCGCTGGATGACCTACAACCCCGAGCGGGAGGAGGTCTATATGACCAGCTTCCTCACCTGCCACTTCCACGTCGTCAACCTCAAGACTGGCGAAATCAAGGATATCGGGCGCATCTCCGAGCACGACTGGCTGGGGCCATGCTACTGCCCCGCCGACGGCAGGGTCTATACGACGGACAGCCAGGGCTTCTTCCTTCGCTACACCCCCGAGACTGGCACGATGGAGACGCTCCCGCTCTACACGCCGCGCGCCCCATGGAGCACCAATGAGTCATGCGGCATCTTCAACCTCGTCCCTGGCAACGACGGCACCAAGCTCTACGGCTCCGTCTGGACCACGATGCATACCTTCGAGTTCGACCCGCTCTACGGCAAATACGGTCGACTACGCGACTACGGAATCCTCGGCCTTGAGGAAGAATCCCCCATTGGGCACCCCGTTGGCAAGTTCTTCCCACGCATGGTGACCGTTGGTAAGGACAACAAGCTCTATGTGCCTGGGAACGACTACGTCACCCGTACGGAGTCCCCTCGCCTCTTCTCTATTGACATTGAAAGCGGCGAGAAATGCGACCTTGGCATCCTCGGCGCGGAAGGATTTCCTAAATTCGGCGGTGCTTGCTCCATCTGTGCCTCCCGCGACGGCTCCATCTACTTCGGCGGCAACCCGACTTTCGGCGGTATCACCGCCATGTACATCTACAGTCCTGATGGCAAAAACTTGCCAGTGCCAGATGGTTACGACAAATACAGGAATCCGCCGCCTCCAAAGCCCGACAAGTGGGTGCCGCCGCTCTACCATCGCGTCACCCGCCAGGACAACGCTGTCTTCGTCTCGCGCGGGACATTTGTCTTCCGCGAGCAGGGGCGGGGCGGCATGTACCCCGTCATCCCGCGCGGCGAAGGCGCCATTTCCGCCCTCTTCCAGGATCCCGTCAGCGGAGTTGTGTTGGGGACGACCTGCGGCAAAACGCCCCACTTCTTCTCCTACGTCTCCTCTGTTGATCTTTTCCGCAGCATGACCACCTTCGGCAACGAGGGCGACATCTGCCATGCCATGGCTCAGGCGGAGGACGGCAAGCTCTACTTCGGCACATGCAATCCCTCTGCTCCAGGCGGGCTGTACATGTACGACGTGCCTGCCTGCCGCACCACCTATATGGAGATGGCAAACTGCGACCGCGGCGAGTTCATGGAGTACAGCCCCATGCCTCGCGGTGCGATGAAAGAAGTCAATGACTGCCACCTCAACCTCGCCTCGCTGGGGGAAAACGAGGGCATCTACGCCCTTACCACCAAAGGCGGCTGCCTTTATGGCCTTACCAAACCTGGCGGCATCTTCTTCATCTACAATCTGGAGACCAAGGAGCTGCGGTCGCACCACATCTTCAGGTCGCTGATTCAGGAGCAGTCCAACCTCTCCAAAATCCTTTTCCAATACGGGGACGGCATCTTCTTCTCGGGCCATCACGGCTACATCATCCGCTATGACATAGACAGCGACTCTTTCCAGGAGACAGGACTCAAAATCCCCTGCGCCCCTGGCCGCGAATACCTCAACTGCCTAGATGCATTGACCACTGCGGACGACGGCCTCTTCTACGGCGGCACCCATGCAGATGGCTACCTCTTCCGCCTCAACCTAAAGGAAAACTCCCTTGTCAACCTCGGCAAACCCACTGGCGAGGGGCAAATCCGCGCCGTGACTGTTGGCAAAGACGGCATCCTCTGGGGAATCGCTGGGCGCGACAAGGATTTGTCACACCTTTTTGCATACAATCCATCGACTGGTGATCTCTCCGACAGGGGTATCATGCGCGCAAAAATCCCGAACACCTGGATCATTCACCGCGCCAACACCATGCTCACGGGGCTTGACGGCGAACTCTATATCGGCGAACACGATACCATCTCGCACCTTGTCACCTATTTCCCGCCTATTGGATAATAAACTGGATATATTTTTACTCCATGTTCTAGAGGCTTTTTGAGGAATTATATACTTGAAAATTATCCCTCACTGGTCGATAGCCTGGATGCGCCTTGCCGCTTCGCTGCGCTACGCGGCAAGGCGCAGGGGGACTGGGGTGGGCATCTGACCGTGGTTTTCGCTTCGCCGCTGTCGCGGCTTCGCTCCACCCACGGCTACACTCTTGCCGCCGCTACGCGGCTCTTCTCTGTGGGTAAAGTCCAATCGGCAACTAAAGTATATAATTTTCCTTTTTCTCTAGATAATCTAGTATTCTAGTTTTCTAGATTTTCTAGATTATTTAGTTTATCCAGCTATAGCCAACCCTTTTGGGGAGCATAGTAGCCTTCAACAATCCCACTGACTTCATTTCCACTGCGCCAAGCAGAGCAATGCCCAAATTCTTGCTCCGTGGTCACAACGTCCATTGAGGTGTTCAGCGACAATTGTTTCCACGGCTTTTCTGTCAAAGCATCCAAAGGATTCCAGTTCGGCTGGCAAATTCAAAACATAGTCTTTCAGTTCACTCCGCAGCCAGGAAGCGACGGGCATACCGAACCCACGCTTCACCTGGCGAGTAATCTCTGGATGCAGGAAATCCTTGCCAATCTGCCGTAGAAGCAGTTTTCCCTGACGCAGGTTGAGCTTATAGTCAACGGGCAGTTGCAGGACAAATCGGAACACATCCATGTCCAGAATCGGGGCTAGTGGCAATACTCCAGCGGCACTGGCTGCGATTCCCTCCTTTCGGCAACCATCATCGGGCAGATAATAGTGCATGTCAATAAGATTGACGCCATTGACACCCGAAATACAGTCGTAAATCTCCTGCCATCTGTCGTGGTAGGATTCTGTCTGGCTGGCAAGCTCTGGTGCAAGTGTCTTCACGTCACAAGGAGAAAAGAGCTCCTGGAAACTGGCATAACAGGGAACTGGCGGCAGACTCATCGCCTTGGCAAGACGTGTGAACGTTGACAGGGATGTACGCCCCTCCGAAGCATGCGGCAACAGCTTCGCCACGGCAGAGGCAATGCCCCCTCCCAATCGGGAAAGAGCTTCCCCAAGACGGCCACGCAGCGCCATGATGCGGTATCTGCGGTATCCTCCAAAAAGTTCATCGCCGCCATCCCCCATGAAAACGGATTTGCAATGAGCGGCTGCCAGTTTCATGGCACAGTAGTCGGGCAGGAGCGATGAATCTGCAAAGGGTTCGCCAGAGGATTTCAGCATCTGCAAAAACTCCTCGAAAACACTGGGCTCTACTTGTTGTGTAATATGCTGGGCATCAGCCCTTTTCGCAGATAACCCAGCCAAATAACGCTCATCATACTTTGGATCGGCAAAACCGACGGTAAATGCCTTGTAGGAGTTCGGCGCCGTTTCAGAAGTCAAACCCAGCAGCAGGTTTGAATCAATACCGCCTGACAGAAGAAAGCCAGGCTGACCGTCATAGGCCAGGCAACGTCTTATTGCCTTGATTATCAAAGCCTTTGCCTTATCCTGAGCCTCTTCCATGCTTAGTTCTGCCTGCGTTTCAAAAGAAGGAGACCAGAAAAATCTGGCAGACTGCACACCATCCCGAAAAGCCACGATTTCCCCATTGCGCAACTTTGATACTCCCTTCCACGCGGTACGCGGAGCAGGAACATAGCCTAGCGAGAGATAATCAGCCAACGCCTGCCAATCTTTTTCGGCATGGGAAGCATACTCATTCAACTCCTCGGAAAAGTGGACAAGCCCACCGTCGCATTTGAAAAACAGGAACTTCTGCCCAACCTGATCCCGTACCAAAAGCAACTGTTTGCCGTCAGAGATGGCAATCGCAAATGGTCCATTAAGTTGTTCAAAAGCGTTGTCTCCCTTCTCCTGATACAATCGCGCGACTGTATCCGCGTCATTCTCTCCTTCATGAGCCAACTCGTCCCGATTGAACAAGATTCCAGAGAAATAGACTTGCAAAATGCCCTGACTACTGACAGCAGACGCACCTTCCGCTGTCAATTGACCATTACTGTTGTCAAACACACCTTTAAGCATTCACAACCTCCCAACTTAAAACCAGAAACTATGATGAGTGTTTTTCTGAAATCTGAAGGCAAAGCACATCCAGTGCAAGTTTTATGTCAACATTTGCTGCAACAGCCCGCGAAAACTCATCCATGTAGTGCAGATCCTGACTAGCCTCGTCTGGTGAAACCTGCGGCAACTCAACTCCATCATACATCTCTGGATTCGGAAGAAGAGCCTCTTCCGCCCCGCTGGAGATTAGCATTCTCTGCAAAAACCAGGCATGAATGGCACCTATGATGATGTTTCGCTGGCGCACATATTCCGCTGCGACACGCGCCGCCTGCTCATCCGCCAGTTGCTTTAAGATTCGCGGATCCGTCTCTTTGTCAGCCACCATGCCTTTGGCGGTCTTGACGGCTTCAGCCGCCGCACGTTCGCATTGTGCCAGCAGTCCTCCAATGGCGGCAGCAGCAGCCAGTCCCTTAGAAGCTCCAGCCTGGCGCTTCAGTAATGACAGGGCCTTGAAAAGCCCCGCATTTGCCAATGTACTGTAATCCTGCTTGTTGCGCAGAAGTGACACCACCTGGCAGCGGGATTTGATGGTTGGCAACAACATCCGCGGATTGACCGTAAGCAGAAGAAGCAGGGTTCCCGCAGGAGGTTCCTCAAGCGTCTTCAAAAAGGCGTTCTGGGAGGCATCATTCATCCTTTCTGCCTCGACCAGCATTCCGACCTTCAGGTATCCAGGCGTAGAGGAGATGCCC
Source organism: Victivallales bacterium (assembly GCA_017535315.1). Classification (GTDB taxonomy): domain Bacteria; phylum Verrucomicrobiota; class Lentisphaeria; order Oligosphaerales; family Oligosphaeraceae; genus RGIG3456. The sequence continues at coordinate 146,967 of JAFXUD010000009.1, read as the reverse complement.
ATGATATGGTCAAATCCATGCATGTCCTCCACACTGATTGTACGGGATTTCGACTGCGGGCGCACAATGAAAAGTTCGGGATAGGTGTTGTCGCTGAAATGTCGGCAGCTTTTGCATTCGCCGCATTCGGTGCCATCATCTTTTGGCGACTGGCAGGCAGCCGTCCTTGCCCAGGCAAGCGCAAAGCGTTCCAGAAAGTCGATGTCATCCCCTACCAGCAGATAGGCCTGTCCTGTGCGCCCCTTCGCCTTTGCCTGACGGAGATGCTCGCAAAGATTGGGAAAAATGGTGTTGAAATCACTCAATGGCATTCTTCAGCACCTCCATTATGTCTACCGTGACTTCATCCATGCTTTTCAGGGCATCAATGACAACAATACGTTCTGGACTGAGCTCGGCGATTTTCAAGAAGCCGTCATGAACAGCCTGGTGAAAGCGATTGTCCTCCTCTTCAAGGCGATCAGGAGCTTCACCTCCAAGGCGTGCCGCAAGACGTCGCCTACTCTCCTTCAGGGGTAGTTCAAAAAGAAAGGTCAGGTCAGGCGTGCAGGTTCCACAGCAAAAGCAGTTCAGTTCTTTGATGAAATCCAGATCAAGTCCTCTTGCATACCCCTGGTATGCAGTCGTGGAATCATAAAAACGATCGCACAGGACGATGCCGCCTCCATTCACAAACGGTGCAATGACATTCGCCACATGCTGCGCACGTGCCGCTCCAAAAAGAAGCAGTTCCGCCTCTGGCGTGACAGTCTCTCCATTGTTACGCGACAACAGGAGCGAGCGGATGCTTTCCGCCATCGGCGTTCCACCAGGTTCGCGGGTGCAAAGGACATCGCGCCCGCGCTGCCTTAGCCAACTGGCAAGACGCTCCATCTGGGTTGTCTTGCCCGAGCAGTCCATCCCTTCAAATGTTATAAACAGGCCTTTGCCAGGCATCGCCAATTCCTCATCGTTGCAATGTGCTTAGAAGTTTCTATCCTCTACAATATAAACCATTGCGGTAATCCTGCAACCTTGACAAGACGAAAAAGACATGGGCACGCTCCGCGCCCCCCAGTGGAGCGGCGGGCACAGGGCGCGAAGCAAGCCCTTTACCCCTAAAAGTAAGCAAAAACACACTTGTCCATTTGCAAGTTGCCGCAAGGAGTATATAATAGAGAGGTAACAAGTATGAAAACTTGTCATCGTGCAGAAAGACATTGTGAAATCATAAGGAGAACATGATGGGCACCTACAATCCAGCACCGTATGAACTTGACCTGAACTACTATCCGCATCTTGTCACAAAGGAAATACCTGGGCCAAAGAGCCAGGAACTTCATGCAAGGGCCGCCGCCCACTACCGCGGCATCTCGGGACAGGTTCGCCTCTTCCCTGTCGCCTTCGAGCGCGGACAGGGGTGCATGCTGGAAGATGTGGATGGCAACCAGTACATCGACTTCTCCTCTGGCATCTATGTCACTACCCTCGGCCACTGTCATCCAAAGGTATCCGAGGCGGTTGCCACATATGCACGCAAACTGATGAACGCCCATGACTTCACGACGGAAGTCAAGGTGAAACTGCTGGAGAAAATGGCCGCCACCCTGCCTGGCGACTTGAGCAACTACCAGCTTTACGACAGTGGTACGACCGCCGTCGAGGCGGGTCTCCGCACCTGCCGCGCCGCCACTGGCAAACACGAGTTCATCTCCTGCTTCATGGACTTCCACGGCAAAAGCGGCCACTCCATCGGCCTGGCCCGCATGACCAAGTTCAGCGGCCCCACCCGTGCTCCAGGCTTCTACTTGGTACCCCGCCCTGACCCATATCGTCCCTGGTGGACACGCGAAGACGGCTCCCTCGACACCGAAAAGTACCTCGAATTCTACGACAAGTTCATCAAGGAGACCACCACGGGGCAGATTGCTGCTTTTGTCCTGGAGCCCATCCAGGGATGGGGCGGCAGCATCATCCCACCAGACGATTTCTTCCCGAAACTGAAGAAGTTCCTGGAAGAACGCAATATCCTTCTCTTTGCGGACGAGGTGCTCACGGGCATGGGACGCACAGGCAAATACCTCTGCATGGAGCACTGGAATGTGCTGCCCGACGTCGTCACCCTCGGCAAGGGCTTTGGCAATGGCTTCCCCTGCACCTGCATGGCGGTCCGCAAGCCCTACGCAGATGCCGTCGATAAAATCAGCGCCTCCACCAGCTATGGAGGCAACCCGATGGCATGCGCAGCCGCACTTGCCAGCTTTGAGGTCATCGAGGAAGAGGGTCTGCTCGACCACGCCATGCATCTGGAGGGGCTCTTCAAAAAGCGCATGGCGGACTGGACGACCAAGTTCAAGATTGTCGGCGACACGCGCTGCAAAGGTTGTCTGCTTGGCGTCGAACTTGTAAAGGACAAGGCAACCAAGGAGCCTTTCGAAGAGGCGGGCAAGATGGTTTATCAGAAGGCGTTCCGCAAAGGTCTGGCCTGGATTCCCGCTGGTCACATCCTGCGCATGAGTCCCCCGATTGTCATGCCAGACGATGTTGCAATGAAGGCCATGGACCTCATTGAAGAGGCCATTGCGGAAACAGAAAAGACCCTGCTTGGATAAGAGGCGCAACCATGAAGACACTCAAAGTCGGCATCATCGGGTTTGGCTTCATCGGCAAAGTCCATGCCTACGGACATCTGAACATCCCGCTTTTCTACTCCCCCTGTGATTTCAGGTCCCAGATTGCGGCAGTCTGCACCTCCCACCAGGAGACCGCTGAGAAAGGTGCCGCGCAAATCGGCGCACTGAAGGCCATCACCGACTACCACGAAATCACGGAGAACCCCGAAATCGACATCGTCGATATCTGCACGCCGAATGACCGCCATTGCGAGGCCGTCCTCTCTGCCATCCAGCACCAGAAGCACATCTACTGCGACAAACCCCTGACCGCCACCTACGCAGAAGCGCTCAAGATACAGGAAGCGTTGAAAGACTACAAGGGGATTTCGCAGATGACCCTCCACAACCGCTTCTTTCCCGTCACCTTGAAGGCCAAGCAGATGATCGAGGATGGCATCATCGGCGATATTCTAGAGTTCCGCGGTTCCTATCTCCATTCAGGAAGTTCGGATCCCAACGCCCCACTCAAGTGGAAGCTATCGTCGGAGGCAGGCGGCGGCGTCATCGCCGATTTAGGCAGTCATATTCTTGACCTGATGGAACACCTCATTGGCCCCTTTGACTCCATTTCTGCCGTCACGCACATCGCCTATCCCGACCGTCCATCCGCCAGCGATCCAACACAGCGGGTCAAGGTGACGGCAGAGGACAACATGCTGACCACTGTGCGCCTGGCCAACGGGGCCGTCGGCTATGTTTCCGCCTCGAAAATAGCCACTGGCACCGAGGACGAGGTCAGTTTTGAGATCCACGGCACGAAAGGCGCCTTGAAGCTCGTCGCTGGTGATCTGCATCACCTCTACTACTACAATTGTGCCCTTCCAGGCAAGCCCATCGGCGGCTTGCGCGGCTGGACAGCCATTGACTGCGGTGGCCGCTATGAGCCTCCTGCAGGCGCTTTCCCGACACCCAAAGCCTCCATCGGATGGCTTCGCGGCCATATGCACTGTCTCTACAACTTCCTTTCCAACGTCAGCGCAGGGCATCCCTCCTCACCCGACCTGGAGCGTGGCATCTACGTCCAAGGGCTTATGGAGAAGGTACGTGAAGCCGCCAAAAGCGGGCAGTGGGTTAAACTCCAGTCATTGTATTCAACCAAATAACCATCCCAGCTCAGGAGAAGAAACATGGCAGACAAATCAGTCGGAACCGAATCATTCGCCACGGAAACCCAGGAAAAAGTTGAGCGCAAACTGCGCTGGGCCATTGTTGGCTGCGGTGGCATTGCCACAACACACCTCAATGCAATCGCGAAAATCCCCGAAATCGAAGTGGTCGGCGGATGTGACATCAAGCCTGAACGCCTCCAGCTCATGCGTGACAAATATGGCATGACCGCCACATACGAGAAGTGGGACGACCTCTTGGCCGATCTAAAGCCTGACGTCATCGACGTCTGCACCCCCAACGGCGTCCACATGCCCGCCACCGTCGCGGCCTTGAACGCAGGCTGCCATGTCATCACGGAGAAGCCGATGGCCATGACCCCCGCCGAGTGCCAAATGATGATTGACGCCGCCAAGGCAAACAACAAGAAACTGGCAGTCGGCTTCCAGTTCCGCTACCATCCGAAAACGGAGTTCCTCGTCCGTGCCCGTGAGGCAGGTGACATTGGCGACATTATGTTCGTCAAGTGTCAGGCACTCCGCCGCCGCGGCATCCCAAACTGGGGCGTATTCGGTCAGAAAGCCCTGCAGGGTGGTGGCCCGATGATCGACATCGGTGTTCACATCATGGAATCGGCGCACTACGGCATCGGCTCGCCGAAGCCCGTTGCCGCCAGCGGCAATATCTGGACCTACATCGGCGACAAGCCGTCAGAAGTCCTCAGCCATTGGCCAAACTGGGATTGGAAGACCTTTACCGTCGAAGACCTCGCCATCGGTCAGATCCGCTTTGAGAACGGCGCCATCATGCAGGTTGAATCCAGCTTCAGCGCACACATCGAAAAGGATGTCTTCAACTTCCAGGTCATGGGCACAAAAGGCGGCTACAACTGGGAGACCAACACCCTCTTTACCGACCACGCAGGTTGCATGGTTAACTCCCAGGCCGCATGGCTCCCCAGCACCGAATTCGGCGAACTCTTCGTGCGCAAGCTCAAGAACTTCGCAAGCGGCTGCCTGAACAACACGCCGTTGCGCGCACCAGGCGAGGCGGGTCTTGCCGTCCAGAAGATGATTGACGGCATTTACCGTTCTGCTGAAGCAGGCAAGGAAGTCACCATTGACTAAGTATTTATCAAGCACAGAAAAGGATGTTGCTCCACTCCTGGAGGCTTTTAACCGCCAGGAGGTGGATATGTGTTTTTCCGCCCCCGATGGATGGCAGCCCGACAGGTATGAGACAACCCTGAAGGCACCCTTCACCATTGACGGGCCAGGCACCTACAGCAAGGGGCGGAAAACCACCCTTACCTTTGCACCAAGCAAGGGTGGCTGGTTCTTCGACAGGCAAGACCAACCTGAACAATTGCCAATCCGTATATGCGCCAGCAATGTCTGGACTGCCCAGAGAAGCATCGTGCTTCGCAGCGGAGCCCAATCCAACTACATGCGCATGACGGAGCACATCATCGCCAACAGGCTCGGCCTGGGTCTAGACAATGTTGTTGTCGGCAGCATGAATGGAGACCCGCCGCTCTTCGATGTTGGAAGCATGCCAATTGTGGACGCCATTGTCCAGACTGGCATCATACAGGACACATCACGTCCGCTGAAGTATTTCACGGTAAAGGAGGATGTCATCCTGCCAGGCCCCCACGGCTCATTTCTGCGCTTTGAACCTGCAAAGGAAGGCCAGCGCACCCTTTTCCTGGATGTTGCCATCGACTTTCCAACCGCCATTGGAAAACAACGCATCCAATTCGACTTGTGTCCCCAAAGTTTCACCCATGGGGCACATGCGCGAACCAATTGCTCCCGCAGGGAGATGTTTCTTGCCCGCACAATCGGCAAGCTTTTCGCCGATTTCCGTAATTTGGGCTATACCAACAAAAACATCCTGATTGCAGGAAAGCACAAGTATTACAACGAACCTGCCATGCTGCACAATGGCAAGTCGCTGGAAGCGGTATGGCATCGTGCCTGCCTTGACCTGGTGGCTGCACTTTCCCTTTTTGACAAGGGACGTCTGGCAGGAAACATCACCTCGTACAAAGCAGGACACTGCCTGGACTGCCGTTTTATGACGCTGATGGAAATTAACAATCTCTGGCAAGAGATTCCCCTAACCTAATCTATTGCAGAATATGGGATTAAACCGAGACAAAAGCCTGTTCTACCACTCTGTCGCCAACATGATTGACGCAGGTGCTTCGACCGTCACCTCCATGAGACAGAGTTTTCCACGGCGCTTCAAAACCGTCGCAACCAGGCTCTACGAATCCCTTGATGCAGGGCATAACCTCTCCAGTTCCATGGCTGAACAGGATATATTCACCCATTTCGAGTGCATGCTGGTATCGGTAGGCGAACACAGCGGCATGCTTCCCCAGGTGCTCAAATCCCTGGCCGAATGGTTTGACAATAAAAACCGCACCGAGAAGAATATCATCATGGGACTCATATATCCTCTTCTGGTCTATTACATCGCAGGACCTTTACTGTGCATCATCGAGGTCGTCAGCAATAAAATGGACCATGTCGGATACAGTCTTCTAAGACTGGTTCTCTGGTGGCTTCTGCCCCCTCTCCTGTACTTTTTATGGCGGTTGCTCTCGCCAGTTCTTCGACGCAATGCCATTATGGGAGCCATCATTGACAAACTGCCCTTCTTCGGTAATCTTCAATTCAACCTGGAGACATCCTATTTCATGAGCGCACTGGGGATGTGCCTGAATTCTGGCATGGGAATGTACAATGCCATGAAACTTGCCTGCGGTGTCTGCATCAACGAAATGTATCGAGACCATTATGCCCTCGTTTCGCTGCACGTCAACGAGCGGGGATGTCATTTGTCGGAAGCCATTTCCCAACAGATGACGACACGTGAAAGGGAATCCGATATCCTGCAACTCATCACTTTGGGCGAAGAGACGGGCACCCTACCTGAACAATGTGCGCGCCTTGCCAAGCAGTATCAGGAGGAATACAGGCATAAGATTGAGTTGTTTTCCAAGTGCCTCCCCGTATTTTTCTATCTGCTCATTGCCTTGTTTCTCGCCTTCAAAATCATCTCCATTTTCTCTTCCTACATTGGATTGCTGAACAGCCTCTGAGTTTTCACCATTAAGTCCATCTCCATTTTTGAAGAATATCCATGTCCTGGCGCGACCTCTACCCATTCTCCTCCCACAGCTTCTCCACCCACGAGGGCTTCAAGATGCATTATGTTTCCGAAGGGATAGGAGAACCTTTTGTCATGGTCCACGGCAATCCGACCTGGTCATTCCTTTTCCGTGACCTTATCGGGAAATGCGCGGAAAGCGGCAGGCAGGCCATTGCCCCAGACATGATTGGCTGCGGCCTCTCCGACAAACCCCAAAAGTGGGGCTATCACCTGGAAGGACACATCCGCAACCTAGAGCAGCTCATCGACACGGAATTGAAACTTGACAAAGTGACCCTTGTCCTGCATGACTGGGGCGGCGCAATCGGCATGGGCTACGCGACGCGTCATCCAGAGAAGGTCTCCCGAATCGTCTTGATGAATACCGCTGCCTTTCTATCGAATGATTGTCCCAAGCGCATTTTCCTCTGCCGATGCCCGTTTCTAGGGGCTTTCCTCGTCCGTGGTCTCAATGCCTTTGTGGAAGCGGCGCTCCGCATGGCGCCCGCAAAAAGAATGTCAGCCGATGTCTGCGAAGGCTACCGTTTCCCATATCAAAACTGGCACGACCGCATTGCCACGCAGCGCTTCGCGCAGGACATTCCCCTCAAACCGAGCCATCCCACCTGGCAAACCCTTCAGGAGATTGAAGAGCGACTGCCTCTGCTCGCAGACAAGCCTATTAGCCTGATCTGGGGAGAGCAGGATTTCTGCTTCCATACAGGCTTTCTGAAACGCTGGATGGAAATCTATCCCAAAGCGGAGGTCCACTCCTTTCCTGAAGCCTCCCACTATCTGCTGGAAGACGCTGGAGAGAAGATTATCCCGCTCATTCTGCGCTGAAAACATGGAAAGCCGCTTTGCCATAGGAATTGACCTGGGAACCACCAACAGCTCCGTCTGCTATGTGGATTTGGAAGCGGACAAACCGACTGTCACGCTCTTCCCCATTCCGCAACTCATCGCTGCTGGGGAAATCGCTGCGGAACCATTGCTCCCCTCATTCACCTATCTGCCAGGGCCGCATGAACTCCCAGAAGGCTCCCTTGCCCTCCCATGGGATAAAGACGCAACCCATGCGGTAGGGCGTTTTGCACGGGAACAAGGAGCCGCTGTTCCCGAACGCCTTGTAGCCTCTGCCAAATCCTGGCTTGCGCACCCTGGCGTCAACAGGCGAAACAAGATTCTCCCGTGGGGAAGCGACTTGGGGCAGCAGCTTGTATCCCCTATGCAGGCCTCCTATTTCTACTTGGAGCATATCCGCAACGCCTGGGACAGCGTATTTTCACAGATCAAGGACAAGGATGGTTCGCCTTGTACCCTCTCCACTCAAAACGTAATCTTGACCGTTCCTGCCTCTTTCGACGAAACAGCCCGCACTCTGACGCTTGAAGCGGCAACAATGGCTGGCTTTCAGCATGTCACCCTTCTAGAGGAGCCACTTGCCGCCTTCTATTCATGGCTTTACAGGCATCACGATGATTGGTTCTCCACCGTTCCTGAAGGCTCCAAAGTGCTGGTCGTCGATGTCGGTGGCGGCACCACCGACTTCTCCATCATTGAACTTCAGTCAGGCAATACCCTGCGCAGAACGGCCGTTGGAGAACACCTCCTGCTTGGTGGAGACAACATGGACATTGCGCTGGCACATTGCGCGGAGAGCGCGTGGAAAACCAAGCTCCCGCAACGCCAGTGGTCACAACTTTGCCACGAATGCAGGCGCATCAAGGAGACAATGCTCTCCTCTGCTCCTCCTGATTCTCTGGAGGTACGTCTTTCAGGTCCAGGCAGTTCTCTTTTCGCGTCAGCAAAAACACATCGATTTGAACGGCAACAGGTAGAATCCCTTATATTGGAAGGTTTTCTGCCACGCATCCCCTTTTCATCCCCCCCGCCAGAACGCAGGCGAGGCATTCAGGAGATGGGACTACCCTATGCCGCCGATCCCGCCATTCCCAAGCACATTCTTCAGTTTCTTCGACAGCCTAATGGCTTCATCCGCCCGACGCACGTTCTCTTCAATGGCGGCGCCATGCTTCCACAGATTATTCGCGACCGCGTTTTGGATGTCATCGCCGACTGGAACAATGGTGAACGTCCCCGCGAATTGCCCTCCTTTAATCTCAGCCTTGCCGTTTCCGAAGGAGCCGCCTGCTACGGACTAGCCCGTACTGGACGTTCCATGCGGGTCAAGGGAGGCATTGCCAGAGCCTATTTTCTTGCCGTCGATAACTCCGACAAACTTGTCTGCATCATGCCACGTGACACCGATGAAGGCATCTTGCAGGAACTCACATCCTGCTCTTTCAAACTCCGTACCAATCAGACTGTCGCCTTTCCGCTCTTCTCCAGTGCCACACGACTTGGGGACAAAATCGGTGATTTCATTCAGAAAGACGATTCGCTTACTCCACTTCCGCCACTCTGCACCGCCATCAAATATGGGAAGGCATCGTCTGAAACGGAGGTTACAGCCACACTCTCTTCCATGCTCAATGAGACGGGGCTTTTAGAGATGTGGTGCAATATTCCACAATCAGACCTGCATTTTCCCCTAGCCTTTGATTTGCGCGCGGAAAAAAACGGCTTTCAGGATGCAGGCCTATCCATTGACCAGGCTTCCCTGGATGCGGCATTGACCTGCATAACCAACGCCTTCACTACGGAATCCAACTTGGATTCTCTGATGAAAAACCTCGAATCCCTCCTTGACTGCAAACGGACGGACTGGAACCCGCTTCTCCTCAGAAAAATAGCCGACTTGCTACTCGCACACCCTGATTGGCGGCGTAGTTCCCACGACCATGAGCTTCGCTGGCTTAACCTTTGCGGCTTCTGCATGAGACCAGGCTTTGGTGTTATGGGCGATGACTGGCGCTGCTCTGAGGCATGGAAGCTCTGGTTCCAAGGATGCCTTTATCCAGGGAAATCCGCGAATCTGGCCCAATGGCATATCTTTTGGCGGCGAATCGCCGCAGGGCTTAAAACAGGACAGCAAGCACAGGCTGCCGCTGGATTCATGAAGAAACTCCTTAATGCCCAAGGCGGCAATGCCATCCGTTCAAATGACCAGCCAGGCCTTGAAATGTGGAATGCAGCCGCCTCCATGGAGCAGATAGCCCCAGCGAAAAAACTGAAGATGCTGCAGGCACTCCTGAATGGAGGACGCCTGACTCTGCCTATGTTCTGGCCAATTTCCAGATTGGCAGCGCGCAAGCCCTTCAAGGCAACACAGGACTGCGTTATCCCTGCAGGACAACTTTCTCCCCTTTTGGATACTCTCAAACAACGTGCCATCCAGGCAGGAATACCGCAATCCAGTCTCTTTGCCCTGGCAAACGCCAGCAGACTAACGGGCATCCGAACGGTTGACCTCCCGCAGAAAACCCGCGAGGCCATCGCCAAGTTCCTGACCTCCAACAACGCGCCTAAAGAATGGCAACATCTCCCCTTGGAAATCCAGGAAGATGATGCCGCTTTGCAGGACAACCTTTTTGGCGAGGAACTTCCCTTGGGGCTTTCCCTCAATCAATAATGGCAAGACGTTACCAACGGGCAAAAGAGCGTGCATTGCGCGCCGATTAGCATATTCAGCGTGCGAGGGTGGCGCAGTATTTCAACGCATTGACCACTCTGGGAAGCGTGCTGACTTCCATGGAGAAGAAGCCGTCATAACCACGCGCCAAAAAGCTCTTGATCGTCCATTCGACATCGGTGATGCCTTCGCCGATGGCACATTCGACAAAGCGCTGCCCTAGCACAGAACGTGTTCCCTTCGTGGCATCCTCGGGTGCAACAACGAAGTCCTTGATGTGGACATGGTGCGTGCGTGGCGCAAAGGTCGCGAAGGCATCGCGCGTCTGTTCGCCGCCATAGAGGAAGTTTCCATTGTCAAAGGTGAAGCCAGGCAACGGTCCCGCATATTTCATCACCTCGGCGCAATGCGCTGAATTTGCGGAAAAATAGGGATAGACACCAAAGTCCTCAATCAGTGCCTTGATGCCAAACTGGGCGGCTATTTCCGCCGCCTTTCCCAACTGCTCGCCATAGATTTTGCGGCCTTCCTCATTGCTCATCCCCTCTGCGGGCTTGGAGCCAGGAATCATCACCAAAGAGCAATCCAGCACCTCGCGCGAAAACTCAAAGCCTCGCTTTGCGTGCTCAAGAGCCTCGGCACGGTCTTGGTCAGAGGTACCGACAAGGTTCAACCCCAGATCATAGCAGCTGAAACTCATGCCCTCATCCTTCGCCGTCTCATAAATCACCTTCCAATCATCGGGAAAGGCTATGTTCTTGGATTCCATCGGCTCCAGGGCTGTCGCGCCCGCAATCGCCAAATCATGGACAAGCTGCCTCGGTTCGTATTTTCCATTTTGAAACGGAAAGAGCATTACAGAGAGTTTCATCGTTTTTCCTCCTTTTCACGCAAACATCTTCTTCAGGGCATCCAAACTGACTTTCAGTTGCTTTATCGGGTCATCGGTATGGGTATCGTGTTCAACAAAGCACCAACCGTCAAAATGGTATTTCTTCAAGGCGTCAGCCATCGCCTGGAAATCCATGCCGACATTTCCACCGCCAACCTCGCAGAAACGAAGCCGTTCGCCCCAGCGCTCCAGGCCAATGGTGCTGTCCTTCATCTCAATGTCCTTGAAATGAACTGCCAAAATGCGGTCATGGTAATCCTCAATGGCCTTCACCACATCGCCGCCAGCGCCGTACAGATGCCCCACATCCAGCAGGAGGTAGGCATCTGGGCAGGCAGCCATGAAACGGTCCAGCTCATCATGGTTCTCGATACGGGAACCGAGGTGATTGTGAAGCACGCCCTTGATGTTGTAGGCCTTCAAGGCATCCGTGAAAGCATTGGCGCGGCGGCAATAGACGTTAAAATCAACAGTTCGATTGGCCACCCCTGGGGTAATCCAGACGTATGGCTTCCCCAATGCGGAGGTCCATTCCATCCCGATGGATACGTTTGGTCCTCTGACCGTGTTGAAGTCCATGCCCAACTTGTGGAAGACAAGGGCGCGGTTCATTGCATCGGTTGCGTCATTCGCCTCCAGGCGTTCAATGCCGTCAAAGCCTATCGACTTCAGGGCCTTCAGGCGCCCTTCCAGGTCATAGCATCCACCATACCACACATTCATTCCATAATCAGCAACGCCGTACTTCATACCACTCCTTAGTTGTTTTTAGGTTGAAATTACCTCAATTTTTAGAGCAATCAAATAAGCAAAGAGCCATCTTCCAGACGAAGAACGCTCAACAGCTTCTCGTTGAAGAATCCAAAACTCTGTGGCATCCCGTTTTTAGGTAGGGAAATGGAACCTGGATTGAACAGGGTGATACCGTTTTCCAGTTCACGGATGACGGGCACATGGGTATGTCCGTGGACCAAAACCGTGCCAGGCGGCACAGTTGGCAGATTGTGCTCGTTCCAGATATGTCCGTGAGTCAGGAAAAAACGTCGCGTGGGCGTGACAAGTTCCGAATAATCAGACATAATTGGAAAATCCAGCATCATCTGGTCCACCTCCGCATCGCAGTTGCCACGCACGGCGATGATGGAATCCTTATGGGCATTCAATATCTCGGCGACACGCTTCGGGTCGTATAAATCAGGAATGCCGTTGCGAGGGCCATGATACAAGGCATCGCCCAAAAACACCAGTCGATCCGCCGAAAGCGTCTCAGCGTGCTTCAGCAGACGCTCAAGAGTGGACGGCATTCCATGCACATCCGAGAAGAAAACGATGTTCATCTTGTTGGACCCAACTTACTCTTTTTTGCTTTTTCCTGAAAAATAATCTTAAGGTTATAACAATGTAACTCTGTTACTGCTGAAATCAAACGCTGCCGTTTGATTTCAGTATCAAAGAAGTAGCATCGCCGATTGTTGACTGTTTACATTTATCTTTTGAGGAAATTTTAGGGAATTATTTACTTGAGTTTCCTGAGGACATTATCCCTCACTGGTCGATGGCCAAGATGCGCCGTGCCACTTCGCTGCGCACTACGTGGCACGGCACACGGGGGCTGGGGGACGGCATCTAACCATGGGTTTCGCTTCGCCGCTGTCACGGCTTCGCTCCACCCACGGCTATGCTCTTGCCGCCGCTTACGCGGCTCTTCTCTGTTGGTAAAGTCTAATCGGCAACTAAAGTATATAATTCCCAAATTTTAAGTTATTATGAAACCTTGATGCTTGAATTTCAGTCTGTTGTTGAGTAAATTACCAATTGAATCCTTTCTTTTGTATGCTTTTGTTTGATTTGGATTATCTCCTTTATGATTGTTTTGGTTAATTACATGATTTTGAAATTACCTGAATGCACAATAATTTGCGTCAAAACGAAGGAGAACAAATCGTGAAACGAATCCAGACTCTATTGACGACACTTTGCCTGATACTGTCCGCAGCAGTTCTGATGGCACAGGAGAATAAGGCTCCATTGCTGACCGTCAGGCCAGGTGTGTTCAAAGAATTCCAATGGCCGACTCCAATAACCCTAGACAAATTCAAGCGTCAGATGGACCATACTGCATTGGGCCTGAATATTGTCAAACTAACGCCATCCATGGAAACCGCAGCTGTCCAATGGCCAGATGGCAGCATCGTCAATGCCAGCTTTGCGAATGGCCGCTGGGATATTTCAAACGGAAAGGAGGGTCAAATGACAAAGGCAGCCTCAATTGAAGGCGACGAAATTACAATGGCATGCTGCGGCACAGCTGTGCTCTTCAAGGACAAAAACGGCGAATGCACATTCGTTCAAGGGGGCATCTCCAACATCCAGGCAACGCTGGCGTTGCCGAAAAACGTTAATACGCCAGTGGTAACACAGCTATATATCGGTGGATATGGCGTTCTCTACTGTTTGGCGATGGAGGCGGAAAGGGAATTGGAACAAGCAACAAAGCTCTACCAAGAAAACATGGAATATATAAAGGCACGCTGGTCCAACTCCACCGAATGGCATTGGAAGCAGAAAATCGAATTCTATAAGTCATCATTGACAAAACTCAAGAATGAATGCGTGGAGGCAACCCAAGGGTTCATCCCAACAATTGTAGCGGATCCCATACTCAGGGATAGATACAGTGGAATACTCTACCTGCTAACTAGCCAATATACCTCTTCTGGAGGATATCTTGGGGGAGAGTTCAGGAACAACTACTACAAGTACTACAGCGGCAGGGGCGAGGTAGTCGAGGCTATGCGCTTTGCACAACGGCTTGTAGAACTTGTCTCCAGGGCAAGGCGCATATATGGAGCCCCTTTTAAAGAGGGTGTCGCCAGCGGAACACTGCTTGCCGCAGGATGGGCATCCCCCCTGGCTGATGTACCACGCAGGGCAGGCCTCCCCTCTTTGGCTTCCACAAAGCAACTGCGCATGTTCAAGGGCGAAGCTGAAAGTGCGATTCTCGTACTATCCTCTGGCGCACAACCCATTGAAGGCATAGAGTTAAGCATCACACCAAACACGCCAAACGCACCTCAGGTGCAGATCTATCGCGTGGAATACATAACACTTGAAGCATCTGGGGCACCGCAGCTCCCCTTTACAAAAGGAGGAGACGAGCAGGTTGCCGATATATGCATCCCGATGAAGGCTGGAGATAAAATCTCCCTGCCACCATATTCAAACCAGCCATTATTCTTTAACTTCATTGCACCAGAAAACAGTACTTCAGGGGATTTCACTTACGAATGCACAATAAAACCGCACGAGGGTGCTCCAATTACACTACCAATACAGACAAAAGTGGAAAAGATTACGCCTGGTTACAAACGCATTAAAAGCATAGGAGGGCTCAACACCAAAGAAATCGAGAAATGGTATCCAGAGCAGTACAAGGTTCCAGCCAGAAAGAATCTGGCAAGTGCCATGCTGGAATGCAAAATCGGGCCGCTTGGCCTTTACATGTGGGGAGCGCCATCTCCGCTCATAGAGGACATTCCTGAGCTGCTTAAGAAAGGGTTGGACGGCGTGGTGCTCAGCTCAGGCCTGTGCGGTCTTGTGGATCCAGCCAAGGATCTGGTGGAGTATGTGGAGCTATATGGCAGCAAGGATGGCATAAAGTTCGAAAAGCTACCGTCAAAAACCAGATATGATGCCAGAAAGAGCGAGGCCCTGGATGCCATGGACCTAATTGTGACCCCAGAATCAAGTCTGGCAGATTACCGCTACATCAAGATACACAGCACCAAGGAGAAAAACCAGTCCCAACAATGTCAGAGCTTTCTTATTCGCGCATCAGCACCCCCATTCCTGGAATTGACATACCAGGACGGCACACAGGCACCCCAAACGGACAGCGTAAGATATATTCAGCCCGACAAAAAGCCTGAACGGGGGGCATTCTCCACAGCAAACCCCATAGTTGAAACACTCTTCTTCGACAGCTACAGGCCAGGCAGCAATCGCCCATCTGTACTTATAGACACAGAAGGAAAGAACGTCACGTCCATTAGACTCTTTAATCGGCGTGCATCGTCAATTTCCGCAAACATCAAGCAGAATTACAAAAAGCTACGTGATGTTGTTGGAGATGAAATGACCGTTTACGTATATGGCTTTGATGAGGCAAATGAAACTGAAAACGCAAACCTGCGTGAGGCATTGATACGTACAAAGAAGCTAGTACCTGGCGTGAAGACTATCACCACTGCCGCAAATGTAAAGGTTAACATGGACCTATACGAACTTTTGGATATACACTGCCCATCAAATGCCAATTCCATGCCAAGGCTTCACAGGGAAATCCACAAAAAATATGGCACGGAATTCTGGACCTACGTGGGAGGCGGCGGCTACTACCCCTTCGGTAACTTTGAAAGAGTTGACCAGCCACGCATAAACTCAAGGGCCTTCCTCTGGAGCATGATATGCTTCGACTATATTTCAGGCTTTCTCTACTGGGACATCGACTGCTGGGGCAGCAACCGCTCCATGGCAAAGGATGAATACTTCGACTGGACAAAATGGAACCCCTCCCACGGAGACCACAATGGCATGGGGGCCATATTCTACCCTGGACCAAAGGGCGACATATATCCAAGCCTGCGTGCATGGACATTGCGAGACGGCATAGAGGATGTGAACGCATTCCGATTCGCCACTGAATTGCTCAGGGCACATCCAAATGTTGACAAACAGGTTATCTTGGATGAGATTGGCAGGGGCTTTGCCCAGTCGCACAGCATCTGGTGCCATGAAATTGACACTATGAAGCTCCTGCGCGACAGACTCTATGACCTTATTCAGGAGCTACATAGACAATGACCCGTTTCCCCTGGGAAAGTGATTATGACGATGCACACGCATAGATTTTGGGACGGGTGAACTTGAAATCAAATAATGACCGTCGTATAGTATTTTTTCATTCAAGTGCTTTTGTCCTCTTTTAATACAAGTGCTTTTGTCCTCTTGTTGGAATTGTTCTCTTAATGCACTTCCTCCAAAGGGACTTCCAAAGCCGAATAGAAAAACAATCACCAATTCATAACCAGGAACCTAAAATGAAACATCTTGTCTTAACAGTAACCACATTGCTGGTCATAGCAACACTGCAAGCACAATCCCTTCCCGATATTGCACCCAAGGCGGTAACCCCAGTCCCCTATCAGGCAAAACTGCTGCCAGGCGGCGCGGTCGAGGTTTCACTCGGCACACAGACCTACACGATTCTCGGTGATTTTTCCCTGCGCCCTGGCTGGGCAAAGCTGGCAGCAACGGAGACAGAAGGCTTCACATCCGTCAACGTCAACGGTGACAGCCTTGCTGCATCTGCACCAGGCTTTGAACTGAAGCGTACCCTTTCACGCGCCGTCGAATGTCTCGTCGTCACGGACCTCATCACCAACACTGGTACAGAAAACCTGCCGTTGATGTACCGTCAGTATGTCAACCTGCCCAAGGTCAAAGAGTACAGGCTGTGCGGCAACCGCATCTACTCCAAACGGGCGGCAGGCACCAACTCCATCAATTCAACGGTGATGGTGGTGCCCGAGGAGGGCGGCTCTTTGACCCTTCTGGCTGTCAGCGACATCTTCCGTGTCCACATCAAGACCTTCAGCGCCAAGGGCCTCTATGGACTGGCAGATGAAATCCTGGTCGTGAAACCAGGTGCAACGGTCGAGATGAGCTTCGCCATCTTCCCCTCCACCTCCTCCGACTACTACGACGCGGTGAACGCCATGCGCCGTTTCAAGGACGTCAACTACGTCATTGCGAAGGGCTTCGCGTTCCTGGCTCCCTATCCGCCAGGCGTCAAGACCTTCAATCCTGACTATGACCGCATCGGCAAAGATGATACCGTCGAGGAGATCCGCAGATGGCTCGACTGCAAGAGCGCCGATTACGTCGGCTGCGGCAGCGTCGGTTCGCTAAATGAACGGGCACACGGCACCGCCTTCTTGAAAAACATCAAGACCGACATTCACAAGGCTTTCCACCAGAAGATCCTGGATGCCAGGCCAACTGCTACGGTCTTCCACTATTTCCATGCGCATCTGGATGTCAAGGCCGATATGGAGCAAGGAACCTACGACCAATGGAAGCAGCTGAAGCCAGACGGCACCCAAGGCGACTACCGCAACCCTGCCCTTCCCCTATTCATTGCAGTCGATGGCACCAACTGGACGGATTATCAGGAGAAGCGCCTGAAGTTCATCCATGAGGTGCTGAACTGCAACGGCATCTTCTGGGACGAGTTCCCCTACAGCGCCCTGGAATTCCACTACGGCGAGCCATGGGACGGCGTCACAGGCGACATCAACCCGAGAACCCATGAAATCACCCGTCTGAAGTCCTCGGTCGCCCTGCTCTCGCTCTCCTGGCGTGCAAAGATGCTTGAATGGATGGGGGCAAACAACATCATGCTCATCGCCAACGGCGGTGGTCCCTACACTAAATCCATGACAGATATCTTCCGCAAGTACAAGTTCATCGCGTTCGAGGAGACAGGCTCTCTCTCCAACTTGACCCAGGTACATCTCTTCACCCCGATTGGTCTGGGAGACCATATCACGGAACGCAACGAATTGGACTGCTACCGCAACATGCTGCGTCATCTGGACTTCGGCTGCCTCTACTACTACTACCACCAGCAGGTGGAGCCATTCACGCACTATACTCTTTCGCGCTACATGTTCCCCACCACGCCCATTGAACTGCACGAGGGATATATCATCGCCAAGGAGCGCATTCTGACCAATCGCTCTGGAAACTTCAGTTTCGGCGGCAACGAGGAGGCGGAGGCGCATTTCTTCGACGCCAACGGCTATGAAGTAAAGCGCGAGGCTCCAAAGTTCCAGAAGGACGGCAAGACCTACTACAAGGTGGAACTCGGAGAATACGAATCCTGCGCACTTGTCAAAAAAGAAGCCAAGTAATGGAGATATACTATGACCCTGAGATTCAAATACACCCTTCTTCTGGCGTTTGGTACCCTGGCAACCGTTCTGGCGGCCCCCGATGTGACCATCACCTGCGAGCCGTCGCTTCCAAAGGCAAATCTTGTCGTCAACGGCAATTTTGACGAGGGGCTGAAAAGCTGGAATCTCCTGCCCAAAGGCAGCGATGGCAGCCAGTTCGCCTTTGACAAAATCGACGGTTGCGTGGGCGAGAAATGCCTTACCATAACGGGAGACCCTGACCAGAAACGCGGAGCCTTTCAGCGCATCACATTTACCCCCAGTGTAAAGCCAGGCGAAACCATCTTCCTGCGCATGCTCACTCGAAAGGCGGCGTGCGATATTGACGCGAAGAATCCAGGCGGCATCGCCCTGCACGCCTTCTGCGAGAACAAAACCGCACGCTACCTCCCCGTCTTCAGACTCACCCAAGAAGACCACGACTGGACCTTCCGCGAATCTATCATCAAGTTGCTAGAAACGGATGCTCCCATATCCGCCCTCAACCTCTATCTCTGCTACTATGATAACGAGGGCACCCTCTCCTTTGACGACATCCAGCTATACACTGGCACAGCAAAAGCCACCCTGGAACTGAACGAGGAGGTGCGCAAGGTGGAGGTCCTCCATTCCGTACATGGAAAACTCCTGAAGGAAAAGATCACGAAAGCCTGCCGCAAGGAACTGATCATCCCCGCCTACGGCAGCATCTGTGTCGTGATGGAAGATGCCTCTGGCAAGCGTTTCTATCGCCACTACCCCGAAGGCATCGATGCCAATGTACTCGCATCGGATAACACCATTCCGCTGGGCACCATTAGCCGTAACTTCCTTCCCCACGATGACATCACGCTCAAGTATGACTTCAACACAAATCCCCTTTCTGAGGGGAAGAAAACCTTCCTCTGCTTCAAGTCACGAATCGATAATTCCATAATTGGCGGGCACACCCATATCTGCATGGTGAAGGTCAATGGAACGCAACTGGGCGATAAGGAGATGGTTCTCCCCTGCCGCGAGTTCACCTCATCGCGTGGAACGCTCTACAAGGTGACAGGCAACAGTGGATACCTGGTCTTCTATGCACCAGCGTGTGCTCCCATCGACGTGGAAAACAACTATTGCCCTGCATCCCTCGATTCACACGATCCATTTACCTTCAAGCTCGACATTACAAGCCATGTGAAGGCAGGTACCAACAGCATCGAGTTCACCAACACCTGCCGCTCCAACCCCAAATACCACCCTGTTCTCATCATTGAGCAACCCAGGATAATCATAGAATGAAAACCTCTTTTATCTCTTTTCTTAGCATTTGCGGCGCATTGGCAATCAGTCAGTTCTGTATGGCGGATGCTCCAAAGCCCCCTGCACCAAAGGCTCCTGCCCGCGTCGAATACCGTTGCCCTCTGAAGCCCGACCCGCCACCCGTCATTGATGGCGATAACCGCGAATGGGAACTAGTTCCAAACGCCATCTCTATACAGGACAAGAACGTAACGTGGGGACGCCACAACTACAAGGGCGACGAAGACCTTTCTGGCACCATCACCCTCTGCTACGACCAGAACTATCTTTACCTGCTGGCGGAAGTCGTCGATGACAAGCTCGTCGTCGAGGACGGCAAGATTTTCGTCACAGACCACATTGAGCTTTCCTTCGTACCAATGTTCGACGCCTCCCTGAATGGCGTTGTCAATAAGTCAAAGCTGTATGTGCTCGGCTTCTCTCCTGGCAACTTCGAGAACACAGGTGACCCGCTGCTGGACATCGAGGCCAGCGGTACTATGGTCTTCCCCATCGGTGCCCCGTGGGACGGCATGGACGTGGAATCCAGCCTCACTGAAGAGGGATACCTGCTTGAAGCCCGCATCCCCTGGCGAATCCTCGGCGTCAAGCCAAATGAGGTTAAAAACGGCGCCATCTTCTGCATCGACGTTCATATCTCCGATTCCGACAACGGCCCCACACAGGAGACCCTGACCTCTCTGAACAGCACCGCCAAATGGGCTGGTCGCCGCTGGGAAAACCTGCTCAAAATGACCTTGGTCGGAACCGATGGGAAGACACATAAATAAGGGAATTATATACTTGAGTTTCCTGATGAAATTATCCCTCACTGGTCGATAACCAGGATGCGCCTTGCCGCTTCGCTGCGCTACGCGGCAAGGCGCACGGGGACTGGGGTGGGCATCTGACCGTGGGTTTCGCTTCGCCGCTGTCGCGGCTTCGCTCCACCCACGGCTATACTCTTGCCGCCGCTTCGCGGCTCTTCTCTGTTGGTAAAGTCCAATCGGCAACTAAAGTATATAATTCCCTTAAATAACTAGAGCATCTAGAGCTTCTAGCTCATCTAGGAGGGGGAACCTGGATAGGCGTTTCATTCAATGAAGACCAAGATCATCAACGATTTCACAAAAGGACCGTTGTTCTGGAAGCTGTTGACCTTTTCGCTTCCCTTCATGCTCTCCAATGCACTCCAGATGTTCTACAATCTGGTGGATATGATCATTGTGGGGCAATATCTTGGAAGTCCAGGTCTGGCAGCCGTCTCCATCTCCAGCCAATGCCACCTGTTCATGACGATGATCTGCACTGGCTTTTGCACAGGAGGTCAGATTTACATCTCACAGCTTATCGGCAAAGGAGAGCGCACAAAGCTCAACCAAGCAATCGGCACCATCTTCACGGTTGTCTTCTGTTTCGGGCTGTTCATGACCTTCGCGGGCCTTGTCTTTGCCGTCCCGCTTCTGAAAGTGATGCATACGCCGATGGAATCCTGGAAAGGCGCCTTGCACTACATGCTTGCCTGCAGCTCTGGCATCATCTTCTCGTATGGGTACAACATGCTGTCTGCGGTCCTGCGCGGCATGGGGGATTCCAAACATCCATTTGTCTTCATCCTCATCGCCTCTCTGCTGAACCTCTTTCTGGACTGGCTCTTCGTCGCAGTATTCCACTGGGGTGTCTTCGGAGCGGGACTTGCCACTATCCTGGGGCAGGCCTTCTCTTTCCTCTATGGAATGTGGTTCCTCTATATGAACAAAGAGGCGTTCTGCTTCGACTTCAAGCCAGCCAGCTTCCGAATCCACAAGGAAGTATTCAGGTCGCTACTGCGCCTGGGCATTCCAATGGCCTTGCGATTCGGTGCCATCAACATCTCCATGATGTTCGTGATGTCGATGGTCAGCACGGCGGGGCACCAGGCCACGGCGGTTTTCGGTGTCGGTGGAAAACTAGATGACATGTCCAACAAGATTTGCCAGGGCGTGATGCAGGCGTTGTCGGCAGTCGTCGGCCAGAACTACGGGGCAAGGAAGTTCACCAGAGTCAAATGGGCTGTCGTCTATACTTGGCTGATAACGATAGGGATATATGCCGTCTATACCATCTGCCTTGTCTGCTTTACACGGCAGATGTTCGGGATCTTCACAAAGGATGAGGAGGTGCTAAACCTGGCCCCCGTTTTCGTATCTGCCATCCTGTGGCATTTTCCTGCCCTCCTCATCATGAAAGGCACCAACGGTTTCATCAACGGCATTGGCCACGCTTGGTTCGCCCTCTTCTTCTCCGTCCTGGACGGCTTTGTCTTGCGCATATTCTGCACATGGCTTTTTGGCAACGTGATGAACATGGGACTCTACGGCTATTTCCTCGGCTTCGCCATCGCGGGCTATGGAACAGCCATCCCCAACCTGCTTTACTTCCTCTTCTTCCCGTGGGAAAAACGAAAGCTCGTTGTAGAGTGATTTCTATCTGCGCATTTTTCCAATATTCTCAAGTCGCTCCAACGCGGCAGTGAGCGTGTCGCTGCGCTTGGCGAAATGAAGGCGAATGAGGTTGTTAACGGGCTCGCGGAAAAAGGAGGAGCCTGGGACTGCGCCGACACCAACCGTCCGAGCCAGTTCCTCGCAGAAAAGAAGGTCGTCATCATAGCCATACTCAGAAATGTCCAGCAGAACATAGTAGGCTCCCTGCGGCTCCGTGTGTCGGATGCCGATGGCGTCCAATCCCTTCAAGAACAGCTCCCGCTTCTCCGTGTAGGTGCGTTGCAGCTCCTCATAATAGCTGTCGGGGAAATTCAGTCCGACGATGGCGGCCTCCTGTAAGGGAGCCGCTGCACCGACCGTCAGGAAGTCATGCACCTTTTTCACTGTCTCGATAATTTCAGGTGACGCGATGACATAGCCCAGACGCCACCCCGTTATGGAATAGGTCTTGGAAAACGAGCTGCACGACAAGGTGCGCTCGCGCATTCCTGGCAGCGAGGCAAAGTAGATATGATGGTGTGGCTCATAGACGATGTGCTCATAGACCTCGTCCGTAATGACAAATGCATCATACTTCTCCGCCAGCCGCGCAATAACCATTAGTTCTTCCCGCGTGAACACCTTACCGCAGGGATTCGAGGGGTTGCAGAGAATCAACGCCTTCGGGTGCTGGCAGAATGCAGCCTCCAGTTCCTCTGCGTCAAAATCAAACGCGGGCGGACGCAGGGGAACATAAATCGGCTCTGCCCCCGAGAGAATGGCGTCCGCCCCGTAGTTTTCGTAGAAGGGAGAGAAGACAATCACCTTGTCACCAGGGTTGACGACACTCATCATGGCCGCCATCATCGCCTCCGTGCTGCCGCAAGTCACCACGACTTCTCGGTTCGGGTCAATCTCAAAGCCCATGAAGCGAGACTGTTTCCGTGCCAACGCCTCGCGGAAGTTCTGCGCTCCCCAGGTGATGGAATATTGGTGGACATTTTCCCGCGAGACCTCCGCCAGACGTTCGAGTATCGCCTTGGGAGGATCGAAGTCAGGAAAGCCCTGCGAGAGGTTGATGGCGTTGTATTGTAGAGAGATGCGAGTCATACGCCGTATGACCGAATCGGTGAAAGTCGAGGTTCTGGAAGATAAGGTTGGCATTCTTTTTCTCTCTATTTCCGCCACGCTGAAGCGCGGCGCACAGGAAAACCTACTGAAGTTTGACGATATTCGGGTACTTGAGCGCTCTTTCAGGAATGGTGAAATCCCAAATCGGCAAGCCACAGGGTTCGCCAATGGCCTCCGCATTCTGGCGGAAGAACTCCAGCCATCCTTTGGGTTCCAAGGCCAGAGAGGAGTTGCCGAAGGGCTGCGTGGCAAAGCAGACGACAGTTCCATCGCCCACCTTGTTCTCCACGGCGGCGGGCTTGCCGTCCTCGTAGGTCGCAACCACCTTGGCGGTGGCAAGGTCAAAGTCGTATGCCTCAACCTCGCGCCCAGTAGGGAGCACAAGGTTGATGTTGGCTGTCAACGGAAGAGTTTGCCCGAAGCCTTTAATCTGCTTCTGTGCCTTCTTCTGCGCAATTGACTTGACTCCAGAAAGTTCCACACGCCCCGCGACAGGTGTGCCGTCGATGTTCCACGAGAGGAAGCGCGGATCGAAGACAACCAGCTTGCCGCCATTCTTCACAAATTGCTTCAGTTTCGCTGTCAGGGCATGATCAGTGAAGGCCAGCTTGGGCGCATAGATGAGCTTGTAGTCGTCCAAGGAGGCCGTACCGTTCTGGAGGCCCGTGGTACTGATAAAACGGAAGTTGCTCTTGAGGTGTTCGCCGAGGATGCTGTAGATGGTGTAGGCACCGTGCTGGACGGTGTCGTTCGTGCCAAATTGGTCGTAGTTGGAAAAGAGGATCGCGGTCTTCGTCGCCGTCGGCACATCCACCCTGTCCATCTTGGAGACAAGTCCGTTGAGAGCAATCATCTCCTTGAAGCATTCGAAGATTTCAGTGGCCGACTGCGAGCAGTACCACATGAAACCGTCAGCTCCGTTCTTGAGCGCCTGGGAGGCCCATTCGCGCAAATCGGAAGGCACGGGGCGACCCGAGCAATAGATGAAGCACTGCGGCATGATCATCGTCTTGGCCGTGGGAGCCAAATCCGCCAAAAGTTTCGTGTTGAAGCCCGTATGATAGATGGCACGCGGGTAGGTGTTCGTGTATTTGGCGCTGGTGGGATAGGGGTCGCATGCCAGCCAGTCCGCGTGCTTGTCAAATAGGCTATAGTCTAGCATGGCAAGACCGCCGCAGGTGTTGTTGGTCGCCATCTTCATTGGCACACCAGGCAGCACCTCGCGCCAGGCATCCCGCCATTTGATACTGTTTTCCAGGAACTTTTCATTGAAGTAGCGATTAAAGGCGATGCAACGGAAAGGATGGTCGGCATCCTGCTCGGCGAAGTAGTCAGGCAGGCCGTATTTGCCAAAGCCGTACTTCTCGCGAATCTCCGCATCGACCTTTTCAAGAGTTGCAACGTTCTGGTGATTCACCGTCTTCGAGAACATCTCCGTGTAGCCGTTGAAGGGCTCGTCAATGCCCATAATGAAGGCAGATGTATCGCAATACAACTTGTAAAAGCGGCTTTTTTGGGTACCTTGGATGAAGTTCATCTGCACGTCAAAAAGAATCGGATCGAGGCTGGAGACGTTTCTGGCGCGGGGCAGGATAATGGTTGCCCCCTTTTCGCGCGCCATTCTGTCCAGTGCGCTGTTGTGCATCGAGTAGGGAGCCCTGAAGCCATACTTGGCGTTGCGCTCGCGAATGGCCTTCTCGCCGCCATGAATATAGTTTTGCAGCCACGGATAGGCGGGGCCGAACATGCCCGCCTCGCAGTATGCATCAAAGAGGCGATCCTGCCATTCATTGAACTTCTCCTCGCCAATCTTCTCGATGAGCGGCTTCGGATAGTCGCCTTTGTTGGAGCCTTGCCCCCAGCTTCCAACCAGATAGTTGCCAGGCTCTCCCTTGCGCAGTACCTCCTCAAAGGTAGGATGCTCGCGTTCTATCGTATAGACGATGTTCTGAAGCACACGAGAGCGCTCGACACCCATTTTTCCGTCGGCGACGCGGAGCTTGGCAAAGCCAGCGGGGTCGTTGAAGGAGCCAGCGAAACAGTTCCACATGCTGTTTTCATGGAAGGTCTTGTTTTCGCTGGCAACATTGATGCCTAGCTCGATGCCTGCCTCCAAAGAGAGCCCAAGAGTCTTCCATGGGATGAAAACACGGCTCTCCCAGGTGGCCTCACCGACTGTCGCAGCGGTTTTCACTCCTTCGCTGTCCCATTTGGCGTCGCACTTCCAGGGGTCGCCATCCTGCTGCTGGAAGATTTGCGCATCAAAAAGCGCACCATTGGAGTTGACGATGAACTGCCACCCTTTGCCTGTGGCAACGTTGAAGAGGAAGATTTCGTTGCAGTCGTCATTCCAGAGTGCCGCATCCTTGGTATCGGCGGCATGGACAGCGGCTATCGGCTTGCAAGGGTTGATGAAGGCTACATAGAGCCCATCCTTGTCTGCCGCTAGACGCGCCGACGGGGCGGCCAGGACGGGCACCGCCATGGCGAAGAAGCCATCCAGCGGCTTCTTCGCATTCCAAGCTTCGCCATCCAGTGGCGCGTTGAAATCGACCTTCTCGACCACAGGGAACTCCATGGTGTCCAGTGCGAAGCCGAAGCTCATCTCGTTCAGCCAAAGTGTGTTTTCAGGACCAGAAGTACTGACAACGACCTGGACGCTGGCAGTGTTGGGCGGCACCGTCACTTGAATACGCGCCTCGTTCCACTCCGTCCCCACGGAGAAAACCTCACCCACGCTTCCTGCCGATCCGTTTGGCCCGCCCTTGACGTTGAAGTTGAACCTCACCTTCACATCGCATTTCTTCAGGGAGCGCGCATTGACCTTCATCTCCATTTCGCAAGGGGCCTGAGGCACGTTGAGTCCAGTATAGGCAGTGGTCGAATCACCGACATGGTTCATCCGAAGACTGGCATGACCTTGATAGGAGTTCTCGCTGTCAACAACAACCCGTTCCGCAGTTTTCGCAGGCCAAGGCGTCAGATACATTCGATTCTCAAAGTGAAATACGCTTGACGCAGGGAACGACCAAATTTGGCAGCAGACAACCGCCAGGACAACCAACAACAGTTTTTTCAACATGACGCTCTCCTTAATGACAATAGAAGTGATTCAAAAGACTACGCTTTTACATTGGAAATTATGTACTTTAGTTGCCAATTAGACTTCACCAACAGAGAAGAGCCGCGTAGCGGCGGCAGGAGCATAGCCGTGGGTGGAGCGAAGCCGCGATAGCGGCGAAGCGAAACCCACGGTCAGATGACCACCCCAGTCCCTGTGCGCCGTGCCGCGTAGTGCAGCAAAGCGGCACGGCGCATCTTGGTCATCGACCAGTGAGGAACAATGTCATCAGGAAACTTAAGTATATAAATTCTCTTTACATTAGCCTTTCATGCCAATATCGCAAGTTGAAACAACAAAAAAACACTTGCATACTTAAAAGCAATAGTAGCGATAGAACTTTCTCCTAAGCAACATCCCTTTTATCTTTTTATAATCCCTATATAATCCCTTTGAAAAAACGACCAAGAGAATGATATTATATGCAGACACGGAGAAACCATCCACCATCTTGGAGAGCATGAACAATGAAATTAGATTTGATGTTTTTGAATGATGCGCAACTCCACGCCCTTGGCGGGCACGACATACGTGCCGCCATAGAGGATGTGCGCAAAGTGCTCACCTTGCACGTTCAGCACCAGGTCAACAGCCCTAGCAAAGTCGTTCTGCGCTGGGGAACCACCGTCGAGGACGAAAATCGCTATGGCCGCTGCAATGCCATGCCCTGCTGCATCGGCGGCGACATCAATATGGCAGGCATAAAGTGGCTTGGCTCCAACCCGCAGAACTACAAGCAGGGCCTGCCGCGCGCAACAGGTCTTGTCATCTTGAATGATCCTGACACGAAGATACCGCTCTGCGTGGCGGATTGCACTCAGGTTTCAGGCGTGCGGACAGGCGCGGCCAGTGCCCTGGCCATCGATGCACTGGCGAAGAAGGATGCATCGACCATCCTGCTCATGGGTGCAGGCTTCCAGGCACGTCTTCAACTGGAAGCAGCCCTTATTGCACGCCCCACACTGAAGAAATGCTACGTCTATGACATCAGACCCGAACAATCCGCTAAATATTCAGAGGAGATGTCCCGCAAACTGGGCATCGAGGTCGTCGCCACGGACAATCCCAAGCAGGCCGCCCTGGAGAGCGACATCGTCATAACGGTCACCATCGCCGCAGAGCCAGTGGTGTTTGCAGACTGGCTCCACCCTGGCCAGACCTGCCTGAATCTGGCCGACTTTGAATACGAGTACGCCTGTCTGTCCAAATGCAGCAAAGTGGTTGTCGATGACTGGGAAGGCGTGAAGCACCGCCAGATAAGCACCGTCTCCCTTATGTACCGCGACGGCCTCTTCAAGGAAGATCAGCTCCATGCCGAACTCGGTGAAATCCTCCTTGGCAACAAGCCTGGACGTGAAAACGACCAGGAAATCATCTACTTCAACAGCGTTGGCTTGGGAGCAGAAGACCTGGCCGTCATCACCCGATGCTACCGCAAGGCGTTAAAAGAAGGCGGTGGAACAATCGTCCCATACTGGGAATAATCCTGCAAAACATGTCATTTGCTGGGGAGGACCATTTGGATTATCCACCCCTCCCACAAACACACCATGATTGGAAGGAAACCTTTCAATCATGGTTTTCGGCAAACGATGCTATTGCCTCTCTGGAAATGCGTATGATTTCACTTATTAGCAGCTTGCGAAGTTCATCAGACTCTGAACAGAGATCATAGACTTTACTGATTTTCTCCAGCATCTCCAACTTGCGTTCGCCCTTCTCTCCATCCCCCCGTTCGATGGCATGACTTCGACTTCGTTTCCAAAGGGCATCCATGCGCCCGCATAAAAAATGCCTTATGGCAATGACTTTAGACGGATGGCATTTTCTTATCTTTCCCTTTTCCCAATTTCGTACTGTCATCCATGCCACTTGAAGCAATTTGCCTAATTGAGCGTATGACAGACCACATTCCTTGCGTTTTGTATGCAACTCCACACGTATTTCATCTGAAAATTCTCCTTGGAACACGCTGATTTCTTCCTGTTTCATTTTTCATTCCTTTTCTTTATTTTTATGCACTCATCCAACAATCTCATTCTGCAAAAATATACCCATTGATTTCATTTTATCAAGTTATAAAATGTTTTTTGCAATCATTATTTAAAATGCCATAAAGGAGCAAAAGGAGCAAAACGAGCTAAATGACCAAAAACATTTTTGTTTAATGATTTTGCTTTCATTTGCAGGAATACGTGATAAATTAAACGCAGACCATTCACTTCCATTCCCAATCCTGCCATGTCCACTTCACCTCAACAAAAGCATTGCAATTGGCTAAATGTGATTCTCGCCATCGCAATCATATGCCTATCCATCTGCGGGGGGGCATATTATTGGGTGTCGCATGTTTCCGTCTCCTCAGAGGTTGCCCCTCCCCTACCCCCTCGTGAAACAGGTTTGTCCACTCTCAACAGACGCACACGTCTAGACACTGTTTTTGCCTCCACCATTCGGGTTAAAGAGCATCAGTTACCTCTGTTCATGCGCCTGGCAGGGCAGACTGATGCGCTGGAATGCAGATTTGGAAATGGTGAAGTCAGGCTTGGCAGGCTCTTTGCCGATTCAGTACAGCCAATTCAAACAGCCCCTCTTCCTGAAACCATAGAAAAACTCACCATCATCAAATCCCCTGGCTGTCTTGAAGTCTTCTGCGACGGCATAAGGCTTCTAGGGGCGACAGTGCAACGCCAGAACTGGCGTTGCCTTGAATGGCTGACCGCCGCTGAAACGACATCCCAAAAGCCTGAAATCTCCTATCAGAAAATCGGCTCCTTGTTTTTCTCCGACAATTTCATGCATGGAGAAGGTGAAATGGGCGAATGGAAAAGCGTCACAGGCACCTGGTCCGTACACGCCCTGAAAACCCCTGTGCGCAGTGCAAATCCATTTTCATTCATGGGAAAAGGCGAAAACGCCCTTGCGACAACGGGTTTCTGGTTCTGGCGAAACTACCGTCTATCCTGTGCGCTTCAACCCTTGGAGGAAAGTGGCTTCGCCCTGAGAATCAACTGCTTTGATGATAAGTTCGATGAACTGAAATGGGATTCCGCAACCAAGACGCTTTTCCTTCACGGCAATGATGCTGACGCAAGCATTCCCCTACCTCTTCAACAAAACAAATGGTATCATGTCTCCATAGCATCCATCAACGGATACCTTCTGGCGGAAATCGATGGAAAGCCTCTGTTGTCCCTCTGCGAAACCTCTCCCATACAGGGAGGGCAAATCGGGCTAGTCGCCAATGGCACGGTCATCTTCGACGACGTGGTGGTGGAGCAAACTGATTCTCTAGCCATCCAACGCATCGCCAACGATACTGCATCTCCAGTGGATGTCGTGAAAGAAAACGATGGCCGCCACATCGTATTCTACAACCTCGACATGAGCGATTGTGAGCTATCTTCCACATTGAAACTTTCCCCAGGGAGCAAAGCCACCATGACTCTGCGCGAATCCATTTCAGACAGTCTGCAACTTGTTCTCCAGAGGAAAAGCGATGGCAGCCAATCCATGAAACTGGAGATGGCTACTCCCACTAACCGTAAAATATTCGCCGAGTTAACTGACATTCCAGATGATTCTCTGGAAATGACCTTGCGCGCCATTGGACGCGATGCCACCGTCGTCTGCAACGGGAAAACAATTGCAATCGCACGTCTTCCACGCACATGGAGTGGCGGCGCATCCATCGTTCTCACACCAGAACCTGGCACATCCGAAATGCCAGAAATCTCTTCCATCTCCTTCAATGCAGCACCTCCGCTTCCTGAAATCTCCACGCAGATTGCCACCTTCAGCAGTGAACGCAGTATGCAGAACTGGAACGATCCCCTTCGCGAATGGCTCCCCACTTCCAACGGTGAAGAGTTCTGGCACCGCAGCGACTTCTGGAGTGACATCGCCCTTACCATGAACACCTCCATGCTGGGCAATCTCACGGAATATGGACTTGAACTGGGCACGACCACTTCCTCCAATCTTCCAACGGCACCATACGCAAAAATCACCTACAACAAAAACACTCAGAAACTCACCTTCATTTGCGACGAAACCAATGCATCCTTGGATGTAAAGCCTGCTGCGTGCAAGACCCTGGGCCTGGAACGCCGCGCTGACCGTATTCTCGCCCGACTCAATGGCAACCTTGCCTGGAATCTCCCCGCCACGAAGTTCGCCAAACTCGTCCTCGCTGGCCGCATCGGCAAGGGCAACACCAAAACATGGGCCGAGGCGGTCAACATCCGCGCAGGCGGCGTCCACATCGACATATTCGACAAAGCCCCCACAGACTGGATTCCCGCAGCAGGTAACTGGGAAGTCACCAACCGCTGGCAATGCGACCCCCGCTGGTCCTTCTTTTCTGGCGTCAATCCCGATGGCCCCGCCTGCCTTTGGAGCAAATATACCCATCGGGATAACATCACTTTGGAGTATTTCATGGGGCCGAAAATGGATCGATCTCGTGGCAACAATGAAGACAAATATGCAGCAGACCACAACCTGGTCATCGCCGCAGACGGGAAGGATATCTCCAGCGGATATTCCATCATGCTTGGGGGATGGAACAACCGCGGCACGCAAGTCGTCCGCCAAAAGAAGATTCTGGCGGACAACAACAAAGCCATCATCGAAAAGTCAGGCATCCACCACCGATGGTACTATATGAAGGTACGCAAGCAGGGTGGAACCATAACTGTCTGGCTAGACGGCAAACTGGCGGCAAATGTCACAGACCCCAATCCCCTGACTGGCAATAGATTCGCGCTTTGGACATGGAAAAACGGCATCATGGTAGCCCAGCATCGCTTCTCGACGGATGAAACAAACGTCATCAACCCCACCGAAACTCCCAGCAAGAAGCCTCCTGCCACGCCATACGACTGAATTAAAGCCCCTCCCATGTAGTATGCTGTATACCTAGACGACGAAACATATTACCCCTTAAATATCCCCCAAAACAAGACAAACAAGAAGGAGACAATTGAAATGATTAAAGTTGGACTTTGCGGATTCGGCTCCATGGCAAAAGGACATGCGCAGATGCTGCAGCTTCATGACGGCGTCGAGCTGGTCGCCATTGCAGACGCAGTTGAGGAGAACCGCAAGAAGGCAGCCGCCCAGTACGGCGTAAAAGTCTATGAATCTGGTGAAGAGCTCATCGATGCAGGCGGTCTGGACGTGGTGTTCGTCGTGGTTCCCACCTATCTTCACAATCCGCTGACCATCCGTGCGCTCAACAAAGGCTGCCATGTCTTCTGCGAAAAACCCATGGCCCTGAATCCACAACTCTGCCAGGAGATGATCGACGCGGCCAAGAAGGCCGACAAGGCTCTAATGATTGGACAGGTTCTTCGCTTCTGGCCTGAATACGTCTTCCTGAAGAACACCATTGACTCCAAGCTCTACGGCAAGCTACTCGCCCTCTCCATGCAGCGTGTCGGCGGTGTCTCCACTGGTTGGCAAGGCTGGTACCTGGATGAGGTGCGTGGTGGCTCACAGCTCTTCGACCGCCATATTCACGATGCAGACGCCATCCTCTGGATGCTCGGCAAGCCGAAGGAGGTCTATGCGCACGGATGCAGCCGCGACCCGCGCACGGGCGGCGGCGTCTTCCATAGCTTCACGGAATACTACTACAACGATGACATGGTCGTCAGTGCGGAGGGCAGCTCCGACACCGTCGAAGGCTTCCCCTTCACTGCAACCTACCGTGCCGTCTTCGAGAAGGCAGTGGTCGAGTTCGACTGCCGCAGGAAGCCCACGGTGCTTGTCTATGCGGGCGCGGAACCCTTTGCACCTGAAATGGAAGGCGGCGTCGAAGACCTTAAGAGTGGCATGAACATCAAAAACGCAGGCCCCTATTTCTTCGAGGAGCGCTACTTCTTCAACTGCCTGAAGAAGGGCATCAAGCCCGAAACCGTCACCCCCGAATCCGCCATGCAATCCATCGCCATGGTCCGTGCGGAAGTCGAGAGTGCCAAGACAAGAAAACCAGTCAAACTCCAGTAAATTCCATGAAACACCCCTGCATACTCATCATCACCGACCTGGAAGGTGTCGGCGGCGTCAATAACTTCAATGACTATTGCGTACCCTCTGGCTATCGCAACAAGGACGCCTGCCGCAACCTAACAGAAGAGGTCAATGCAGTATGCAGGGGATGCTTTGACGGCGGCTTTTCCACAGTCATCGTCAGAGACGGCCATGGTTCAGGCGGCTCCATCCTCTGGGATTGCCTGGACAGGCGCGCCTACCTTCAGCGAGGCACCGCCAGCGGCTTCCACTACACAAAAGGGGAATATGACGCCATCGCCTTTGTTGGACAGCACTCCAAGGCTGGCTCAAAACATGCACAACTGGCGCATACCCAGACGCAGGAATGTGTAGATTTCCGCTTGAACGGCCTCTCCATCGGTGAATATGGCCAACACGCCATCTGCGCGGCGGAAGCAGGCATTCCAACCATATTTGCCTCAGGCGACCTGGCCCTCACCCTTGAAGCAAACGCACTCACGCCCAATGTGGTCGTCGTCCCTGTCAAAGAGGGGCTTCACGACGCGCCGATGGAGATTGACCTGCCCGTTTCCCAGGTGTTTGCTGTCCAGACCGCCGTCATCCATTATCCGCCTAAACTTACTTTGGAGAAGATATATGACTCGATGAAGGAAACGGCGGTCGCGTTCCTCCACAAACACCAGTCCTTCTCCACCGACTTCGACCTGAAAGCCCCCTATGTTGCGCAGGCGGAATACCGTGCAGGCTTCTCCCGTCTCCAAGACGGTCTCTGGCTTCCCAAACGTCAGATTACCACCGAACCATATCCAAACGCAGCCGATGCTCTAGGCGCATTCTACGCCCGACTCGAATGGATGTTCCCAGATGGTGTGCATAGCATTGAACTGTAACGACTCAGGGTGTGGCAAAGCCGTCCTGCCCTTGCAGAATATCTCCAGGTCGTCTCGGTCTAACTGGAGGTGAGTCTGGCTCTCAATCCAGAATCTTCTAAACAGTAACTTTCGCGACCTTATTTCACGACTGGAATCACTTCTATAGGCTTTGAGAAGACCTGGCAGGCTCCGCGATGTCCATTCCTCAGGATATAACGCACCTCAATTACAACCTCATGGACGCCGCCAGGCGAGAGGATAAAACGGAATCTCTTCTCACCGTCTTCGGTAAAGGGAATCGCCCTGTTTCCACCGATGCTAAAATAGGTGACATCAAAGGATTTCACTTCCAATTTGGAATCCGACTTCTGCTGAACGGCATACACCAGCTCTATCTTCGCCCCATTATCAGCGATATCCAAAGCAAGTTGTTTGGCCTCAAAATCCTCATTATCCGCGATAAGCACTTCATTGGAAACACGTATCTCCGAGGAAACAATCTTCTTGAATCCATGCTTGCATGTAACACGGAGTTCTGGCTGGAAAACGCCCTCCTCTGTAAATGGAACCAGTGCCTCCCTGCCCTCCATCTTGACAAACTTCTCCCCAGGGGACCGTCGGTATTCCACTTCTTCAACAGCGCATGTCCCATCCGTCAGACTGTTTTCCCTAAACCAAACAGCCTGCCCGACCTGAATGTCATGCGCAGAAAGCTCCAGCACAGGCGTGACACAATGCGAATGGGAAACTTTCACGCCAGCTTGTCCGTAATGATACTCTCCATTGGCATCCAAAAGCCGTATGATTGCCTTGTATGCACCTGGACGATAAAATGTCCTATGGACCTTGTCGCCAGGCATCGGGTTGTAAACACGCGAAGGGTACCAGCAAATCTGACGCTCCACCACCTGGCCACCTGGAGGAACGACGCTCAAGTCGTTTACAACCACGCTCTGCCCTTCGTTAGCGGGATTGGGTTCAATGGAAAGAATCACCTGCCATTCGTCGTCCACCACCGTAACATTGCGTGTCTCCGTCAGATAACTGCCATCGCTTAGCCATATGCGCATGGTCACGGCATATGTGCCTGCATGGCCGAAAGTCTGCACTGACTTTTCAGAGCGCATGGTGGAGTATTCGCGGTCCATTCCCCAGCGAATGTCGCGCCGCACCACGTTCTCCAGCTTGCTCACATCACTTGCCACGACCTCGTCGCCTAGCTTGATGCTGGGCGGGTTCAAATCCATGAGACGCTGTCCTGCATTTTCAGGATCATACACCTCAATCTCTGCCTCCATGCGTTCCTCTGGTTCCGAACCTGTCGCCGTCACCTTGTACCTTCCAGGACGGGAATATGCAAAGGAGTGGTATCCCTTGAAAACTCTTTTCGCCTTGTCCTCGCCAGTCCCCCAATCCATCACAGCATGTTCGCTGTCTTTGAAGCAATAGACCGTGTTGGTGCAAAGCACGGTTTCTCCTACCACGGCTTCCGATGGATGCAGTTCCGCCTTGCCGTCTCCCTTTTCGGGATATGGATAAGGCATCTCGGGCGTAAGGATACGCGTCATTTCATCAGTGATTCCATTTTGCCCCGTCACCCTCAACGTCACGGAACGCTGCGTCTCCGTCCCATTCCAAAGCTGGCGCATAGTCTTGCGCTTGGTCACCTCGTCCAAGGGCATGAACTCGGCATCGTCCGCCCATTTGATTTCCGCCCGATAGAAGGGTTTTTCTGGAAGATCATCATAGGAGCAGTCCTTGATAACAACCTCAGAAAGATTGCCCGTGTCATCAAACACCCTTTCCAAAAGGAAGGATGCGCACAAGGTTGAACGGCTCACCATGCCCATGTCACATCTCACATAAATTGGAATGTTTAGTGGCTTGACAGAGCCGCCAGGTACATCAGGCTGCCAACGGATGGAGTAGTTTCCTGGTGCACTCCAGCGATAGAAAACAAGATCCCCTGGTGCCACATGCCTGTCTGGCCATCCTGCAGAGGAGAACGTTCCCGCCTTGCTGGCAGCAATCCTCACTCCTTCCTTGACATCCAAAACCCCGACGGGGGCAATGTGTAAAATGTCATCGCGGTTAATTGCTATTACAGGGGCACAACGGTGACACGATTGAAGCTGTCTTCCCTTCTTCTTTTCCTTCTTCCAGATTTTTTTATGGATGCCGCAGTTGATGCAGAAATTCGAGCAGATGCCATTGACCAACTCCTCCCTGCAGTACATGCAGCGGGGAATGCGCGCTAGTTCCGCACGATATTGGTCATATTCAGCGCGTACAAACTTGTACCCCAGCACAAGGAGGCCGCAAAACATCACAAAAACGACCAAATGGAGAAATAGTTCCAACGCTACCTTGAAGGTGTACATGGGATCTACGAAGGATTTCAAGCGTTGCTTGCATTCTTCCACGTTCAAATTCGAGAGTGTGTTTCCCTGCTTGTCCAGATAGTCAAATCCCCATAGGATGGCCAGCTGCCTGTGCCAAAAGGGGCCATAAAGGCGATAGCACTCTTGTTGTGAGTTCGGATCAGGCAGACGAATCAGTTCAAAGGAGCGCATCCTTCTTGGGTCATTGCCAGCTTTCTCACGGAGACCGTCCATCGCCTTGATGAAACGTTCAACCTCGCCCTGTGGCAAACGTCGCGTCTTCAGATGATGACTGCGCGAAAGAAGTTCATCCCTACCCTCGCCCATACTGAACAAGACATGCCCGTCCTTGCCTTCTGGACGAGTTGCCAGCGGAAAAAAATGGGCACAATCCTCAATGCTTCGGAGAACGACCTGAAAATCGGGGTCCCAGAAATCATACCCCATCTCCGTATTGCGATGCACATGAAAATCCTTGTGCTCGATATAGATGCCTTTTCCTCTGACTTTACGCATAATAGTATCTCCCTTCCATGGAATGAATCAGTTCTCCCCCAAGGCGAAAACCAATTGAGAATAGAATGATGCAAGCATCCGTTCGCGGGAACGGATTGACTTGAATTTCAAGGCGGGGGATCGACCGTGGCAGTGGTCCATCGCACCGATGGCATGCTTGACGTCCTCGACGGCGATGCACACATCCCCACGCGCAGCAGCCCAAATCCTCGCAAACGCCAACACAAGCGGATAGGTCAGAAAAAGAGCTATCAGCCCACTGAAAAAGTCCGTACCGTAATAGGCGACTCCAAAGAACTGGAAGCATTCCAGACGCACGGAAAGAAAACGCCTGTACATCGCCCAGATTTCACGTTGCCTTGCGATTGGGATTTCAGGGCGGGACTCGTTGGCAGAGCGGTCGAAAAGTTTGACACGGCGGAGTGGAATATCAGGAAACTCATATCCAAAACAGGCAAGATTCCCGAACCCCATGCAGAGCCTGGCGATATTCCAGGTCTGACGCAGACGACTACCAATGCCTGTGCGAAGAATCTCCTCGTCACGGCGGCAATAATAACTCATGAACTGGCGGAATAGGGATTTCGTCAAACCGCCAATACCGTAACGTGTCATCTCTGGCACATCCGCCTTGATGTTGGAGAGCAAACTTGGATAAATCTCCGCCATAGTGCTGCGGTCAGAGAGAAAAACGCCTCCCAGAGTCTCAGCACGCCGCGCCAGATGCATCATAGACCTCATGCAATCCGCCATTCCAAGTGCATCATCATCCAGAAGTTCCTGAAACTTTGAGCATAATTCCTCAACAGCGTGCCTTTCCATCCCCTTTAGTTGCGCAGGCGTGAAGCCACTGCCGAAATGAAGCTCCTGTACCAGCTTCTCAATATCCTGCCTTTGCTCGGTGATAGCACGGCCGTGGTCCTCCAGGACGGCGGGGCAGTCCATGCGGACAAGCACGGAGATCTCTCCAGGGAAGGTGGAGACAATATTGAAGGGATAACCTCGGCAGGTCAAGGCCTTTTTGTCAAAGCCAAAGCGGCGATGCATACGGCATACCCCTTTCTCGTCCAAAAAAACGCAACCGCCATCGGGACGACGGCGGTAATAGAGGAAGCCATTGATCTCCTGGCAAAAATCCACAGGCACGTCAGCCTCGTCCTTCCAGTCAAGTGCCTGGATGCGCTCCTTTTCTGCCCTGGAAAGCAAAACATAAAAGCGCCGACAACAACGTCCACACATCATGCAGCCGTAGTGTTGCTGGCGCGATATGGTGATTTTCCGTGGTTGCATCGAACTGCCCAAAACGCCATTCGCACCATAGGGCGCAAATGGCGGATCAACGGAGAAAAAGCTTTACGGAGTAATCTTGTCGAAGCCAGTGAAGGGTCTGAGCACTTCAGGGACAATCACGCTACCGTCTTCCTGCTGGTAGTTCTCCAGAATGGCGCAGACAACACGGTCCGTCACGCCCGTCGCAGAGATGGTATGGACAAAGCCCCTGCGGTTCGACTTTTCGTCCTTGAATCGAATGTTCAGGCGGCGGGACTGAAATTCAGTCAAGTTAGTGTTGCTGGTCACTTCGCGATAGGCTCCAAAACCAGGATACCAGGCTTCGATATCATACTTCTTATAACCAGGTGCGCCCATATCGCCGACGCAGACATTCACCACGCGGTACGGGATACCCAGCTGTTGCAACATGTACTCCTCATTCGCAAGGCACACTTCATGGTACTTCGGGGATTCCTCGGGCAGGCAGAAGACAATCTGCTCCACCTTGTGGAACTGATGGACACGGAAGATGCCCCTGGACTCCTTGCCATAGCTTCCCGCCTCAGTACGGAAACAAGGAGTATAGGCGGTGTAGCAGCGCGGCAGCGTGGCAGCGTCAAGAATCTCGTCGGCGTGGTAACCTACAAGCGTCTGCTCGGATGTACCGATCAGCGCAAGATCCTCGTTTGCCAAGTCATAGGTCTGGTCCTTAAAGAAGGGAAGATAACCTGTACCAAACAGGGTGTGGGCCTTGGCAGCACAAGGAGACATGAAAAGTTTGAATCCTCGCTTTACGAGCGTCTGCTGCGCCCAGAAGAACATCGCCTGCGTTAGTTGTGCGCCAGCACCCACCCAGTAGTAGAAGCCAGACTGAGCAACTTTTGCACCACGCGCCGTGTCGATGATGCCCAGAATATCGCCGATGGCCTGGTGGTCACGCGCCTCGAATGGAAACTGGGGTTTCTCACCGACAAAACGCACAGGCACATTGTCCGCGTCGCTTTCGCCAGCAGGACATTCATCGGAGAGGAAATTCGGCAACCAGGTCATCTTCTCTTCGACCTGCGCCTTAAGTTCCTCCATCTTTGCTTCGGCCTCGGCAAGCTGCCCTTTCAGGGCCTTCACCTTTTCACGGGCCTCGGGATTCTTCTGGCACTCCTTGCTCAATGAGTTGCGCTGCGCGCGCATCTCTTCGACACTATGCATCAGGTCCAAATACTGCTTGTCCATCGCATATAGTGCGTCAATATCCACATCGCAGCCACGGCGTAGGGCGTTCTGCTTCACCAGTTCAGGATTTTCACGGAGGATTTTAATGTCAATCATGTTCTGCTCTTCGGTTTGTGGTGAGGGGAATCAACGAGGCGTTACCCGCCCCGATACTGTTTTCAAATACCATAGTTTAAATAATATAATCTCTCTTTGCAAAAAAACTACTTAATAAAGCGCTTTAGTTGGGTAGCTGTCGATTCTGACGATTGAAAATCTAAACGCAAGATCATTGCCTTATTCTGTGCGTTTAGATTTTCAATCGCCAGTAGGGAAAAAAGCGGTGGATACTGTGGAAAAGAAATGTTTTTGGTATATATTATTGTAAACGACTGAACGATTCAACGGGGCTCTGTGTACATACTATGTTTGACAAGATAGACGATCTCACGGCGGCGCTTGCCAAAGGCGAAATGATCATCATCACCGATGACAAGTCTCGCGAGAATGAGGGAGATATTGTTGTCGCCGCCGAACTGGCTACCCCCGAGACAGTCAATTTCATGGTCACTCATGCCCGTGGCCTCGTCTGTGCACCCATTACGCAGGCACGTGCCCTGGAGTTGGGGTTACACGAAATGACCCGCAACACCGACCCCCTCGGCACCTGCTTCACCATTAGCATAGACGCTAACGAAGGCACCACGACTGGCATCTCTGCCGCCGATCGCGCATTGACAGCGCGAAAACTGGCCGACCCCAAGATGCAGGCTACCGACTTCCACTCCCCTGGCCATCTCTTTCCGCTTATCGCGCGTGAGGGTGGCGTCCTCGTGCGCGCTGGCCATACGGAGGCCTCCGTAGATTTGATGCGTCTTGCGGGACTCACCCCGAACGCCCTCATCTGTGAAATCATGAATGAGGACGGCACGATGATGAGACTGCCAGACTTGAAGAAATACGCTCAGAAGCACGGTCTGCGAATGGGTTGCGTCGCCGACCTTATCAAATACAGGCGGAAACATGAAAGCATCGTGTCGCGCGTTGAATCCGTCGATCTGCCGACACCATACGGTCTTTTCAAGCTGATCTGTTTTGTGGCAAAGCACGATGGACGCGAGCATCTGGCCCTGGTTTACGGGGACATCTCCAGCCACAAGGACATCCTCGTGCGCGTCCACAGCGAATGCCTCACGGGCGATGTATTCCATTCGCTCCGCTGTGACTGCGGTCAACAATTGGACGCGGCGATGAAGCGTATTGTCGAGAACGGCTCAGGCGTCATTGTCTATCTGCGCCAAGAAGGGCGCGGCATCGGCCTGGCCAACAAGCTGCACGCCTATCATCTTCAGGAAAAGGGACTTGATACGGTTGATGCCAACATCCGCATCGGCTTCGCCCCCGACCTGCGCGAGTACGGCATCGGTGCGCAGATTCTGACTTCGCTCGGCATCAAGAGCATACGGATTCTCACCAACAACCCCCAGAAGCTCGTCGGCCTAAAGGGGCATGGACTGACCATCACGGGACGGGAACCACTCATCATCCCCCCGCAGAAGTATGATGAGAAATACCTGAAAACCAAAAAGGAACGAATGGAGCATCTTCTATAAGGAGCAAACAATGACCAGTGATGTGAAAACCTACGAAGGCATTCTTAATGGTAAAGGGATGCGTTTTGCAATCGTCTGCGCCCGTTTCAACAGTTTCTTTGTGAGTAAGCTGCTGGACGGCGCCATCGACACGTTGCTACGTCATGGCTGCAACGCCAAGGACATTGAGGTCGCCTGGGTGCCTGGCTCCTTCGAGATTCCTGTCGTCGCCAAGCGCTTTTCGGAGGCCAAGAAATTTGATGCCGTCATCGCTCTTGGCTGTGTCATCCAGGGAGCCACTTCCCATGCGAACTATGTAAACGAGGAGGTCTCCAAGGGGCTCGCGCAAATCTCGCTGGAATCAGGCGTTCCGAACATCTACGCAGTCGTGACCGCTGAAAACATCGAGCAGGCCATCGAGCGCTCTGGTTGCAAGGCTGGCAACCGCGGTGCCAGTGCAGCCGAAACGGCCATTGAGATGGCTAGTCTCCTGAAAAACATCCCGCAAGGAAAGTGATTATGGACGACAAGCAGGAGCAACCAGCTTCCAATCTCGGTGCCACGCTTTTTAGAAAGCGTCGCACCCTTTCCAGAATCCTTGCCATGCAGTTTGTCTTTCAGGCTGACCTGAAAAACCGATGGGAAACAGCTCCTGTTGAACTGGAGTATTTCAAGGAACTAGCTCAAAACCCATACGAAGAGGGAGAAGCCCCTTCCTTTACGGAAGCGGACTTCAAGGCTGCCTGGAAATATGCAGACATTCTCATCAAGGGTGTCGTGGACAACCATTGCGAACTTGATGCACAGATTGCCGATGCAGCAGAAAACTGGTCATTCCATAGAATATCCTTGCTGGATCGAAGCATCCTCCGCATCGCAACGTTCGAGATTTTAAAAAGTCCAAATGGCGTCACCCCAGCCATTGCTATCAACGAGGCAGTCGAAATCGCCAAGAACTATAGCATCAACAACTCCTCGCGATTCGTCAACGGCATCCTGGACAAAATCAGGAAAACGCTCACGGATAGGGAATTGTCCAACCAGCTCACCTCTCAAGAAGAGAAAACAGAGTCACCTTCGGACGAAACCATCGAATCAACCGAAGGAGAGGAAGACAAATGAGCAACATCTTCCAACTATTCAAGCGCGGGTTGGAAAAGACCAAAACCACCCTTCTGCGCACCTTCTCAAGCATCTTCAGCGGTACGAAGACCTGGGATGACGAGACATACGCATCCCTGGAGAAGGCACTTGTCTCGACTGACCTTGGCATGGCCATTAGTAAGGAGCTCATCGCTGAAATCAAAGACTGTTACCAGCGCGGCTTGATTGCAACGGAGGAGGATGTCATTGCTGTCGCAAAGGCAAAGATTCTGGAGATTCTTGCGACGGGCAACCAGGCGGAAATCCACCACCCTGAAAGCGGTCCGACGGTCATTCTGATGGTTGGCGTGAATGGCAGTGGCAAAACTACCAGCACTGCCAAGCTGGCTCACTACTTCATGCAGCAGGGAAAAAGTGTCATGCTCGGCGCAGGGGATACCTTCCGCGCCGCAGGCATAGAGCAACTGAAAATCTGGGGAGAGCGTCTGGGCTGTCCAGTGGTGGCAGGCAAGCATGGCGGCGATGCCGCCTCCGTCGCATTCGACACTGTCAAGTCGGCCAAACTCAAAAGCTGCGACTATGCCATCATCGATACGGCGGGAAGACAGCACACGCGCAAGGACTTGATGGACGAGCTGGCGAAGGTCAAGCGTGTCGTCGCCAAGGAGATGCCTGATGCGCCCCATGAGATTTGGCTGACTGTCGATGCATCCACGGGCAGCAATGCCCTTATTCAAGCGCGGGAGTTCGGTAAAATCTTCCCCATCACGGGGCTAATTCTGACCAAACTCGACGGTACTGGCAAGGGCGGCATTGTCGTCGCCATCCGCCGAGAACTGGGCTATCCCGTCCGCTTCGTCGGGCTTGGAGAACAGATGGATGACCTTCAGCCTTTTGACGCGCAAAGTTACGTCGATGCACTGTTTTCATAACCCACTCAAGAAAGGCGGCTTTCCCAAGCTGCCTTTTTTATGAGACGCTTTCTTATCCAAAGAGGTTAGTGCATGGAAGCCACGAAGCGGCAGCGTCCGTTAGGGTGCAACCATGCGTAACCCCACGCAAACGCCCACAAGGGTGCGCAGCGTAGGGGA
The DNA here is from genome assembly GCA_017535315.1 of Victivallales bacterium. Classification (GTDB taxonomy): domain Bacteria; phylum Verrucomicrobiota; class Lentisphaeria; order Oligosphaerales; family Oligosphaeraceae; genus RGIG3456. The sequence continues at coordinate 104,566 of JAFXUD010000009.1, read as the reverse complement.
AAAGACACCGCTGGACTTAGCGCCCGCAAGGGCGCGCAACATAAAACCTTGTTATTACCATAACCATAAAACATAAAACCCCAAGGAACGAGAATGCCAAAACGCGAAGACATCAACAAAGTTATGATCATCGGGTCGGGTCCCATCGTCATCGGCCAGGCCTGTGAATTCGACTATTCAGGGACGCAGGCGTGCAAGGCGCTGCGCAGCCTCGGCTACAAGATAGTCCTGGTCAATTCCAATCCCGCCACCATCATGACGGACCCAGGCATTGCGGACACCACCTACATTGAGCCGCTGAACCTGAAGCGCATGACGGAAATCATTGAGAAGGAACGGCCAGATGCCCTGCTCCCGAACCTCGGCGGGCAATCCGCCCTCAACCTGGCGGCGGAACTTTCCAAGGCTGGTGTCTTGACGAAGTACGGCGTCAAGGTCATTGGTGTGCAGATTGATGCCATCGAGCGTGGCGAAGACCGCACGGAGTTCAAGAACACGATGAACAGCCTGGGCATCGCCATGGCCCCCAGCATGGCCGTCAACAGCGTCGAAGACGCGGAGAAGGCCGCCGACGAAATAGGCTACCCCGTGGTCGTACGCCCTGCCTACACGATGGGCGGAACGGGCGGCGGCTTCTGCTACAACCGCGAGGAACTGCGCACCATTGCGGCAAGAGGCCTTCAGGCGAGCCTTGTCCACCAGGTGCTCATCGAGGAATCCCTGCTTGGCTGGGAGGAGCTGGAGCTGGAAATCGTCCGCGACTCCAAAGGGCAGATGATCACGGTATGCTTCATCGAGAACGTCGATGCTGTGGGCGTTCACACGGGCGACTCCTTCTGCACGGCGCCGATGCTGACCATCTCCGAGGAGCTTCAGAAGAAGATGCAGGAGTGGTCATACCGCATCGTCGAGGGAATCGGTGTCATTGGCGGCACGAATGTGCAGTTTGCGCACAACCCGAAAGACGACCGCGTGGTGGTCATTGAGATCAACCCGCGCACATCGCGCTCCTCCGCCCTTGCCTCCAAGGCGACGGGCTTCCCGATTGCCTTCATCTCCGCCCTGCTGGCTGCTGGCATGACACTGGACGAACTCCCCTACTGGCGCGATGGAAGCCTTGAGAAATACACTCCGTCTGGCGACTACGTGGTCGTCAAGTTCGCTCGCTGGGCCTTCGAGAAGTTCAAGGGCGTGCAGGACAAACTGGGCACGCAGATGCGCGCCGTCGGCGAAGTCATGAGCATCGGCAAAACCTACAAAGAGGCCTTTATGAAGGCCATCCGCTCCTTGGAGAACGGCAACCCTGGCCTCGGCTTCGCCAAGCACCTCAACTCCCTCACCCTGGACCAGCTCATGGAGCGCCTGAACGAGCCTTCCAGTCTGCGCCAGTATGAGATGTACGAAGCCATTCGCAAGGGGGCAGATCTGGAGGTTCTCCACCAGAAGACCCATATCAAGATGTGGTTCATCCAGCAGATGAAGGAGCTGGTCGATCTGGAGATGGAAATTCTCAAGTACAAGGACCAGATACTGCCCGACGAACTGCTCATCCAGGCCAAGAAGGACGGCTTCTCCGACCTCTACCTCTCCAAGTTGCTCAACACGCCCGAGGCGGTCATCCGCAAGCAGCGCCTCTTCCTTGGCATGGAGGAGGCATGGGACTACGTCCCCGTCAGCGGTGTAAAGGATGCATGCTACTACTACTCCACCTACAACGCGAAGAACAACATCCAGGTCTCGCAGAACAGCAAGAAGGTGATGATTCTCGGCGGCGGCCCTAACCGCATTGGCCAGGGCATCGAGTTTGACTACTGCTGCGTCCACGCCGCCTTCGCGCTGCGCGACATGGGCTATGAAACCATTATGGTCAACTGCAACCCCGAGACCGTCTCCACCGACTTTGACACCTCCAACAAGCTCTATTTCGAGCCGCTGACCCTGGAGGATGTCCTCAGCATCTACGACAAGGAGAAGCCGCAGGGCGTCATCGTCCAGTTCGGTGGGCAAACCCCGCTCAACCTGGCCACCTCGCTGGAGCGCAACGGCGTGCGCATCCTAGGCACCCCCCCTGCCACCATCGACATGGCGGAGGACCGCGACCTCTTCCGCAAGTTGATGGACGACCTGCATATCCCGATGCCCGTCTCTGGCATGGCCAGCAACCTCATTGAGGCGCTTGCCATCGCGAACAAGATCGGCTATCCGCTAATGGTGCGCCCCTCCTTCGTGCTGGGCGGGCGCGGAATGGAGGTCGTACGCGACGAGGAGATGCTCCGCAACTACGTCGAGGCAGCTGTCGATGTCACCCCCGAACGCCCCATCCTCATCGACAAGTTCCTGGAAAATGCCACCGAGACGGAGGCAGACGCCATCGCCGACGGCACCGATGCCTTCGTGCCTTCCATTATGGAGCACATCGAGCAGGCGGGCATCCACTCGGGTGATTCCGCGTGCGTCATACCGCCTATCAGCATCCCGAAGAAGCATATGGACACCATCCGTGAATATACGGCTCGTATCGCGAAGGAGATGCATGTCGTCGGCCTGATGAACATGCAGTACGCGATCTGCCAGGATGTCGTCTATGTCCTTGAGGCGAATCCGCGCGCATCCAGAACAGTGCCGCTGGTCTCGAAGGTCTGCGGCATCTCGATGGCACGCCTTGCGACCGAGATGATTATGGGCAAGACACTGCGTGAGGTGGACGCACGTCCGCGCAAGATAATGCACTTTGGCGTGAAAGAGGCGGTCTTCCCGTTCCCGATGCTGCCTGAAGTCGATCCCGTGCTCGGCCCTGAAATGCGTTCCACGGGCGAAGTACTCGGCCTTGCCGACACCTTCGGCCTGGCCTACTACAAGGCGGAAGAGGCTGCCAAACCGCCGCTACCCTCCAAGGGCACCGTCCTCATCACCGTCAACCCGACAGACAGGGAAGGCATCATCGAGCCAGCTCGCAAGTTCGTTTCCCTCGGACTGAACCTGGTCGCCACGGAAGGCACCTGCAAGTACCTCAACGAACATGGTATCGCCGCCAAACCCATCTTCAAGGTCAACGAGGGGCGCCCCAATATCGTCGATGCCATCAAGAACGGCAACATCGACCTCGTCATCAATACCCCCATCGGCAAGGCCAGCAAGGTCGATGACTCCTATATCCGCAAGAACGCCATCCGCTACGGTATTCTCTACATCACCACTGTCGCAGCCGCCAAGGCAGCCGCCGACGGCATTGCCGCCTTCCAGAACGGCGACGGCGGTGTGAAGTCCCTCCAGGATTACCATAAAGGGATTATCACCAGCACGCTCTAAGGAGCGCACTGTCAAGACAGGGGGGCGCGGGGGGCGTGCCCCCCGTCCTTTGCTCTGCCCTACCCCATGCCCAATCACCACACAAAAAATACCTATGAAATCAGCTTTTGAATTGGCAATGGAGCGCTTCGGCGGTCCTCTAAAGAACTACACCCCAGAACAGAAGGCTGCCTTGGCAGATGTTGACAGCACCTACGAATCGCAAATCGTCCAGGCACGCTTTGCGGCCCAGGCACGTCTGGAAAAGGCAGCTGACGACCCAGAGGAGCAGAAGCGCATTCAGGACGATCTCGCCATGGAAATACACTCCTTGGAAGAGCGTCGCGACCGCAAGAAAGAAGAGCTACGCAAGTCTTTTTCCTAACTATTCAGAAGGGTAAGCTGCGTAGCGGCGGCAAGAATATAGCCGTGGGTGAAGCGAGCGCCTTTGGCGCGAGCAAAACCCACGGGCGGCGACACCCCAGTTCCTTTACGCCGTGCCGCGTAGCGAAGCGGCACGGCGCAGAAAACCTGGCAACCAATGCCTTTGGGTTCACCGTCTGAATAACTACTCTTTTTCCTAACATGGACAACAAACAATTCAACCGTTTCAAGGCATGTATGAGATGGTTTCTCATCATTGTTTGTAGCATCTTTTCTTTCACTATGTATGCAGAAAACAAGCCTATTCAACTGGCCAAAACTGCTCTGAACATCGATGAGGAGACCGCTACAAAACTCGGCCTCACTTTCGAGACTGTCGAAATCGAAATAGAAGGTCTGAAAAAGGATTACGCATTCCTTTGGATGGCTGATTATCATCTCATCGCAGAGGATCTGTCCGAAATGGAGGAAAAAAACATCGATATCGCAAAAAAACGAATCGACAAGAACTTCCGAAATCCAAACAACGGCAAGACCTCATTGGAGAACTGGAGTCTCCTTCCCGATTGCCTTAATAAAACAGGGGCAGACGCCATCCTTTTTGGCGGTGACATCTGCGACTTCGGTTCGCTTGCCAACATTCGTGCTTTGAAGGAGGGTATGCATAAATTGACCATCCCTTACATGTACGTCCGCGCCGACCATGACGTTGCCCCCTGGTGGCTTGCCGCTAAAAAAACAGAAGCTGTCAAGGAACTAGAAAAATCCATCGACGGCTATGAACCTGTTTTAGTTTTGGAATTCGACGACCTGATGGTTGTCGGCTTCAATGTTTCAACCAGCAACATGTCCAAGGAAGGGCTTGCACGCTTCAAAGAGGCCTATGCCAAACGCAAACCCATTATCCTTGTCACACATGTTCCCATCGACCCGCTGGTCGAGCCCAGAGTAGGCGAAATATACAAGGAACGTGATCCTAAGCATCGTAACTTGACCTGGGGAGACGATTGCAATTATAAACCCAATGCCCAGACACGGGAGTTCCTTGACCTCGTTTGTGCGGAGGACAGCCCCGTCAAGACAGTTCTTGCAGGCCACCTCCACTTTTCATGGCATGGAATGCTGACAAAAACCATCAGCGAGCATCTTTTCGTGCCTTCTTTCAGGGGCAATATCGGCGTCATACGGGTCAAAGCCAAGTAGCAACGACCGACCGCAGGTTTCCTTTTTCCTATAATCTTTCCTATCTGCTTATGTACATAGACCGAGCAACCATTCACGTAGAGGCAGGGCATGGCGGAGCTGGCTCTGCAAGTTTCAGACGCGAGAAATATGTGCCCAAGGGCGGTCCAGACGGCGGCGACGGCGGACATGGAGGTTCCGTCATCATCCAGGCGGTTCCCGAGGAGCTGACACTTATCGCGCTTCACTATCAGACGGTCTGGAAGGCAAAGGCAGGCGGCTCTGGTCGCGGCCAGAAGCTGCATGGCGCCAACGGCGAGGACCTCATTGTCAAAGTGCCTGTCGGTACGCTTGTCTTTGACAGCGAAAGCAGCGAACTCCTTGCCGACCTGGACGAAGCAGGCAAGCAGTTCGTCGCCGCAAAGGGCGGACGAGGCGGCTTGGGCAACACGCACTTCGTCACTTCCACCAACCGCGCTCCAAAGAAATGCCAGCCAGGCGCAGAAGGGGAAATACGTGATTTGGACCTGGAGCTGAAGACGATGGCGGACATCGGCCTGGTCGGCTATCCAAACGCGGGCAAATCCACTCTGCTCCGCTCTATTTCCGCAGCAAAACCCAAGACAGCCCCCTACCCCTTCACCACCCTGCACCCACACGTCGGCATCGTTGAAAATCCCGACTACAGGCGTTTCACCGTGGCAGACATACCTGGACTCATCGACGGCGCATCTGAAAATGTCGGCCTTGGACACGACTTTCTGCGCCACATTGAACGCTGCCGTCTGCTTTGCTTCGTCCTGGACATGGGGGGTGTCGATGGACGCGACCCGCTGAAGGACCTCGCCTCTCTACGTAGCGAGCTGGAAAAGTACGACACCTATTTGGCAAAGCGCCCCTTCATCATCATCGCCAACAAGATGGACTTGGATGAAGCCCGCAAAAACCTACGCCGCCTCCGCAAATCCGAAGGGGATGGCGTGGTCATCTTCCCGACCATCGCCGAACTGGGCGAGGACAGCGCGAAAATCTGCCGTCTAATGCAGAAAACCCTGGATACGCTTCCCCCAGAGCCACCAGAAATCAAAAACAAAATCCTCGCCACTCACCGCAAACCGCAGCGCCCCGAACCAAACGAAGACGACTTTGACGACGAATGGTAGAATGGAGTGACGACGGCGTCGTCGCCGTTGGAAATCCGTGGCATATACCAGCGCCCATGCAACGCCACAGTCAAAAGCCCCCCATACCTCAGTGGTTGTTTTTAGATTCTCGACGGCGAGACGCTTAAACTCCTAACTAAAAAGGGACGGGAGGGACAGGAGGGACGGGAGCGATAGCAAAATGACGCTAGTTTTTTTGTCGCTCCCGTCCCTCCAGTCTCTCCCGTCCCATTTGGCGTTAATTCAGGAGTATTAGCGAGACGCCGTCGCCACACATCCTTGCCGTTGAAAAAAACTCCCCTCACACCTTTTCCACAATGATGGAGGCGCCATTGACGGCGATGACTTTGACCGTCGTTCCTTCTGCGATGAAGTCGCCGCTCGTTACCACATCAACGCGCTTGCCATCGATAAGCACAATGCCAGACGGACGCAAGACGGAGAGAGCCGTGCCAGTACAACCAATAAGCGAGTTTGATTCCTCCATGTTCACACCGACATATCCCGCCTTGTTGTCCAGGTTTGCATGGCTAAAGATAGTATTATAGGCCTTTGTGCGCTTCAATAGCGAGTGAAGAAGCCAGAAAGATCCGACGATGACAAATATCGCTGTTCCCAAATGGACAATGGCAGGCTGAAGGACGTCATTCCACAGACTGTTTTCCAGACCAGGCAAGGCGGGAACTTTTGGAAGAGCAGGCACGACAGCCATCACCACGCCCAACACAATCAGCACAATGCCTGAAATGCCAGTGATGCCAAAGCCAGGCACGACAAACACCTCCAAAGCCAGAAGGATGATGCCTGCAAAAATCATCACGATTTCCACAACACTGGCAAGTCCCGCCACATAGTGTCCAAAGCAATAGACGCAAAGAAGAGCAATGCCCGCGATGCCGAAGACACCGAAGCCAGGCGTCTTGATTTCAATGAAGATAAACATCATCCCCAAGCCAAGGAAAAGCGCACCGAAACGCGTTATCCATAACGCGAGCTCATCGGATGCCTTCTTCTCGAAGCGCACGATATTCAAGTCACCTGTTTTTCCAATCGCCTTGCAAAGCTCAGACACACTGTTGGCCATGCCTGCCGCAAGAACAGGCTTTCCATCGTCTCCATAAACGGCCGTGGCCTCCTTTGCCGTGAGATTCAGAATCTTGCCCTTTGCGCAGATGAGCGTGTCGCCGATCTTCACATCGTCGTGATTGGGATCCACCATCGCCATGACGACATCCTCACGGTAGCCGTTCTCCTGCGCCAGACTGCGAACCATCGAGCGTATGGCGGACATCACCTTCTCGCCGATGTTCCCCGAAAGCTCCTCAAAACCACCTCCCTGTCCCTGCATGATGGGCAGCGCACTGCCAATGGTACCATTCGAGGCCATATAGATGGCGTCGCAGGAGATGCTGATGAAGGCTCCCGCGCTCAAGGCATCAGGATTGACAAAGGCATAGACGGGTCTCTTCTTTGCCTTAACCTCGCGAATCAGCGAGATTATCTTTCGGGTCGAATCAACAGAACCGCCTGGCGTGTTCAGCTCAACCACCACAGCTTCTGGCTTCAGTTCGTCTATCTCGCGAAAGGCGCGACGTATAACGCTGAGCATCCCGTTGTTGATTTCACCTTCAATCGGCAGGACATAAACGTTCTCCGCCGCCATGAGCCAGACAGGCAACAGCCACAAAAACACCAATAGGCGGATGAACCGAGTACTACAACCATTGTGGCGAAAAACACTCATATTTCCTCCAATGAAAAAAAGCGGTGCTTGCGTACCGTGCACAGGACAGCCCCTTCTCTCTTATACCAAAGCCTTGTGGAGTTGGCATGGCTTCCCGACGTCGAGGACGCTAATACTCCTAACTAAAAGGGACAGGAGAGACAGGAGCGACAGCAACATGACGCAAGATATTTTTTTGTTGCTCCCGTCCCTCCCGTCTCATTAGGCGTTAATTCAGGAGCATTAGCGAGAACGCCGTCGCCACTCCCTACTCCCTACCCCCGAACAACTCCTCGCCAATCAGCGCGGTGAAGAAGGAACCAGTGAAAAGAAGGGGCACATCCTGTGGCAGTTGACTGGTGGTTTTCAGTTCGGGAATCGTGCAAAGGATGGGTAGGCCAGCGTTTTTGGCTTCGGTTTCCAGCTCAGGCAGAGCGCTTCCCTTGCCCGTCTGTGGATTCGTGAGAATGAATGTGGCATTCGGTAGGGCTTTGAGTGCCTGGGCCATGCCATGCACATCCTTGCCCTTGACGCAACCAAGCACAACCGTCCAGTTGACATCGGGGTACATCTCAGCAAGACCTGCCACCAACTTCTGCATCGAATCGCCGTTATGTGCGGCATCCAGCAGCACCATTCGGGGGTGTTGGCGGATAAGCTCCATTCGAGCACGCAACTGCGGCAACTTAAAATTCTTCGGCTGTGGCCGAAGCCCCAATGCCTCCACCGCCTTCAGGGAGGAGCAGAAATTCTCGCGCAGGAAGAAGGGAAATCTCTCTGGCAGGAATAAAACCGTCTCCGCCAGGTCGCTTGGGCGCAGCACAGGAGCTGATACAGAGACCGCTTTATCCAGAAGCACCTTTTCCGCTGCCGCGTAGGGCTGTTTGGAAATCACCACAGGCACGCCTGACTTGATAATTCCCGCCTTTTCGGAGGCAATGGCCTCAATGGTATTCCCAAGAAGTGCCACGTGGTCAAAGCTGACGGGCGCAATCACCGTCATGACGGGGTTCGGGATGTAGTTCGTCGCGTCCAGACGACCACCGATACCCGTCTCCATCACAGCGTACTCCACGCCCTGCGAAGCGAACATCTTGAGCGCAAGAACCGTGAAAAGCTCGAACAGGCTTGGCTTCAGTCCATTCGCCTTGACGTCTTTCAAAAACTCGGTGGATTCCCTGATGAGCACATCATATGGCAGAAGCAGATTGTTGACCTGAAAGCGCTCCCGCACCGTGCAGAGGTGTGGACTGGTGAAGAGCCCCGCCATCTTCCCACTGGCTTCTAGCAGGGCCGATATGAAGTGCGAGGTACTTCCCTTGCCCTTCGTCCCTGCGATGTGAATCACTTTGAGACGACGCTCGGGATTTCCCGCCAGTTCCGCAAGAGGGTACATGCGCTCCAGCGAATAGTTGGCGGGGTCATGTTGCTTACCAGCATCCTTTTCAGAGTCAAAATACTCCTTGAACAGCCCAAAAAAGAGCTGTTCCCGTGCCTCATCATAGTCACGCATATCTAAAGGACAAATCTACTTGTTCTCAGGGGCCTTGCCCTCAAGGGCAGCTACTTTGGCCTCTAGCGCCGCAACCTTGTCTTCCAGTTCCTTGACGGACTGGTAGCCAGGAATGATGGATGCGCCGCGGGTCTTGATGATTTCAACCAGCGTGTTCTCTAGGTTCGCACGCACCTTGCTCCCCTCTTCTTCAAAGGTATTGGCAAGAGATTTGCCCTCTTCTGGTGTGATTTTGCTTTGCTTGATGGCCTCGTCGATGAATTTCTCCGCAGTGGTCTTTGACATCGACAGTGCCCCCAGCCCCAGCAGGAATGATTTTTCCAGCAAATCTAACATGACTTCGTCTCCTGTGTATTTGATATTCAATTGAACCTAGCAGTCTTCCAACCGCCATAATCTTGAAAGTAAGATAACATGTTTTCCAATAAAGGCAAATAGACGATGATAAGAAAAACTATTTTAGTGCAAAAAAACGTCTCAATCTCACCAAATCAGAATGGTAAACCTGCGTTCATCTTTGTTCTTTTCCTGGATGGCGTTTTGTAGAGGAATGGAAATCAGTATGCACATATGTTCTGCAAGCAGAGGTTGATCCATAATGTCGCTCTCATTTTGAAGAATCAAATTCCAAAGAACGTTTCCAAGAACAGTGCAGTTCTTCTAAAGCTGTTTTTTTTCGGTATTTTCAAATAAATACTCCATGCTACTTGCACTCCCTGCGAGTGTGTGCTAAACTATTTACGGTCGCGACTCTGGATTCCAATCATTGTGTCTAGCTTGGGCAAAATGAGACAATAACGGTTTCCATTTCCGAAAAAGTCAAACCTTGTATAATCTCTCTATGAAGTTGGGACAACCCAAGTTAATTATAGAGGTAATTTCAAACCTAGCGCGAAATGCGCTAGGTTTGAAATTACCTCTATAAAACACTTTTATATTCTCTGGGAAACATAGCGAAAAGAAAAGGATTGCAGATGAAATACATAGGAGCACATTGCAGCATCGCAGGCGGATTGCAGAATGCGCCTTTACAGGCCAAAAACCTTGGGGCAACAGGATTTGCCCTCTTCACCAAAAGCCAGCGGCAATGGTTTGCCAAAACCATTTCAGAAGAAGAGGCACAGCTTTTCAAGACAACCTGCGCAGAAGCAGGCTACACTGCCGATATGATACTGCCGCATGACAGCTATCTCATCAATCTCGGACAACCAGACGCAGAAAAACGCGCCCAGTCATTAAAGGCCTTCATTGATGAACTGGAACGATGCCAAGTCCTTGGCTTAAAGCTTCTTAACTTTCATCCTGGCAGTCACTTAAAGCAGATATCGGAAGCAGATGACATCAAGTTGATAGCGGCAAGCGTGCGTGAAGCCCTTCAAACCGTTCCCGACGTCATCGCCGTATTTGAGAACACAGCTGGTCAAGGAAGCAATCTTGGCTATACCTTCCAGCAGCTTGCCGATATGCTGGAAGCGGTCGATATGCCAGAACGCGTGGGGGTATGCTTCGATACCTGTCATGGCTTCGCCGCTGGATATGGCATCGTCACAGAAGAAGAATACCAACGGACATTCGAGGAGTTTGACCACATCATCGGCTTTCAATACCTGCGCGGAATGCATCTGAATGATGCCAAAGGCGTCCTTGGGCAGAAGTTGGACAGGCATGCCGAACTGGGCGCAGGCAACATCGGAAAGCCTCCCTTTGCACGCATTGTTCAGGACAAGCGCTTCGACAACATCCCGCTTATCCTCGAAACGCCAAACGAGGAGAAATGGGCAGAGGAAATAGCCTGGCTCAAATCGTTTATACAATAATTCGGATAAAGCCAAGCACATTTTTATAGAAAGTTATCATAGTCGGTTGTTGTCATCAGATGAATCGTCTTCAGGCTAATATCTGCCTAATCTGCGTAACCCTTTACTGGTCGCTGGAGGTCATTCTATATACCTGCATTCCATCGGAGGTGCCTCCATTCGCCACTTCTTGCGTGACCTCTCTGGCTGGCTCGCTGCTGTTGTTCGGTGCCTTTCACCGCCGTACAATAACAGAATGCCGCCAGCATGGGCGTCCATTTATTCTGCGATGCCTTTTCTACTCCATCTTGAGTGCCGCATTCAATACCATGTTTCTCTATGGTTTAAAGTCCTTTGATGTGGCATCGGGGGCCTTCACCGTCTGCATGACGGTTGTTGTACTTCCCGTGGTTCTTTTGAGTGTCAGGCGATGTGTCAGCAAGGAGACATGGGTGTCCGTCCTGCTGGTTCTGTCGGGAATAATGCTTGCATTGACTCCCACGCTTCATGGAACACAACTCCCAGGCTTGCTGCTTATGGGTGGCGGTTGCCTTATTCGCGCAATCTTTATCATCCTGCTGACCGACCTGGCAAAAAAGTACGACCCCATGAGCATCGCTATTTTACTGGAAGGCTTTGCAGGATTTTTCTCCTTGGTGGCATGGTTCATAGTCGAACCACGCCTTTTCTTTGCGCTACCAGTATCTCGTACCCTTGTGGCCGCCTGGGCCATCTATTCTTATTTCATTGTCGCAATAGCCCATGCGCTAAATTTCTTTGCTTTGAAACATGTCACGGCGACAAACGCAACAGTCGTCTATTCGCTGGAAATCGTCTTCTCTATCATTTGGGGTGCCGTCCTTCCCGACAACCTGATTGAAAAGGTGCCCCTGACACCCACCATCGTCCTGGGCACGGTGCTTGTAACCATTGGCAGCCTGACTGAAATCCTCGATATCCGTGGCAGACGCCGACTGCATGATGTGTGCAAAAAGGAGGAGATTACGTGAAACGCTCGCTGATTCACTTCTTCCTCGTTATTCGAGCATGATTTCACGGAAGGTGTTGATTTCCTCCATGGTGAAGCCTAGATCAAGGACATATTTTTCAATTTTGTCGTTGATGGTCTTGCCTGGCAGATTCGCGAAGACATCGACAAGTTTGTCGAAGCGCTTAACATGGTTGAACTCGGCATTCGGGTTCCAGAAGCCCGTGACCTCCCAGTCGAGGTAGAGCTTCTCCTCGGGCACACCAAGTAGGCCATTCGTGATGAAGGCGACGGCTCCTGTCCTGTCCTGGCCTGCGATGCAGTGGAAGTCAATCGGGTAGTTTGCCTTGTCAAGAAAGACGCGGAAGACCTTGCAGAATGCGGCCTTGCCGCCGTCGCCAGCCATGCCGCCATATGCGGAGGAAGAGTAGTGGAACCAGGTCGCGGCCTCGCCCATCGGCGAGCCTTCCATGCCGTAGCACTCCTTGTCGCTGCGGAGGTCGATGTCGCTCTTGATGCCAAGAAGCTGCGTTGTGTAGGCCTTCATCTCGTTATTTAGACGATTGGCGCCTGCCACGCGTCCCACCTCCTTCGAGGTGCTCTTCTTCGCGCGTTCGCGCTCCGAACGGTATGTGCTTTGCAGCAGAGGTACAACGGCCTCCCTCTTGTTGCAGTCACCACACGCCCAGCGCCAGGACTTCGTGCCATTGAGCAGCACCACCGCAAGCACGTTCTTCCCCTTGTTTACGGGCATCGCAATGTGGTAGTCGTCCTTTTCCATGGTTGAGACGGTGTTGCCTTCGTTGAGCACATTGAATAGAGGCTTGCCGTTGATGGAGATGGCCCAGAACCAGTCCGCACCGCAGCCAAGTTGCATGACGCCCTCTTCGGGAGCCTCGAACTCCTGTATCAAAAACGCAGGGTATTTTTTCGGGTCGTGTGAAGGAATCGGCAGATTGACAACGCCCTTGGCATCCGCCTTGAACTGCTGCGCGGACGCACCACGGAAGCTGGTGGGAACTGCCGTCAAGTTGAGGAATTCGCGATAGACATCCTCATTCATGCACTGCGTACCAGGCATGAAAACCGTCCATTCAGGGCCGACCGTGCAGGGCATTGCATGTCCCTTGAACTTTCTGCTCAAGCTCTTCAGATAGGCAACCATCGCGTCCGTCGCATCCTTGTCGGCTTTCTTGCCCGCGTTTTCAGGCAAGGATAAATCAATGCTCTCGTATTTGATGCTTGAGTTGTAATTCAGGCCTGCCGAGCGGTAAACCATCCCCTGTTTTACGCGTCGTCCATTGCGTCCGATGTAACCGCCCATGTCGCGGACATTCGGCACGCCGTCAATACGCATAAGCCTTGGCGTATCGGCCTCTGTGGTGAAAGAGAAGACTGCAGAACTCTTGCCGTCCTTGGGGCAGAAAACCTGCCAGTAGTAGGTGGTCGCCACCTTGAAATTACCGAGTTCCAACTTGTTTTCCGCCGTGGAGAAGGCCACTGCACTCGACAGGGATGGCTCCTCGGAAACGAGCACCTGGAAATCCCCGCCCTCCCCTTTCCACTGGAGGGTGACGGTCAGCGGATAATAGCCGAGATCACGCATCCCCTTGCGCTTCTCGCTATCCGCAAAAAAGACGACTCTCTCGCCGCGCGGCATACGGATATAAGCTTTCTGCCCATCGGAAAGCAGTGGCACAACCGTTTTGTCTGCTGGTGCTTCCAGAGCGATTCCCCCTGTTGTCCCTATCTTTGGTGCCGCCTCAATAGACGTTCCATTGTAGGCACGGATGTAAACGGGCTTGCCAGCCGCCATGAGCAAAGAAGCGGTTAGAAGCAGGACGGTCGATAAAAACTTGATGGTTTTATTCATGGTAAAATCCCTTGTTGTATATTGGCAGATAATATCAAAAACTCAGACTATTCCGCAGGCTTCCATCAATGCCCTATGCATTTCGTATTCATGCAGATAGGAGAATGGATTGGAAGTGCCATTCCGCACCAGGTCGTAGAATTCCTCCAATTGTCGGCCATAGCGGTCCCCGAGGATGCCCGTGGCAACCATGTGCGTCCCAGCGGGATAACAATCATTCCCGTTCTTAAGGCTCAACCTTACCAGAAGATTGCGCGTATAGTATTCTGGCCCTGGAGGTTCAATGGGGCATAACTCTGCCGAACCCTTGGTGCCACAGACGATAAAACGGCGATGCTTCATGCCGTCCACCTCCTCCACAGAGACGCGCACCGTCGCTGTCGCCTTCTCATACTCCAAGACGGCCAATCCGTTGTCAATCAGGCCATCCATGCGTGTCTGCTTCAGGAATGGCGTGACCTTCTTTGGATAGCCCAGCATATAGACAATCAAATCAATCAAATAGCCCGCGAAAATGTACATGGCGCCACCCTTGAACTGGGAAAGCCATTTGCGGTAGCGGGCGTTGTCGCCGTCATAGCGGCTCATCACGGCATGAATCTCGAATACATCCCCAAGCCAGCCCTTTTTCACAGCATTGATGATGAATCTCAAACCAGGATTGTAACGGTAGATATAAGCCTGCTGGAAAACAAGTTTCTTCTTTTCGCAGACATCCAGCAGTTCCTTGAAGGCGGGGAGGGATTCGCCAGCAGGCTTGTCCATCTGGATATGAAATCCACGACTGGCCGCCTCCAAGGCTGTTGGCACGATTGACAAGCCATCCTTTTCCACAGCGACGGCCTCCAGACCAGGCACAGCCAGCAACTCCTCCTCGGTCATAAACGGGATGCCTTCGTAGCACTTCAGGGACCCACGCTCATTTCGCCAGGCATCATCGTCCTCTGCCACGCCGACGACCTCGAAAAGCTCTGGTAGTTTCCGTAACGACTGCATCTTCGCCGATGCATGGTTGTGCCCAATGCCTAACTGACCAATTTTGATTCGTTTTCTTTCCATACTTGCAAGTCATCCTTAGAAGTAATTTCACCGTTTCAATCTGGTCTTCATCTTTTCGCTTTCGCCGCTTTGCAAGGGCAAAAAGATGAATATTTCGCATCCTTCATCAGGGGCGGTGAAGACCTCGAGCCAGCCATGATGGTGGGTGATACAGCCATATGCCATCGAAAGGCCCAGCCCCGTCCCGTTCATGCCCTTCGTGGAGAAAAATGGCTCGAACATCCGATTTTTCACCTCCTCCGTCATACCGATGCCATTGTCCTTGACCTTGATGACGGCGTATGCATTGGCAGCCCCTGTGACATTCGACGGACGCTCCTTCCAGGCCCTCATATCATCCTCTGCGCGTGCAAGCACCATGGAAATCTTACGCTCTGCCTTTTCGCCAGGCTTGAGCGCATCCTTTGCATTGATCAGAAGATTCAAAAGCACCTGCTGCAACTGCGTCTCGTCCCCACGCACCATAAGCGGCGCAGGCTCTGCCACATAACGAAAGGTCACATCCTTCAGGCCAACCGTAAACAAGTCAGCGGCGTTCTTTGCAACATCGGTTATATTCAGAAGCGTCTCCTCATATTTTCCCTTTCGCGCAAAACCCAGAAGCTTCATCACCAGATCCGACGCACGCGCAATTGCGTTGTGGATATTGCCGATAAGGTCCGCCTGGTCACTGGGATTCGGATGAGCCTCAAGAAGCTCCATGCTTGCCTGCATGCTGTGAAGCAAATTGTTAAAGTCGTGGGCAACGCCCCCCGCCAGCACGCCGACAGACTCCAGACGCTGGGCGTGCTCCATCCGTTCCTGCAACTTGCGCTTCTCCTTCTCCTCACGGCGGCGTTCAGTCGTATCATTGATGATCATCAACCCCATATCCTGCTCATTGACCTTGACCAGAGAGACATTGAAATCAATGTTGCGCATGGAATCGTCGGAAAGTTTGATCAGCATTTGCGTAAAGCTGATATGTTTCTTCGCCAGTCCGCTTTTTCCAGTAAGTCTATTCAGGGTCTCATGCCAATTCAAAGGAGTGCCCTTTTCGTCCATAATTACCTTTGTCAGGTCGAAATCTGGAAGTAGATACTTAGCAGGCAGCATGGTGCAGGCGCTGTTGTTTGCGTTGACGATCGTCCCGCGCTCGTCAAGCAGAATAATCATATTGGGGGCATTGTCAAATACAACCTGGTAGCGTTCCGCCCATTCATCGACGGACTGACGCATATTGCTCACAGATTGGAAATGAACCAGCATCGTGGAAAACATCCCGAAGGTCTTTCGCTTCTCAAAATAGTCGTTCTCCTTAACATAGAGATAGATATGTGCTATCGTACACAGGACGACAACGATCACAATCCACCCTAGCATGATTTTCCAGTTCGGATGACGCCCCCTCGCATTGGCGAAAACCGCGCAGAATCCTTGGTTACAAGCAGTGAAAAGGATGATCTGCACAAAAATGTCAACTCCTATGGGGACGCGAATCTTCCGCAAAAACTGATAGAAGACAGGAAGCAAAAACAACAGGATAAGATGAGACACCATCATGTAAACAAATGGCTGGAGCACCAGATTTCTCTTCAGAAGCGACACAACCAAGGAAGGCATTTCCTGAAACTTCACAGGACTGTATTGGCCAATCAGAAGTTCGGCCATGAAAAACAGACCGACGCTTCCCATGAAGATGGTCAGAATGACTTTTTGTGCCTCAATCGAACCATGCGATTCATACAGGACAAAGTACATGACCATCGAGGGAATCAATATCAATCCATAATCCAGGCTACCAAAACCGACACTTCCTCCAAACAGCTGTCCGATTGTCGGAATAGAAAGGCATATTCCAAAAATGAAGAACATGCAAAGCAGCATGTATGTCGGAACAATACTTACTGTTCGACGCATCCAATGCAGCATCAAAAGAATACTTAGCAAGGTCGCCAATTCAACCAATGTCGAAAGAACGCTGTTAATCAGTGTGACCATCGTGGTTCCTATACAAATGCTTGTATTCCTGAAACGTCATGGAGTAGCACAGCTCGTCGTAAATGCTTCCGTCCGCCAGCTGTGCAGAGTTTCGAAGCGTTCCCTCGTATTTGAACCCCAGCTTCTCTATGACCCTCTTGGAACGTAGATTATGGGGATAATGGAAACAAGAGATAAGCTGAGTGTGCATGGTGTCAAATGCATGGCGTATGACGGTTCGTCCCGCCTCTGGCATAAGCCCCCTCCCCCAGAAATCATGGGACATGGAGAAGCCCAACGTATAGCTCAACTTGTTGCTGCGTTTCTCATCATTTCTCAGGTTGATGCTCCCGATCACACGTCCACTGGCCTGAAGTTCCATAGCCCAGGCAAACTGATTATAAAGAAAGCATTCCTCAATGACGCGAATCGTCTCGTCAATGCTACGATGTGGCATCCAGCCTGCAGCAGGCCCGACATCAGGCTGCCTTGCATACTCGTAGAAATCACAGGCATCCCGACGCCTCCATGGCCTGAGTTTCAATCTCTCTGTCTCAAGTATATACATCTTTATGATAGCCAAAAGCTTTGTTCCCCATGAGTGTTTTTCTAGATTATCTAGATTGTCTAGGTCACATAGGGAAAATGCAAAAAACTGACGATGGAGCAAGCATCGCCTACTGTGTCAAAATTTACATTTCATTCCAAATAAGTCAACTGTTCAAGTTCGTTTTATCTCTGAATGCATATTGACATTGTTAATTGACACCGTTTCATCCATGATTTTCATCTTTTTGCTTTGATTATTTTCGTTGTGATATTACGTTAAGGTTCTGGGGGAACTTCTGGGAAGCGATCGCAAAGAAACTGATTAAAATAAGTTTTTCAGCATGAGCAGTCCAAAGTACATCCCCATGGATCTTGCTTTTGAGCATTATGCCCACGTGAAGCAGGACCTTAATTCGTTTGAATATGCAAAAATCTGCGCGGAGATGAGCAATCCGCGCTACTCCACCGTCACAGAGGCAGAGGGGCTTGACCTCTATATGAAGGGAGAGTTGCTGGTGCCTGACAAGGTACGTGTCGTCTGGATGCACGACGTTGAGCGCCCCAACGACAATCTCCTTGCACGACGCATGGCAGAGATGGAACACTCCTTCGGCTTCCGCAGCAGTTTCAACATCCGCGTGATCTGCGCCATCGACGAAGAATGGCGGCAAGACCTCCTGAAGATTGCCGAACTAGGGGACCATGACATCGAATACCAGCACGAGGACCTCGTCATCACCCAGGGCGACCAGAAGGCAGGTCTTGAGAGTTTCCGCAAAAACATCGCTTACCTCCGCACCTTCTTCCCAAAAATCAGCGTCGCATTCGGGCACGGCGTCTATAAGTCAGGCATCGATTCAGCAGCCCTTTTCCGCACCAATGGCGAATACGACCAGCACCTTCTGGATGAATGCGGACTGCCCAAATACGGCGAGTTCTACTTCTTCATGAACCATCTACGCAAGGAACTGGGCAACCGCTTCCGCCATGTCAGTGAAGGGACGAACTGCTACGGCGGCGACGATTTCGTCGCAGAACTGAAAAAATGCCGCGAAGGCGATGTGATGTTCTTTCTCCAGCATCCAACCTGGTGGTCCAGCAACTACGACTTCGATGATTTGAAGCGCGTCATGCGCAAATCCGTCTTCTTCCATTAAATCCATAATTCATAAAGGCATCTTCCATGAGCATTCTTTCCAACACCCTCAAAAAACTTTACAATGCCATCGACGTCGAAACCATCCAGAAACGCGCCGAAATCATGAATGGTTTTGAGCGCAACTATGGTCAGGCCAATTTCAAGAAATCAGCCTACTGCTGCCAGCAGTTCATGCTGGCCTCTGGCCTTGAAAATGTCCAGATGATTCCCATCCCATGCGACGGTAAAACCGCCTTCAATGACTACATCATCCCGCAGGCATGGGATCGCACAGGACGCTCCTTCCTCCAAATCGAGGACAAGAAACTCTCCTACGAAGACGCCATGATCTGCGACACAAACCAAACCCCTTTTGCGGCAGGCATGTGGAGCATGCCAACACCACCCGAAGGCATCCACGCGGAAGTCGTCGATTGGGAAAAACTCGACCAGGAAAATCCCGACGTCGAAGGAAAATTCGTGCTTATAGCCTTCAATTCCTACCGCAAGGCATATCTCTATTGCGTGGAGCACAATGCCGCGGCCATAATCGTCAGCGACTCTGCCGCCCCCAAGGAGACCTACGATGAGATCCGCTGGAGCAATGGCGTCGGTCGCATCGGGTGGTATCACACAAAGGATGACAAGCGTGGCGTCATCTTCTGCATCACTCCACGCAAGGCAGACTTCATCCGCTCGCTTCTTGCAAAGGGGAAACCCGTGAAGGCATACGGCGTGATGAACACAAAGGTTTATGACGATGAACTTTACACCGTAACGGGCATCGTGCCTGGCAAGGATTCCAAGGAAATACTGCTCATCGCTCACATCTACGAGCCCTTCCTGGCGGACGACGCAGCTGGTGCATCACAGGCCATCGCCGTCGCCTGCGCCATCCGCGAACTGGTCGCACAAAAGAAACTCCCGCCCTTGAAGCACACTCTGCGCGTCATCGTCTCCATGGAACGCTATGGTTTCAATGGGTGGTTCACAAGTCCCGAAAACATCAAGCGTGCCCTGCATGTTTTCAGCTTTGACAGCACCTGCCATGTCAACAGATACAGCGATGGCCGAAAGGAGACGGGACTGCGCACTACGGCGGATGCTTCTCCATCCTTCACCGACTATGTGCTGCGCTACGCTCTGGAGCAGTACCACAAGGTGCTGCATTTCCACACGGAATATGGAAACCTCTCCGACGATACCTTCATGTCAGGCGCCCTGATGAACATCCCATGCAACTGGCTGCACAGCAGCGACCGCACCTACCACCACAATTCGGGCTGGCAGTTCAGCGACCCCGACTGGGAACTGGCCCGCATCTCCGCCGCATCCCTAGGACTCTGCGCCGCCGTCATTGCAACGTTCCGCAAGGAAGATTTCAAGGAAATGCTGCCTCAACTGAAAAAGACAGCCTGCCAAACCCTGGAGGAACGTCTTCTGAAGAATCTTGATGAACTCAAGACGAATGCCATTTCTGCCCAATATGCCATGAGAAAGGCCTTCTTCCTCTCTCTAAAGACCTCCGAGCGTGTGCTTTCTGTGCTACACTACTACTCTGGTCTGTTTTCACAACAGAACATGGAGCGGCTTTCCTACGACCTAGCTTTCAACAATGCGGCCACCAAGTTGTTCTCCTATGCACAAAAACTCCCTGTCCTCCCTGAATACACCGCACCTGCCATCGGACGCGCCAAGAACATGGTCATTGAACCCATCCAGCCATCCAGCATCCATTCACAGGCCAGAATCCCGCACGACGAACGCATCCCCTTCGGTGAGGGATTCGATGCAATCTATTCATTCTGCGACGGGAAAACCACCCTCTATGACGCCATCATCAACGCGGAATACAACCGCGATGGTCATCACTACTCCAAAGAGCATATCCAAACCATCATCAACGCCGTCAAAGTGTTCGAAAAATACGGCTACCTGCGCGTCAAGCCCTTTGTGCCAGGCACCATCAAGGAGTTTGACGAAGTGCTGGAAAAACTGGGAGTCAAAGCTGGGATGAAGCTGTTTGTCCACTCCTCCTTCAGCTTCCTTGGAGCAATCGAGGGCGGCCCGAAGGCCGTCATCAAGATGCTGGAGAAACGCCTAACCCCGAAAGGGCTCCTCGCCATGCCTGCCTTCAACTTCTACAAGTTCAACGAAGACGGCGTATTCGACCCGAAAACCACCAAGTCCCAAGTCGGCATCCTGACAGAGACCTTCCGCACCATGCCTGGCGTCACACGTTCCCTGAACCCAACCCACTCCGTCGCGGCCTGGGGCAACGGCTCGAAGGAACTGCTGGAGCACCACCATGAGGTGTGCGCCGTCGGCGAAGGCTCCCCCCTGGACATTCTGGAAAAGAACGACGGCTATGTACTGGCGATCAACTGCGCGAACGCCATCACCTATATGCATACGGTAGAGTTCGCCGTCCATGCCCCATGCATCCTTCCCTTTGGCGAACAGTATCCCGTACGCTTCCCAGACGGCTCCGTCAAGATGGTCAAGACATGGTCATGGAGGAACGGACGCTGCGCCCTCGCCGAACTCAAGGAGACCTGGCCTTTGATGTTCAAGCGAAACCTCGTCAAAGTGGAGACCTTCGGTAACGCGGAACTTCTGTTCTTCAAGCTCTCCGATTTCAAGAAGTGCCATACGGAGGTATTAAAGAAGGTTTGCCAAAATTGCCCAGTCCGCCCACGCGTCGTGGCGGCCTCCGTCAAGGAATAACAAAAACGACTGGCAATGGAACGCTGGAAGACCAATCTACTGCTCCTGTGGCTTTCACAGATACTTGTGGTGGTGGGATATGCGGCTGCCCTGCCCTTCATCCCACTATTCATCAGCAAACGCTACGGCATTGCGGATGAACGCACGCTCGGTCTGATTGTCAGTTGGTTCCATTTCATAAGCACGGGCAGCTTTGCCATCATGGCCCCCATCTGGGGACGGCTGGCGGACCGCTACGGACGCAAGCTGATGCTGCTCCGTGCCTGTTTCATGGACTCCTTCATCTTCCCGCTGATGGTTTACTCTCCCAACATCATGGTGCTGTTCATCCTGCGCATCCTGGCCTCAATGTTCACAGGAACGACCAGCGCGGCGCAGCCACTGATTGTCTCGGGAACTCCCAAGCAATACCATGGCTTTGCCCTTGGTCTGCTGAGCACCGCCCTTTGGAGCGGCAACATGTTGGGTTACCTCTTTGGCGGGCTGATCGTCCACAGATTCGGCTTCACCGCCGCCTTCATGTTCTGCGGATTCACCTATTTTCTCTCTGGAATCATCGTGCTCTTTGTACATGAGGATTTCAAGCCTGTCACAAAAAACGAGACTCCAAGAAAAGCAGGGCTTTTCTCCATGGGAGCCAATATCTGGATCATCCTCTCGCTGATACTGCTGCTGGGCTTCATCCGCAGTTTTGAACTCCCCTATCTGCCACAACTCGTGAAACGCATCACGGGCGAGCAGACAGCCGCCTTCTGGACAGGCATCGTCTGTGCGGGCGCCGCCTTGGGAGGTGTCATCGCAGGGGCAATCTGCGGCTACCTTGCAGACAGAACCACCGCCACAAAAATCATTTTTCCCGCACTGCTCCTTGGCAGCGCTGCCCTGCTCTGGCAGACCTACGCCGCCTCCACCTACTCCCTTATTGCAGCGCGCTTCGTCGCCTATCTGGCCATCGGCGGCATCGGTCCCATTTTTCTGACGCTCATCACAAAAGTCACCGATAAGGACAAACAGGGTCTTGTCTTTGGAATGAACACCACTGCGGAAAACACGGGCATCATGCTGAGTGCCCTCTTTTCTGGCGGAGTCATCTACTACACGGGTGTGCAAGGTGTCTTTACCACTGCCTCCCTGCTTTGCCTCCTCTTCATCCCATACGTCTTCTTCGCATATTCAAGAATCAAGCATAAACCGTAACTATTCAGAAGGATAAGCCGCGTAGCGGCGTCAAGAACATAGCCGTGGGTGAAGCGAGCGCCTCTGGCGCGAGCGAAACCCACGGGCAAGCGATACCCCAGTTCCTTTGCGCCGTGCCGCTCCGCTTCGCTACGCGGCACGGCGCAAAAAATCTGGCAACTTGTGCCTTCTGGATAGTTACCATAAACCAACAAAGGAAACTACCCCATGAAGAAAATCGCCGTATTCTTTGCCGACGGCTTCGAGGAAGTCGAAGCACTTACCAGCGTCGATGTCCTTCGCCGCGCAGGCTTCAATGTCGAAATGGTCTCCATCACGGACAAGGAGTTCGTGACGGGAGCCCACAACGTGGTCGTGAAAACTGATACCCGTCTCTCCAGCCTGAAGGCCTCCGATTTGCAGCTCGTCGTCTGCCCTGGCGGAATGCCTGGAGCCAAGCATCTTGCCGAATGCAAGGCACTCTGTAAGCTCATCGCGGAAGTGGTTGCCAATGGTGACCACGTTGCCGCCATCTGCGCGGCCCCGATTGCACTGGCGGCTGCTGGCGTGCTTGCTGGCCATCGCTACACCTGCTACCCGTCTTTTGAAAAGCAGATCGGTGGCGACTACACTGCATCGCGCGTCGAGGTCGATGGACAAATCACCACAGGCTGTGGTCCAGGTGCCTCTCTGGAATTCGCCCTCACCCTCGTGCGCGAACTTGGCAAGCCCGATGTCGCCGCTTCGCTTGCCAAAGGCATGATAGCATAATCGGCTATCTTGCGCACTGCAACCTAAAAGGGACAGGAGCGACGGGAGGGACAGGAGCGACAGGGAATTGGCATTAGAAACTCTGTTTTCTCCCTCACGTCCCTCACGTCCCTCACGTCCCTCACGTCCCTCACGTCCCTCACGTCCCTCACGTCCCTCACGTCCCTCACGTCCCTCAAAAAAAACAAGGATTATCTCAAATGCACATTTACCTCATGACCGATTTGGAAGGTGTCGCAGGCGTCGTGGATTTCAAGAACTACTGCACGCCTGGTGACAGATATTATGATTTGGCTAAGCGTCTGCTGACCGAAGAGGTCAATGCGGCGTCGGATGGTTTCTTCGAGGGAGGTGCCGATGCGGTGACCGTTCTGGATGGGCACGGGCCAGGTGCCGTTGCTGTCGAGCTACTGGACGAGCGGTGCCGTTATGAGCGTGGCATCCACCGCCCCGTCTATCCATGGGGGCTTGACGAAGGTTACGACGCGATGGTCATCATTGGCCAGCACGCAAAGTCAGGCACACCCTACAGCCACCTCACGCATACAGGGAGCTTTGCCTGCTATGACATCAGCGTAAACGGCTACTCTATCGGTGAATTCGGCGAACTGGCGCTGTGCGCCATGGAACAGGGCATTCCAACCATCATGGTGGCGGGCGAGGAGGCCTTCTGCCGCGAGGCAGCAGACTTGACACCAGGCGTCGTGACGGCAGCCGTGAAGCGTGGCATCCTGCCCGACGACCACAAGCGTGGCCTCACCGCCGAGCAATACTCCAACAGCAAGTTGAGCGCAAACCACCTCGCCCCGAAGGCCGCCTGCAAGCTGATTCGCGAAAAGGCACTTCAGGCCATCAGCCTCTACTTCACCAACCGAAGCGTCTTCAAGTACCGCGAGTTCCACGCCCCCTACTCCATTGTGCGTGAAATGCGCGCCATCGAAGCCACCAACATGCCGCGCCGCATCCAGAAGGTCGAGGGATACTCCACCTTCACGGAGGCTATCAACGCCCTGAGTTCCGCCAAGTTTGAAAATTTGAAAGACTAGATTGTCCAGTGTCTAAATTGTCTAGGTTGTCTAGATTGTCTAGATTGTCTAGATTGTCTAGATTGACAGATAACCAATTATAAACATACGGAGAGCCACCATGAGCAAGAAAATCATCGCATTTCTCCTAACGCTTTCAGCACTTCTGCTTGCGCAACCGAAGTCGTTGGAATGGAACTTCAAGGACGGACTTCAGGGCTGGGGTGTCCGCGGCTTTGAAAGCCATGAAATCACCTCGGAAGGCTTTTCGGGGAAGGTCAAGCGGGATGCTATGTTCTTCTCCCCCATTTTGAACATCAACGCGGCGGACTACGACACGCTGGCCGTTGTCATGAAATGCAACCTAGCCTCCACGGGCGAGATATTCATCCGCGCAAAAGGCGAGGTTTTCGCGGAGAAAAAGTACCGTCACCACCGTACCCGCGATGGTGAAAACTTCCTGCTCTACAACCTGAATCTCTCCAATATCAAAGGCTGGGAAGGCATGATTGAGCAGATTCGCTTCGACCCCATCAATCCTTCCTCGGATATCGTCATCCAGTCCATTAAACTGCTCAAGCGTGGCATTAACAAGGACAGCGTGACAACAACAAACGGCCTGCCAGTCACCCTCCCCTATAAAAACGGAAGCATCACCTGGAGATTCAAAAACGGCCTTCAGGGATGGACGCCAAACCGATGGGTAAAAAACGAAATCCGCCCAGACGGCTTCCATGGCCTTTCCATGCACGATTGCAGTCTCATCTCCCCAGAACTCAACCTCAAGGCGGAGGAGTTCGACACGATGTTCGTGGGCATGAAAAGCGACATCAGCGCTACTGGCGAGATATTCATCAGCGCCAACGGCTCGGTTTTCAATGAAAAGCAGTACAAACCATTTAGCATCGTCTCCAGCAGTGAACTGAAACTGCTCACATTTGATTTGAAATCCATCAATGGCTGGAGGGGCATCATCAACAGACTCCGCTTTGACCCCATCAATCCAGCAGACACCAACATCCAGATTGAATTCATCACCCTGCTGAAAACAGAAAAAAACGCCATTCTGAATGGCGACTGCGAAATCTTCCTTGATGGTACTCCATACGGCTGGACCTTGAAAGGAACCACCGTCTCGCAAGAGGCCTTCAGCGGAACAAATTGCATTGCCTTCTCCAAGAGTGCTGTCGCGGAGACCAACCTCCCCAATGTCGGGAAGCTCGGTGTCTTCCAATTCTCCTTCAAGACCAAAGGCGAATCCATCAATGCGGAATGCGTCTTCCGTGGCTGGGACAAAAAGACCATCGAAACCATCCCGCTGAAAACAACGCAGTCAACTGTCTGGCAGGATAATCAGCTCACCATCACCATCCCTGAACTCGCCTACGATGGCATCCTCCGCTTCACGGGAACGGGGGAGGCCTGGCTTGACACCCTGAAATGCACCCAACTTGAAGAGGGCACCATCGTCACGCCACCACCTCTCAAGACAACCTGGAAAGGCCAATGGATTTGGTGCGAGGAAAACAAGCTTCAGGACAACTGCACCGCATACGTCCAGAAGAGCTTCAATCTGCCAAACAAAGAGCTGGCCTCTGCTGACATCCAGTTGACCTGCGATGACAGCTACGCCCTCTATGTCAACGGCCAGCTCGTCCACTCGACGCATGGCGTGGCGGATGCATGGAAGAAGCCTGAAATCCTCGACCTCCGCCCCTTCCTGAAGCCTGGTGCCAACACTATTCTGGCGGAAATCACCGATGTCGGCTCCTTCCAAGGCTTCATCGCCGATGTCGTCATTGTCGCCAAGGACGGACAGTTCATCTCTCTTGCCACGGACGGCAAGTGGCAGGCTTCTGTCAGTAAAGAGGGTCCTTGGGCACCTGCCGCCGTGCTTGGGCGTCCGCCCTGCTCCCCCTGGGGGCACGCCAATTACAGACCCATGCGTGCGCAAAACTCCATCAAGGAACCATTGAGGGTAACTGTCAGGAACCTCCCCCAAAATGTCAAACCTGGCCAGCGCATCGATCTGGATGTTGTTGTTGAATCTGTCAAACTGGACAATCCCATCCCTGTCAAATACCATCTTCTCCAGAATGGCAATACCGTCTGGGAAGATTGGGTTCAGAACGGCCTTGCCATGCGCGACGGGAAACCGCAACTCACGATGGACGCCTTCTTCCCCTTCAAGCTCAAGCGTGGACTATGCACGATGAAAATCGAGTTTCTGGGCGCCCCCGAAGGTAGCGACTTCTCGGCAGAGGTCTTTGTCGATGCCATGGAGAAAAAAAGTTATGAGTTCCCCAAGGTCGAGCTTGTCTCGCAAAATGGCCTTACGAACATCCACGTGAATGGTCAGCTAATCGACCCGACGCAGGCCCTTTTCACCAAACCCGACCAGAAGCAGCAGATTTACACGCGCGACGCGGGCATTCACCTCTGGGGCATCAGTGGCGACATGGGATTCACAGAGCACGGCTTCGACTACTCGAACTTTGACGCCGCCGCCGAAAAGTACCTCTCCGTTGACCCAAATGCCTGGCTCATCATCAACTACAGTGTACGCACAAACACCCACCAGTGGTGGATGGCGCAGCACCCTGACGCGCGTTGCCGCTATGAGGACGGCAGCGATATGGTCAACGACTACAAGAGCGCAAAGGGCTACCGTCCCTCGTATGCCTCCAAGGTCTGGCGCGAAACCTACGCCGATGTTCTGCGCCATTTCATCCGCCATCTCAAGACGACTCCCTACGCGGAGCGCATCGTCGGCTTCCATTCCATCAACGGCATCTCCGCCGAATGGTTCCACTGGGGTTCCCAATCGCAGCACTTTGTCGATTACTCTGATGCCTCGCGGGATGACTTCCGCCGCTGGCTCAAGGCCAAATATGGCACCGATGCCGCCTTGCAGAAGGCGTGGGCACGCGCGGACGTAACGTTCGACACCGCCACCATCCCCACGGGCAAGGAACGCGGTACCCCCGCCAATGGCCTCTACTACGACCCGAAGACGCAAATGAACGTGCTGGATTACAACGACTACCAACATGACAACTGCGTCGAAACCATCAACTACTTCAACCGTATCGTAAAGGAAGAGACGGACGGGCGTGTCATCTGCGGCACCTACTACGGCTACACCTTCAACCTCTTCGATTCCGTCTTCTTCGGTCAAGGTTCGGGCCACTACCGCCTGGAGACGATGCTCCGCTCACCCGAGTTCGACTACTGCATCGCCCCCGACTGCTATGGTGAACGCCATGTGGGCGGTACCTCCAAGACCATGACGCCTGGCGGTACATTCCGCCTGAATGGCAAGTTCTTCTGGAACCAGGCGGATTTGCGTAGCCACTGGGTCTATCAACGGCAGCCCGACGGATACGTCGCAACCGTCCAGGAATCCATTGACTGCATGGAACGCGAGTTCGCCAGATGCATGTCGGAAGGCAACGGAATACAGTGGTACGACTTCTCCAATGGCTGGACGATGGGCGACAAACGCCTCATGCAAGCAGCAGGTAAACTCTATGACCTCAGCTGCAAATACAGGAACACTGTCAAGGACTGGGCTCCTGAAAACTACCTGCTGGTCGTCCTGGACGAACGCTTTATGGGGCGCTGGAACGCGTTCAGCAACGTCGGCGGCAGCGAACTTCACCAGAACCAGATGACCTACCTCTGGCGGGCAGGCATTCCCTGGAAGGTCGTCCTCTTCTCCGACCTTCTGCGCCACCCCGAGCTTCTCGCCCACAAGGCGATGCTCTTCCTGGATGCATATCGCCTGACCGATGAGTACAAGAAATACTTGGAGGAAAAGGTGTTGAAGGATGACCGAACCGTTGCGTTCGTGGGCTGTCCAGGCATGCTGACTCCCAACGGGCTCTCAGCCGACTACTGCTCCAAGCTCATGGGATGCCCCTTCACGCTCATCGACGAGAAGACTCTCCTGAAGAGTAAGGGTACCACGACCTGGAAGGACCTTGAAGGACAAGAATGGGGTCACAACCCCGCCTATAAATCGACACAATTCCTGATGCCTACCGCCACCACGGGCTGCGATGTTCTGGCCACGCTTGCCGATGGTCGCCCGTCTGCACTATACAAGAATGGCAAAACGTGCAATCTCTTCTGGAGCGCGGCACCAGGCCTCTCGCCCGCAGTGCTGCGTGCCATCGCGAAACGGGCAGGCGTGCCCGTCCTTGCAACTGGCAATGACGGCTTCTACGCAGGTCGCGGCTTCATCGGCATCTACGCCTCCAACGAGGGCACCAAGGAGATCAACCTCCTGGGCAAAGGCACCCCCAAGGACATCCTGACTGGTCAGACCTGGCCCGCTGGCACCACCACCATCAAACTCCCCATGCGCGTCGGCGAAACCCGCGTCTTTGTTGTTGAGTAGCCAGGGGCACATAGGCAATCTTTCGGAACAAACCATGAAATTACGTCATCTGTTCCTTCCCATCCTGCTTTTTGCAGCCATGCTTTCCGCCAGACTCACGGTGGAACCACAGGGGGATTCATTTGCCGTCAAGCGCGATGGAATCGTGCTGATTGAATCGATGGAGATGAAGACCGACATCCCAATGGAGCGGGTCACAGTTCACACCTCCCATCAGGCACTGCCAGACGGCACGCTTGCCTGGCAGCGCTGGTGCGAACAACAGAACAACCGCTTCCGTCTGGAGGTGGCACAGCGGGCGGACGGCGCCATTGAGATCACCATGACTGGCGAAATCGACGCCCTGGATCCCAATTGCACCCGAATGCTTATCCTGCCCCTGAACAAGGCCTGCTTCGACGGTCAGGATTTCCAGGCCTTGGCCGAAAACGGTCGCAGCTGGAAACCAGTCAAGGGCACATTCCAGGGCAAGAACTCCAACTTTTTCCGCTGGATGGCCTGCCGTGGAGTTACCTTCGACTTCAATCCCATCGGCCCCACTGACCACTGTATGATGTATCGCACGGGTGCCATCAAGGGCGTATGGAATGTCAAGCATGAGGATGGGTGCCTCACCCTAACTGGCGGCTCCACCGTCACCCACTGCGGAGGTTTCACTGGTGCTAAGCTGATCCTGCGGGAAGGCGGTTTTGATGACTACGACCGCCTTCATGCCATGCGGAGTTTCGTGTACAGCCAGCACCTCATGCCCTCTCGCCTCTACAGCTTTGGCAACAACCGAGTCGGCAAGGCCTATACCCCCGCCAATCTCCCATTTAATGTCCAGAAGGGTTTCGGCTGGTCCGACGGACTGGAGCCCTCTGAGCCCTGTAGCGGCTCTCCTGAAGGAGCCTATTATGCCCATGTCCATGGCTCAGGCAAACGTTGCTTCCGCATCACAGGCCTCCGCAAGGGCTTCCACATCATCACCGTCGGAGCAGGCAACTACCCTGGAGTGGACAATGCCTTCCGCATCGCTGTCAACGGACAGGAGCTGGCTGGAAATATCCATGTCAAGCCCAGGACGGTCCGCACCTACTCACGGGCCTACCATGTCCAGGAAGGCAGCATCGAGATTAGCCTGGATGGAGAGTTTATCCTTTCCACCATCGCCGTCCAGCCCCTCGTCACCGATGCGGAGGACTTCGCCTTCCGCCGTGGCTTCTGGGTGGTCGATGGCTACGAGCCAGGCGTCCTCTACCGCAATGAATTCTACAAGAAAACCCCTGTTTTCCAGACGGCCACCGAGGAGCTAGTCCTGCCAGAACCAGGCACGGAGCTGGCCGCGAATCCCCGTGAGCCTGAGCGCCCTATCTACCGCCAGGATATATCCCAGCCCCAGTTCGCTTGGCTGCGCCAGGTCAAATCCGTGAAACTGCTGAAGCACTCCTCTTCGATGGCGGAGTTGGATGCGCCTGGCCTACTGGACCGCTTCCTCGACCAGCTCATCGAGGGCAAGCAGTTCACCTCCATTGAGCTCTCGGGCATGCATGGTCGCCAGGCCTATTTTGGCTCCATCGAAAGGGGCAAGGAGGCCATTGGACGCATTGCCCAAGCGGCCCACAAGCGGGGTCTCAAGCTCATCGACCACCACTCGACCACGCTACTCTGGAGCTGCGGCGACAGCGGCCCCCGAGTGCTTACCGAGAGGCTTCCAGAAGTCGGACGGGGCTACGCCGACCAGCTGCCATCCTTCCAGTTCTGCCTCAGCAACCCGCTCTTCCGTGAGACGTTTTTCCAGTATCTCGCCGACCTGGTGAAACGGGGAGTCGATGGCTTCCAGCTGGACGAATTCAACTTCTGGAAACATGCCTGCGCCTGCCAGTACTGCCGCGCCGAGTTCCACCGTACCACTGGCTGCCACCTGCCCATGAACGAACTGAACCCCTGCTTCAACAACCCAGATTCGGAGCTGTGGCGCCGTTGGGTTTCCTGGCAGGACACCCAGGTGACCGCCTCCTATATCGCCCTGCGCAAGCACCTCGCCCCCATCAATCCCAATCTGGTTTACCGCAACTACTCCACCCATTCAGGCGCATTCACCCGCAGCCGCCGCAGCGTCAGCCTTGGCTGGGACCTCTTCGACGAAAGCCGTGCCCTGGACTGGGTCGGCACTGAGACCATGACCCGAAATGTCATCCAGACCTCACGCAGCCTCATCCCCTTCCGCCGCACCCAAAATGTCTTCCATCTGGCCACTGGCATGCCTGTCGATGCCTGGTACTATGTTAACGACTGGCCATCCTCCTATTTTGCCTGGGGAGTCGCCAACCTGACCTGCCAGACTGGTCTCATGCCCGCACAGCTCGTCCAGAAGGAGGGCGACCCCGACTACGAGCGTTTCAGCGCAAGGCCCATCAACATGAAGCGGGAAGGCGCCCAGGCCGTCGCCGAGATCGCGCTGCTCTTCTCCACGGAAAGCCGCGACTGGAACCGCCTGGTCGGATATGCAGATGAGCTCTACGGCCTCGCACAGACCTTGGAGGCACTCCACATCCCCACCGAATTCCTGGGCTCCATGAGTCTGGACGAGGCACACCTGGCCAAGTACAAGTGCCTGGTTGTCGGCGGTGCTGGATGCCTTTCCGACGAGCAGCTCCAGGCCATTCAAGGCTTTGCCGAAAGGGGGGGCACCGTCTATTTGACCACTGTCGCAGGCCTCTTCGACCAGTACGGCACCCTGCGCAAGGTATGGCCCTTCGCCGACCACTTCGGATTCACTCCCAAGAGCAGCTCGCTCTCCCAGGTCACCCAACTTGACGCCCACGGATGCAAACTACAACTGGCAAAACCTCTCAAAGGCTTCCTACCCCAAACAGAGGCGACCAACCCTCTGCGCGTTACCGTCCCCTGTGGCAAGGGACAGCTTGTGTACTGCCCCCTGGCCATCGCCTCCGAATTCTACGAAATCGAGGCCTCGCATTTAAGCATCTGGAAATACAATCCCGACAGGGAGCTTGAGGCTCTTTACCAGACGGAGCTGACCGAGCTCTTCGCCCCCTTCCGCCACTGGTCCCTTGACGCCCCACAGAGGGTGTTCAGCGCCATTTGGCAGGAAGCCGACGGTGCCCTGGTGGTCCACCTGCTCAACGGCCTCGGCGCCTGCATGAAGCCAGGCGACAGGTTGGTGCATCCGGCACCCGACCCCGCCTTCCCGCCCATTCCGCAGGATATCACCTTCACAATCCCCGTGCAGAAGTGCCGCGAGATCCTCGCCTACAGCCCCGAATTCGACGGAGCCAAGCCACTCCGCTTCACCCTCAACGGATCAACCGCCACGGTCGTCGTTCCCCAAGGCACATTCCTGGCCTATCTCCTTATCCGCCTCCGCTGACGGCCAATGCCCTCGTGGTCGTGTCCGTGTGCATATCCACCCCAAAAGGAATAATTCTATGAAAAAACATCTTCTTGTCTTTCTCGCCCTCCTCGCCCTTCCTTGCCTTGCGCAGGAAGAACTCCTCTCCAACGGTGCGTTTGACGCAGAGAATCCCCGCGCAGAACTCTTCACCGATTTTGCAAAAGAGACGTGGAAGGTCTCCCTTTTCACAGAGGAGTACAACTGGAACCGCTGCTTAAAGGCAGAACTTGCCAAGTTCACGGAAACAGCCGGCGCAAAAAAACTCAACATCGCGCTCTATTTCGGGCGTTCGAGGACGCAGCCTGGTTTCAAGGTGAAGCCCAACAGCATCTATCAGTTCTCCTTTGAAGCAAAGGGCACTGCGCCGAGGGCCTCTGCTAAAGCCGTAACATTCAAGGGTGCAGGAACCTCCATCTGGAGCGAGGGCCGCGAATCCCTGACTACCAGTCTTGGCTCCTTCCCTGTCGAAAAAGAATGGAAAACCTATCGCGGCACCTTCAAAACGGGGGCAAACGCCGAGCGCGCATGCCTCATCATCAACCTCTGGGGAGATTCTGCACAGGAAAAGGATTTTAACTGGAAGCTCGGCGACTACCTCCTGGTGGACAATCTCCGCGTCATCGAAAAACCATCAATCGTGGAACTGGGACCGAAAGCACGCAAAAAAATCGTCGATACAAAGGATTACATCTGCCTGCCGTCTAAGTTCAGCAACTTCATCAACGCGAAGAGCGGCGTTCCCGTCGAGGGGATGTATTCGGTGGAGGCCTCGCTCCAGGACAATGCCGTCAACTTGGTTGTCACCTGCAAGGCAGACACGCCTGTCAAGGCTTCTGTTCAGGCGAATGGCTCGAAAATCTGGGCTGATGATGTGGTAGAGGTCTTCTTTGGCCCCACCGCCAAGTCGGACCGTACCCTCTCGCAATTCGTTCTGGGCGCAGGCGGTGGACGCTACATCGGCAACGGCAATACCCAATTGGATGACTATACGTCATGGCAGGCTGTTCCACAGGTCTCTGGAAATGGCTGGACAGCCACCTTCACCATCCCCTTCAAGTTGTTGGGTTATGACGCCAAGCCCGCACCTGGCGAAAGCATCCTCTTCAACGTCAGCGCACAACACGACAAACAACTTTTCTCCTGGGCTTCCGTGCGCGGCAACTTCCATGACACGGAGAAGTTCAATGTGATGGTCTTCGGCACTCCCAAGGAGTTTGCACGCCACCTGCTGGCTGACGTGAAAGACTGCCCCGAGGAGTTTGCTCCAAGAAAAGAAAACATCGCCAAGGGCGAACTCTCCCCGCATGACCTGAATGTCGCCGTACTTGAGTTCAAGGAGGACATTAAGAACTATCGACTTGGCAACGAGAAGTTCCTCCTTGGCACAATGCCCGTGACAGGGGACTATACCCTGCCTCTGGACGTCAATCTGGAGAATGCGCTTCTCCCGCCTGTCAAGCCCATCCTTTTGACGGCTGCCGTCAACGAGACCATCTCCCTGCCCCTGACACTCACGAACCGCACCGAAGAGACAGCCGCCTATCGCGTGATTCTGCACCCGAACATCGCCCCCGTCCAGGTCGAGACGCTCGGTCTGGACAACGGCTTCCCCAGTGAGAACATCACGATGATGGAGGGAATTCCGATGAAAGACGGCGACTCCTTCGGCGCTGGCCTCCGCTTTGACGCGCTGCCTAAAATGAACCAGGCCTTTACCGTCACCGTCCCTGCTGGCCAGACAGCCCTTGTGTGGATACGCTTCGACTGCAGCGGCGTCAAGCCCCAAAGCTACACGGGGGCCATCCGCGTGGTCCCCCTCTCCCTGCCAGCCGACATCGTCGTCCACAACTACAAAGGCCCCATGAGGGACTATAAACTTTGTCTGAATGTCCTCCCCATCATGCTGAACATCGACAATCCTGAAATCCCTGCCTGGCTCATGGAACGCGGCACCAACGAGAAATTCTTCAAACTCCAGACAGACCTTCTCGGACGCTATCTGCTTATCAACCCCTGGATGTTCAAGTTCAAGTTCGACGAGAAGGGAAACCTGGTAAACGGGGAGCTTCCCGACGTGGTCGATTACATTAGTAAGCGCCTCCAGTGGTTCGAAAAGTACAACCGTCGCAACGGCTGCCTTTTCATGGTCCATTTCAGTTGCTATGAGGTCTTCGAGAAGAACTACATGAACAAAAAGATCACTCTTATGACCCCCGAGTGGGAAAACTGCTGGAAGAACGACCTCCTGGCTATCCAGGAGATTTTCCGCAAGGCGGGTGTCAAGGAGGATGAGTGGGGCATCGAGGTGTTTGACGAGCCGAACGGCAAAAACCTGGAACGTGACCTGGAGGTTACCCGCCTCGCTCGGCAAACACTACCGAAAACCATGCTCTCCATCACCTGGGCGGCCCCCAATTTCGGGCACACGCCTGATTCCATCCGCAAGTTCAATCAATATCTGGACAACAACTGCTTTTGGGCCTCGCACCTCACATCCCCCGCCTATCGTGAACTGCTCAAAGAACTCACGGCAAAGGGAATCGACTACGGCATCTACTACTGCTCCACCTCCATGCGAGAAAACCTCTACCGCTACTATCGTCTCCACGCTTGGAGAACCTGGGAGTGCGACGGAAAGCACATCGGCCTCTATATCCTGTGCAACGCACCGCATGGAACGGCTGGCGTGCGCGACTGGAAGGCATGCACCGCTGGCGGCATCTGCTATCGTTCGGGCGAGGAGGTCGTCTCCTCCGTCCGACTGGAGGCCTTCCGCACGGGCCTGATGGACAGCGCCTACCTCTCCGTCCTCAAAAAACTTGCCGATGGCGGCAACACTCCCCTTCACCTGGAGGCGCAGACCTTCCTCAAGGAAGCCCCCCGCCAAGCCGTCGTCACCTCTCCACACGATGCCAAAACAGCAGATCGCCTCCGTTCAAAGGCCATTAACCTGATTCTGAAACTGTCAAATTTATAACGTTTTGTAACTCATAAGCAGATGGCAAAACTGCGAAGCGGTAGTTACCCGTGCCAAATTACAGTGCCAATGCAACGCCTCTGTCACGACAGGCCACAGTTGCATGCCCACTTTGTCGTGTGCTTGGCACTACAAAACCGTTGAAATACGCAACGATGAGACCTCGTCGTTACACCCGCTGTGGCAATGTATTAAAACAGTGGTCTATTGCAAACGGATATAGTATCTGATGTCGTCACGAGACTTCAGTAAGTCATCTCCCGCTGCATCGCCGCTTATTCCATCGGGGCCAACGCTCCAGATCTGGACGGCATTGACAGTATGCCACTCGGGCTTGAAGGAATAATGTGTATGGCGTGCCAACTCCTTTGCCTGTTCATCTGTCATTTTAATGAACTTTTGCATTTGTTGCACCACTTCAAGCTCGTCCCCGTTATCGTCGTCATTCTGCTGGAAACGTTGCCCGGGGATCTCACGTTCGCCAATGGCATATCGTAGCGGTCTGCCCGAGAAGGGGTCTTCGGGCAGGTTGTCTATCACAGCTGGATAGGCTCCTGTTTTCAAGCGAATCATCTCAGCTTCAATCAGCCCCCTTGAAATGCGCAATGTCGCCACAAGTGTGGGGATCTTTTTCGTCCCCATAAGACACTCACCATTGGAAATCATTCTCGCAAAGATGGCCGCGGGCTTTTCAGGGAAATCGGCAAAATCTGAGATACAGAAACATCTAGCCATGACAGCCCCCTCGCGCCCCCAAAAGCCCCAGCTTTCTGGCAGCATCAGGAACGAGGCAAAACTGGCCTGCTCAGCCACCATCTCAAACGAATCCAACGTATGTGCTGCTTCGCCAAGAATCATGCGCTTGTGGACTTCGGGTATCAGGCGTTCCTTTTCCAGCAGAATTGCAGACTGTTCGCGGAGCCACGCCTCATCTGCCAGACCACTGGCTAGAATACGGCACAACGCATAGGTGCGCATTTGTTCAATTGCCACCCACAACAGGCCCGCAAGCTGATTGTAATCGCTTTGAAGTGGCGTGCCGATATTGTCCAAACGAAGCAAGGCTTTCTTAGCGGTGTCAATGTCCTTCTCCTCCAACGCAAACCTCACACGCCACATTTCCAGGCGCGCCATCTCCCCGCATCTGGATGAGATTCTAGAAAAGAATCTATCGAAATTGAAGCCCGCCTTCCGCTCGTACAAAGGAGGTGGTGCCTCCATCATCTCCTCGCACCGTCGAAGTTTTGCCGATTCATTGAAAGCCTTCTTCCACTCAACATAGATGTCTGGGGGCAGAATTGCATTTGAATAGCCGACAATGAGATTGATTCCATCGTATTTATTGAAGAACTTTGGAAACCTCACCGCAGCCTGACCATTGAACTCCTTCCAGAACGCCTGGTCGATGTTGTCGTTCTTGGCGTAGAGTTCAACCAGCGTCTTTGTTGTGACAGGCATCCCCCAATATGCATCCAATTCCTTCCGGGCTTTTCGGTAGTCAAGTATTGAATACACAGCCTGGCAGACACTTGCCAAATACGTCACGACAAAAACCAGCCACAGCGTTGCAACCCCTTTGCCCCAAAGGCTCTTGAACGAGACACTGCCACCTTTCGAGATAACTCTAGCAAGCATCAAATAGGCGATTGCAAGCAGGGAAATACAGCAAATCGACAGAAGCCATTGCATACCACTTGAGTTTCCAATGAAGCTAAATACTGCATTTGACTGCGGTATAACTCCAAGCTCGCTAACCACTTCACGCACTAATGCCACGCTCATGAAGGAACACAATGCCCCCCTAATCACCAGCGGGACAACAGCAGCCAACCACTCCCATACTTTGACGGCTGGATAAAAGGCATAAACAATGCACCAAGCCACAAACAACGATGGAATTACCCACCACAATCGCCTGTAAATCTCCTTGTCACCAATCAAATCTGTAGATATCCAGAAAACAATCATTAATACAGCGCAGCAACACAATCCTATCAAGCAGGGTTTCTTCGTCATGGGAACTTTCGGCAGGAAGTGAACAAGATCAATGAATGCGTAGAGCAACGCGCACCCTATCAACGCGGCCAGCAAATACAAGGCCACCTCACCAGACTTTTCCTCCCGCAGAAAGACAGGCGCCACAATGTCAAAAACAATTGCATAGAAGAACCTCGGTAAGACGAAGAGCAACGTCACCCCGAAGAACGCGCCTTTCGCTGGCACGTCCCAGAAGAATATTTTACGCAGAATATCTTTCATGGTGATCCTACATACAATGGAGTTGCTCATTTTTGCCTTGCATGATAGTCCAGGCAATGCCTGCGACCTAATACAGTAAAGTGATAGTTTTGTAATCACCTCACTTTTTAATGTATTTGTTCAGTACTTATTTGCAACTAATAACCATCCAAAAAAGGTAGAGACAACCAGCAACTCTCTTTCCCATGAGGGTAGGTAATGACATTGTTTTTTTGTTGTACCGACAAGTGCGATGTTCTGAAGAACGACCAACACCACTGCTGCACACCTAAAGGAGGCTTGTATTGGGCTACGATTGTTGCGGACTCCGTGCGCTATAACTCCACGACAACCGTAAACGGCACTATTAGGAGACTGAGCGTTCAAAAAAATAAACCGTTGTTTCCAGAAAAAAGCATGTTTTTGCTTGTATTTTCAGGGAATGTGCTTATTTTTTGTATTGTATAAGAGGTAAGTTCAAAACTAGCGCATTTCAATGATAGTTTTGAACTTGCCTCGTATAAATATCGAGTTATGTCTTTGCTATAGCTTCCATCGCTTCTATCCCTGAAAAATCCCAAGCAATGAAAAATACGTGTTATTATCTTTTATTCCTCTGCATCTTGCTCTTCCGTACGATTTTTGCCTCAGAATTCACCCCCATTCTAGTGGGTGTTTCCGAGACAGGCACACGCCTTTCATACGGAAGCGGCTGGGATGGTCTCTCCTTCTACAGTACCCCCGTTGTCACCGATGACGGAAAGGTGTGCTTTATCTTCCCCTCTCCTGATGCCTCTGTAAAATTCACGCCGTTAATTGGTGCCAACACCACGGACATCCTAGCTGACAAGCCAACATCCACTCCCCTCTTTTCCCCATACGATGAATTCAGCTACAGCATCGCTCAATCATTTCAAAGTAGTGTCACCAAGGAGGATTTCGCGTGGTCCAATTACCGCCTCTTCAGGGGAAACAACCTTTTTTTCACCTTAAGGAAAAGCGGGAACGGACCGGCAGTGGCATCCATCGAATTCGCCAGTTCGAAAAATGAGGCATCTCTCTTTTCTGGTGCTTTCCTCAACACCTCCTACAACGCCCCTGCGGCCATTTCGGGGGATGCTCAAACCCTGGCCATATCGGAAGATGATGGCACAATTCATTTGCTTGATGATAGTTTACTTGAAATCCCCTCAGATGGACTTCCAAAGACAGAAGGGAAATCGCTTGCCCTTTCCCCAAATGGCAAACAAATATTCTATGTGGAGACCCCAAAAGATGCCTCCACTATTTGCAGTTGGGATCGCAACACTTCATCCAAGACATCAATAGTTGAAGCCATCCTCTTGGACTCCTCCGTCTCGCTCTCCAATCCTGAAATCGCATCAGCGCGGGATACCCAGTGCATCGCTTTCGTGACCAACAATAATACCCTACTTGAAGATACTCAGACCGACTATATTAGGGCACTCGGAACGCAAATTGTAGTCGCACAATTAGAAGAGGAGGGCTGGAAAACCGAATGGTGTGTACAAGCCAACCGCTATCTCTACAACTGTGTCTCTCCAGCACTCAGCGCCGACGGAAGATTCATCCTATTTTCCGCACGTCCATCCGCTAGCGCACCTCGCCAGATATGGCGCTATGACCGCAGGCACAAAACTCTGCTTCAATTGACCGATGCCAATGAAGATTGTATGGTTCCAGCCATCTCTCCTTCTGGACGCTTTGCTGCATTTGTTACAACTGCAAAGAATCTTGGCTATCGCAACCCCGCTGGTAACGCCAATGTCTGTGCCGTTGACATGGGACCAGACCTATTGGTTACGGACCTGAATACAACTGTACCTAGTGTATCTGGGAGCATAACAGAACTACCACTTGTCATCTCTGGGGCAACAGAAAAAACAGAACTCAAGTTTTACTGGGAAGGGAAACTACCTGGTACACTGCGTGATGTTAACAAGAATCCTGTCCCCAAATATGATGAAACAACAAAAAAAACTCTATCGGCATCCTTGCTGCCACTCTTGTTCACCCCAAGTGTCTCACCATCCCAAAACACCCTATCTATCTGTGTCGAGGATGGGAGTTTCACTTGTGAAGCCAGTATTTTGATCACAGTTCGTTCTCCCAAAGCCCCCATTCTGAAACACCTCTCCACAGCCCCCTCGGGCAACCTCTTCCTCAAGGGAAATGGAAGTGGATTGCTTGACAGCGATTCTTTTTCAATGGATGAATCAGGCACACTAGTCGCCTTTAATACCCGTGTCCAGGACGACACCCAACCTTATGATTATTTGGTAATCTATCTGCAGAACCTCACTACGGGAAGCATGACCCTCTTGGTACAGGACAACAACGCTGACTTACGCCACGTAAAACTCTCTGGCGATGGGCAATGGGTCTTCTATACCCGTGAAGCTTCACTTTACAAGTTCAACATTGCCACCGCCAAGGAAAGCAAGGTCGCCGACGACATTGACACAGGCGACTATGCCATATCCTACGACAGCTCCAAAGTGGCTTACGTGAAATCTGGTGTACCATGCATCAACGTCAGTGGCAAGGAAATCCTGCTTTCAGAAGCCAACGGCTTTTCTCACTCTGTAATTTCCAGAGATGGTCTCACTGCCGCTTTCCTTTCGGGCAATGCTCTGTTCACCTGCAAGACATATTCCCCAACCCTCACATCGATTGCAGAAAACATCACATCCTTCGCCGCCACGCTCTCCGCCACGCGTTTCGTCATCATACAGGATGGGACCGTAAAATGGCTAGCAAGCGACGGAACAACTGAGGAGATAACACTTAGCTCTTTCCCATCAGGCGCGCCAGATGGAATCACCATCTCGGCCAATGGACGTTTTCTCGCCTATAGAAGGACTACCCGCAACATTCCTCAAGCGTGTCGCTTTGATCTTCTTACGGGAGAGGAGAAATATGCATCCCTCAACTACCAGGCCAAGCCAGCCACCAGCTATGTTCTTCAGGAAATGCTCCTCAGTGCAGACGGCTCACGCCTCTGTTTCGTATCTCCAGCACAGAATCTACTTGATGGCAAACAAAACGAGTATGGCAATGAATTATATCAAGCCCTCTTTGACGATGCGGAGGACACACCTGCCACATTTACAACCACAAATTTTTCAGTTGATGAATCGCCTGAAATTATTCTGCCTCTTGCATTCAGCGATGCAGAAGGCAACGATGCCATCCCAACTCATCTAACTACTGAGACAGACTTACCTGCCGAACTCATCCCCTACGAAAAGTGGTATGCCGTCAAGATATGCCCTACCAACCCATATTTCTGCGGAAACACCACACTATCTATTCGCCTCTGGGACGGTAAGATGCTTTCCTCCCCACAGACCTTCAGTCTAACCGTCAACAATGTGAACAACCCTCCAGTCTGGTCTGATTCCATTCCCGACAACGCATGTAACTACACCGTCAGCGAAGGAAGTGAGACAATCGGGACCACATACAGTCTCTACGCAATTGACCCAGACATGGCAAACCAAGCTCCATACAACACGGAAAAGCTGACCTACTCGCTCTACAATGCCCCCCGATGGGCCACCCTGAAGGGCTCAACCCTTCATCTTGCGCCAGACTACGATGTGACTATACGCGGTCAAGAAGCCGCCGTGACGTTCAGCATCGTCGTCAAGGATAAAAAAGGGGAAAAAGCCTCGCTGCCAGTCAGCGTGACAGTCACAAACACCAACCGTCCACCTCGAATCACCACTTTTCCACAAAACCTACGGGAAGGAACTCCGTTGCAGGCAACCACCTTCACACTGGAAGACGACGACCCAGAGGATCAGGACAAACTGCGCATCACCCTCAAAGCATCCAATGGAAGTTGGCTTACGGCAAAAGGTAAGAAGGCCACCTTCCCACGTGCTCCAAATGATTTTCCCGTGACATTCCAATCCGACGGAACAGTCGTCAACACCATTTCAGCTAGTGCATACGCCATCGATGGGGGAAATGCCACTTCTGACACCTTCAATTTCACCATTTTACTGGACAAGGTGGAGTTCCGCATTTCCGATCTTTGGCCTAGCTTGGGGGTGGGAATAATCTTCATTCTTGGAGAACAAGAGTCTCGTTCCAACTCGGAGAGCTGGCTGATGCTAGCCACCCCCTACGCCACCTCGTCATCCGCATTGGCTTCAGCCCTTGGAAGTGACACCCTTTGGATCTGGCAGAATGACAACTACCAGCCTGCCCCTGAAACATTGGCTCCTGGACAGGGCTTCGCAGTGAAAATCGGTACCCTGCGCCCCGATACCACCCTCACTGGACAACGTACCGATCCCATATCCATCCATTCTGGCTGGAATCTCATCGGCTCCTGTGCCGCCCCCGATCAGACAAACAAGTTTTACATGCTTCTAAACAACAACTACATTAAACTCTCCTCACCGCCCAACGTCTCCCCGCTGGAAAACTGGGCTGTCTGGTATTTTTGCAAACTAAACAACATGTAACCATAGTCTTTGTCCATGGTTACTTTTGTTTTGCAATTACCTTTTGAGATTATCAAAATCATGAAACACATACTTTCCACCATCATCTTTTCACTCACCATGAGCACTCTTCTTTCCGATGAAATGCGCATCCCGTACGGGGATCCGACCAATGTCGAACAATGGAAAACCTATCGCAAAACGGTCATCCACCCCTGCGTCTCATTCAAGACGGAAGACCTGATCCGCGCTAAAAAGAACATCGAAAACCATGATTGGGCACGAAACTACGCAAACAATCTTTCCAAAAACGCTGATAAAATAGCGGAACAGATGACCAAGGAGTTCCTGGATATGATGGTGGAAATCACCACTGCGGGTGGCACGACCCCATGCCCAGCCTGCCGCGACAAGGGGCTCCGCTGGCTTCCCAACAACAACTGGCAATGGAGCGTCTCGACCCCGAACCAGATTCGATGCCCACACTGCGGAACCGTCTATCCAAACGACAAATATCCCGAAACCATCAAGGTTCAAAGTAAATGGGACCCGCGCCAGGTCTTCACTTTCATCGACGTGGAACCATTCCCCTGCTTCGGCTACAAGCAGAGCATGTCCAACCCCTCGGGCATCATCCGTGCCAGCAAAGTGGGATACGTTTTCAAACAACTTGACACCCTCTCCACCTCCTATGCCCTCAACGGCAAAATCGAACACGCTGAAGCCATCAAACGCATCCTGCTAAAAATCGCCGAGGTCCTCCCTCACTACCTGGTCCGCGTCGGATACACTTACAATGAATATGCGGACTGCGACCCTCATATCGCCTGTATGAAAATCAACGACCTTCCCACCGACGAAATCGTCGCCCCGCCCAATAAACCCGACCGCAGCCTCTGGACAGGTTATTGGTCAGCATCCCGTTTCCACACGCAAGGGATGGACGGCGGCACCGCCGTCACCTTCGCCAATGCATACGACATCA
The DNA here is from genome assembly GCA_017535315.1 of Victivallales bacterium. Lineage (GTDB taxonomy): Bacteria > Verrucomicrobiota > Lentisphaeria > Oligosphaerales > Oligosphaeraceae > RGIG3456. Next base: position 61,775 of record JAFXUD010000009.1, on the reverse strand, counting down.
CCTACAACGCCACCTATCCAGACGGACGCCCCCTATACACTGAAGAGGAACGCCTCATCATTGAAAAGGACGTCCTCCTTGAATCCGCCCTGCTGGCCTGCGGCGACACCAAAATCAACAACAAGTCCGTCGGGAACCGCGCGGGCGCAGCAGCCGTCGGCATGGCCCTTGGAATGCCCGACCTGATCCGCTTCGGTCTGGACGGCTTCGTCAAAACCGTGGAGGACTGGTTCCTCCCCGACGGCACCACTTCCGAATCGGCTGGCTATGGCTTGATGACAATGGGTGGCATCCACTCCTTCCCCTACATATTCCGAGACTATACGGAACCCGAGGACTACATACCCCCGCAAGGCTCCGCACGCCTCCAGCACTTCGACGCCTGCCGTGACACCAACTACGGGACTTGCTGGCAATCCTTTGCATGGACGCTTCAAGGCAACCTCTTCTATCCTCCCCTGGCCGATTCCAGGAAGACCACCTCCCTCGGCGGAACCTATACCGAGCTTATCGCCCTGGCCTACCCCACCGATGAAAACATCTCCCTCCTGCATGCCATCGCTGGAAAGAAGCCTAATGGCACCCAACGCGCCGCCATATTCAACCGTGGCACGCTCCAGGATGCAAAGAACATCGGCATGATGGACAACGATAATACCGTCACTAAACCAATCTTTAACCGCAATGAAGATGAAAAAGCCAAGCCTTTCGTCTGCCATGACATCGTCTTTCCCTTCCTCGCCCAGGGCATGTTCCGCCTGGGTACCTACGGGCGGGATGGACTCGCCCTCATTGATGCATCCAACTGGGGAAACCACCACCACTATGACAGCCTAAACCTCTATCTCTGGAAAGACGGCCATGAATTGCTGGGCGACCTCGGTTATCTCTGGGATCATCCAGACAAAAAGATGACCATGCGTACCCTCGCGCACAACCTCGTCACCATTGACGACAAGGAACAGATAAGCAGGGATCGCGGCGGTAGTTTCCATTACTTCGCTGTATCGCCGCATGTGAAGGCGATGCGCGCCAGTTCCAATGCATACACAAAAAAAAGCATCTATGAACGCAGCCTCGTCCAGGTCTCGCATGGCAAGCATGGCGCCTATTGGCTCGACATGTTCAAGGCGAAAGGCGGCTCCTTCCGCGACTATCTCTTCCATGGCCCCAACAACGAATACACCGTTGAAAACCTCACCTTCGGCAAGCCAAAGCTCCAGAAGCCGCTGAACGTCCCCTTCGTCCTGAAAATCTCCTCCAGGGCTTTGGCGGTCATGGACTTCAAAGATGTGCGCATTGTTAAGGACAATGGAGAAAAAGGCGGAAGGAACATGGCAAAACCCATCCCAATCGTCCTCAAAAAAGGCGAAAAGAACGGCTATGACCTCTACATCGGCAATGGCAAGGCGACACTTGAAGCCATCACCAACGAGGAGGAGCCATTCCTGCGCTACACAGTCACCGCACCCGATGGAAAAGGCACCTTTAACACTGGCTTTGTCATCGGAGACAGTAATGGCTATGTGGGGCATGACGCCTTCATCGGCCAAAACACGAACAGCTACCGAATCACGCTTAAGATGCGCTCTAAGGCACCAGCATTCTTTGCTTCCGCCGTTCTCTGGTATGATGACGACCGCTCGGAAGATGCGCGCCAGTCGCGAGCTCTTCGCGTCCTCAATCCCCCCAAGCTGGATGGCTCCTGGGAAGAGGTCACCATGATTCTGGAAATGGACAACCAAAGCATTCTCCCGCCACAGGAGATCGCCGATGGAAAGGCCCCATGGTCCATGACCTGGAAAATGGATGAGAACTACCGCTTCACCGTTTTCTCCCCAGGCCATGAAGGCGAAACCGTGAGAATCAGTCAAGATTGGGGACAGCGTGACAGCCGCAACAAGGACAGAGGTACACTGCTCCCATACGTCCGCAGGCACCGCGTCGGACATCAGCTCGACACCTTCATCACCGCCTTCTGCGGATACAATGCCGACAAGGAACTCGTCAAGTCCATTCGTACAGAAGAACTGAAGAACGGAGCATGCGTCGCCTATGTCGAGACCGTCTGCGGAACCGATGTGATTCTCTTTGGCGAGTGCAATGACGTGACACTCCCTGAACTCCAGACAGATGCACGCCTGGCAGTTCTGACCTCCAACGGCGACAGGCCCAAAACCGCCTTCATGCTGGAAGGCACAAAACTGATTGCAGGCCGCATGAAACTCTCCCTGAATGCTCCCTCCTACAGCGGCAAAATAGTCACCACGGCAGATGAAAAGGGCAGCTCATGGTTCGAGCTGGATACCGCTATTCCCGAAGGGGCATGGGATGGACAAACCATCCTCGTATGCGATGATTCAGGCTTGCAGCGCGCCTACCCCATTCGCCACGTCGAAAACGTCCAAGGCAAGACACGCATCTATACAAAGTACAATTACATAGGAATCATTGCACGGCCTGCGGAGACCTGGCTGCTCCAAACCGTCGCATCCATTCACTAAAGGTAATTTCAAAACTGACTGTTCTGTTTTTACCTCATTAACCAAGGAGTTCCAATTATGGCACAAAAACGTTTTCTTATGATTTCCGCACACCCCGATGATGGGGACATCCGCTCTGGCGGCACAGCCATCAAGATGGCGGCTGCAGGGCATCTCGTCAAGTTTGTCTCCGTTTGCAACGGCGATTGCGGGCACTTTGACATGACCCATGAAGCTCTGGCAGCGCGCCGCTACGGCGAAGCACAGGCCGCCAAGGAGGTGGCGGGACTTGTCGAATACCAGGTGTTGAAGTATCACGACTGCGAAGCACAAGCAACGCTGGAACTCCGTAAGGAACTCATCCGCATCATCCGTCGTTTCCAGCCAGATGTGGTCATCTCGCACCGCCTCTGCGACTACCATGCCGACCACCGCAACGTCGCGCAGGCCGTCCTGGACTCCGCCTATCTTGTAATGGTGCCGATGTTCTGCGACGACACCCCCTGTCCTCCGAAGAATCCCGTTTTTGCATACAACTATGACACCTTCAAGGACCCGCACCCCATCCGCGCCGATGCAGTCGTCCCAATCGACGATGTCATCGAGCAAAAGATGAAAATGCTCTCCTGCCACACCTCCCAGTTCTTTGAGTGGCTGGCCTATGAAAGAGGTGTCGGCAAAATGGATGCCGACAAGATGACCTGGGAGGAAAAACACGCCTGGCTTATGAAAAACTGGGGACAGCGCTCTATCAATAGCGCCAATGCAGGCCGTGAGCAACTCATCAAGGTTTTCGGCGAGGCTGGCAAAACTATCACACACGCCGAAATCTACGAGTATTCCCCGTATGGCGCAAAGGTCACGCCAGAAGAATTCCAAGCATTGTTCACCTGCTAGGCTTCACTCGCAGTACAATATATTTTTTTGCTATCAGGCAAAAAAACGCATATCTCACTTGCAATCTCCATAAGATAGGGCATAGTATGTTCTTGGGGTTTCATGGATAACTATGAAATCTCTAAAAAAGTCGTTTTCAAAACAACTGAGAAGCCAAGGAGTAAAAAAAATGGCCGCCAAATTTGAATTGAAAGTCGCTGCAAACGGAAAGTTCTTTTTCAACCTGAAAGCGGGTAATGGCGAAGTGATTCTTTCCAGCCAGATGTATAAGGCAAAACCCTATGCCCTGCGCGGCATTGCCTCCGTCAAAAAGAACGCCGCTGACGACGCACGTTATGAAATCAAAGAAGCGGCCAACGGCGAGCAGTTCTTTGTTCTGAAGGCTGGCAACTCACAGGTCATCGGCAAGAGCGAGACCTATCCCACCAAGCAGGCTCTCCAGAAGGGCATCGCCTCTGTGAAGAAGAATGGCCCCGACGCAGCTGTCGTCGAAGCATAATTATTCAGAGGTTTTTCTCCATTTATCAGACGCTGTTTCAATCAAACAGCGTCTGTTTTTCTTTTGCGCTCTGTTTTCCAAGAGAATAGCTTACTGAAGCCGTGAAGCGGCAACGTACGTAAGTGTCAAGCGTGGGAGAGGGATGATTCCTGAACTTAGCGCCCGCAAGTGCACAACAAAAAACGTTGCCGTAGAGGTAATTTCAAAACTAGCGCGCATTTCGATGATAGTTTTGAAATTACCTCCGCAATCTCCCATCTTGGAAGACATAGCTTTCTTTTGTAAAGGAGCACGTTTTATGTCATCAATGACTGATTGGAAACAAGCGATGTCTGCAGGCTACTGGGAGCGTTGGAATGACAGCGTACAGGCAAAAATCGATCAGGACATCGAACATCACCGCAAAGCAGACGGAATCTTCCGCACAGATGCCCCCAAAGGGGCTGACATCAAGGTCGAGCAGATTTCTTCCTCCTTCATTTTTGGAGCTCATATCTTCAATTTCGACCAGCTCGGCACTGATGAACGAAACGCCAAATACCGTGCCCTCTACGGTACCCTTTTCAATTCAGCTACCATCGCCTTCTACTGGAAGACGCTTGAACCTATCGAGGGGCAGCCACGCTTCGAGCCATCCTATCGTGACACGCCAACCTTCTGGAACAGCTGCCCAAATCCAAAGGAGCAGCCGCATTGGCGCCGCCCTGCCGTGGACCCTGTTGTCGATTTCTGCCTTTCGAAAGGCATACGCCTTCACGGCCACACCCTCGTCTGGGGCAGCAACACCTGGCAGTACCCAGACTGGCTCATCGGGAGCTTTCCACTTGATGTCCTCAAGCACGCCAAGCTCGACCGCAATCCCAAAAACGGACAATTGCTCAACAATGCCCTCGCTCCATGCATTGAAGAGATGACCGCCGATGAGTTTGCAGACCGTTACCCCGAGTTCACATCACGCCTCAACACCGTTATTGCGAAGCGCATCATCGACATCGCCATGCGCTACGGCGACAGAATCGACAGTTGGGACGTGGTCAATGAAAGCGCCTCGGACTATGGCTATGGACGGATGGTGCCTGGTTCCCGCATCTGCAAGAGCTGGTACGGCCCCATGCCTGGCGACTACACCTATCGCGCCTTTAAAATCGCCGAAAGCGTCTTTCCCAACAAGGCCAAGCTCAACATCAATGAATACAACATGAGCGACGATTATCTGCATCAGGTCCAGGACCTTCTGGCGCGTGGCTGCAAAATCGACATCATGGGCGCCCAAATGCATCTTTTCGACCCGCAAATCTGCCTGGACATCGCGGACGGCAAGACAGACCGCGAATCCCCAGAAATGGTCTATGAGAAGTTCACCAGGCTTGCAAAGGCCAACCTCCCCATCCATCTCAGCGAAATCACCATCACCGCCCCCAATAACGACGAACGCGGACAGGCCATCCAGGCCGTCATCGCCCACAACCTCTACCGCCTCTGGTTCAGCCTTGAGCCGATGATGGGCATCACCTGGTGGAATGTGGTCGATGACTGCGGAGCTCCAGGCGAACCCTCCGTATCTGGGCTTTTCTCACGAGACATGGCTCCCAAGCCAGCCTATTTCGCATTGGAGAATCTTATCAACCATGAATGGAGAACCAACCTTTGCACCCAGGCGGATGAAGAAGGCCGCGTCTCCTTCCGCGGCTTCAGGGGAAACTACAAATTGACCTGGCTTGACGCACAAGACAAAGAACATAGCCAGATCGTCACCCTCGCCTGAAGATGCTGTAATCCAGGTTGGGTTAGTATTTGTACGATGATTATTCAAGGTTCCTTTACCGAAAAGCTCCGTCGCCGTTCAAAGAAGTATTATTACCTGTACAATCTTCTGAACGGCGCCTCCTATATGTGCCTGGGGGAGACGGTCATCATCCTCTTGGCATTGAAGTTGAATTGCCGCGACAGCGTTGTATCAACGTTGGGCGCCATGATGTACTATGGCTATGCTATTCTTCCTTTTGGAAAAGTTCTGGCGGCACGAGTCGGTGCCGCCAGCAGCCAAGCCGTCTTCTGGGTTGCCCGTAACTTCGCCGCTCTGTTTGTCGCCTCCTCCGCCCTATGGCATCACTATGGACACCCGACAATTGCCATGGTCGTCCTCTTGTCAGGCGCCTTCATTTTCTATGGTTTCCGCGCAGCGGGAATCGTTTTGACACAACCATTAGTCGGCAATATAACGACACCAAGCGAGCGTCCCGTCTTCCTGGCCATCAACTCAGCCTTTTTCTATGCGACCAGCCTACTTGCCTTGCTTGCCATCAGCTTTCTCCTGCATTTCTATGATGGCATCGAACCGCTCGTCATCATCATCATCGCTGGCTCCATTCTGGGCTTTACATCAAGCTACTTCATCAAAAACATCTGCGAGACGGACGAATTGAAGAAGGCTGCATCAGGCCCCTTCCTGTCAGGTATCTGCAACGCCATCAAAAACCGCAACGTTCGCCAGCAGATTCTTTCAGGCATGACCATGAACCTGTGCATTAGCATGATATTCCCCATCTCCATGCTCACTGTCAAACGCGGATATGGCCTTTCGGACAAAAGCGCCCTGCTCTACTCCATTGTCCAATTGGTCGGCTCCGTGCTGGCCGCCAAAACCTCCGTCACCATCACCAAATGTCTCGGTGCAAGGAAAACGCTTATCAGCATCTACTGCCTTGTCCTCTTTCTCGCACTTCTTTGGCTATTTGCCCCGCTGAAACCACATTTTTACTTCATCGCCCCCATCTTCTTCCTGATTGGCGCCTCCAACATGGCACAAAACAACGCCATCACCAATTACTTTCTCCAGACAATCCCCGTCCGCGAACAAGTCAATGCCACTATCCTCATCTCAACGTTCTCTGGCTTCCTTGGTGGACTTTCCGCCTCCATTATCGCTGGCTTCACACTGGATTCCCTGGCCAAACATCTGCCAGACATGCTTCCCATCAACAGATACAAACTCTTTTTCACTATCATACTGCTCATTCTTGCATTTGGCATCAAAGCCTTCACACGCCTTCAGAAGCCCTCACTAGCAGGAGGCACGGGCCGCTAAGCAAATCAAAAAAATAAGGGAATTATATACTTTAGTTGCCGATTGGACTTTACCAACAGAGAAGAGCCGCGTAAGCGGCGGCAAGAGGATAGCCGTGGGTGGAGCGAAGCCGCGACAGCGGCGAAGCGCGAACCCCACGGTCAGATGCCCCCCCAGTCCCCGTGCGCCTTGCCGCGTAACGAAGCGGCAAGACGCATCCTGGTCATCGACCAGTGAGGGATAATTTCATCAGAAAACTCAAGAATATAATTCCCCCAAATAATAGCAAATGGACCTTAAGAACCGAAACAAAAAGACACAAGGCACACAAGAGAAACAAAGAACTCTATGAAACAGGCAAGTTTTACGCCACTTGCATCGTTTAAATTCTGAGGTCTTTTTTGTCGTTTATCAATTCTCTAAAGGAGTTATTAAATTGAAAAAAATAGCATAATCCACTTGACAAATGGGAAAAAGCATATATTGTGTTATTATTGTCATGTTTTGTCATCTTTAAAGGAGGATTATCGATGATTTACACATTGAAAGAATTGGCAGAGTATTTGAAATTGAACGAGCGCTCCATCCAGCGCATGATCAAGACAGGTCAAATTGAAGGCAAGAAAATCGGTGGACAATGGCGTTTTAGTGGTAGCCAAATCGATCGTCTTTTCTTCCCAGAAAAACCAATCCCTAGTGATGAGGCCGTCGAATTCTCCGCATTGACTCAATCGACGTTGAAGATTCCGATTAGCCGTCTCATCAATGAAGAGCGCATCATTCTGGACATGAAGGCTACAGACATGGAAAGTGCCATTACGGAACTCACGCCTTCCCAAGTATTCAACAGTCTTGTTCTGGATATTGATGGTTTGCGCCAAAAATGTCTGGATCGTGAAAAGCTTCTGAACACGGGTGTCGGTAATGGCATAGCCATTCCCCATACCCGTGATACCATTCCCACATTGTCCTCTTCAGGATGCGTGGTTATTGGCCGTTCTAAAGCGGGCATTAAATACACAAAGACATTCGAGGAAGAAGATGGCAAAACCATTGAAAGTACTCCTGTAGATAAGAAGCCGATTCACCTGTTCTTCCTTATCATTGCGCAGAATATCCAACTGCACCTGCACATGATGGGGAAAATAGCCATCCTTGCCAGAAACAAGGATTTCATCAAGCTCTGCAAGACCACTGAAGATCCAAAGGAGATTATCCGTGCCATCATGGCAATCGAGCGCAATGAAATCCTTAACAAGGACGAGAGCGAAGGTTAATCTTCGACTTTCTCAACACTATCAACAAAAAAGGGGCGCCATTACGGTGCCCCTTTTTTGTTGGCAATGCTTTGCCAATTACCAGCCAAGCTCCCTTTTCAGTTCCAGAACATAGTTTGCCAATTCCTTGTTTGGTGCCCATTTTCGGAAATACATGCCGACGGTATTACAGGTGTCCTTCACTTCATCAAAGACAGCAGGATTACCTGATGCCACCAGTACCATCCCATTGCTGCTAGGCAAAACCTTCACAAGCCCTTGCAGCATTTTCTTGAAGTTGTAGTCGTTCTTTTCCTCTGACAGGACTACAATTACAAACGCAGGGCCATAGCTCTGGATTTCACTTAGCTGGCTATTCCATTTCTTCACATCTTTGCTAGCCTCCTGGAAACCGACAGCTTTAAAGGCATCAGTCTTCGACAACTCCCTGAAGAAGGAGGTGTTTCGCACATCATTTGCGCCAAAAAGCACAACGCCTCCTTCCTCAAAACTGCCTAACTTCTGAAGACCATTCTGCGTCCCGCCAGCATTTCCCTGTTCCTGAACAACAGGCGGCTGAACAGGAGGCTCATTTGGCTGAGTTGTTTTTTGTTCATTTTGCTGCGTGTGCTGCTGGGCATCTGGCTGAGAGGACTGCATTTGCTGATTGATTCCCGTGACTTGATGTGCAACCTGCTGGCCAAATTCCCGTGTGTCCTTCGCAACTTGCTTCCCAAACTGCTGTGCGCCATTCGTGAAACGCCGCCAGACCGATACGTTTTGAGGGTTGGCAGCTGATGCCTCTGCATTGGCAGTGTTTGATATGTTTGTCTGCTCAGTCTGTTCTGTCAATCCAAACTCCACCGTTTCTTGCTTGGCAGATGTAGCTGGCTTCACCTCGGCTGGCTTCGGCGACACAGAGCCGTGCTCCACTGACACCGTCTCAGTCGAAGTTTTCGATGTATCGACAGTTTTCACTTCTGGCTCTGTAACCTCTTTTGTCTGCGGAGAGACACTGCCAGGATTCGTTGTGTCTGGATTTATCTCTGGTGATTGAAGCATACCTGAAACAGTGATGGGTTCTGGTTCATTTGTCTGAGTAAGCTGCGTCTTGCCGAACTTGGCCATAATGGCATTTCTCTTAAGGAAAAGAAGCGTTCCAACACCACCTATGAAAAGGAAAGCAAACACTCCGACCAAAGCCAATATCAACACAAAACCGCTCTTGACAGGCTTGCCTGTTGCGCCCCCGCTCTGAGGAGTCGGCATCGCCATCGTCTCCTGTGGAGCTTCTGGTGCAGAGGAAACCGCTTGGGGCGATGTGCCAGATGTTTTTTTCTTCAACTCCAGTTTGGGAACTGGAGCTGCAGAAGAAACCATCGCATTCTCTTTGACAGAAGTCGCCACAGGCGAGGCCATTGTCGGCATCGTCACATCCGTGCGAGGCGGCTCAGCCGAACCAGAGGGCGCGTTTTGCGCCCCCACAGGGGTAGCCATCGTCGGCATTGTCACATCGGGTGCTTGGACAGATACAGGCGAAGCCATTGTGGGCATCGTCACTTCGACCTCGTCCGCCCTATTTTGAGCACCAGGCTGGTATGCAGACAGATCCAGTGCATCAATACGCTTAATAAGTTCGGTGGGGGATTTCACGCGCTTCTCGCGATCCTTCTCCAGCATATCTGCAACGAGCTTCGCCACGTCGGCGGGAAGGTCTTTCGAGAAGGTGCGCACATCGGGCGCGGGTGTGTTGTCGATGACCTTCGTCAAAATTTCGATGGTGGTATCGCCGCTGAATGGGCGGCGTCCCGTCAGCATTTCATAGAAGACGACGCCGAGGCTGTAGATATCGGCACGGGTATCGACCTTGCTGGAATCGCGCGCCTGCTCAGGGGACATATAGGCGGGAGTACCAAATACGGATGATTCCATCGTCAAACCTGTGTCACGGTCGTCGGTGGCCTTTGCAATACCAAGGTCGGCTAGGCGAACCACACCCTTGTCATCAAACATGATATTGTCGGGCTTGATATCCCGATGAACCATATTGTGGTTCTGGGCAGCCTGCAGAGCGCACGCCACCTGTCGGACGATGGAGATAGCCTCCAACATATCCACATAACCGCTCTTCTTGATTCTGTCCCGTACGCTGCCGCCTGACACAAAGTCCATCACCAGGTAATACATCCCGTTCTTCTCGTTCTGTCCAGCATCATAGACGGCAATCAAGTTCTCGTGGCGGATCTGCCCAGCGAGGCGACCCTCACGGATGAAGCGCTCAACAAACTGCTTGTCCCGCCCCGCGACTTCGGGGTAGAGCACTTTCAGAGCAAATACAGTATCAAGGATGCTGTGGCGGACCAGATAGACCGCACCCATCCCGCCATGTCCCAGCTCTTTTTCAATGATGTATTTTTCAAACTTGTCCCCTGGGGACAGAATCATTGAGTTACTCATGATGAAACTCCGTCACTCATTCGCCTGGATAAACGGGGAGGTCGATGCCCATGAGGGAGGCCTGCTCAGCGAAGGTGGGCTTCTCCTTTAGGACAAACGAGCCCTTCACTTTCCCTTCGGGAGTCATCCCCTCGGTACGCCAGGCAATCAGATCGCGTGTCTGGTATTCGCCGTTCTTGAGAGGCAGCACCTCGGAGATGGCCATGGTCTTGCGGGAACCATCCGACAGACGTGCAGTGTGGACCACGACATCAATGGCGGAGGCGACCTGCGAACGAAGAGCCATCAGCGGTATTTCGACACCGCTCAGCAGCGCACAGGTTTCCATACGGAACAAGCAGTCCAGAGGCGTGTTCGCGTGGATGGTGGACATAGACCCCGCGTGACCAGTGTTCAACGCCTGGAGTAGGTCCAGAGCTTCGCCGCCACGGATTTCACCAATGACCAGACGGTCGGGGCGAAGACGCAGCGACGACACAATCAAATCGCGGATGGTGACCTCGCCATTGCCGTTCTTGTCGGGCTTGCGCGTCTCGAAGCAGACCACGTGCTCCTGCTGGAGCTGGAGTTCGCTTGCGTCTTCAATGACCAGCACACGCTCGTTGGCAGGGATAAAACTGCTCAGGGCGTTCAGCACCGAGGTCTTACCAGAGGAGGTACCGCCTGAGACAATCACGTTCTTGTGTAGCAGAACCGCCGCACGCATGAGCTTTTGGGCGTCGGGTGACAAGCTACCGTACGACAGCATCTTGTCAATGGTCAGCGTGTCCTTCTTGAATTTACGGATGGCGATGACCGTGCCACAACGGCTCAAGGGCGGAATGACGGCGTGGACACGGCTGCCGTCGGGGAGGCGCGCGTCCAGCCGCGGATTGTCATCGTTCAGCATACGCTGCACAGACTTGGCGATGTTGGAGGCCGCAGCCCGCAGGGATGGCTCGCTCACGAACTTCGCGTCGGTCTTCTCCAGCTTTCCCTTACGTTCAATGTAGATCTGGTTTGGCCCATTGATGAGGATTTCCGAGACGTCATCATCCTCCAGGAACTGCCTGACGGGCGCAAGAAACAGAATCAAAAACGAATTAGTTTGCTCCATAGTCCTTTCTCTCTTCAGCGACCTTCAGCAGGAGATCGCTTTCTTCACGATCATATTTGTCAACTTCTTCTGGCAAGGGAAGCTCATTGGCGGCACGGATGCAGATGGCGGTCAAGTTGTCGGGCGCGCCTGCGGCAAGCACCCTCGTCTTGAGCTCCTCGACAATCGTCTGGGGCTCCTTCTTCTCCTTTATCACCTGTTCGATTTCTTCATCGGGCAGCACCAAGATGCCATCCGAGCAGATTAGGAAAAGATCATTGGGGCACATCGCAATCTTCTGCCACTCAGGAACCAAGAGACCACTGCCGCCAATCACGCGGGTCAGAGCCTTCGCCACCTTGTCAGATATCGCGTCCTTGATGCCTTTGCTCTTCATCTCGTTGCCCATGCTGTGGTCGCGAGTGATGCAGAACATCTCGCCATCACGGAAACAGTACAGACGGCTGTCGCCCACATGGCACACAAACGGCTCGTCCGCGTTCCAGGGATTTAGCACCAGCATCACGACCGTGGAGCCCATGGACTTGAAATCGTGGGAATCGCGGTACCTGACGATGGTGCCGTTTGCCTTGTGGAGGCTCTGCTGGATGGCGTACTTGCGGCAGCCTGGCGAATCCAACGCCGTGCTTTCAACCGCTTTCTTCAGGCATTCCACGACCGTCGCAGAGGCGACCTCGCCTGCGTCTCCGCCGCCCATGCCATCGGCTACCGCATAGCAGCCTGCCTCGGGGGCGCAAAGATAGGAGTCCTCGTTGTTGCCACGCACCTTCCCCATGTCCGAGATGGCCGCGGCCTCCACGTATGAATATGCATTAGTTTCTGTCATTCTTAACCTCTCCAATGGAGAAACCAGTCAGGTTGACATCCATTCGCCAAAGCATCACGATAAACTGCCTTCCCTCCTTCTCCCAGAGCATGAGGCATCGCTCGTTGTGCTTCCCCATCTCAATCTCATGCTTGAGCTGGAACTGGCGCAACTCGAAACGGGTCTTCATACGCACCCGCGCGGCTGACAGGGACATATCCAACTTTCCCTGCTCCTCCCAGCCGCCTTTCAGGTTATGCTGAGAATTCGCCATGGGCGCGTTTTGCTGCGCAACCAACGACGACAGAAACAGGAACACCCCCAAAACTATGATACCTGCCCTACTCCGCATATTTCGCCAGCTGCTGCTTGTAGGTGGAGTCGTTGCCCTCAACCTCGGAGGCACTCTGCACATCCTGAGCAAAAAGCCAGGAGTCCTTCAACACGTTGCTCATGATCTGATCGCCAATCAGCTTGTAGGACTCCGCCGCACGGTCATATCCCTTCTTGCTGCTTTTTGAAGTCCAGTGACGCTGGATGACGTGGAAACGGCATTCACGCTCCGACGGGAACTCGTTCGTCTTCGGGTCTGCGTAGAAGCGGAAGCTCTTGGGAGGCCACGGGTCTTTCTCGCTGCCAAAGAGAACGCGCTGCATGGAAAGCAGGGAATAGACATGCGTCGGCAGCGTGTACTCCACATCAACGCGCCCCGCATAGACCGCGTTCCAATTGTTCGCAAGGCTCTTTCCCTCGCTGCTTTCATACTGGTTGGCTATCATCAGGGGCGTGCGAACGGAACTGGGCATGAAATCCCCCCAGGTGCTCTTGACCTTCGATGTAATCGCCTCGTCGTTGCCGCTCATAAGGCGGTGCGTGCCCGCGATTGTGACAAAGTCGTCCAGCATGAGAATCTTGTTCTTCACGCGAAGCATGTCATGGCTCATCAGCAGGGCTCCGAAAAGCACGAGGTAGAGGGGAGCCACAATCAGGAACTCCGTCAGGACAGAACCACTTTCCGCCGCGTTTATGCGCGGCGCACAGGACAGGTGCTTGTTCTGTGCCGCCAGCTGTAGCTGGCCCTGCTCTTCCGCCACGCTTTTCGCAGCGCTAAAGTGCAACGCACAAGACTGGTGCTTTGGTATATTCATGCTCATTAGTATATCTTAAGTTTCTGGAGTTCGCTTAGGCTGCTGAGGCCCTTGCCCGCCTGGTTGGTGGTTTCCATGATATCGGCGCCGCGCACCTCATTGTCGGAGTTGTCACCAAGGCCGTTCCACTTGAGACCCGCGAGAATCTCAAAGACACTCTCGCCAGCGGCGGCACCGCCAGCCCAGCTGCTGCCGCTGCCGTTCCAGGCTTCATACTTGGCGATGTAACCCTTGCTGTAGCGCACGGGCAGGAGGGTGGCATCCCAGTCGGGCGTGCCGAGGTTCCAGGCGTACTGGAGGCGCTCCATATTGTTGCCCTTGTCGCAGACGCAGCCGACACGCAGTTTTTTCATGGCGCTCGTAGCCCCCGAGTCGTAGTCGATTTCGAGGGCATCGGGCCAGGCGGAGACATCGTACTTCATGTCATAACTCCGCTCGCCCTGCCCTTGCGGTGCGTTTGACTGCCCGCTGCCATTCCAGCCATTTTGGCCAAAAAGTGATGGTGGCATAGCTCCAATCACATTAACGTTATCCAGATTGAACCAGCTAGAACTGCCCCCATTGGCATCGGCATTCTTGTAACGGCGGTATGCGGCGCGTGCGGTGCTGGCCGTCCAGATGAAGTTATTGGGGTTGATGTTGAAGAGGGACATGATGCCGTTGCTGACGTTGGGGTTCTTGGCGTCGTAGTTGTTGAACCAGCTCATGACGCGCTGCCAGGGATTCCGCTGGCGGCGGGCAAGACCAACTGAGATGGTGCCGTCGCCCCCGAAGAACTTCTCGTTGAGTAGCCAAGGACGCGCGGGAGTACCCGTGTAGTTCTCATCCACCAAATCCTTGTCGTCGCCGTATATTCGGGCGTGTCCCTTGAGGATGAAGGTGTCGTCGAATCCCATGAAACAGTTGCGATAGTCGCTGCGCGTCATGCCATGGAGGGCTGCATCAATCTCGTCCCCAACCCAGATGAAACCGTAGCCGTGGTCGGAGCAGTAGAACAATGGGAAGAACGGATGGTGCCACTCGATACCGAAAAGGTAAATGGTGAAGAAGCAGAACCACTTGGCGCTGCACCAGCGGTACTGCGAGACAAGCCCCACAGAATCGCTGACCTTGCGGCATGTCTCGGGGAAACGCGAACGGCGATTGAGACAGGTGGGAGAGAGGTCGATCTGATCCATGATTGACTGGAAGAACGAGCTGAAGATACTGCCGAGGCCGAACATGTCGCTACCGCCACCAATGCCAAGGTTGTCGCCGACGGACATGATGTGGTTCGAACGGCTCTGGCCGAGAAGGCACTTGCCCTCCTCGCGGTTCGCGTTCTTGTAGGAACGACTGATGCCCTCCGCATAATAGGACTGCGCAGTAGGCTTGATGTTCTTCTCATTGGCATTCAGCGTCTCTTCAGGATAGGTGCGGATGAACCACTGTTCGACGCCGCCACCCTTGTCGCCGCCGCCAAGAATTCCGCCCAAAAGCCCGCCAAGCATGCCACCAAGTCCCCCAGAGCTGCTGTCCTCAGTGAAGTACTTGACAAGGGAGTCATGCACCTCGCCGTCCATCATGTTCAGGAAGAGGGTCTCGTACTCCTCGGTGTTATAGACAGGCGAGAAGATGCCCGCCAGGGAAGCGTCGTCGTTCTCGGCAGCCCCGTATGGGTTGGCACCCGTCGGCACGTGGATGGCATAGAGGAAATCACTGGAAATCCCGCCGTCCTTGTCCTTCGGGAGGTTGTACTCCAAGACGTGCCTGGCTGCCTCCTTCATGCCCAGAGTCATGTTCATGGCAATGGCGTCCAGAGAGAGGTTCATCATCTCGATGGTCTGCTTGTCGTTCTGAATCTGCTCGGCCAGCTTGCCGCCCCAGTTGTACTTGGATTTGGCAGGCTGTGGATTTTGTTGTTGCTGTTGCTTTTGCTGCTCTGCCATGGAGTTGAAATCGTTCATCATGTTCTGCATGCACTGACTATGGTTGGCAGCCAGCATCGGCTTGCCACAGCGCGTGCAGACGTAGTCACCCTGAGTAATCTTGTTCATTTCCGTGAATTGTTTGAAACGTTGATACCAAGCGTTCCACTTCGCCTGCCCGATGTTTTGATTCCCGAGCATCTCATTTGGGTCAGGCTCGGGGTCGTTACGGACAAAAATCTCCTTGTAGATTTGCTCAATCTGTGCATTGGTCGGCGGATTGCCAGCCGCAGTCATCGCCTGTATTTTCTCGTACGCCTCTTTCTTGGCGGGGAAAGCGGGGTTGTTCACGGTGAACATATTGTCGGCGCCAGTAAAGTATGAGTTGCCCCCATAACCGCCAGAGCTGCTTGGATGGCCGAAGGAATTGGTGCTGTTGCTACCGCCACTGCCCCCTTCCATGCTGGACTCCAAGTCGTCCAGTACCTTCTTGAGATCCTTCAGCTCGACATTGAAGCGTTGATTAAGGCGTATCTTGTCCATACCGTCGTTGGGTCCTTGGCCACACCACCAGCCAACGCCCTTCTTGTAGTGCTTCTTGTCACATGGCAGAAGGTAGAAATGCCAGTCTTCTGCTTCGTCGCGGTCTTCCTTGAACTGCTTGTAGGTGAGCTTCAGCCAACGGTAGGTGATGTAGTCCAGTTGGCGACGAACCATCTGGACGTATGTCCACGCCATGGCGCGGTTGACAGTCGCCATGCGCGAAAGCCCGTCCGCCTGCACAACGGCAGCAGAGTAAGAAGCGGCATCGCAGGCGTTCTGCAACTCTATACGCCGATGAACGGACTCGCCGATCGTATAGACGCCCGAGACAAGCATGAAGAGAAAGAAGAACATCGCCAGCGTAATCACCAACACCGCCCCGTTATCATCGGAGCCGATAGAGGATAACTTCTTGATGGCGATGGTTAAAACGCGATTTCTCATTTACAGTCCTTCCGTACCAAGGTAGGGTGTTTTTTCCGCGCGTGGGAACATGTTGTTGTCCCACGGCAACGGCATAATGCAGGATTCCGACATCAGGAAGGAGGGGGTACTCCCCAGCTTGTTGTTCTTCAGCTTCTCGGACATGTCCGTCGGGAGCATTCCAACTAAATCCCAGGCGCCATCTGCCTTGCCGCCTGCGTTGAAATAGCTGATGATGGTCCCTGCAAAGGGTATGTGGAGCGGATAGCGGAACACCACCGTCACCTTGACGGCAGGCACATCCGTGAAAATCTCGCTGCGATTGGGGTCGATGAAGACCTGCTGGCTGATGTAGCCAGAACCAGGAACTGCGCCCCAGCCTGGCACGTTCAGCGGGTCGGGTCCGCCAGGCATCTGCCCCAGCCAGGAAAGCGCCGTGCAGGCTGCACGGTGGACAACGCCCTGGTTCGAATAGAACGTACCGCCATCGCTGTATTCGGCTGGGTTATAGACGATGGCCGCACGCGCCGCCGAATAGGCGGCATAATGCGTCAGCTGCTTCGCCATGCAAACCAGCGACAGCTGGATGATGCAGAAAATCATAAAGCAGAAAATCGGCATGATCAGCACAAACTCCATCAGAGCCGTACCTCTGTCGTCAAGAATGTCGCGATTAAAGAATCTCATGCCGCATTTTGTGCAAAAATCTCGATTAACAATGTGAGCCACACGCCGATGGCGATGGCCACGCCAAAAGGCAAACGGACTCGTTCGTCCGTTTTCGGCGGCAGCGCTTCGCGTCCCGCCTTTCTATCATAGCGCCAGTCAAAGATGCAGCGCGCCCAGTGCTTCAGGCGGCTGCCATCCACTTTTCCAGCAATCAGCATCGCAACCGCCATCACGAAACCAGCAGCCGACGTGCAAAAAAGCAGGATTGCCATGCGGTGCAAACCGCATAGACACCCTGTTGCAAAGAGCATTTTCAAGTCGCCGCCGCCCGCTCCGCGAAGCAGAAACGGAATGAGCAGGAAAAGCCCCGCGGCCACGCCACCATAGACGCCGTTCAGGAACATCGGCAGACGTCCATATCCCAGGCGCCAGACAAGCGCGGCCACCGCCATGCCCAGTGTCAAGTAGTTGGGCAGGCGGCGGGTCTTGCAATCATACCAGCACAACGCCCCCAACCAGGGGGTTGCCAGTATCAGCATGAACAACGTGGGGCTCATTGCAGTGCAGTTATTCTAATTCTAAATCAAATTGATAATAAGTCTAGTTTCAGGGTGAGATGATTTTTGTCGCGTTACCCGCAGTCGCCATTGACATAAATAACGACAGGGGTGACACGGCAAAAGGCATCCAGCATGGAGCTCGAATTATGTCAATTTGATTCAGAATTGGAATTAGGTGCGTCAAAAACAAGACGCCCTTGCTACATCCTATTACTCCTCAGTAGTATTGCCGTCTGAGCCGCGGATAGTGTCCCCCTGCTTCTTCTGCTCTTCGACACGCTTGATATCGTTAGCACGGGAGTCAGACACCTCTTTGGCCAGGTCAGCCATCTTGGTCTCTTCGGTGGCGAGAGCCTTGGTGGATTGCGTGAACATGTTGGCAATACGGCTGCCGAAGACCATCACGATGCCGACGACGGCGGCTGCAACGAGCAGGGCAATCACAACGTACTCCATGGCCACGGCACCGCACTGGTCACCCAGCAGGGCGCACAGGAAGCGTCCGAGTTTTGTGCGTTTTGCACGCTGAAGTTTGAGTTTCATGCTTGTCATGATTCTTTCTCCTTGTTTTGTTTTTTTGTTTATGGAGGCAGTGCCTCCAGTTAAGGTATAGGCAGGGCAATCCCGTCCTGCACCATTTCAAAAAACTTCTTCATCTCCAGGCCATAGCCCTTGTACTGGCCTTTGCCAAAGTCATAGATACCCTTGTACTCCACCTTCTTGCCAGTACCAGCCCAGTCCAGTGGGAGCGAGGCGCCGTTCCAAACCAGATAGACGGGAATGGCCGCCAGAAACACCAGCAACGCATACTCCATCAGGATGGAGCCGCGGTCGCCAGAGTGGTCTTTTGTTGCGGTGTTTTTCATGGTGGTCCTCTCTGTCAGTTCGCAGGTCGTTCCAGCACCCAGGCGGGTTTGACCATGGAATCGCCTGGAATGCCAATTTCAAGTACCTTCTTGCGGTTTTCGATGATCTGCTCGGGAGTCTTTTCACCCTCGTCCAGTGCCAGAATCTTCTGGCGGATGCGGCGGTACTTGGCCTGAACCTCTTCGCCCATGTCGGAAGGCAGTACCTTGTTCTTCGCCAGCAGAAGCGCCATGCCACCAGCGATGACGCCGTCACGCTTCTCGGAGGCCTGGTAGCGCTGTAAAAGCTGCTCCACCAGCGCGTCCCGCTGCATGAGGATGTCATCCACGCCAACCGCCAGCTCCATCACCTTGTTGTTCGTCTTCAACTCCTTGAGCATCTTCAGGGTATCCTTCTCCAGGAAAGCCAGCAGCGTCTCCAGATAGCCGTAGAGGTTGCGCGCCTTGAAGATTTCAGGCTGAAAGGGACGCTCCTCCAAGATACTGGAGTCGAATTCGCCAGGCAACTGCGAAAGAAAATCGACGAAGGTTTCGACGCCTAGAATCCTGTCATACTGGCTCGTCCCTTCCGTGCGGCTGTATTTCGGAATGGGCAGATTGAAGCAGTCGCAATCCAACACGGCATTGATGGCGGCAGTATCCGCCAGGGCGGCCACGCACGGCGGGGTCTTGCCCAGCTCCAGACCTGCGTTCTTCAAGGACTTCACGATACGCTCCAACTGGAGGGCGTCCGTATCCAGTTGCTTGAAGAGCTTCTCGATGAGCATCCGCTTGTCCGCCATGACGGGATAGACGGCACACTCCTCGACGGTGGGCAGAGGCAGGGTCTTGCTCTTCTTGTCAAACTGCAAGGCGGCGACGGCGGCGATATTGCCGTCCAGGACAACCTTCGCCTTCTGGAGCTTGTAAAGGGGCTCCAGAACATCCTTCGCCATGCGCAGGGGCTTCGTCGAATAGCGCTGTTTGGCCTTGGCGCGTTCATCCCCATGCGCCTTCGCATCATCACGAATCTTTTCAAGACCGCGCACGACATCGTCTAATTTTTCCAGGGCATCCAGCTCCTGAAGACGCTTTTCTATTTCGCGCAGGGAAGTGGTCGTCAGCTTCAACTCCGTCTCGACATCGGAGGAGTAGGCCAGCAGCTCGCCACAGAAGTCAAGCGATTTGCTCTGCAAAGCGGCAATCTGGGAGACAAGAGTATCCGTGGAGTTCTGCAGACGCTCCAGGCTGGACTCCTCGTCTTCCAGAACACTGCGCCCCTCCAGATAGGCATCGACTACCTGCTTTGCGGCAAGAGCCTCGTTTTTCGCCACATTGGCATCCGTGTCGTTCCAGCGCCACATCTCCATGTTCTGGCTAAGCATGGGGCTAAGAAGCTTGTTGGCGGAAATCCACTTCTTGTTCTTGAGGAGGTCCTTGACCTCCGCCCAATTCTTCACTGTCTCCTCCCACTGGTCAACCTGGGCGGAAAGCTCCTTGCGCTCCGAGCGGTAGCGCTCCGCCTGGCGCGCCGTCTTGGCATTCTCCAAGTGGACGCGCGCCTTGTCGAAGTCGCAAACTCGCGCCGCTTCGCGTGCATTGTCAATCTCCTTCTTCGCGGACGGACGGGCAGACTGCCATGCGTTGTACCCCATCAGCATGATCGCGATGGTCAAAACCACCGTAATCGTCTTCAGTATCCAGTGGGAGCGGACGTGGACCGCGTATTTGTCCCAATACTTCAGCTCAATATAGGAGATGGTGATGATGTCGCCGTCCTTGAGGAGGCGTCCGCTGTCATTGGCGGAACCCGACAAGGGGGTGCCATTGACCTGGGTGCCGTTGCGGCTCCCAAGGTCGCGTATCCAACTGCTGCCATCGCTCTTCTGCTCAATGGCGGCATGGAAATGTGAGACAACGGAATCGTTCAGGATGATTTCGCAGTCGGAGGCGGAGCCGAGGCGGACATTGGGCTTGTCCAGCTTGTAGATGGTGCCCTTCTTTTCGCCGTTGAGCTGCTCCAGCTGATTGAACTCGCGCTCGGGGCCCTTGCCTGCGGTGGCCTCTGGCATCTCCGCATAGAGGCGGCAGTCGCCAATGCCCACCTGGTCCCCAGCAGCCAGCTTGTGCTCAGGCACCTTCGCCCCCTGGAAGTAGATGCCGTTTCGGCTGCCACGGTCCACAACCACCAGGCTGCCGTGCTTCTTCACAATGGCGGCATGCTTGTTGCTGGCCGCACGGTCTGTCGCGGGGATGCACCAGGTACTGTCCTGGGCACGCCCAATGGTAATCTCAGACGTTATCTCCGAAGCGGAGATTTCGTACAGCACCCTGCCTTCATGCTCAAGTCTTAGCTTAAGCTCTTTTTTGGACTTCAATCCCATTTGTCTTGCCTGATTTTATGAAATCTGTAATCTTCTTCAGAGGAGAAAACCGCGCGCAAATCCGCACTGATTCTCTTCATCTCCTTGTCGTTCTTCTGGTTCTTTGCCAGCAGATAGGTGATCTTTTGCTGGTTGAAATACTCAATCTGGCTGTCACGCAGCTCGCGAACCAGCTCAACCGCGTCGGCGACGACCTGCGCATTCCCAGCGGCCTGCGCCTGGCACAGCGCACTGCGAAGCAGATACTGCGCCTTGGGCCAGACGGTTGGCGTGCGGCTACGCAGTAGCGACTTCGCCTCCGCCACGATGGCCGCAGGATTACCCTTTTGGAAATCACTGGTACCCTCCCAGTGGTTCATCAGGAACTTATCCGAAAATGCCAGGAAGGAACTCTGCTGAATATACCACTCGGCGCGCCAGCGGTCTCGCGTGGGAATCTCCTTCATCAGGATGAAAACCCAGTCCGCCATGCGGATCTGCACGGCATAGCCGACGTAGGACTCGTTGTCTTCTGTTCGGCTATAGGGAACGCTGAGGTAGGGGATGCCATGCTTGCTTTGGTAGAAGGCGATGGGCTGGATAAGGTCGAAGTTCCAGTTCTCGCTTCCCGTCGTCTTGCTGGCCATCCACTTCTCCAACGTGGCCGTCCGCTCGACCGTGATAGATGATTTGTCCTGGAAATACTCCAGCGTCAGACGAAGAGGCACGTCACGATACTTGCCCAGCGCGGACTTGATGACAATCTTAGCTGCGGAACTGGCCACATCGACACCTGGGATGTTCGGATACTTCACCTGCAAGTCGTTGATATATGGACAACCGTCCATCTTGGCGTATTCCGACAGTTCGACGCCATTCTCGTCCTTCGGCCATGACAGTTTTTTCTCGGGAACCTTGTAAAGAAAACCATAGTATGCGCCAATCAACGCACCGACAAAAACGATGAAAAGGAAGAGCAAAAGCCCAGTCTTGCGTATTTTCTTCTTCTCGTGGCTGCTCTTCATGTACTCCAATTCCTCGGCGGAGGCCATGCGCGTCTGCATCGCGATGGTTTCGTTGGAGGAATCGCCGCCCGCTGGCACGGGAGTCGGTGTAGGCGTGGGCATTGGAGTCGGCATCGGCTTTGGAGCAGGCTTCGCAGGTGCTGGCACGGGCTTCGCAGGTGCTGGCGCGGGCTTTGGAGCTGGCCTGGGCACGGGTTTTGGAGCCGCAGAAGGGGGCACAGTTGCATCGCCGTCTTGCTGTGCGGCGAGTCCAGCGGCTGGCTTCGGCGCCGATGGCGGCACCGTCGCATCGTTGTCTAGCGGCGCGGGTGCAGGCTTCGGCGCTGGTGTGCTCTTTTGGGGTGGTGGATTCGTCGCATCATCATCGTTCGACGGGGCCACTGCCGCGGGCGTGGGTCTCGGTGCAGGTTTCGCGGCAGGCGCATCGGGTAAAGCCTCAAGCGTGAACTTGACGAGGCCGCCGAGGGAGACAACTTGCCCCGCAATGAGGGGCTTGCGGTCGCCCATCGCTAACGCAACGTCATCAATTTTCGTCACCCGCGAGCTCAGGTTCTCGATGATGACACCACCACTGCCAAGCGAAAGGTTGACGTGCCGCGACGAGACATCTGGGGTCGTCAGCTTGATTTCATTGGAGTGGGAACGTCCGACGGAAAGCGCGTTCGCCCCAATCGGGAAGGTCTGCCCAAGCAGTTCGCCTTCGATAAATCGGATTTGGTATTTCATTGCATTAATGCTCCTAAGCCACTGGACTGTATCTTGATGAGAACAGGCGTCCCAATCACGACGAAGATTGCAGGCATGATGAAGACGGCTATGGGAAGAATCATAATGGATGGCGCACGGGCCGCCTTGCGCTCAGCGCGGTTGAAGCGTGCGCGGCGCATCTCCTCGCCCTGTACACGCATCGTCTCCACGATGGATGCACCTATTTCGGTACCATGTGCGACAGCGCCCGAGAAGGACTTGAACTCATCGGTCTGGACGCGATTTGCCACATCCTCCAAAGCTTCAACGCGGGTCTTCCCCAGCTCCATCTGGCGGAGCATGATGCCGAACTCCACGGCCAGCGGATTCGTTTTCTTCTCGGTGCCAACGTAGTAGCGGACGGCGGCGGAGAAGTCAAGACCTGCGCGCATGGCGGAGCCGATGAGGTCGATGGCGAACGGAAGGTTCTTCATAATGAGCTCCTGACGCTTTTCCGCCAGGCTGGAGACGGTCATGGAGGGATAAATGAAACCAATCAGACCAAAGAGAAGTGCCGAGCAGATGGCGAAGTCCATGCGCTTGGTAACCACCATGAAGAAGAGGAGCGGCAACACCATGCCCGCAATGCCGAAGAGAGCCTCCGCCGCGAAGACATACTCCTTCTCCATGGGAATGGCTGCGATGATGAGCTTGTTCTTGATATCCTTGGCGCGGTTCTCCTGCATGGCGGCCAACTGTTTGCCACCGTTCTCGGCAAGCATTCCAAGAAGGCCGAAGCACATGCGGAACGCTGACGGGATGCTGTCCATGTTGATGTCGTCTCGCTTGCGCGTCTTGTTGTCCAGACAGAATTGCAGAAACAGGTAGGGGACAAAGACCACGAGGAAGACAATGACGTAAGTGAGCAAATCAGAACTGTTCATGATTACACCTCAATCGTAACAATCTTCTTGATGACATAGTAGCCGCAGGAAACCATCACGGCGACGATGCCGATGCCGCACCAGCCCATGCCCGTCGTCACCATCGGACGCATGAGTTCAGGATCGACGATGTAGAGCAGGATGAAAGCCGCGACGGGGGCCAGTGACATCGCAATGGCCTCGAACTTGCCCTGGGCGGTCATGTTCTTCAAGCGCTCCTGGAATTCGCGGCGTCCGCGGATCATCTCGACCATCTTGTCCATGACCTCGACGAGACTGCCGCCCGTCTTGGTGGTCAGTTTGATGGTGGTGACCAGCAGGTTCATGTCCTCGCTGGGCATGCGCTCGTTCAGCCTCTGCAATGCGTCCGCCAGCTCCATGCCGAAACGGTATTCGCGGAGGACTGTCTGGAGCTCTTCCTGCATCGGGTCTCCGATACGCTTGGAGGTGGCCTCCAAAGCCTGCGGAAGAGCCAGACCAGAACGCATGCCGCTGGCCAACCCCATGGTGAAATCAAGCAGCTTTGCCTCGAAGAGCTCCTTCCTCTGCGTCTGTTTCCAGCGGTAGTAAACCAACGGAGCCATCCAGCCCAGCACGGCGGCGGCGATGCCCACGGGGATGTAGATGAAGGGGTTCACCACGCCGCAAACCAGCAGGATGACCACAAGCGAAATGCCCATGATGAAAAAGCCAGAAAAACGGTACGACAGCAGGCGCGGCAACGTCACGAAGTACTTCAATTCCTCGTACTGGCCGCGTTTGTTCTCCAACCGCTCCAAAGAAATCTTGTATATCGTGGAGACAAGCAGATAGATGCTCAACGCCACCGCCGCAAAGACGACGATGTAGTCGAACCATGCATTTGATAGCAAGTCCTTAATCAAAATCAACCTCCACTAGTTTTTGGGGACAAATACGGACATATCCAGCTTCAGGCGGCCCGTCTTACGCAACTCATCCACGAAGTACGGGATGTTGCCTGTCGCGGTGTGGTGACCGACCACCTTGCCGTCCTTGTCCATCCCTTCCTGCTCGAAAACGAAGATGTCCTGCAGAAGCACCACGTCGCCTTCGCGGCCCGTCACTTCAGAAATCTGGACAATCTTTCTGGAGCCGTCGGGCAGACGAGTCTGCTGGACAATCAAATCCAACGCGGAGGCTATCTGCTCGCGGATGGCCTTGGAAGGCAACTCGAAGCCCGCCATCATCACCATGTTCTCCAGACGAGTGATGGCGTCGCGCGGGTTGTTGGCGTGTGCGGTCGTGAGGGAACCGTCATGGCCCGTGTTCATGGCCTGGAGCATGTCCAGCGCCTCCGCGCCACGGCACTCACCGACGATGATGCGGTCAGGGCGCATACGCAGGGTGTTCACCACCAGGTCGCGGATGGTGATGCGGCCCTTGCCTTCGATGTTGGCGGGGCGCGCTTCCAGGGCAACCAGGTTGCGGTGGGAGAGCTTCAATTCCGCCGAATCCTCCACGGTCACCACTCGCTCGCCCTGCGGGATGAACTGCGATAGGACGTTCAAAAGAGTGGTCTTACCAGAGCCTGTTCCTCCAGAGACCAGGATGTTCTGGCGGGACTTTACGGCCTCCTCCAGAAAGAGTGCCATGTCCTGGGTCATGCTTCCGAATTTGATGAGATCGTCCGTGGTCAGCTTCTTGTCCGCGAACTTACGGATGGTGACGGAGGCACCTCTCAAAGCCAGGGGCGGAATGATGGCATTCACACGGGAACCGTCGGGCAAACGGGCATCGACCATAGGGGATGCGTCATCGACGTGGCGTCCCAAAGGCTCCACAATCCTCTGGATGATGGACATGAGATGCTGCTCATTGAAGAAGCGGACGCCGCTCTCAAAGAGCTTGCCCTTGCTTTCCACAAAGACCACATCAGGTCCGTTAATCATGATTTCAGAGATTCTCGGCGAGCGCAAGAGCGGGGAGATGGGGCCGAAACCAACAAGCTCGTCCATGAGTGCCTGTCGGAAGAGGTCCAGCGGGATGGCATGGGGAAGCTCGTGGCGGCGTTCACGGAGCACCTGGTCGAGGGCGCGCCCAACCTTGTCCAGCATCTCATCGTTCTTAGTATCCTTCAAGGCGTCCTCGGAAAGGTTCAGCTTGTCCAGTACATCCTCGTGAATGGAACGCTTCAAGGCCATGATTTCAGGCTCGCAGAGGACGGAGGCGTTTTTGAACTCGTCCAGGAAATTGTTCACTTCGGGCGGCGGAGCCGCCTCCACGACGGGAGCTGGTGCAGGTTCGGGAGCAGCCTGCGCGGCAGGTGTGGGAGCTGGCGCAGGCGCATCGCCGTCGGTTATGAGCAGACGATAAGTGCCGACGGTGATGACGGAGCCAATTGGAACCTCCGTTATCTCCATCACCTGCGTGTCATTCAGGAAGGTGCCTGCGGAGCTCTGCGTGTCCTCCACAAACACCGTACCGCCCATCACGTGAAGACGAGCATGGTGGCGGGAGACGCCACCGCCAGCCAATTGGACGTCACAATCCGAATGGCGGCCTATGGACAACGAAACATCGCCGTCAGGAATCTCCTGAACTCCTACCTGGCCACCATTTTCATCCTCAATGACGATATTCAACACCTGTGTTTCTCCCTGAATTTATCCGTTGGAAATTACCATAGACGCAAGCTAGGGGTTGCGTCACTGGACAGACTTATTTGCCAAACCAGCGCTTATACCACGGCTTGTCAGCGTCTTCTTTCTCTTTCTTCTCCTTGAGATCACCAGTGCCAGTCTTGTAAACATCCTTGCTTTCGGCTTCCAACGGAACTTCAATCTCAACGTCAGTGCTCTGTCCTGCAATACGCGGGCAGACGAGAACCACGAGGCGGGAGTCATTTTTGGAACCAGCGTCCGTCGAGACAAACCACTTCAGAACTGGCGTGTTGCGAAGAATGGGAAGACCAGAGTTGCTGATGCCCTGGGAGATCTTCTTGCTGCCAGCCAGGACCAAGGTCTTGTCCAGGTCGCAGTACACAACCTGCTGGGTTGAATCGGTGGTGCGGTCAAACATGTCACCGCCCGCATTGATGGCACCCGTGTTGCTCAGGTCGAGGTCCAGCTTGACCCTGTTGGGGGAAATCAGGCCGCCCTTGACTTTCATGGTCAGACCATAGTTGATGTCCTGCAGGCTGCCGTTGTCGGAGCCAGAGACCTTGATGGAGACTGTTCCACCTGTGTGGAGCGAGCCGCCCTTTTCGTCGTGGTTGGCAAAGGTAATGTGACCAGCGCTGTAGGCGCGGGTGATGCCGTTGCTGGCGAGGAACTTGACCGTGGGGGCCATGCCTGCGCCGAAGGTCAGGTTGTTCGTGGCGGCCTTGCCCATCACGGCGTCATAGAGATAGCGGATGTTCAGGGAGAAATCAGGGGCACCAGCACCGAAGGAGTCGGCGTCGGATTCGTTCACGGCCACATAGACGACTTCGACGTCCAGCAGGGTCTGAACAACGCTCAGGTTGACGATACCGCGAATCTTGCCGCTGTCGGGGGTGGGATTGGTGTCGCTCAAGTCCAGCCAGGTCTGAGTGCTAAGGATCTGCTTGACCCTGGCGATGGATTCCTGGCTGCAAAGCTCGCCGCTGATGATGACCGCATCGGGGGTGATCTTCATGTCAAGCTGGCCAAGCTGGGGCTGCTGCCCCTCTTGGACAAACTCGAAGCCGCCCTGCTCGACAAGCATCTTCTTGAGGTTGAGCATCGTCTCGGGGGTCGGGCGGAAGACAGCGAAGCTGTGGACGGTCTCGCCGTAAAGAGGAAGCACCTTCTTCAGGAGATTCCAGTTGGTCGGGTTGCTCACCGTGCCCTTGATGACGATGTAGTCCTGGTTCACGGAGATGTCCAGCTCAGGGAGCGTCTCCAAGTCCGTGCGAAGTCGCTTCAAAATGTTGTTGATGTTGCCCTTGACGGAAATACTGTAGTCAATGCTGACGCCAGCCCCTGACACAGTCAGATTGCATTCGCCCAGCTTGACGCCGATGACGCGCAGCTGCTGCTTGTTGACCTCTTCGACAGTGACCTTGTCCTTGGAGCTGAGCCTATAGGATTCCAATGCAAACGGCAAATCAATAACCTTGACGGCGCCAACCGTCAGACTGAACTTCTCCGTTTCAGCCGCAAAAACGGCCAGGACACTCAACAGAAGGCAAATAAAGACGTTTCTAGTTTTCATCTTTGAACCCCTTTTCCTTTTTGTGTTTGACTATTCTTTTATTTCTGATGGAACTGCTGGAATCTCAATGTGGTTAAGCCCTTCTGCAAGCTCGGTCAAGGTGCGGCTCTCGTAGATGCCGCCGTCCTTGCGGTTCATCGCCTTGGTGTCGTTTGTCTTTCGCAGTAGCGGGAAAAGTTCAGCCTGCTGCTGGATGGCCGTCAGGGCCAACGCCTGCTGAGGAGGAAGCGACAGAAGAACACCGCCACTTGTTAGTTCAAGAATGCGCACCCGTGGGAAAATCACAGTGGTGACAGTGCGTTGGATGACATCTGTGCCTGCATCGACGTCCTTGCCTTTCTTGACGGCCTCCTGCAACTTGTAGGTGCCGATAATGGCAATCTCGTCTCCAGGCTGGAGCATCTTCACGAGAGTGCTGTCCGAGAAATGCACGGGGACACCCCACTCGCCGTCACCAATGATGTTGCCCTTGCTCAGGGTGACGCCACCCACGTCGGAAAGCAGGATGTAGTCGCCCTTAGCCACGGAATGAACCAGCTTCTGACCGATGATCATGTTGCGGTTGTTCCATTTGACATGCTGCTTGGGGAGCGATGAAACAGCAACGGAGACTGAATAGATAACACCTTCGGAGACGGTATCGCCCTCATCCAGCATACGGGAGGCCATGACGACCTCAACCTTCTGTTCCCTAGTGTCATCCTTTCCTGCAATGGTGCGGCTCACGGCAAAGACTGCCACGAGCCCCAAAACAACGGCTACTATCAAAGGAATAATGTTTTTCATGCTTGCTTTCCCTTTAAACTCCTATGGATTACTCATATGAATCACAACCAGGTTTTGTGTTTGTGATAACCAGGCCGAGCAGCCTGAACACCTCTATTTTCCAAAAACGCCACGGGACTTTACGAACCCCATCTGCCTTGTGAAACTCCAGATGACCATGCCTGTGTTGATGTCCGCCATCTCGACCTTGAAGGTGCGGACGACATTTTTCGTGGAGCCATCGCGTGTGATGTTGGAGATGACTTTTGGACGCATCACCAGACGCGCTGCAATCAGCGTGCCCTGCTTCGCGACGGTTGCCTGATTGAAATTCGGGTCATATGCAACGTTTCTGGATCCGCCAATGGAGGCAGCCAACTCAGTGCCTTCCGCCATTGTCACATCAACGATGCCCCTGTTGAGCAGGGCGTCATTCAAAAGATCCGTCAACTGCCCGAGGTTCAAATCGGGGTCGTCGGTCTCGTTGATGGCCTGCGTGAGCTTCAAAACGGGACGCGCCGCCTCGTTCTGCATCTCGGCCTTGTACTTGGCCAGGAACTCCTGGAAGCGCGGACTCGTCATCGCATTGTCAATCGCCTCGTAGGCGATATTCTTCAGTTCCTCAGCGGAGACGGTGTGGGTGTTTCGAATCCCCGTGTTGGAGACCTCTGGGTCGTAGAGAGTCGTCGTGGCACATCCAGCAAGCAGAAAGACCGAAGCTAGAAGACAATTAAGCAGATTTTTCTTCATGGTCATGTTCCTTTTGGTTTGAGGCAGGGACTGCCCCGTTATGGTTAATCAATTCGCTATTTCAATGGAAAAACGTGGTATTGGATGTTTGCGGGAGTCATGGCATTGACATAGACAATCGCAGAGCCGCATCCTTCAGGAATCTGAATCGTGGCAGATGCTGGAAGGCCAGAGAAGGTAAGGGAACGGTCTTGAGGCATTGGCAACTGTGCCACGCAAAACTCCTTCGGAAGAATGAACCAGCCACGCGTGTCGGCGGTGTTGAACATCGCTTGGTAGGTCTTGTATGCAAGAGCCGTCGCAAGCATCGTTGCCCCTTTGGAGCCCGAATCATTCATTGAGCGGTTCATGGATTCCATCGTTGCAATATAGGCAGCCTCCTTGATGAGAGCATAGGTTAAGGTTCGGACGATACGCGCCGGCATACGCATGTTGAATTCCTGAGCTAAAATGCCATCCATGTCCGCTAACGGCAAGGCTGGGTAGCTTCCACCACCCGCTTGAACAATCAGGCTCGGCATCGTAGCGGGATGATAGACGCAAATCGGCCACGCGATCATCAGTGGGAAATAAACGGCCACTTCGTCAAAGGATGCGGACATGTCATGCGCAAAAAGGACAAAGACACAGTCCCTTTCCAAAGGAAACGTGAAAGGTTGCACGTCCAAAAGGGCAGCAGGGAAAGGACGTCCTGCACGACGCAGGGCCGTCGCATAGTACTGTTTGGCATACTGGTTATTAGGCAGCGCCTTATATAGCCGTTCAAATTCGATTCTGGCATTGTCCCAGGCACCATCACGAATCAATGCCAGCCCCGACAGAAAAATAGAAACGGGATTCAGGAAGTTTCCATAGCCACGATGGGCGACTTCCTGCGTCTCGGAAATACTGGAGGCATACGCCGCATTTCTTGGGTCGTTCAGGTACTCCGTACCCGCGGCCTTGTTTGCAGCCTCGCGGTTTTTCTTCTTCTCCTCCTCAAGGCGTTCCTGCTCCTTGTCAAAGAATTTCTGGTAATCCTCCTGGATTTTCTGATGCTCTTGGCGCAACCTTTTGACCTGGGCACGGAACGCCTCCTCCTTACCGACACCCAGGTAAGCCAGAGACTTGAAAATGCCCAGTGCGACGCGATCACGGCACCAGCCCCGATATGGAAGGGCATTCTCATTGGAGAAGACCGCCAGCGTCTCAGTGCCCGTGTCTGTCAGACTTATCAGGGCACGCTCGTCATATTCTTCTATAAGTGATTCACATAAGCGGAATGAATCCAATGCCGCCCCATAATCTCCCAGATAGAATTGAAGACTGCCACATTCCAACAGCCAGACCAATTCATCGCCTGTGCCCGAAGTGCTGACATGTTTCTTCTCGGCAAACTCCAAGGCCCCTCCTGCATTGCCCGCCAAAAACTGTTCAATCATTGGACGCTTTTGCGCCGAAGAGGTCACTATAGAAGAACATCCCGCCAAAAATAGCAACAGGATTGACAAAAATACTTGAATGACTGCTAAACGCATAGTCACAGCAACAAAAAAGATGCGGGCTTAGGACCTCCATCACAATCGGGAAACTGCGACACAGGCCTTTTCGCGCCTTCCTGGATTTTCTACTGTTTTTTCTGTTTTTCCGCCAGCTTCTGGAAGAGTTCTGGAAGAATCTGCTCCGAAAGCGAGGCACGAATCATGTATTTGCCATAGTCTTCAGGCATCCAGGTCTGGGTCATGGCAAATGGAAGCTGACGGAAGTCAATCCTTGCATCAAAAGGCTGGACTACCAGTGTCTCGCCATCTGCCGTATTGATGACACGGAGATTACCAGACATTGCCCCCGTGTAGATGGTGCCCTTCGCACCAGTCTCCTCAATGAAGAACGGAGTCGCAATGATTTCAAAACGATCTATCGTGGCACGCAGGAGATTCTTGACCTCCAACAGACGGCCTATCTGGACATACTGCTTCGGTTCAACTTCGTTCAGTGCATTCAGGCCATTCTGCGCAAGAATCTTATCAACGGAACTCAAATTCTGCAGAGGAATTCCGCTGGAAAGCAGGCAACTCTCAAAAATAGTCGCAAACTCCGTCGAAAGATAGGCTGGCGGATTCGAGGCGGTCACCATGGGCTTCAGCAAGGCGGAGCGTTCCAGAGCCTTCTGATCAGAGAGCAGTTTGCCAACTGCCCACTCAATCTGGTCACCCAGCTCATCCAGATCCTTGCAACGGAGATTCACAGTACGGGCAGGGTCAATCACGCCCGTTGAGGCATCCATGATGCGCATCGTGCAGTTGACCTTTGTACCGAACTTGCCGATTTCCGAAATCAGCAGGTATTTGACCGTCTCCAAATGGCCGAGCTTGGCCTTCTGCGTAGAGTTGAGGTTCACCAGATCAGAACTCGTGGTAAGACCGATTTCCGTCATCATCTGCTGCAAGGCTGCACGGCTGATAAGCTCATACTTGCCCTGGGCCTTGGCGGCAACTTCGTCCTCCAAAATGCCCCAGAGCATCAGCCCTTCATCCTTCTCCATGCCAGCGCGGACAACGGGCTCGGCGATGGCCAGCTTGTCCGCCGCCGAGCAGATTCCCGCCATCAGAAGGCCGACAAACAGCAAAACAACCATTTTCTTCTTCATAGCCATTATTCTCCTTCTATGTTCGATTCACTTACTCGGCGATGGTCTTCTGCTTGAAGAGACCATCTGGATTGTCGGGCCTGCAAAGCTCATATAGCTCCTCAGCCGCCTGCTCTAAAGCTCCTGTCATCAGGTTCTGGTAGATGTTGTTGTCAAACTGCTCGACACTGATGGGACGCTGCTCCTTGTAGCTTCCCGTATAGACGTTGCTGAAGACAGAATATTGCGCGTTCAGGTCAACAACTTTGATGATGACATCCAACTGGCAAAGCGTTGTTTTCGTCTCAATTCCATAGCCTTTGAAGGAGTTTTCCTTAGAGCGTATATCGGAAACCGTGCCGAAAATCAAGTGTGTCGCACCCGTCTCCGCCGCCAGCTTCTTCATAAAATCTTTTGGAAAATCGGAATCCTGCTGAAGCTTCAGCATGGCCTTCTTGACAATCATCGTGTCAAGGACTCCAAAGACATCGTTGTGACGCCCTAAGTAGGCGGAGAGGTAGTCCGCTCCCAAGATGGAAGGGCGAGCCTTCCCCTTCAACGTCTCATTGAAAAGGCTGTGCTCCTCACTCCACTTCTCGTCCCTGACCTTGTTGTTGGTGGCAACCTCCATCAACTTGACAAAGCCCTGCATGACGCTGTTAACGGAACTTCTATCCTCGGTGGTCAAAGCCTCATTGTTGTCCGTCTTCGCGGTGGGAAGATGTGCCAAAAGCTTCAGGCCGATGGTGTCGGCTGTCCCGAAGTCCAGTACAGCTACCTTCATAAAGGGCTTGTTGACCTTCGTCGTCACAGTCGTCTCCGTCACGACCGTCTTCGTCGTCGTGGTAGTCGTGGTGCCAACCTGCGCATATAGGCCACCACACAAGAGAAAACAACTCAGAAAACTGGCGATTCTTTTCATTTTTCCAACCTCCTTGAATTATCTATTAAGGCAATGACTTGTTGTATATGAGAAGACGTGGATCCTGTTTCAAGCCTAGGAAACTGCCTTTGATGCAGCCCTCATTTGCCATATCATTTAGAAGCGCCAGTTATAGGTGAGAGAAACACCGTGCTCGGTCTCGTGCTCCGACCCGTGGAAGTCGTAGGCAAGCGTAAGGGCAATGCCGTAGAAGCCAGCCGTAACGCCGACGGAGGCGTCATAGTAGAAACCATCAGTCATGCGGGCCTTGGAGGTCTCGCTCGTGCCGATTGCACGCGAATGGATCTTCGTGCTAACCTTGGTGTCGCCAAGAACAGGCTCAATGCTGAGGTTAGCCTGAGGGCGCAGTGTAAAGCCAGAGCAATTGAAGAGGTGACCAACCTTCACGCCGATCGGGAAGCGGAAGATATACTGCGGATCGGAATCAAAGCTAACCATGCCAATCTTGTAGGCCTCGGTGTCGATAAACGCATGGCGGACACCCGCGTAGGGAGTCACGTAAACGGCCTTGTCATAGACTTTGTACTCACCGATGACGGCCCAGGTCAGGGCGTAGGTATTGCTGTCGGTGCTCTTCTTGTACCTGAACCCGAAATCGTGGTTTTTTTGTTCAAATGTGAAGTCGTGCGAATCCAATGAGAAACCGAGACCGCCATAGACGCGGAGCTTGTCCTCAGCCCAGTCCGCATACATCGTGAGGCCGAAGTATTCGCTGTCGTTCTTAGTGGTGGCTTCGCCATAGGTATATGTCGAGCGGGTGTAACCTGCATCAAAGGCGCCGCCGATCACAAGGTTGCGGAAGGGGAGATCAAGACCGAACCCCGAGCCGCCGGAATCCTCCTTGGAAACGCCGCCTTTTTCTTCCATACCGCTGCGGTGAGTGTGGCGGTAGTACGGGGAAATCCAAGTGCTTATGCCGTTCGTCGAAGCAGCTGCGCCATCTGAGGCGGCACGTTCTTCAGCCCTGTCATCCAACTTCCTCAGCAGGGCCTTCTGTCCAGCGTTGATGGAACTCATGGCCGTGGCTGACAGGGTACCCTGGAATGCGACAGCTCCCTTCATGCCAAGGTCTTCGTCTGGACTTGAGCCTTGACCTTGTCCAGGATCATTATGCAACAATAAAAACGCCCATGACTCATCCTCCAATGGATACAACTCATCATTCTGGGCAAACAAAGCCCCGCCGACCAGCAAAGAAACCGCCGTCAGGAAGCTAAACACACGTTTCGACTTCATCGGAAATCCTCTTTTTTTGTAAAAGGTTGATTTTGAAATCACAAAAAGTCAATGTCCAACAATGTAAACGCTTTTAACTAGAATACAAATACAGTTAGTGCTTTTTTAGTTTTTTTCTATGGATAAAAGTGTTTTTGCTATTGTTATTGTGTGGAATCGTGTATCTGGTATCGTATATCTGACGAGCTTTTACGCGACACTGCACCATGCGTCAAACACTTCTGGCTACCATGGAGAGTGCCCACTGGCGCAGGTAAGCCTTCGGGTTGCCTGCGGGAAGGTTCTTCTCCAGAATCGCAAGTGCCTGGTTCACGTATGCTTCGGAAAGGTCGGCAACAGCCTTTTCGGCGCCAGTCCTGGTGACAATCGCGCGTGCATTCTCAATCTCCTCCTGATTGGCCTCTTTTTTGCCGAGCACCGCCAACAGGCTCTTGGTATCTGCATTAGAGGCGTTCTGAAGGGCACGCAACATCAAAACCGTCCGCTTTCCCTCGCGAATATCTGAACCAATGGGCTTGCCGAACTTGCTCTCGTCACCAAATATCCCCAGAAGGTCGTCCTTCATCTGGAAGGCCAGCCCGCACAGATGGGCAAAATCCGACATTTTTCCTGCAATCGAACTCTCCTCTGGTGGCCTCCCTTCGCCAATGGCAACGCCAGTCTCTGCGCAATAAGCAAGCAGCGCACCTGTTTTGCCGCGCATCATCTGCATAATCGTCTCCTCCGTGACGGCACTCCACGGCGTCAGGCTCAAGCGAACATCCAATTGTTCGCCCGACAAAAGCTCGGCATTCAACTTACCCGCCATGCGGCGGGAGATGGATCGCAAGACCTCTGGCGCACATTGTGTCCGAAGAAGCATATCCAGGGCAGCACCGAAAACATAGTCCCCGCCCAAAATGGCCAAAACAGAACCATATTCCGCCGCATCAACCTCCGCAGGCAACTCCTTTTCCGCCAAAAGCCTGCCCCTAACGTGTGCCGTCGGACGCCCCCGCCTGAAATCATCATGGTCAATGACGTCGTCATGCATAAGTGTCCCCGTGTGGAACATCTCCACGGCGGCAGCCGCTGGAAGAGAATCACATTCGGATTCGGCGACGGCCCTGCTACAGAAGGTCAGCAAGGCGGGTCTCAGACACTTTCCGCGATGCTCCAGATAGGAACCGCCGACTTCGCGCAGATGCGGTTCCGTCACAAATCCATCCGACTGCAACGCTCTCTTGATGCGGTCATAGACCGCCTCCGCAATGCTGTTCAATTCCGCCTTGTACTCTTCCTCTCTCATTTTTTCATTCCTTTGCTCAAAAAAACTTGCTTTTCCACTTTATTTTTCAAAAACATTTGCTATGTTAAGGTATATTTTGTTCAATGAGGTAATTTCAAAACTAGCGCGTCTGCGCTAAAAGATGGGCGCAGTGGCTAAGGCAACGGTTCGAAGCCGCACTTTCGTGCGGGGAGAGGCGTTGCCAACGCCAATGTGTTCATGTTGACGCGCATTGCGATGATAGTTTTGAAATTGCCTCTAATATAAACCATCAACCCACAAAAAGAAGCAGAGCCATGTCGAAAATTGATAAAAACGGGCTATTGGAGCTTCTTGTTCCCGTCGGGCAGGAACAATTGCTCCGATTCTGGAACAATTTGACTGAATCAGAGCAGACCAAACTAGCCACCCAAATCCAGTCCATCGACTGGAAAAACGTCTGCCAATGGACAAAGGAAGCAGGAAAGGAGCTCTCCGACGAGGAAAAGAACGCCGTCATCCCCGCACCCTATATGACAGAGCGCCCTGAAGAGGCGAATAAAGCACTCTATGCACGCGCCATCGAGGCTGGTATTCAGCTGCTTAAGCACGGAAAGGTCTCCGCCTTCACAGTCGCAGGTGGACAGGGTACCCGCCTTGGCTACGACGGTCCCAAAGGCACCTACCGCATCTCCCCCATTCAGAACAAATCCCTCTTCCAGCTCTTCGCAGAAGGCATCCTGCGCACGCAGAAAACATACGGGCACCCCATCACCTGGTACATCATGACAAGCGTCATCAATGACGACGCCACACGAGCCTTTTTTCAGGAAAACAACTTCTTCGGCCTTTCCGCCGAGCAAGTCGTTTTCTTCTCTCAGGCCATGCTCCCCGCATTCGACCTGAAGACAGGCAAGGCGCTTCTTGAAACGAAAAGCACCCTGGCACTCAGCCCAAACGGACACGGGGGCAGCTTCCAAGCCCTGCGGGATTCGGGTGCGCTGGAGGACATGCGCAGAAAGGGCGTCACCACCCTCTCCTACTGGCAAGTCGATAACCCGCTTATCCGCCAGTTCGATCCGCTTTTCCTGGGGCTGCATACCATCACAGGCTCCGACATGAGCAGCCGCGCCCTTATCAAGCGCGACGCAAAGGAAAAATTAGGGCACTTCTGTTTGCTCGACGGCAAACTCACTATCATTGAATACAGCGATATGCCTGATTCACTTCTCTACAGGACAGACGCAGACGGACAGCTCTCCTTCCGCGCGGGTAGTCCCGCCATCCATATCCTGAGCAGAGAATTCATCGAACGAATCACCAACGGCAGGCTGAACTTGCAGCCTCACCGCGCCATCAAGAAAGTGCCTTTTGTCGATCATGAAGGAAAGAGCGTAAAACCCGAAACTCCCAATGCCCTGAAACTGGAGTTCTTCCTCTTTGACGCACTCCCGTTAGCGAATGCCCCGCTGATCCTGGAGGGCAATCGCGAGGAGGAGTTTGCACCTGTCAAGAACCCTGACGGGCAGGATTCTCCCGCCTCATGCCGTGCCGCCATGAATGCGCGCGCCGCACACTGGATTGAAGAAGCTGGCCTCCCCTTCCCTCGCAAGGCGGATGGCAGTCTGGACGCTGTCGTGGAACTCTCCCCAGCTATCTTCGGCTCTGCCGAGGATGTACGCGCAAACACGTCGCTCATTCCAACCATCAAACCAGGAGACAGCATTTACATCGGCTAAAGCATGTCCCATCGCAAACCATCGCATATCATCACCAACGCCGTCTTGGCCATCCTAATGCCGATTTTGCTTTTTCTCCTCGGCAATCTTGGCGACAAGGCGACGCGCCGTATGGCAGGCTTTCTTGCCTGTCTGATGCGATGGTTTGCCTTCCGTTCAAAGAAACTCATTGCAGCAAATCTCCATACGGCCTTTCCCGACAAGGACGATACGGAAATCGGGAGAATGGTTTCCGAGAATCTGCTCCACACCGTGTGGAACTGGCTTGATTTTCTCCGTATCCTGAAGAATCCCGTCAACATAAAGCGCTTCCTTTCTGAGTTTGACCTGCCCTCCCCGCTTCCACAGCAGTTTATCCTATGCATTCCTCACCTCGGTAACTGGGAGCTTGTCGCCCAATGTGCGCCTCATTATGTGAACAAATGCGCAGCCGTGGCGGAGATTTTCCCGTATAACGCCTTGAACTCCATCTTGGAGCGTTCGCGAACCATCAATGGACTGAAGATCATCCCACGCGAAGGTGCCGCCAAGGGGATGCTGCGAGCCATACGCGAAAAAGAGTCCGTGGGAATACTGATAGACCAGAACCTCTCGCCACGCCATGGCGGTATCTTCGTTGATTTCTTCGAACTTCCCGTTCCCACCAGTCCCCTTCCTGCCGTCATTGCAAGGCGCTGCCGTCTCCAAGTCTTTTCGGGCGCCTGCGTCCGTCAGGCGGACGGACGCTTCAAGTTTCTGGTCAAGGAGGTGCAACTACCCGATACGGATGACCCGCAGCGCCTCACCCAGGCGATTCTTTCCGCCAACGAGGAACTCATACGCAATTACCCAGAACAATACACCTGGCTGTACAGGCGTTGGCGATCAAAACCAGTGGACATTCCGCCCGAACTCGCCGACAAATATCCATACTATGCCGTCTCAAAAGAATACAGAATACATCCAGACAAATAGCAAACACCATGAGCGACATCTTAGCCATAAACGGCCTACGCATCAAGTGCATCATCGGCTGCAATCCAGAAGAACGCATTAAGCCACAGGATGTCATTGTAACCGTACGCCTCAGCTGTGACTGCCATACCGCAGGCCAAAGCGACCGCCTGGAGGATACCATCAACTACGCCCAGCTGGCCAAGCGGTTCACGCAACTTGCCTGTGACGGGTATTTCCACCTCATCGAAACCCTCGCAGAAAAAATAGCAGCCATCTGCCTGGAAGACAACCGTGTCCAGCAGGTGGAGGTGACCGTCGAAAAACCTGGTGCCATCCCACAGTCGGATAGCGCGTATGTCACCATTTCAAGGGGGCAAACAAACTGAACAAGAGACGGGAGGGACGGGAGCGACGTGGAGAGCATGGTCCCTCCCGTCCCTCCCGTCGCTCCCGTCCCTTTTTGAAGAATTGTCTCAGGCAATATCAATAAACAGCATCAATCATACGTTACAAAGTATAAGATTGTTTTTCGTAAATACAAACCAGTCCTGCACACTCACAACACATCCGATATTGATATGACAACCACAAAACAGTTCTGGCTTTCACTGTTCTGCCTTCTCACACTGATCGCCGCTTCCAGCTGCAATAGCGTCAGCAAGATGTCCCCTGCGGAAAAGCAGGCTGCTGAGGAGGCCGCCAAACGCAGGGAGAGAATATCCATTGTCCGCTCGCGCCTCGACAAGATTCATACCTACATTGAGGATGGTGAACTTGACAAGGCAGATGCCTATCTAGTCCCCCTCAAAAGCGCAGATTTCGCCAAGGACGACCTTGAGTTCTTCAACACGGAAATCGCCATGCTCGAAAACACCATCGAGAACATGCGAAAACTGGGCAACACCACCGCGAAGACGGCATCCACCAAAGCTACCATGCTGCATGAGACGGAAAGCCAGCTCGCACTCCCCGAAACCTATGGGAAAACCGTCGTCATTGACGCAAAACTCCCGCCCCCTGAGATACCCGCAGGCCCCATGGAGGAGATTCTCCGCAAGAACGTCTCCCTCACCTTCGAGAACGCAGGGATCGCGGAACTGGTCGTCGGCCTCCGTGAAACCTGCAAGCTCAACCTCATCGCGGACGACGCCCTTCAGGAGGAGAAAACCCTCTCCATCGCCGTCGAAGACGTTCCCCTCACCGAAATCTTCGCCTATATCTCCCGCAACATGGGAGTCGCCTTCCACCTCGGCCAGAACCTCATCTGGGTGACGAAATCCACAGCAGAAAGCGGGCCACTGCTTGAAACCCAGATCATACGCCTCCGCCAAGGTGCCATACCCAAGGTCCCCACTGGCGGCCCAGGCGCCCCAGGCGCGGAAAACGGCGGCATAGGCGGTGTGGAAAACAAAGAAGACACGGAGCTGGACGAAGCACTCGCTGCAGTTCTTGCAGATAGCCCCGCAGGCTCCACCTACAAGATTTTCCGCGACAGGAACATTATCATCATCAAGGACACCCGTGAGAATATCCGTCTCTGTGAAAAAATCATCAAGGAGTTTGACAAGCCCCCTTATCAGGTCGCCATCGAGGCGCGATTCATCACCGTCGCACAGGATGATCTCAAGGACATCGGCATTGAACTTTCCCAAATGAACGCCATCCCCTACCATGAGCCATCTCTTCATACTGGCTTGAAGACCATCAAGTCTCTTACTTCCCTCGGTGCACTTACGCAAGGTGCCGAAAGTGGTGTTGGTTTGGTCAACTTCAGCGGTGTCATCGAAAACCGCGTCTATGACATCCTCGTTTCGGCCTTGGACAAAAAGAATTCGACTGTTACGCTGAGCGTCCCCAAAATCACCGTCATGAACAACAGACAGGCGCGTATCCGCAAAGGTGACAAACTCTACTACTTTGAAGAATACGATGTCGAAAGCATAAATGGCGGCGACAATGGTGACAGCCAAGTTCTGGTGCCTTCTGGCACACCAACGGAACTGCCCATCGGACTCACCTTCGATGTCAATGTCAATGTCGGCAACGATGGGAAAACTATTCTCCTAGGCCTCAAACCAGAAATCGTCGAATTCAAAGGTTGGGAAACCTATATGACCACGGGAGACGATGATGACGACAATGACAGTAACAGTAATAGCAGCAGTGGTAACGCTGAGCTTACCCAGATAAAACTACCGCGCACATACGAGAAATCCCTTATCACAACCGTCGGAGTCTCCAGTGGCCAGACGGTTGTTCTCGGTGGAATGCTGGAAAACAGCAAATCCAAAATCGTCAAGCAGGTTCCCTTCCTTGGGGACATCCCCTTGCTCGGCTGGCTCTTCCGCCATTCGGAAACCACCTATATGCCCACCAATCTCCTCATCTTCGTAACCGCCACCGTTATCAACGACCGTGGCGAATACGTTGACATCGAGGAAAAATAGCCCAATTCCCCCATGAAGTTCAAAAGCCAAAACAAAACAGTCGGTCTTGACGTGGGCCAGTCCTGCGCCAGGCTGCTTGTGCTTGAACGCAAGGGGAAAAAGCTTGCCATTGCCCGCACTGAAGTATTCAACATCTTAGCAGAGGGCATCCTGGACGAACAGGAGCTCTACAGCGAAACTGGACTTGGAAAGTGGCTCAAGGAGAAGAAACTCGAGAAGGCTAAACTGACTCTCGGGCTTCCGCAGTACCTCTGCACAACACGTATCGTCAATGACTTCGCCCCCAATGTCAAGCAGGAGGCGATGGAGCAGATGGTCAACTACGAGACTACGCAACTGGCAGGCCTCTCGGAAGACAGCTTCCTCTCCGACTACCAGTCGATGACACCCGCATATGACATTGCCAATCCCGTCATCATCGGCTTCTGCCGCGAGATGCTTTCCAACGAGATGCTTGAGAAGGCGGAAAAGGTTCCCTTCGAGTTACAGGAACTCACGATGGACGCCCTGGCGATGGCCAATGCCTTCCTCAATCTTCATCCAGAGGCAAGCACTGATGACACGCTTCAGCTTCTCATTGACATTGGAACGGAAAACTCCACGCTTGTCATTATGGTCCATGGCAATGTGCTCTATACGGGCAGTCTTATGTTCGGAGCCAAGCGTTTCACACAGGTGCTTGCCCTGGTGGAAAACTGCTCGGAAGAGGATGCGGAAACCAAAAAACCAGGCTATGTCCCCGACTGGGACGACGAGGATAGCCCATTTCTCCTAGCGGCCAGACAACTGGAGCAGGAACTCCGCACCGCCATTGAAAACTGGCGAGCAGGGGAAATCGAGGCCCTCGCCAACCAGATGGTCTCCCACATCTGGCTTTCTGGAGGCGGTGCCAAGACCATCGGCCTTGACAAGCACTTGAGCCGCACATACGGTTGCCCTGTCGATGTCTATGGCCCAGAGGTAACCGACATAAAATCCATTGACAGCACTCCCGCCATTGACCCCGCCTTTGTCACTGCATATGGCCTGGCTCTCCAGACCAGCGGCGACGCAGCCTATTCCATCTCCCTGGCCCCCACGTTCATCCGCTGGCGACACAAAAAACTCGACCGCCTCAAATACCTGAAGACGGCGGTGTGCTTCTTCTTCCTGACACTCTTCGTTTCCATGATTTACGCCGACTACTGGCTTACCAAGCAAATGGAAGAGCTGAACGACGGCATGGATGAACTCCGAAAATGCGACCAGCTTGTCCCAAAGTTAGACAGTGCTCTAGAGCAGATTGAATATCAACAACGGATGTTGCTCCCGTTCGTGGAGATGGGGGGACGCTCCAAAGTATTACTAAACACCATCGAAATCGTGCAACAAGCGATGGAGCCAGGCGAATGGTGCTTCTACTTCGCTGATGAGTTCAGTTATCTCAACGTGAAATCAGAAAACAAAGAGGAACCCCAGCCAGAAACGCGTCCTGCACCCACCGACATGTTCGGCACAGCCGCCCTTCAGACAGAGCCAGTCGAGGTCGTTGATAAAAACCGAGTCAACATCCAGACCATGCCGCTCCTGTCAAGCATGATCATCGGCGGCTACACCCCCGTCACCAACAATAAGCGTTACGCAGGCGTCGTCAGACTCCAAAGCAAGTTACGTGAGAATCCTCTCTTCATTTCAGACAAGGTGGATACCATCGTGGAAGAATGGCAGGGACGCGGCCTCCATGCCTCACTTGGCTGGAACCAGTTCCTCAAGCCACAGCGGGCGGCCATCGGCGAATACACCGAATACAAATTGATCCTTCCTTTGTCCAGAAAACTCGTGGACATCCCCAAGGTTGCTCCCAAACCCAACAAGAAAAACAAAAAATAGTCTATGTCGAACAACTCCAAATGGCCCGCAGGACACCGCAATCTCCTTGCAATCATCATTCTTTTGACGATTGCAGCCATTGCCGTCACCTACCTGCGTCTGCGCCCTCGTTGGATTGAATACACGGAAACCAGAGACGAAAAGGCAAGCATCGAGGCAAAGCTCATTAAATCCGAATGGCCCAACGACCCAGAACGCCTGGAAGCCATCCTCAATGCCTTCAACAAGCAGCTTGGCAACAAGGACAAGGGACTCAAGGTTGAAACTGCCCAAATCATCGCCCAAGCCACCAGCATGTTCAAGGAGAAAATCGAGAACGAATATGAAACCATTCCCGACTTCATCCAGCGAGCATCCCAAACGGAGTATAAGGACCAATACGACCGACTGGAAACCTACCTTCAAGGAAAAAACATTATCCTCGATACCTCTGTGTTCGG
Organism: Victivallales bacterium; assembly: GCA_017535315.1. Taxonomy (GTDB): domain Bacteria; phylum Verrucomicrobiota; class Lentisphaeria; order Oligosphaerales; family Oligosphaeraceae; genus RGIG3456. The sequence continues at coordinate 18,928 of JAFXUD010000009.1, read as the reverse complement.
CATGAACGAACTCACATCGGAGCCCTTCAAATACCAGATGCTCCTGAAACTCTGGACCACTCAGGCCATCATCGACTGCGCCATCAATAATAAGCTGAGGGTGACCTCAAAGCCCTTGCCTGGAAGCCGTGGCAGAAGAGCCTCCTCCATCACGGTCCTCCCTATGAAGTCCTATTATCTCAACGACAATGACTCCACAGCATACGTGCTTGAGTTCCCCATTCAGCTGGAATTGACGGGAAGCATGCCCAATTTCTCCGCTTTTGTCGATTCCCTTTTCACAGAAGGTCGTTTCCTCCCAATGGTCAATATGGAACTTATTGCACAAGCCCCCCATGGCAACAAGCTGCCAAACTCCGACAAGGAAGGAAACATCAACTACCATTCTATCGTCGCCCAAGTTGTTTGTTCATCTTTTTTCCTGCCTCAAGCGCCTCCTCAAAAGGATTCGACCTCAGGGAAAAAGACGGTTTCCGAACGACCAGCAGGCATTTAATGCAGGGAGGGGAACATGGACTTCAACCATCTTTTCAAAAGACTTGCTGAGGAATGGGAAAGGACCCTCATGTCGGTCGTCATGATCGGCCTCCTCGCCTATCTCTCTTTCGTCGCATACAACATGCTGACAGAGGATGAGGGATCATCCCAGAATACTGTCAAACCCAAGGCGCCACATCGTTTCTTCGATACAACCAACACGGCTTATATCGAACCCGCTCATCTTCTCCCCTCCATCAATCCATTCAATTTCCATATCAAGATATCCCTTCCGACACCACCCCAACCGACACCCAAACCGACCCCTCAAAACAACCAGAATGTGAAGCCACAAGGGAATAAAAACACCCAACCCCAAAAGCAAGAACCTTCAAAGAACCCGCCAAAGGACAATAAACAAGAGGATAAAAAGCCCCCCAAGCAAGATGCCAAGCAGGACCAGAAACAGCAGCCAGCAAAGCCGCAGCCGCCAAAGCATGTACGAAAAATCGCCGTGCAGTACAGAGGCTTTCTCAAAGGAACCGAAGAGCAGATAGCATTCTACTCTGCACTGGACAGCCAAGGCAAAAAGACAGAGGCAAAATCGGCCAAGGAAGGTGCCAAGATTCACGGCATCCTGCAAATCAAGAGCTTCGACGCTGACAAACTGGTCGTCGTTCTCGGAGACAAGGACGTGGTCGTCAAACGCGGAAAAAAACAGGAATTTATCATACAATGACCGATATCAGCAGAACAGCGCCAGGCTTCGCCCTAGGCGGCGACATCATTGAAATCCTCATCAAGGAAAAGGAACTCACGGAAGAGCAGGCAGCACAGGCCCGTAGCCGTATGCGCCGCTCGCAGATTCCCGCACACCAAGCCCTGCTGGAACTGGGTTACTCCACCCAGGAACACATCTATCGTGCCTTGAGCCAGACCACGGGCATCCCCTTTGTCATCCTTGGTGAAACAGAAATTGCCGAGGAGGCAACTCAGAAGGTCACACCAAAGGTTGCACTCCGCTACCAATTCGTTCCTATCTCGCTTGAACGCGGCACCTTGAAAGCGGCCTTTTCCACTCCGCCCTCCATCCGCGACAGGGAAACCCTCCGCCTCCTTCTTGGCCTGCGCCTGGACCCAGTTATCGCCACTCCGAATGAAGTCAGCAATACCTTGAAGAGAATCTACGGCCTAGGTGCGGGAAAGGTCATCCAAATCACCCAGGAACGGAAGAATGCACAGTTGGACACCCAGGACAATGCCTTCAACGACAAGGAAGAGCAAAACCTGGACATCCCTGCGGGAAGCGAAGAGGATGCCTCCATCATCCCATTGGTCAACGAAATCATCTCCGAGGCCATCAAACAGCACGCCACCGATATCCACATCGAGCCATTCCGCGACAAAATCAGGCTTCGCTACCGTATCGACGGCATGCTCCGCGAAACCCCAGTTCCACCAGGAATGGTCAATCTACACGAGGCCATCGTCTCCCGACTGAAAATCATGGCGCGCCTGAACATCGCCGAAAAGCGCCTGCCTCATGATGGTCGTATCCGACTGATTCTGAACAACGAACCAACAGACCTACGTGTCTCCATCATGCCCACCCGCTTCGGCGAGACAATATGCTTGCGCGTGCTCGCAAGCAGTTCCGTCTTTCTGGAGATGGAAAAGCTGGGGCTCAGCAAATACCAGATGGCCATTTTGACTAAGCTGGTATCCCTTCCACATGGCATTGTCTTGGTCACAGGTCCCACTGGTTCTGGTAAGACCACCACCCTCTATGCCGCGTTGGCATACGTGAGAGACAGGAATCCAGAACGCAAGATAATCACCGTTGAAAACCCCGTTGAAATCGAACTGCCAGGCACTACGCAGATTCAGATGCACGCAGAAATCGGTCTGACTTTCGCAGCCGCTCTGCGCTCCATCCTCCGACACGACCCCGACATCATCCTCGTCGGCGAAATCCGCGACAACGAAACTGCCGACATCGCCATCCAGTCCGCCCTCACGGGACACCTTGTGCTCTCGACTCTCCATACCAACGATTCCGTCGGTGCCGTCAACCGCTTGGTGAACATGGGCATTGAACCCTATCTCGTGGCAGCCTCCCTGGTGGCAGTGCTGGCACAGCGACTGGTACGCCGCATCTGCAAGCACTGCAAGGTAGAGGACGATGAGATTCCTCGCAGGGTACGCGCCGAAATGGCCGACACCCTGGGCGAGGAACCAGAGGATGTGAAGGCCTGGAAAGGGGCGGGATGCCTTGAATGCGACCAGTCTGGCTACCGTGGACGTGTCGCCATCTACGAATTCTTCCTGCTTGACGAAGAACTGCAGGATTTGGTTGCCGCACATGCGGGCACCAGCGACCTTCGCAAAGCCGCAATGGAACGCGGCATGAAGGTGCTACGGCAGGATGGATGGGCAAAAGTCAACCAGGGTGCCACCACCATCGAGGAGGTGCAGCGCATCACCTCCACCTTCCAGATCAGCTACGACATTGATGAGGACGAGGCGTAATCCTCCTCGTAAATTGTATTCTTTGGTTTTCTGGATGCTCTCCGATAAGTTTGCTAGTACGTATTATTTGTACAAAAGGAAAAGGCAATGAGTAGATTTTACCATTTGTTTCTATGCCTAGCGTTATGCAGCCTGGCAGCAGAGAATGCGGTGGAGAAGGAGGCATTGAAGGCCGAGGAAAAGGCTGTGAAGGCGGCAAAAAACGACGCCAGGCCTGACAAGACGCTCTATTTCACAACGAATGACGGCGAGAAAAGGGAGCTCTACCTCTTTTTACCGAAAGGGTGGAAGGCAACGGACAGACGCCCCCTGATGATGCTGATTCACGGTGGCGGCTGGCGTGGCGGCTCAGCCGAGGCCTACTTCCTGCAGGGAAGGGACTATGCGGATGCAGGGTTCACGGCGGTTTCCGTCAATTACCGTCTGGCGGACAAGGATTTGACGACACCCACGTTGTTCCGTGCACTTTCCGATGCCAAGGCGGCCTTCCGCTATGTTTCGGAACATGCTGGCGAATTAGGCATCGATCCTGCTAAAATCATCACCTTTGGCAGTTCCGCTGGAGGCCATCTTTCCATTGGCATCGCTGTACTGCCTGGTTTTGATGGTCAGGAGCCATTATGCAAACCAGCTGCATGTGTATTGCTTTGCCCTGTGCTTGACACGGGTGAAAAAGGTTATCAGCCCGCCTACAGGCGTTTGAAGGAGGACGGTGTGAGGTTTTCGCCCGCACATCATTTGCGCGAAGGAATGCCGCCGCAGTTGATTGTCTTGGGGACGTTGGACCATATTTTGTCCGCTGAACAGGCAAAAAAATACGTTGCCGATGTTGATAAACTGGGTGGCAAATGCGAACTGGAACTATACGAAGGCGCGAAGCACGGAGCTTTCTATCGCGGAAAATACTATGAGGAAAGTCGCCCCCGAATCAGAAAATTCCTGGAAGAAAACGGACTATGGCCCCAATAAAGGTGTTTTAGCAGTGGACAAAGAGAAGGTAAGAATTTCGCCAAAACACAACCTTTTATCTACAGATTTCAACATGCGCATATTTCCCTTGTTTTTACTTTTGTGCGTCGCCGTTTTTGCAGGTGACCTTCTAAACGTCTCGTATGACCCGACACGCGAGCTCTACAAGGAGTTCAACCAGGCATTCGAGGCGCATTGGGCCGCCATCGGCAATGGAAAGATTCACGTTGACCAGTCGCATGGCGGCTCTGGGAAGCAGGCACGCGCCGTCATCGACGGGCTGGCCGCCGACGTGGTCACCCTCGCGCTGGGGCGCGATGTCGATGCCATCGCGCAGTATGCAAAGCTAATTCCGCCCGACTGGGAGGGACGTCTCCCCAATCACAACTCCCCCTATACCTCCACCATCGTTTTTCTGGTCCGCCAGGGAAACCCCAAGGGCATAAAAGACTGGGACGACCTCCTGAAGCCCAACGTCAAAGTCATCACTCCCAACCCGAAAACCTCAGGTGGTGCCTGCTGGAACTACCTCGCCGCATACGAATGGGGACGAAGACACGGCGGCGAGACGGCGGCAGTGGAGTTTCTTCGACAGCTCTTCAAGCACGTCCCCGTTCTGGATTCAGGCGCAAGGGGCGCCACCCTCACCTTCACAAAACGCAATATCGGCGACGTGCTACTGGCGTGGGAGAACGAGGCCTTCCTCTCGCTGAAGGAAAATCCCAAACGCGGTTTTGAAATCGTCTATCCTTCGCTCAGCATCCTTGCCGAACCATCCGTCTCCATCGTCGATAAGAACGTCGATAAAAAAGGCACCCGCAAAGCGGCGGAGGAGTATCTGAACTTCCTCTATTCGCAGACAGGGCAGACCATCGCCGCCAAGAACTTCTACCGCCCATCCAGGCCTGAACTCGTCCCCGCCGAGTATTTGGAGAAGTTCAAGCAAATGGAGATGATCGACATCCGCACCTTCGGCGGCTGGGAAAAGGCCTACAAGGACCACTTTGCCGAAGGCGCACTCTACGACCAAATCTCCAAAAAATAGTTATGTCATCTCCTGACAATAGCTTAACACCACATCTGACTCTTGGCATAGGGCTCACCTACGTCTGCCTCATCGTACTTGTACCGATGGCAGCGCTGGCGATTCGCATGGCGACTGTTCCATTCCACGACATCGTGGAATCCCTTAATTCAGTGCGTGTCATCTCCGCTTTCAAGCTTAGCTTTGGCCTATCGCTTCTCGCCGCCCTCGCCAACACTCTCCTCGGTCTCCCGCTTGCCTGGGTGCTCGCCAGATACACCTTCCCTGGACGCAAGGTGATTGATGCGCTTATCGACATGCCCTTCTCCCTGCCAACCGCTGTCGCGGGCATCGCCCTCTGCGGACTTTACGGCCCCGAAGGGTGGCTTGGAACCGCCTTCGAACGCATCGGCGTGCAGATTGCCTATACACCAGCTGGCATCTTCGTCGCCATGCTATTCGTCGGACTGCCATTTGTCGTGCGCACCGTGCAGCCCATCATCACCAATATGGATTTCAGCCTAGAAGAGACGGGCGCATGCCTAGGGGCTTCCCGCTGGTATGTATTCAGGCGCGTCATCCTCCCGACGCTGCGCCCTGCCCTGCTGACAGGCTTCTCCATGGCGTTCGCGCGCGGCGTCGGCGAATACGGCTCCGTAGTCTTCATCGCGGGCAACATCCCTGAAGTGTCGGAAATCGTCCCGCTGCTCATTGTCTCCCGCCTGGAAAGTTATGATTTCACGGGGGCGGGTGCCCTCTCGCTCGTGATGCTTCTCGCCTCCTTCGTCATGCTTCTGCTCATCAACATGCTACAGAGGAGGATGGCACAATGAAGAAAGTCAGGCCATTCTCCCCAAACACCGCCGATGCCCCTTGGCTCAAAAGCTGCCTGATTGCCTTTGCAGTGCTCGTGGTGCTGGTGATAGTCGTGCTTCCCTTCGCCAGCGTCATCGTGCAGGCCTTTTCCGAAGGGCCTAGCATCTATCTCACGCTGTTGCGTTCCTCGGACATGCAGGTCGCTGTGCTGCTGTCGCTGAAGCTGGCTGCCATCGCCGTACCGCTGAACGCCATTTTCGGCATCCTCCTTGTCTGGGGCATGACACATACGCAACTCCCCTGCAGACGATTCATCATGGCACTACTCGACCTTCCCTTCTCCGTTTCGCCCGTGGTCGTCGGTCTCCTGTTCATTATGCTTCTCGGCAAGAACGCGCCGCTTGGCGGCTGGCTCGAAGAACATGGGGTGCAGGTGATTTTCGCCTTCCCTGGGTTGCTTCTGGCCACGATTTTCGTGACCCTACCCTTTGTCGCACGCGAGCTGCTCCCGCTGATGGAGGGGCAATACCGCCAAGAAGAGGAAGCGGCGCGGCTGCTCGGCGCAGGCTGGTGGCGCATCTTCCTGAAGATCACCCTGCCTGAAATCAAGTGGGGGCTGCTGTTCTCCATCATCCTCAGCCTGGCGCGCGCCCTCGGCGAATACGGTGCAGTTGCGGTTGTCTCAGGCAACATCCGCGGCAAAACCAACACGCTTCCGCTTCACATCGAGGCACTTTTCAACGACTACGAGCTGACCGCCGCAAACGCCGCCGCAACCCTACTGGCCCTATTGGGAGTCATCACGCTTACCGTCCGCATTGTGGCAGAATTGAAGAAGAAGAGGGATAGCAATGAGCATTGACGTCATAGATGTCCACAAGGAGTATTCAGGGACAAAAGTGCTGAACGGCATAAGTCTCTCGGTCAAGACTGGACAGCTCGTCGCCTTGCTGGGACCATCTGGTTGTGGCAAGACCACTCTGCTGCGCATCATCGCAGGCCTGGAACATCCCGATTCGGGCACCGTCCTGCGCGACGGCATCGACCTGCGCACCCAGCGGCCTGGCGAACGGAAAATCGGCTTTGTCTTCCAGCACTACGCCCTTTTCCGCCATCTCTCCGTCTTCGAGAACATCGCCTTTGGCCTCCGTGCACGCCCCAAATCCATCCGCCCCACCGAGGAGCAGATACGCGAAAAGGTCAACTCCCTGCTGGAACTGATACAGCTTGACTGGATTTCCAAGCGCTACCCCGACCAGCTCTCGGGCGGACAGCGCCAGCGCGTCGCATTGGCGCGCGTGCTGGCGGTATCACCTCAAGTACTGCTACTCGACGAGCCTTTCGGCGCCCTGGACGCCAAGGTTCGCGTCGAACTGCGCCACTGGCTGCGCGAACGCCACAAGGACTTGGGCGTCACCACCATCTTCGTCACCCATGACCAGGACGAGGCGATGGACGTCTCCGACCGAATTGTCATCATCAACAAGGGCTACATCGAGCAGGAGGGCGAGCCAGACAACCTCTACGCCAACCCTGCCAACTTCTTCGTCTGCGACTTCCTCGGCACTGTGAACACCCTTGAGTTTAATGGTAAGAAACTCTATGTACGCCCGCACGAAATCACACTTTCCGCCACACCTGGCGGGCTTGAGGCGACCGTCACCGCCATCCGCACTGCTGGCCAGATGGTACAGGTCGCCCTGGTCTGCAACGGTTCACCTATCACCGCCGCCATCTCCCATGCTGACCATGAGAGGCTGGCCCTGAAGAACGGCCAGACCATCTACGCAACCCCTACCGTCCAACGCGAGTTCCCCCTGTAAACTGACACATGACCATGAACATCAAACAAGAAAGAATATCCACTGGTTTTGACGGTACGACAGGCTACTGCTATGTCCACGCACGTGCAGGCATCGCGCCCGATGGTCGCATGCTGATGACGACGCAGAAGCTGCGCCTGTCAGGCAGCGACATCTTCTCTGGACTTGAAATGTGCTCCCGCCCCTCCGTTGATGCCCCCTGGTCGCCAATCACCCCCTGCCCTGCCCTTGCCAGGCGCATATTTGAGGGAGATATGGAAATTGCGATGTGCGATGCAACGCCACTATACCACCATGCCACTGGCAAGTTCCTCCTGCTTGGACACACTGTCTGCTACCGCAACGACAATAGAATCAGCACTCCGCATCCGCGCTTTACCGCATGGAGTGTCTTTGACGAGGCAACGGGCGAATGGACGCCATTCGATTTTCTGAAAATGCCAGAGCCTTTCTTCAAGTGCGGCAATGGCTCTGGCCAGTCCATCGAACTCCCTGACGGCACCCTGCTCATCCCCGCCTACGCTGCCGTCAAGGATGGCATCCCCGTCCAGAGTTCCGACCTTTCTGGCTCACTCGTCCTGCACTGCGCCTTTGATGGAGCCAGCCTGAAGCTTCTCGAATACGGCAACATCCTTGAATATGCTTCTGGGCGCGGCCTCGGCGAGCCATCCGTCATCGCGCACAATGGACGCTACTTTATGTGCCTGCGCAACGACGCCACCTCCTTCGTCACCACCTCCGACGACGGGCTCCACTACGGCACTCCCAGGGAATGGCTCTTCGATGACGGCACGCCGTTGGGAACCTACAACACCCAGCAGCACTGGTTCACCATGCAAGGCAGGCTCTATCTCGTCTATACGCGCAGAGGCGCAAACAACGACCACGTATTCCGCCACCGTGCCCCACTTTTCTTCGCCGAAGTCGATATGGACGCGCTCCGCGTCATCCGTTCTACAGAACAGATTGCCGTTCCTGAGCGTGGTGCCCGCCTGGGAAACTTCTGTTGCTGCCAGCGAAACCAGGACGAGGCCTTCGTCATCGCCGCCGAATGGATGCAAACCACTGCACCCAATCCGTACGACTTCCGCCGCTGCATGAGTTTCGGTAGCGACAACTCCATCTGGGTCGCTAAAATCACACCATAATAGGGCTGGTGATACAGCCTGTCATCGGAAAATCATTATTATATTTCTAATATAGGGCAACAAAATGAAAAGTGAAACTCAAGTCAATCCGTTGTCAAACGCACAAAAATCAATGAATCACATAAAAATGTTGCAGGTGCTGTTTGCGCTTTTCCTGCTGGTGTTTGCTGGTTGCCGCCACGTGGAACCAATCCAAACAGAAATGCCCTTGCAGGGCAAATCATCAGCAACTGTCCAACAACCAGAAGCTGACAGCACACTTCCACAAACAGAAGCCCCAATGAAGGTGGGATATTTCCTCGGAAACGGCAGCCGCGGAGGCGGCATCTTTCTTCTTGGGAAAATACTTGCCCATTCTCCGCAGGTGGAGCTAACGCTTCTTGACGGTGCAGACTTGCGGGCTGGAAAACTGGCAGGCAAAGAGCTCCTCGTGGTTCCTGGCGGTTCCAGTGCCTTGCAATACCAAGACATGGAAGAGGAAGGAGCGGAGGCGGTTCGGCAGTTTGTCGCCTCGGGCGGCTCCTACTTCGGTGTGTGCGCAGGCTTCCACTGCGCACTGAATCGCGACGAGCGCATCAAATTGCTTCCTTACACATGGTACTTCGGCGGCAACGGGTTGCGCGCCACCCTGATGGTCGAGCTCAACGAAAAGGCTGCAGAACGGATACAGGTTCCCGCAGGACGCTACAAGGTTCGCTACTCCCGAGGCCCCATCTCCAAGCGCTGCGAACAGCCTGGAACGGGCTGGGCGGAGGAACTCGGCTACTACCGCGATGAAATGCCAGAGACACCAATCACCTTCGGCGGCGCACCCGCCATGCTCTACGGAGAATACGGCAAGGGCAAGGTCATCGCCACCAGCTTCCATCCCGAATTCTTCCCAGAGACCCATCCGATTGCCATCGGGAGCATCTACGCCGTCACGGGGCGCAAACTCACCCCCATCACTCCCCCAAAGGACGCCGACGCCATCCGCGTCGCCTACTTCTCAAACGGCTTGCCAGCCAAGCTCTGGGTGGAGAATGCCCTAGCCCTGGACGCGGATGCGCACATCAGCTTCCAGCTTGCCACCGCCATCAACAAGGAGCTTCTGGAGAAGGTTGACGTCGTCATCTGCCCCAACAAAGCCTCTAATGCCTACAAAGCCATCCTGGGCAACGAGCAGAATGCCGCCTTGCTCAGACAATTCGTCGAAAACGGCGGCAGACTGCTCGTCACCAAGACAGGCCTTCTTTTCGCGCCAAAACATGAAAACGTTCGGGTAATACAAGATGAGATAGAGGGAGAGAAGCTTTGCGATTTGATCTGCAAATAAACGAATGAGTGGAATCCAGCGCTAGACAAAACACCTAACCCGATATTATTGGGCATTAGTATTTCAAGCCCTGCATGGACGGCAGAGAATAACGCCTTCTGCCGTCCATGCAGGGTCTTGTGTAATCCAACGAATGATATAAGAAACGCGTAGTTTAAGTGGCCAAAGTCTCCTCCAAATCCTTAATTATATGTTCAAGGGACATAAAGGACGAAAGAGACCTAAAGGACGCAAGGTGCACAGGTACTACACGTGAAAAAGCAAGACGGCTGTTAGCCCATACGCCACTTGCGTCGTTTAGGCCGTTTAGGCCGTTTAGGTCGTTTAGGTCCTTTATCAACCCTCTCGGGGTACAAAGCTTATTGGAAAATTGAGCATTTTCACATAACCACTTGAAAAAAAAAAACTTATGATATTTTAACATTATTAAGTTTGATTGAAGTAAATCCAATCAAAGTCACAACCACCGTTTAAATCATTTTGGGAGAAGATTATCATGGCAACAAAACCTGGGGAAATAGTCAAAAGCATAGTCAATAATAAAACAAAAGTCCCGCCCGAATTCATTGCTGAATTGAAGCAAATTATAGAAAACGGACAAAAAGCAATAGATGAGATGAACAAGCAGATTAAAGCCCTTATTGCAAAGCATGAAGCTGATGCTTGCTGTTCCTCAAAGACTATAGTCAAAAAGTAAGTTTACATCTTTACTTGTTGTTAATCATAAGTTTTCGATTTTTACATGAAACCCAGACGTGTTTCCATGTTGTGTTGACAAGGCCGCGACGGCCTTGCTACCCCTATTCACCCCGTTGTTATTCGGATAAAAAGGATACCAACCATGCCAGAAGAAAAAACAACCTCCTCACCCTCTGAAACCAAAGAACGTGCCATGGGACTTGTCACCAGGATTCTCAGCAAAGCCGATGCGCTCTACAACAAACTGCCGCTTGATGCCATTAACGAAAAACTTACAGGAAAGGGCATCAAGGTGGATGTCAAGAAGCGTTCATTCAAACTAGCCTTGAGCGGCATCGTAACTGTACTGGTCATCCTGCTGGTGTGTTTGGTCTTCTGCGGTGGAAATGATAATAATACAGATGGAACCACTGTGGCAAAGGGCGGTTCTTCTAAAAAGGTGGATTATTCAAAAGCCACTTATCCTGGGAATGTGAATAATTATCATCTTTTTTATACAGATGAGGGATTAGCTTTTTTTAAATCACTACGTCCATGTTACCGCGAATGGAAATGCGCTTTTGACTGCTTAGTGGAAATGGTTGAGAAAGGAATGATAAGTTTAAAAGGCATAGTTGAGCCAGGGAAATCACTCTATGATTGCTGGAAAGGGAAAACGGCTTCCGAGGTAATTTCCTTTGACCGTGAACTTTGGGGAGAAAAAGGCGAAGAATTATATCAAAAGAAACTAGCTGAGTTTAAGCCTGAAGAATCCCAACGAATATATGAAATACAGCTTTCTATGCATGAAGATAAAAATCTCCATTTACACTACATTCAAGAAAACTTCTTAAGCGTCTTCAGCCAGCGACTGGGAGAGATTCGCAGCGTTTTCAAAGTGGTCTCCCTGGAAACTGTTTACCTTGGTGCACATTCCTCGGATGATAGTGACGAGGTTTGGCGCGGGAAATGCAAATTGCATGACACCGAAACTGGCGCGGAGTTTCTGGAAAATTACGCCTGCTCTATTGATTGGGACCATAGCGGTGACCGGAAATACTATTCCAACAGTTTCGAACGGCCCATCACGCTACATTGGCTCTGGTTGCACGATATTGGCAAAAACAACTACTTGGCCGATCCATGATACCGATTCATTCGTTGTTTAATGTTCTATAGCAAAACGCCTGGGGCGTCTCGACGCCCCAGGCGTTTTGCTATAGAATCGTAACCTCGTCGATGCGCTTCTTGAGCTCGGCGACATTCTCCAGATAGAAGATATTGCGTTCCGCCGCCTTGAAGAAATGCTCATAGTGGAGTTCGCGGCGTGGTTGTACCTTCAAGAAGCCCGAGACCTCGAATATCAGCAGGACATCCTGCTTGATACGGCGCACGGCCTTCATCACCGCATCCCAGTCAATGACGCCATAGCCAGGGTACCAGTGGCACTCGTCCTCCCCATCGTAGTCGGAAATGTGGAAGGTGCGGATGCGGTCCGCAAACATGTCGATGGCACTAGGGATGCGCTCTGCACAATTGCAGAAGTGATTGACATCGAAGCAGACACCGACGTTCTCCTTCGGGAAGCCGTCGATGATTTCCGCAAGCTCCTCGGGTGTGTTGCCCAAGCAGGTACGTGGCAAATCCTCCAGATTTAGAGAGATGCCCATCTCCTGCACCGTCGGCAATAGTTCCTCAATGGTCTTGCGGATACCAACCATGCTGGCGGCACGCTCTTCTGGACGCACGGGCTCCAGGCAGGTATGCAGAGTGTAGTTTTTGCAATTCAGGCACTTGCAGGCATTCAGGAACATAAGTGTGTTATCGACAGCCTCCTTGCGCAGTTCCGCGTCAGGCGAGGCAAAGCTCCAGCCCCCACCAAAGGGGATGTGTACGCTGCCAATCTCCAGCACGCCTGCATCCTGCAATCTGGCCGCCATATTCGCAAGGCGCACGGCACGCGCCCCCATGACCGCCGCATTGCATGAAAACTCTACCCGCTTCAGCTTCGCCTGCGCAGAGGCTTCCCGCCAATTCTGCGACTCAATCCAGCCATCGGGTATAGAAAGTGCGAATTTGTACATTGTTTTCTCCTTGGGTTATATTACATTAACTATGTGATGTCTCACCGTTTAAAAATGCTCGCTGTTTTCTGCGCCTTGCCGCTCCGCTGCGCCTCGCGGCACGGCGCAAAGGGATTTGGGAGAGACTGCTTATCCCGTGGGTTTCGCTCGCGCCAGAGGCGCTCGCTCCACCCACGGCTAGATTCTTTTTCGCCGCTGACGCGGCTCATATCAATCGCTAAGTGATTATCTAACCCTTACCCCCCTAGCCCCTAATCCCTAATCCCTATTTCAACGGCTCATCTGAACCAAAGGCCACAGTATCGGTTCTTCCAGGCCAGACCACCTGAACCGAGGTGTTTGAGACGCGCTTGATGGTCGGCAGGGGCTGGCTATCATCCCGCCTGGGGACAATCACCATGAGGAAGTGCGGATTGATTGTGTCAGAGACTGTGTGCTTCAGGTAGGGGTGTACGCCTATCCTGCTGGTTACAAACCAGTCGCAACTGGTCTCGCCCCCATGCGTGTTCACGGGATAGACCGTCACCGTCGCGGCACTGGCATCGCTCTTTCCGTAGATTTCGCTGTCAAATGGATACTTGCCGACCTGCTTCGCCTGCGTGGCCTCAAAGCAAATACCCTCGGTCACGCTCCCCTTGGGGCTGATGGGCGGCATTGCATCGTATGGCAACACCAAAAGACGCGCCAAAGCCGTATGCCATTCGCGGCGTGAAATGACAATCGAAACCTTCTCGCCTGCCTTGAAGCTGTATTTGACGGGCAGCGCATCGCCGAAGTGCTTGTAGTCGGACCAACTGAAGGAGCGTGTGGTCTGCAAGTCCCAACGCTCTCCTTCGCTGCCATTGACGCTTATGAAAAAGCTGTCGGACTGGTCCAATACAGGACCAAGAGCCGCGGTCAGACCGACGATTTTGTAGTCGCCGTCCTTGGGGATGATGGCCTCGAAAAGCGCAGCACAATCCTTGTCGCGTGTATGCGTGATAAGGATAGGGAGACACAAGTCGTTGGTGCGCAAGATCCACTTTTCAGGTGAGACATCAACCGTGTAGCGTGAGTCGAAGTGCCATAGCCAAGTGTAGGCGTGCGGCTGACCGTCCTTTTTGCAGATGTCGTCATAGACCACCAAATAGGGTGGCACATCGCTTCCTGCCTGCGGGCGCACCAACACCCACTCGCGGCGGTAGCGTTCTACATTCATGCCTGTGTCCTGTGGAAGCAGGCCTCTTCCGAAACGCTTGTTCCAAGCCTCATCCGCATCCACTCGAATCCAGTCATAGCGGTCGGTGTGGCGGTAGCCTGAAATGTAGCCGTTGCTGTTGTTGTGACCGCTCAAGGGCTCGCCGACACCATCAATCAGCACCATGTTGTGGGCATAGCTGCTTCCACTCTTCTTAGGGTCGCTGTCGTTGCCGTAGCCGCTGTCGATGAAGGCCTCCATGCCATACACGCGGAAGGTGAACGCCCCCTTGTCGGCCTGGTCATGACCAGCCGCATGTGGTCCCGCTTCAATGGCAAGATGCAGCGAATCCTTGCCGAAGCCAACGCGGCTGACGGCCAGTCCGCGTCCACGAAAATGCATCGCCTGCGGCAGGACGGTGGCTGGGTCATCCAGTTCCTTGATGGACTTGAAGAAGAAGGTGTTGATAATTGAAAGCGCGGGATTTGGATTGAAGTTGCCCTTGTTGAACGACCAGGCCATGATCTGACCCAGCGTGCCATAACTCAACTCTCTTGGACCTGGGGCCTCGCGGAAATGCGCTAGATATTCCAGCTTCTCCGTCATTACGGGCGGTACGGGCAGACGCTCGCCAGACCTGGCAGGATCCTCTTTGGCAAGTTCTGCGTAGCGCCCCATTGCATAATGGTAGAACTGCCCGCCGATTGGTGTACCGAAGTTGCAGTCGCTAAGGTTGTTCCAAAGTTTTCCACCTGGCAGCATCTCGTAGGCAATCCACGGGGCAACCAAGTGCGCGTTGGTTTCGGTGAAAAGGTCCCCCCTGCCCTGCATCCGCAACGCCTCCATGAAAATCACACCGCTTCCGATGCCATAGCTGATGTAGGATGGTCCCTCGTGGCAGTTGCCGTCGAAGTCAATGCCCAGCGTGAGGTAGTCTTTCAGGTGCCTACGCATCTCGAAGATGATGGCTTCCTCCTGTACTTTCGTCTCACCCTCCAACGCCAGCATTCCCAGTCCTGCGCAACTAACGATGCCAGGGTCCCAGTTCCAGACGCGTTCCAAGGGATGCATCCCCCAGCTGTCGCTCCAGGCGCGGTTATAGATGTCCAGGACAAAGCCTAGAAGCGTGGTTTTGACGATCTTGCGCTCCTCTGGCGTCATCACGTGCCAGCACCAGTCATACCCAAGTGCCAAGGCACGCACATAGAAGGTACGCGTGTAGAAGAAGCCATAGTTCAGCTCCTTCGTGTTCGTCGTGATGATGCCTGCCAGTTTCACCATGAGCTCTGCCGCTTTGCGCGAGTAGCGCTCATCGCCTGTGATGACGCCCACAGCCGCCAGCGGCTCAATCGGAGTGACGGCATAGACAAGAACGCCTTCATAGCGTCCACGGTTCTGGTGGGCTGTCAGGCCGCTGCTGTTCTGGTACTCCAGCAGGTACTGGCAAGGGTCATAGTGCCTTTTGGGTTGCTCTGCAGAAGCAGATGCGTCAACCACGCCGCCCTTGGCATTGGGCCAGATTTTGATGGTGGCAGGATTGTCCTTTTCCTTAGAGGCATTGGAAGGCGACCAAAAGGGGCCGCTGGGACCAACCGTCCAATTCGGACCATCGGGCCACGATAGATATTTATCCGCCCAGCTTATAAGTGCCTCATAGCCAGCCTGCTCCATTCCGCCCATCGTCGCTTTGGCGCGAATCTCCTCCAGTTTTTTGCCGTAGAGGATGAGGCGCGGATGAATGGTGTCCAAACCACTCAGCTTCAGCTGGATGGTCAGAGATTCCAGATGCCTCAGAGAGGCTGTCGGTTCATCCTTCGTCACTACACGAAGGGAATCAAACTCAATGGTGGTGTTGCTGAACAGGCCTGTAATCATCAGTTCCAGCGAATCGTCCTCCTGAAGCATTTTGTCGGAGAAGATGCCTGTGGCCCCCCCTACGCCAGAAAATAACCCGACAGGCAGATAGAACTCGTGCCATTGTGAATCCCCCTCCAATAGGTGTGTGATATACTGCCTGTACTGTCGTCTCGATGCATCGCGCCCCACATTGATGATTCCCCCAAAGGAACCGCCTCCTTCCTTCAGCCGCACACGCCCAGCAAAGCCGCATATTTTCCCTTTGAGCGCAATTGGAATGGTATGCTGCATCCACCCGAAGTCGTACTGCTGCGTCCTCACGGACAGGGCAAGCACGCCGTCCGCGAAGGAGATGCTCGTGTTGCCTTTGCTTTTCCACATATCTTTGCCCTTTGCCAGAAAATCGGCCTCCTCCCCAGCAAAGACCATTCCCGCGAAGCAAATCAACAAGGCGATTCTACGTAGCATGTTCATCAGCATTCCATCCTTCTTTATGATGCAAGGGTCAAAAGTCGCGCCAGGCGCGAAGGTCGGGGAGCGAATTCTCCCAATGCTTCGCACTCCGTGCGTTGGCCGTTTCGCAGCCTACACAAAACTTCCATGGGGAGCCGAACGTTCTGAAAAAGTTTCCGCGTTCAGCTGTCCACGGCTGAACGCATCTATGTATTCGGTGGACAATAATCCCTTCTGAATACTACGAACTCCTCAGTGGTTCTTCATCTCTTCCTTGAAGAAATCGGCGTGGCGCATCCAGTCAACCAGCTTGTTGTTGTGCTCGCCTGGGCGAACGTGGTAGGCCATGCCGTCGCCCCATGCGGGCTCGTCCAATGCAGGCATCTCCTGCGTGGGCAACCCCTTGCGTCCATAGAGCTTCCAGACGGGCTCAGCCAGGTGCAGACTCGTCCACTCACCCTTCGGGTCAGCCCAGAGGTCTTCGTCTGCGCTGTGGATATAGACCGCGCGCGGCGCGATAAGCGCGATGAGCTGGTGCTGGTCAAAGGGCATTTCGTTTTCGTGGTTGGCATACTTGAAGTAGTTCTCGCAGAACCAGTAGGGGAAGGCGTTCTGAATGACCGCCAGCGATTCACCATAGCAGCGGCGCGCCAGCGCGGCTCCCGAGCAGCCCGAGCAGCTGGAGATGGTCATCGCCCAACGCTCATCCTGCGCACCGCACCAGAGGGCGGTTTTGCCGCCACGGGAGTGCCCCGTGATGACGCAGTGCGTCGCGTCTATGTCCGAATCCGTCTCGAAGTAGTCCATGCATCGGCTGGAAGCCCACGCCCAGGCGGATAGGGCCCCCCAGTCGGTGGGTTTGCGCGTCCCGTCCCCCAGAAAATAGGGATAGACGCCTTCGCCAAAGCTCTCCTTGCGGTCCAACGCCACGTCTTCGTAATGGAAGGAGGCGATGGCATAGCCTTTGGCAATCATCTCCTCGACAGGCCAGAACTCGCTCTTCACGGCACGCGTCACGTCGATGTTGGTCTTCGCACGGTTGCACATCAACAGGAACGCGGGCGCAGGGGCAGTCCGCTTGTTCGGCACAAAAAGCTGCAGATGGATGGTCGGTGCATTCGGCTTCCTGCCGAGGTGGATATCGACCAGCTTCAGGGTGGCATCCCCACCCAGTGCACTCTTGTCACACTGCACTGTTTCAAACCACATATCCTGCGGCACGGCAGGTGAATAGCCATACTCTTCGCGGCGGAACAAATCCAATAACTCCTCGCGACGCTTTCGCCACCCCTCGATGGACGTTATCTTGCCGCCCTTGCCGTCCGACAGCACATCTGGCACCGTGTAGGTGGGAACTTTCGTTTCGTCATAGTTGATATTGGGGCGTGGTCTCTGCGCCGCTACTACAGCAGGATTTGCCTGCCAACTGCCTTTCTTCTCAATCGTCATTGTATGCTCCTTTTTAACTGTGGCGCACGAAATGCGCCAATTTTACGCCATCTTCTCTGCCATCTCCTGGGTTACCTTGTAGAGCAGCTTTTCGCCCTTTAGGTAGCGTTTGCACTCGTCGATGGCGTACTGGCCCATGCGACGGCACTCGCCTGATAGCGAACCTGCGATGTGAGGTGTCAGCACGACGTTCTCCAGCGTGTAGAGCGGGGAATCCGCAGGCGGTGGTTCGGGATAGGTCACATCCAGAACAGCCGTTAGATCAGGACGTTCCGCCAGCACCTTATAGAGGGCGGGCTCATCGACGATGGCACCTCTGGAGGTGTTGATGAAGGTAGCGTTCTGCTTCATACTCCGCAGATGTGCCTCCGTAATCATCTTCTCCGTCTCCTTGAGCCACGGCGTGTGGAGGGAAACCACGTCGGCACGCTTGAAGGCATCCGCCAAAGAGACCAGCTCCACGCCGAGCTCTTCGGCATCAGCCTGCTTGGCAAACGGGTCGTATGCGATTACTTTCAAGTCAAACTGCTGCAAGAGCTTCGCCACCTTGCGTCCTATCATCCCAAGGGAGATGAGCGCCACCATGCTCTTGTAGATGCCAGGGCAGTCATAGCGCGCGTTGGCATAACTCTTTTCACGCTTGATGGTGAAGATTCTGCGCCAGGCCAGCTTCAGGGAGAGCAGGATTTCCGCCAGCGTCACCTCCGACACGGGTACCGCATTGGCACACCAACTGCTCGTGATGGTGATTCCACGCGCCCAGAATTCAGGCGTCATCATTGCCCTAATCGAGCCAGCCCCATAGAAGACAGCGCGCAGATTCGGCGCATTGTCCAGAAAGGCCTTGTCAAAGAGCGGGCCACCCCACCCAGAAAAGATGAACTCCACATCCTTCAGAATGGCGGGATTCTCCGCAATGCTCTGCCGCGTCTGCACAGGGGCATAGACATCGCACATCTCGGCGATGGCCGCCTGCTCCTCGGGACCGTAAATCTTCTCAAATGAACCCTCGTTGAGAATGTAAAGCGTCTTTGGTTTCATTGTTTCCTCTTGTAGAATGCTTCAAGGTTATCGACCATCACCTTTTGTCGTGTGGTGAAATCGTTTTGCTTTGCATAAAGGCGTGTCT
>JAFXUD010000008.1 GCA_017535315.1 Victivallales bacterium | reverse complement strand
CGGAACTTGCCAAGGCGATGAAAAAGCTGGCAAAGGATAAGATGCTCCGGGCAATCAGTGATGTTGCCTATGCCCGTGGGGATTATGAAACGGAAATGGAACAGGACGCTTTGCAAAGTGAAGCTGAAAAGAAAATTTGAATTTGTGGAGATGATAAGATGGTCAATATTACAGATGTAAAACAGATTCTTCAACTTGCGATAGATGCCGAGATTAAAGTCTTTCTTGATGGTGGCTGGGGGGTAGATGCGTTGCTTGGACATCAGTCAAGAGTCCATAACGATATTGATATTTTTGTAGAAAAGAAAGATTATCAGAACTTTATAGAGATAATGAAAGCTAATGACTTTTATGAGATTAAGATGGAATATACAACATTGAACCATACTGTATGGAAAGATGCGAAAAACAGGATTGTTGATTTGCATTGTTTTGAATATACGGGCGAAGGTGAAATTCTTTATGAGGGGGATTACTTTCCGGTAGAAACTTTTTCTGGCAAAGGAAAAATTGAGGAGATAGAGGTTTCTTGTATTGAACCATATAGTCAAGTAATGTTCCATTTGGGATATGAATTTGATGAAAATGATGTACATGATGTGAAGCTATTGTGTGAGACATTTCATATCGAAATTCCAAATGAGTATAGATAACTGTAAATTCCAATTTAGCGGTTGAGTTTGCATTCATCTGGAGAAACCAAAAACCTCTCAAAAAGCAGAAGATTTTACGCAAGTCCAAAGGTCTTTTCTCTGCTCTTCAGGACCGCGGTCCAACCCCCACTCTCGCGCTTAAGATGCAGAAAATAAGGGTGTTATGAAAAATTGCAGAGAAAAAGTTCCAAACAACGGAGATGCGACATTTGTTCGGTGCGAACTTTGAACACCAAGTCCTGAAGATTTTTCTCCGCCGAGAACGCTAATAAGTTCAAAATAAACGACTTATTTCAGGACTTGATAAGGCTTGAGTTACAGCGTCCTACCATTTGAAAGGATAGAACCCGCGTCCTGAAAAGACCTCTTGCCAGCCGAAACCAGAGAATTTCAAACATCGTACAAATGCGATGGCGCTGGCTGAAGAAATAGAAAAGTTCGTCATGCGTTTGAAAACAAGGAGAAGGACACTACATTATGATTGTTCTGCGGTTTTGGATGGATTCAGAATTGCAGACTAACACATAGTGAATTGTTGGTCACCGGAGGACAGTGTGCCGTAGCACAGGGGATCGTAGGCGAAAGCCTGCAGGCCGCCTGTCGGATAAGGTGTCGAGTGCGCTCGGTTTTATCGCAAGTCCATTGCGAGAAAATCGGGCGTTTTTTTGTTTTAAGGCATAGAAAGACGCTGGAGATTATGCAGATTCTAAACACAGCAAAGGGAACAATGGAATGAACTTAAAATTGAGATTGCTTGAAAGAACAGAAATACCTCTCTTCAGTAAATCGGAAGAGGAAGCCTTCAGTGTGCATGACCGGTATTTTCCCGATGGAAACGTGCCCGGTGCCTCCGAGGATGACCGTGGAGAGTTTGACCTGAAGAATGTCATCGACAATCCCAAATTCACCGTGCTTGGCATATACGATGACAATGTTTTCTGTGGAGGGACAATCGTCGAGGACAAGGGAGGAAATGTGAAGGATATATCCATCTTCTTCCTGATTGTCGAATACCAGGGCAAGGGCATCGGGAAAACAGCGCTTGAAATGGTGGAGGCATACTTCCCAGACGCGAGGGTGTTCAGGCTGATTACACCCTCGCAGGTCGTCAGGAATGTGGTTTTCTATGTCAACAAATGCGGATACCGCATCGTAAAGGTGATTGATTTCAACAAGGAGGCGAACACTGCCGATTATGTTTTCGAGAAAAGACGGAGAAGAGCAAAGCAATCATTGGGTTTGAAATAGTGCGGCACAATGTCCATTTAAGGAGAATTGAAATGTCAAAGAAAACAAGAACACTGTTCATCCTGTCGTTTTTCATGGCAACCATATGCTTTTGCGCCGAGAAAAGGAGGGAACGTCTTTGTTTTGGCCGTTTTGAATGCTCTGACTTTCCAACAGTCGGCACGGAGCATGCTTTTGTCGTGGGAGTGTCGGGATTGCGATTCTCGGATTTCGGCGTGTCAGGCGAATACCCGAGAACCCCCAAATTCACGCATGCGGGCATCGTTGACGTTGAGAAATGCAATTCAACGGAGGTTGACAACTATATGTGCGAGCAGATTGTCAACATCAATCAGCTTTTCTTTTGCGGATGGGGACAGAGGGCAGGATACAGGGATGAATATGAACTTTATGAGGAATTGGTGAGAAATCCGCAAATTCTGGAGCGGTACCCAACGGTCTATGACTATGTGTTTCAGAAAAGCGGCCTGGAGAATTACAGATTGCCCAAATACCAGACTATGTTCCGAATGGTCTTCAATGATGACGAGTCATTGATGCAACGCAGAACCATGCGGCAGGTTGAGCGGTACCTCCGTTCCCTGAACTGCCTTGTATATCTTCAGATTGACTACGGCGAATATGCGAACAGGAGGCTCAAGGACAGGGGGCACGCACTCACCATGTATGGATTCACCTATGACAAATCCATTCCAGAAAACAGTCCTGAGCGATATACGGGCGTCATTGTGGCGGATTCAGACAATGACAAGAATGTCGCCAAGTCCAAAGATGCGCCAAACTCCATCACAATTGTGCCTGTGACATGGGACAAGGAGAATAG
The DNA here is from genome assembly GCA_017535315.1 of Victivallales bacterium. Classification (GTDB taxonomy): domain Bacteria; phylum Verrucomicrobiota; class Lentisphaeria; order Oligosphaerales; family Oligosphaeraceae; genus RGIG3456. Next base: position 5,288 of record JAFXUD010000008.1, on the reverse strand, counting down.
AATCTATGTAATCTTCATAAGGAGAATCGGATATATACGTTTTTTCTTTGGATTGAGAGGCAAGTAGCTTTAGGTATCGTCCAAATGCGGCGAAGAAAGATTGGAATTGGAATACAGAGAAACGACATCAGGCATAGTGGTATTTGCCGCGTTTGCCCCTCAGGAAAGCTGTCGTCAGGGCCACGGCGGCGACTTCTGCGGTCACGACCGACCACCAGATGCCCTCCGCACCCCAAAGACGCGGCATGACGAGAATCGCCAGCAGTTCGAAGACAAGGGTTCGCAGAAATGAAATCAACGCGCTGGTGAGTCCGTCGTTCAGCGCCGTGAAGAAGGACGAGCCGAAGATTGGAACGCCGCAGAACAGGAATGAGAGCGAGCAGATGGCGAAGGCGTGGGCGGTCAAGGCGGCAAGCCCTGCGTCGTAGCCCGCGAAGAGCGCGGAGAACGGCCTTGCCAACAGTTCGCCCCCTGCAAACATGGCAAGCGAGACCATTCCGATGAGCGACAGGCTCTTGCGGAGAAGGCTCTTGAGTTCCGTATGGTTCTCCGCACCGAAGTGGTAGCTGACGACAGGCGCTATGCCAATCGAATAGCCGATAAAGCAGGCGATGAAGATGAAGCTGACGTACATCAGCACGCCGTATGCGGCCACTCCGTCCTCGCCCGCATGGCGGAGCAGCTGGACGTTGTAGAGCATTCCCACCACCGACATGGCGACGCTCGACATCATCTCGGATGAGCCGTTGGTGCAGACCTGCCACAGGTCGCGCATCAGCAAGCGGAATCTCCCCAGACGCAGAAGACTCGTGTTCGGTCTGGAAAAATAGACGATGGCTATGAGAGCGGCCAGGAACTGGCTTCCAACCGTCGCCGCCGCCGCGCCTGCAATGCCCAGGCGCAATGCTCCGACCAGCAGAGCGTCAAGAGCCATGTTGGCGCAGCCCGACAGCACCGTCACGAGCAATCCGAGCTTCGGTTTCTCCGCGAGGATGAAGAAGCTGTTGAACTCGATCTGCAGCATGAAGAACGGTAGCCCCGCCAGGACAATGCGTCCATAAAGGACAGACAGGCCAAGCATTGCATCCCTTGCCCCCATCAGACTGGCAAGAGGACGAACCAGCAGATTCCCCGCAGCCGCAAGGACTATGCCGGATGCGAACGCGATGAAGACAAGCAAGGAGAATACCTCAGTTGCTTTCCTGTTCCGTTTCTGCCCAAGCAGCTTGCCGATAAGCGCGCTTCCGCCTGTCCCAAGCATAAAGCCGAGCGTTCCCAGAATCATCACGACTGGCATGATGAAGTTCACTGCGGTGAACGCCGCCTTCCCCGCGAAGTTGGACACGAAATAGCCGTCGACGATTCCGTAGATGGAGGTGAACAGCATTGACGCTATCGAGGGCATTGTGAAACGGAGTATGCGCCGATAGTCGAAATGGTCCGATAGCTTGATTCCCATTGCGCACCTATCGCCTTCCCAGCCCGAACTCGCGTTTGAGGACCTGGACATACTTCTCGAATGCATCGACGAACTGCGGACCGTACTGCCCGACGGTCTCCTCCAGGGCGATGCGCTCTGCCTCCTGGAACGGCTTCAGCAGATTGCTGGCGTAGCGCCGTCCTTTCGCGGTGAGCTTCAGCAGGCATTCCCGCCGGCTCCCATGAATTGGTTCCTGCGCCAAAAGGCCGCGGGACGCCATTTCCCTCACCACGGTGTTGATTGTGCTCAGCGGAATCAGCAGGGCATCGCTTATCTGCTTCTGCGAACTTTCCCTTGTGGTCAGCTCATATAGAATCAGCATGACGTTCGGCTTCTCGTCCAGTTGCTTTGCCTTCAGTGCGTATGCCCCGTCCATGGCGTTCATGGAGTTGACCAGTCGCCCCAGGCTGCTGTTGCTTTCTTCCTTCTGCATATAACCTCAATAGAAGTGTTTTTGTATTTATAATAATATAATACGAATCCGTATTATTGCAAGGTGGGCGATGCAATAAAAAAGCCGCCCGGCATCTCTACCGGACGGCCTTGTGTTCTTTCATAGTTGCCCGTTCTATTGCCCCAATTCCATGACCGCCTTCTCCTGCTCCGACCAGTCGGTCGCAGTCATGTCGCACAGGAACGACAGCGACAGCCTGCCGAGGCAGTTGCCCGCGATGATGGAATGGACGATGCCAGGCGCGAGGTCGGCTAGGCGGATGATCCGCGCGACGTAGCTCACGTCCCTGCCGATTCTCTCCGCGATGTCCTTCGCGCTGCCGACCTCGTTGTCGTCGATGAGCCTCTGCCAGCGGCGGCCACGCGCGATGGCCAGAAGCATCGCCTGGCGGTTGTCGCTCTCCGCAGGCGGCTCGTCCGCCGCGTCGATGCGCCGCCCCGTCGCGGTCTGGCGGAAGACGACGGGTATGATGACCTTTATGTTTCCGTTCGGAAGCCGTTCAGTTCTGACTGGATTCATTCTCGATTTCCTCCATGATTGACTTGATGCCCTCGCATTGCAGTTCCAGTTCCAGGCGGTCGCCGTAGAGGACGGCCTCGGCGACCAGCAGTTCGATCATCCGCCTGCGCTCTGCGCTGGTCGCCTCCTGCCAGAAGTCGCCGTCGAAGACTGGCATAAGCACCGCGCACTCCACGCCCGTCCTCTCCGACAGCGCGGCCAGCACCTGCGGCGACCGGAAGATGGCCGACAGCCGCTCGCAGACCAGCTTCTCCACCACGGGCGCGGCGATCTCCTTTATCGGGCAGACGCTCTCCGCCCGCTTGCTGTCGCGCAGACATCGGTAGTAGGAGTACACCGCCCCTTTCTTCCGCTTGGTGTAGTGCATCAGCGGCCCGCCGCAGTGGCCGCACTTCAGCAGCCCCTTCAGCGGCGAGATGTTCTCCTCGTGCGACGTGCGGTCGGTCTTCTCTCGGGTCGCGCCGTCGCCGAGGTACTCGTGGACGCGGTCCCAGAGCTCCTGCGGCACGATGGCCTCGTGCGTCCCGTCATATATGTTTCCCTTGTACTGTATCTTGCCGATGTAGGCGTAGTTGTTCAGCACCCTGTAGATCCGCGGCTTGTTCCACTCGCGCCCCGTCCTGGTCTTCACGCCCCTGCGGTTCAGCTCCATCGCCACCTGCTTGCCCGACTGGCACTCGGCGTAGCGGCGGAAGATGCGCCGCACGATTTCAGCCTCCTCGGGGTTCGGGATGAGCTTGTGGTCCTCCAGCCTGTAGCCGATGGCGACGCAGCCGCCCGCCCACAGCCCCTTCTTCCTCGTGGCCTCCATCTTGTCGCGGATTCTCTCGCCGATGATTTCCCGCTCGTACTGCGCGAAGGTAACCAATATGTTCAGCATCATCCTGCCCGAACTCGTCGCCGTGTTTATGTCCTGCGTGACCGAGCAGAACGACACATTCCAGCTGTCGAACTTCTTCGTCAGATCGGCGAAGTCGCAGATGCTTCTGGACAGCCGGTCGATTTTATAGACCACTATCACGTCCACAAGCCCCGCCTCGCAGTCGGCGAGAAGCCGCGCCAGCGCTGGGCGGTTGAGGTTTCCGCCGGAGAATCCCCCGTCGTCGTAGCGGTTCGGGAGACACACCCAGCCCTTGCTTTTCTGGCTGAGGATGTAGTTCTCGCCCGCCTCGCGCTGCGCGTCGAGGCTGTTGAACTCCATGTCTAGTCCCTCCTCGACGGATTTCCTCGTGTAGATTGCGCACCGCTTCACGGGCTGCGTGTCCCTTGTGTCTGTTTTTTTCATAGTTTTTTCACCCCGAAGAAGAGTTTCCCGTTCCAGTGCGTCCCTGTGATGGCGAAAGCCGCAGCCGAGAGCGACGTGTAGAACACGCCGTCCAGTTCGTATTTCCCCTTCTCGCGAAGGACAACCTCGTACACCCTGCCGTGCCACTCGCGGACATAGCGCGTCCCCGCGCTCTTCCTTGGCTTCGCGGCGGGCACGTTCACCAGCCGCGCCAGATCGTCGCTGTCCGCGAGGTCGTCGAGGAACGCTTCGTCCTCGGCGGATAGCCCGCCGAGGTGGAACTCCTGCAGGCGGTACGCTATGCGCCGCCGCAGCGTCTCCAGCCGAAAACTCTTCGTCTCGAAGCCGTACAGCTCCAGGAACTTCGCCTGGAGAGCCGGCGCGTCCATCGCCTCAAGAGCCTTCAGCTGGCGCTTGAGGAATTCATTTCTGTCCATTGCCATGTTTCACCTCATTGCTATCTGGTGTTTCGCTAATTAAACCATTGTTTTCCTGGATATCCAGTCGCCTGGCCGACATTCTCCTGACAATCGCGGCGGCGACCTCCACGGCCTGCCTCATGCGAGACGGCAGCCTGCGGAACTGCGGGCATTCCTTCTCCTTGTCCATCATAGCGCAGCCTCCTTCGCCCCCATGCGGACGGCCTCCCTGCGGATGCGCCCCGAGACGTGCTTGTGGACGACCGAAAGGCAGAGCTTCATTTCGTCGCTGATCTCGCGGAGGGTATAGCCCTGCATGAGCAGTTTGCAGATTTCGCGGTCGGTCTTCGGCAGCGCGGCCATCAGCCGTTCCGTGAAGTCCGAGTACACCGCCGCATCAAGCGGAGAAGGCCCCTCGCCCATGATAAGCTCCGCGAACGTCTCGCCGTCCCCTGCGTCCACATCCAGGGACATGACCGCGCCGTTGGTGCGGTCGCGCTCCGCCGCCCGCTTGACGATTAGGTTCTTGCCGTAGTTCGCGCACACGTTGGCCGCGAAGGTGTAGCGGTCAAGGGACGGGTCGTAGTTGGACATTTCGTGCATCAGCGCCAGTCGCATGATCTGCTGGATGTCGTCGCGTTCGTGCTGGGGGAACAGCCCCGTGCCGATGAGCTTGTCCGCGTGGCCGACGACAATGTGCTCCGTCCTCTCGTCGAAGAGCGTGTCGGCTGTGATGCCGCCGGGATAGCTCGTCTCGAACTTGTAGATGGCGTCGAGGAAGTTGTCGCCCGTGCGGCGCGTCCCCTTGCGCTTGGTTTCGTTTTCGTTGTTCTGTGCCTTTGCCGCGTCTGCGGCGTTCTTCTGGATGGCGTCTTCCATTGTGGTTTCCTCTTGTTTGCGGAGGAAGCCGGGAAGCCGCCGGGCACAGAAGAAGGAGGCAGTCGGGATACGCCAGTCTTGTGTCTGGCGGCATTCCCGACCGCCTCCTTTGCTAGGTCAGTGTGTCAGTTAATACCGTGTGGTTGAATTGTGATGGTTGTCTTTCTAGAATGCGGGCATCGCCTCCTCGAAGCTCACGTTCGCGGGACGCCCGTCGCGGATGTCGAGGACGGTTATGCGGGCCTTGCCGCG
>JAFXUD010000007.1 GCA_017535315.1 Victivallales bacterium | reverse complement strand
GCGAGATGGGCGACAGCCACGTCGGCCTGCAGGCCCGCCTGATGAGCCAGGCGCTCCGCAAGCTGACCTCCGTCGTCGCCCGGACGAACACCTGCGTCATCTTCACCAACCAGATCCGCGAGAAGATCGGCGTGATGTTCGGCAACCCCGAGACCACCACGGGAGGACGCGCCCTCAAGTTCTACGCCTCCCTGCGCCTGGACATCAGGCGGATGGCCGCCATCAAGTCCCCCGACGGGCGCGCCCTCGGCAACCGCGTCAAGGTCAAGGTCGTCAAGAACAAGCTCGCGCCGCCCTTCACGGAGTGCGAGTTCGACATCATGTTCAACGAGGGCGTCTCCCGCTCCGGCTCGCTGCTGGACGTGGCCCTCGACATGAAGATTCTGGAGAAGCGCGGCTCGTGGATTTCCATGGGCGACGTGCAGATCGCCCAGGGGCGCGAGGGCGCGAAGAAGGCCATCGCCGATGACGCCGAACTCGCCGCCAGATTGGAGGCCGCAATACGGGAGAAGATGCCCGAGGCGGGCGGTCCCGTCAGCGAGGACGAGCCGGAGGAGATGATGGAGGACGAGGCCGTGAACCAGTGAGGGAGGCTTGAAGAGAATGGAAATCATCGCCGCAATCGACCTGGAGACCACGGGGCTCGCCCCGCATTTCCACGACATCATCGAAATCGCGATCCAGCCGCTGGACGGCTCATTCGAGCCTCTGGCGGACATCCCGCCCTTCGTGGCGCGGATCAAGGCGCGGAGGCCGCAGAACGCCAGCGCGAAGGCGATGGAGGTCAACGGCCTCGACCTGAACGACGGCGACGAGTACCACGAGTTCCTCGCCCGCCTTCTCGCCTGGCTGGATGAGTACCGCGTCGAGAAGATTCAGATGCTTGGCCAGAACGCGGACTTCGACCGCTCGTTCATCGAGGCGGACATCCCCGAACTTGGGCGGATGCTGGGACACCGCTTCATCCGCGACTCCCAGCGCCTCGCCTGCGCCTACAACGACCTCGTGCGGCTCAAGACAGGCAAACCCGCCTTCGAGAAGCTCGGCCTCTCCGACTTGCGCAAGGTGCTTGGCATCGATGGGTCGCAGGAGCACCGCGCCCTCGACGACGCGCTAGACGCGGCGAGGGTGTATAAGGCACTGCTGGACAGGCTGGATCTGGTCAAATAAGGACAGTCAGACGGCTACAATCTGTAGTCGGCTGCCTACTGGCATTCGCAATCTCCAATCCCTTTCAAAGCGTAAGGGGTTGGAGATTACCAGTCACCTGTCAATGGAAGCGATAATAATCACGACATCAGGTTTACAGGCGGATTATCCCCTGATGTGCTTCCCCCCCCTTGGTATCAAGGTTTCTGAACGATGACTGGTAGGGTGACTGGTAGGATGACTGGTAGGGTTTTGCCCTTGACTAGCAGGATAGCTCACATCCCTATTTGGGAGCTGATACACTGGCAAGAGTGACTTTCAGCGCCTTGACAGTCACAAAGTCAAGGGTGAACACGATGATGGCTGGGCGGTCGTAGTCTTGATAGCAGTGGAACGTGTTCACATACTCCGCGCTGGCGTTTGAGCAGTCGGCGTTTATTGCAATTCTGTAACTGCGCTTGCCAAACGACAGTGTGCAATGACTCTATGTCATGCGGAATCGTCTATATTTTTGTCGAAAAAACGCATTTTTTCTCTATTGGCTTCTGGAATTATACACGATAGCGTGTAAATTATGAGAGGTTACGATGACAACCATTCATTGTTTGCTACACCAGGAGGTTTGAAATGCTTGTATCCCTTGCCGAATATGCTGCAAAGCATGGAAAAAGCGGCGATACCATTCGCCGCTATGCGGAAAACGGGCATATCCATTCTGCTCATAAAATCGGGAGAAACTGGGTTGTGGAAATTGACGAGCCCTATCCAGTCTCCAAGCGCCAGACTGAGGAATCCGTCACGCTTGTCTCTCTATTCAGCGGATGTGGCGGCATGGACATGGGCTTCCGAGGTGACTTCGACTTTCTTGGAAAGCACTATGACAAAAATGGGATTGACATAATCTGGGCGAATGAAATCAACCATGATGCCTGCACCACCTACAGGAAGAATCTTGGTGACATCATTGAGGGTGACATCAATGAGGTCATCGGACAGCTTCCCGAATATGCGGACATTGTCATCGGCGGATTCCCCTGCCAAGACATCTCCATCAATGGAAAGATGGCTGGCATCAACGGCAAGCGAAGCAGCCTCTACACGGCAATAGTGGAAGCCGTGTCCAAGATCAGACCAAAGGTGTTCGTTGCAGAGAACGTGGGGAGTCTTATGCTGAAGAAGCATGACGAGTCCCGCAGGAAAATTCTGGAGGACTTCAGCTCGCTAGGTTATAAAATTCATTATCAGGTCTACCATGCAGAGGACTATGGTGTTCCGCAGACCCGAGAGCGAGTTTTCATTGTCGGCACACGCGGAGATATGCCTGCCTTTGTTCCGCCGCCGGAAACGACGCTCTTCAATCCAGTCACCGCCAAGGAGGCACTTGCGGATCTTGAAGATCGCCCCCGTGATGAAGCGTTCTCACACATCTGGAGCGAGGCGAAGGTGAGCGGTGAACAGGGCAACAGGAAACTTGTGGCTGATCGCCCTGGCTACACTATGCGAGCTGAATGCCATGGCAACATCCAGTTCCACTATTCCCTGCCAAGAAGAATTTCAATGCGTGAGGCGGCAAGAATTCAGTCATTTCCTGACACCTTCGTGTTTCCCACTGGCTTGAGAGCAACTGAACGCCAGATTGGAAACGCCGTCCCCCCGGTTCTGGCTTGGCATGTAGCCCAGTCGGTGCTTTCCGTCATAAAAAAAGAGGATAGAAAATGAACAAGAAGGAATTTGAAGAACTACTCGGCGGCGTTTGCGCACGACTCACCGATGAGGCAAGAACGAAGATTTTTACCTCCTCCAGTGCATTCGAGAACCGTGTCAGGGAAATAATGAATGAACACTCCCTGAATGGAAATCTCTTCAAAATAGACATGTCTCCTCATCCGCAGGCCTTTCCTGACATTGCAGCTGGAGAATTTGGCATTGAGGTCAAGTTCACGACGGATGACATCTGGCGCACTATCGGTAACAGCATTCAGGAGAACCAGCGTATTGAGACAGTGAAGCATGTATATCTTGTGTTCGGCAAAATGGGGGGTGTTCCCGAAGTCCGCTGGCGGGAATACGAGGCGAGCGTCATCCATGTCCGCACATCTCACGTGCCGAGATTCGAGGTGGAAATAGCCGATGACGGAGATTCTGGGCATGTTTCTCTTTTTGAGCAGATGGGAATAAGATATGATGATTTCCGCAAGCTGGAAATGTCGGAGAAGATGAAGTACATCAGGCAATACGCCAGGAAGATTCACCCTGATGGCAAGTTGTGGTGGCTTGAAGGGCTGGAGGAACACACCCTTCCTATTCAGGCAAGACTCTATACGAACCTTGAGCAGGAGGAAAAAGTGAGGTTGCGAGCGGAGGCTGCGCTTCTGTGCCCTGAGATTGTCAAGTCGGGCAGAAGTCGTGACAAATACGATACCCTCGTGCTTTTCCTGCTTACCTACCATGGTGTTCTATGCCATCAGGCGAGGGATTTGTTTTCTGCTGGAAGCGTCGCCAATCCTAGAAATGATGACGAAGGTGGTCTTTACATAGCAAGGGCGTTGCTGTTGATTGAGGGAGAGATGCTGAAGGCGGCGGAACGCCTTCCTGACAGCCTTTTTGTCGAATTCTGGGGAGAAAGCGTTCCAAAGGAGAATCGAATCGCCAGATGGCTCGAGAAAGCTGATGCGCTTGCCACCAAATGGGTTCCCTCACAGGTTTTGTTTTTGGGAAAACACTGACATTTTTCTTTTATCATTTTCTAACCTTGATGTCCAGCAGAATCCCTTGGTTATTGGCCTTCTCGGGGGGAATCCAGTCCACGAACATCCCGCCGCTGCGCGGGAAGTAGGGGCTGGCGACAAGGTTTCCCTCGCCCCATCGGATGACGAGGAAGTCGCGTACCTTGAAGGTCTTCCGCTCGTGGAGGTCGAACATCGCGTCGTCGATGCAGGGGCCGTCCACAAGCGGATTGATGTCGGCCAGCACCTTGGCCTTGTCTTCTTCGGGAATCTCGTACACCCTCTGCACCGTGCCGTCGGCGCACTCCACGTCCTTCAGCGGATACGGCAGTTCGGGCTTCCTGCCAGTGAGGGCGAGGCAGATTGCCTTCTCCTGGAGGCTCATTTCATGGGGTGTCTCGTTTGCTTTCATCATCTGTTGCTCCTTGGGTTG
>JAFXUD010000096.1 GCA_017535315.1 Victivallales bacterium | reverse complement strand
GGCTGAAACACCCGTTCCCATCCCGAACACGGCCGTTAAGGGCCCGCGCGGCGATGATACTGCGCCCAGGAGCGCGGGAAAGTAGCGCGTCGCCAACCTCCCTTTCACAGCCCCCTGCGCATACCGCGCAGGGGGCTTTTTTTGCGCGCGGGCCAGTCCCTGCGGCGCGCGGAGCGCGCCGTGCAGAACCGCGCCGTGCAGAACCGCGCCGTGCAGAACCGCGCCGTGCAAAACCGCGGGGTTTTGCAGGGTGCGCTCCGCGCACCGTTTTTCACGTGGCACCCTCTGCGGTCTCCATGCATTGTTCATAGATATTCCAGAAATAAACAGGAAAAGAGTTTTTTTCCAGGAAATAGCCTTTATTTTGGAGGTTCAAGTATTATATTCAGAGGTAATTTCCACAACAACGCACATAAACTCTTCAAGGAGGCAAATAAATGACAGAACTAAAACTAGGTCTTCTTCCGTTATACCTTCAGCTTTATCGCGAGGTGGCACCACAGTACAATGAAAAGGTTGAGGCATTTGCTGACCAGATTGCAGCGGCGTTGTGCCGTCCAGGCGTCTCGGTTACGACAGCCCCTGTCAGTGCCGTGTCGGAAGAGATTAGTACCTCTGTGAAGATGCTTGAGCAGGAGAATGTGGATGCCATCGTGACCCTGCATCTGGCTTATTCACCATCTCTGGAGGCGATTGATGCGCTGACATCGACGGACCTTCCCTTGATCATACTGGATACCACCCCTGATTTTGAATACCCAGAAGACCATTCAACCCTGATGGGGAATCATGGTATCCATGGTGTGCAAGATTTGGCGAACCTGCTGCGTCGGCGTTGCAGGCCGTATCGTCTGGTAGTGGGGCATTGGGTGGAATCCAATGTGCTTGAGGAGACTGTGAACGCTGCACGAGCGGCGAAATGCGCCCGTGCATTTCGCAATAGCCGTGTTGGACGGATTGGAGGCGATTTCAAAGGGATGGGCGACTTTGTCATCTCGCCTGAGGCGATGGAGGCCCTGGGAATCGAGGTGGTCAGATTCGATGCCGCTAAGCATGTTTGCACATTGGAGGAAAAGGAAATAGCTGACGTCATTAAGGAGTATCAAGCATACCCAGTTGTGGATAAAGGGGATGTCAGCGCCAATTTGCGTTCAACAGCTGTTGCTTCGCTCCTGACGCGGAAATTTATCGAGACGGAAAAACTGACCGCTTTTACCTGCTCGTTTTTGGATGCGCATCAGGTCGGTGTTCCGTCACCGCCGTTCGCCGAGGCCTGCTTCGCAATGTCTCGCGGCATTGGATACGCAGGGGAGGGCGATGCTTTGGATGCTGCCTGGCTTGGCGCGTTGCTAAAGGTGTTTCCTGCGATAACCTTTACTGAAATGTTTACGCCAGACTGGAAGAACAATCTGGTTTATCTTTCCCACATGGGGGAAGTGAATGTGGCACTTCTTGAGGCTCCTTCGCTACGATTGCAGGGTGGAAGCTATCTGCCCGACCCGAAACCGCTTTCGTTTGTCGGCAGTTTAAAGAAAGGGCATGTGACGATTGCCAATCTGACACCTGGACCAGGGGATACCATGCAGATTACCACGGCATCAGGAGAACTCATCCCCTATCCCGAAACTGGCTGCAAGCGGATTAGTGCTTACTTTAAGCCGTATATGTCGCTGAAGGAGTTTTTGAGGAGGTTCAGCATGGAGGGTGGAACTCATCACAGTGCGCTATGTTACGACGTGCCAGAGGTATTCTGGGATGACCTTGCAGGTTTCCTGGGCATTGAGCATCATCACATCGGATAGCCGTGGGCGTTCTTGGGCAGAACTGCATTGGTTGAGTTATGAAAAAGCAGGAGGTCGCTGGCATATTGTGCCTTTGGGTGACGGCCCTGATATGGGGCACGGCATTTGTGGCGCAGAAGAGTGGTCTGGATTATCTGGGACCATTCACGTTCAATGGAGTTCGCAGTTTCATTGGCGGGCTGGCGCTGTTGCCGTGCATCGTTTTAATTGACCTTGTCAATGGGCAACGCCCCTCGTTGTGGGGGAGTTGCGGCAGCGGCGAAAGGCGTCTTGCCCTGATAAAGGGCGGAGGCTATTGCGGCATAATCCTTGGCATTGCGAGTTCCTTGCAGCAGTATGGCATAAAATACACCAGTGTCGGCAAGGCTGGCTTCATCACGACGCTGTATATCATCATCGTGCCCATGCTGGGTGTGTTTTTCCGAAGGAAGGTCGGGATAGTGATGTGGTTCTGCTCGTTACTGGCTATTTTCGGGATGTATCTTCTGTGCTTCTGCGGCATTGGCAGTCAGAACGTTGGCGGCGGGGAGACGCTCCACGGCATCAGGGTTTTCGGAGGACTAAATGTTGGCGATCTTCTTGTCTTCCTCTGCTCCATTGTCTTTTCTTTTCATATTCTTGTGGTGGATAGATTTGCACCTCAGGCGGATGGAGTTCGCATGTCCTGCATCCAGTTTTGGGTTGCTGGAATCATAGCAACGGGGTGTGCGCTCATTTTTGAAAATGTTGTCTGGCGTGATTTGCTGAACGCGAAATGGCCGCTTTTATATGCGGGGGTCATGTCCTGTGGGGTTGCCTATACACTTCAAATCATCGGCCAGAAAAGCGTTCAACCCGTGGTGGCATCGTTGCTGATGAGCCTTGAATCGGTTTTTGCCGCGTTGAGTGGATGGCTGATTCTGCATGAGAGGCTCAGTGGAACGGAGCTTTTGGGGTGTACGATTATCTTTGTCGCCGTGATTGTTGCACAATTAGGAGACGTGAAGGGAAAGAAAAATGATAGAAATTAACCCAGAAGTCATATCAATCGGTGCTATGCATATTCGCTGGTATGGCGTCATGGCGGCTTGCGGCTTGCTGGCTGCTTTCCTGTTGATGCAGAAGCGCTGTGATAAATACGGTTTCACGAAAGACAATGTTTCGGATATGGTATTCTGGACGATGCTGGCTGCCATTATTGGTGCGCGGACCCTGTATGTCATCCGCTTTTGGGATGAGGGGTTTGCTGGACGTCCGTTTATTTCGGTTTGCAAGGTGTATGAAGGAGGGCTGGTGTTTTTTGGCGGGTTCTGTGGTGCCGCGCTACTTCTCGTGGGTATGTCTTATTGGCGCAAATGGCCTGTCTGGAAGGTGGCGGATTTTGTGTCGCCAGCCTTGGCGCTTGGGCATGCTTTCGGGCGGATGGGGTGTCTGCTGAATGGCTGCTGTTATGGTTTCCCATACGATGGCTTCTGTGCATTCCGTTATGTGGATGAGCCAAATGGGACTTTCCCGCTCCAGTTTTTTTCAGCTCTTGGCAATCTCATTATCTGCCTGGTTTTGCTGCTGTGCGAAAAGAAAGGCTGGCTTAAAAAGAGGTTGTTCCTCGCATATATGGTGATGTACAACATCGGGCGTTTCTGCATCGAATACGGGCGTGGGGACTATCCAGCCGAACAGCGTGTGCAGGGATTGACCCCCGCACAGATAACCTGTCTCTGGCTGCTGCCTGCTGTGTGCGTGGTCTATGCTGTGTTTCATTTTGCAGGACGTTCCATAAAAGGTACACCCGCAAAATGAGCCACGAATTCGTCACATTGACCATTCCCCTGGATGTTGTTCCTGGACAACGTCTTGACAAGTATCTTGCGAAGATGCTACCTGAATACAGTCGCGCCTACTTCCAGCGTGCCATCCAAGACGGATTCCTTCTTGTGGACGGCGAAAAGGTTGAAAAGTCTGACCTTATTCGACCTGGGGCAACTGTCACGGTGGATGTGACGCCTAGCGTGGTCAGGCAGTTGGAGCCTGAAGAGATACCGCTTGATGTGCTATATGAGGACGATGATTTGATTGTCGTCAACAAGCAGCCAGGTCTGGTTGTTCATCCAGCTAATGGCAATTGGAATGGCACGCTTGTCAATGCCCTCTTGAACCATTGCGATTCAGACGAGTTTGAAGAGATGATTGACGACGATCTACGCCCTGGAATCGTGCACCGTCTCGACAAAGACACCTCGGGGGCGCTCATCATTGCGAAAAATCAGGAAATCAGAGAAAAATTCAAGGAGGCATTTATAAACCATGAGGTGCGAAAGGTCTATGCTGCGCTGATTTTGGGGAAGATGAATGCAGCCAATGGCAAAATTGAATTGCCGATTGGACGTCATCCCTACAATTTTCAGAAGATGGCGGTTGTCATGGACCGTGGGAAGGAGGCTTCCACGCAATACAAAACCATTGCCTTCAGCAATGGGGTTTCCTTGGTTAAGATATTGCTTCATACAGGGCGAACCCATCAGATTCGGGTGCATTTCGCCCATTTCGGGCATCCTGTGCTAGGAGATGCCTTATATGGCGGCCGTCCGCAGCAGTCCCCTTATGCTGCCGCACGCCAGATGCTTCATGCATACGAAATCACCTTTGCACACCCGCGTTCTGGGAAAAAGCTGAAGATTACCGCACCTTTGAGCGAAGATTTCATTGAAGCGTTGCGTGCCCTGAAACTTCCACTGCCAACAGGAGCACGAGCCTTATGACAGTTTCCGTATCACGGTTTTCATCGGAGCTGGTGAACAAAGTTCGGGAGAATGGCGGAACGATTGCCATTTCCCCTGACTGCACGATTATGCTTCCATCCACGTTTGGCTTCTGCACAGGAGTCAACCGTGCCGTGACAAAACTGAATGACATTGTGAATGGAAAACATATCGCGCGCCCCATTTGGCTTTTGGGGGCGATGATTCACAACCCCGCCGTTAATGAGGCATTTGCAAAGGGGGGTGTGCAGGTTTCAACCTGTGCAGAGGAGGTGTTTGAAAAGGCCAGTCCCCATGACATCTTTGTCATTCCCGCGTTTGGTTTGCCGCTTGAACTGGATAAGCGCTTGCGTGGCTTTGTGGCTGCGGCGGAGAATATTGTCGATGCGACCTGTCCTTTTGTGCGGCGTGTCTGGAACGCGGCGGAACAAGCGGGAAAACAGGGTAATGCGGTCATTATTCACGGTAAATACGGTCATCAAGAGACGTACGGGATATGGTCAAGGGCCGTGAACAAGGCGCCTGCTTGCGTACTTCTCTCCACCGTAGAGGAAGCCAGAGTATTTGCTGAAAACCTTAGTGTTGTGGAGAAATCACGCCTTTTCAATCCAGAAAAGCTGGCGGGATGTGACTGGACGCTGTTGAACCAGACCACCATGCTTTCTACTGAGACTGCTGAAATAGCGGAGATTCTGCAAAAAGCAAGATGGCATAGAGGAAAGGCGTTTATGGCTGGTACTTTATGTCCCGCGACACGAGAACGTCAGGCGGCTGCGCAGGAGTTGTGTGCAAAAGGATGTGAGGTTATCATTGTACTTGGCGGCACGGACAGCAGCAACACCACACAGCTTTACCGCATGGCAGTGGAGAGAATCGGGGCGGAACACTGCTTCTTCGTTCAGTCAGAATTGGATTTGCAGACGGACAGTGTGCGCCATTTCATCCCTTTTGAACGGCGTTGGGGCTCTTCCATGAACGAGCCAATCCTCAAAGCAAGGCGCATCGGTGTTCTGGCAGGGGCTTCATGTCCTGATTCAGAACTGGAACGGCTGTTGATAAGGCTAGATTGTTTGATTCTACGAAAGGCAGTTGCAAATGAACCACGCACAACTTGAGTATTCATACGAAAAGCAGGTCTATGCAGGAGTGCTGGGCAAGGTTATCGGCGTCTATCTAGGTCGTCCATTCGAAGGGTGGGACAAAACTCGCATCGAGGAGAAGTGGGGACTGGTTGACCACTATGTCCATGATGACCAGGGAGTGCCGCTGGTCGTTTCCGATGACGATATTTCAGGCACGCTGACATTTGTGCGTGCTCTGGAGGATTCGGGCTTGTACGCCGACACGCCAGAGGATTTCTTTGGCAAGACGTGGTTGAACTATCTGCTTGAAAACAAGACCATTCTCTGGTGGGGAGGCATGGGGCAATCGACGGAGCACACCGCCTATTTGCGACTGAAAGCGGGCATCCCATCCCCGCGGTCTGGCTCGATTGAACTCAATGGGAAGACGGTTGCCGAGCAGATTGGCGCCCAGATTTTCATTGATGGCTTCGGGCTTGTCTGCCCAGGGCAACCGTCTCTTGCGGCCAAGCTGGCTCGCAAGGCTGCGCGTGTTTCCCACGATGGCGAGGCTGTCAATGCCGCCATGGTGGTGGCGGCCATGGAGGCCGCGGCCTTTGAGGAGAAGGATATGGAGAAGCTGCTCGACATCGGTATCTCCTTCATCCCGCAGGATTCCCTGGTGGCCAAGTTGCATTGCAATGTGCGTGCGTGGTGCAAAGAGGACGGTGACTGGCGCAAAACCTACAACCGCATACGCCAGGTTTATGGCTATGACACATACGGCGGCAATTGTCACGTCATACCCAATCATGCCTTGATGGTGATGGCGTGGAACTATGCGCCAGACGATTTCCACAAGGCGCTCTCCATCGTCAACACCTGCGGATGGGACACCGACTGCAATTCCGCCAACGTTGGCTGCCTGATGGCACTCGTCGTAGGGCTGGAAAGTATCTGCCGCTCGTATGACTTCCGCACACCTTTCGCCGACCGCATCATCCTTCCGACTGCTGATGGCACAAATGCGGTGACGGACTGCCTGACCGAGGCACGTCGCATCGCACGCATTGGGCGGAAAAACATGGGGTGGAAAGAGAAGAATGGCAACGACGAGCCGTCATCGCCATACCATTGGTACGACTTCAACGCGCCTGGCGCTGCGCAAGGCTTTATGGCGGAGGCTACGGGACGTGGTGTGAAGGTTGCGCAGCTTCCTGCAACATCACCTCTCACATTCCACTACAGCATTCCAATCGGCGGCGTTGCTCGCATATCCGCTCCCATGCTACCTCCAAAGGCAAAATCAGGCTACAGTGTCGTTGGCACGGGGAAACTCTACCCTGGAATGCATATTAAGGTGACATTGGGCGACTGTACTTCCATGGCCTCTGCTCCCACGGTGGCTCTTTTCCTGCGTGTCGGCGGTGATGCTGAAGCCAAACTGCTCTATTCGGAGAAGAAGTTGCTTGCTACAGGCACACAACTCGAAATGAGTGTGCCCGAGCTTGAGGGTCTGTTTGTAGCCAGCCTTGGTGTGGAAGTTTGCAGTGGGGAAACGTGCGAAGGCACCATTACGCTTCAGTGTGTTGACCTGTTGGAAGATGCGCCATTCCATTACAAGGTTTCTGCCGTGCGTCTGCACGAGCAGGCGTTTGCCGACTGGATTGCAGACTATGATTTTGTGCGGGGGGCATTCAGTGAGGATAGGGAAAAGCTGTTTTATCTGGGCAAAAACCAGGGTAGGGGGTATGCCTATACGGGAAATCGGTTCTGGAAGAACCAGAGCATAGAAGCACCTCTCTGTGTTCATTTGGCAGATCAGGCTGGCCTGATGTGCCGTTTCCAAGGCTTGCAGCGATATATCTCCCTGACCCGCCGTGGCAACCGTCTTGTGCTTGCTCAACAGTACTACGGCGAGACCATCTTGGCGGAGCTTCCCTGCAACTGGCCTCTTGGTGAAATCCATACGCTGAAGCTGGTATGCCAAGGTGATGCCGTTTGTGGCTATTTTGATGGAGAGAAAAAGCTGGAAGCAACCTGCACGCTGCTGAAGGACGGTGCCGCAGGTCTAGTTTACGAAAACGGCCTACTCGGATTCCTTGGTGTGGAGATGTCAGGAAGTTGCTCTTGTCGGCTGTGACGAAACACAAATTGAAGAGTTTTGCAAATCACCTGGTGGAGGTTGTTTTATCAAAATGATTTTTGAGGTAATTTCAAAAACTATCATCGAAATGCGCTAATTTTGCAATTACCTCTTTAGCCATTCAAAAAAGGACAATGGGAAAATGAAAAAACGAGTTGTGATTAGTTTATGCCTGCTGCTGGCGTTGGCAACACTGGCTGAGAGTTTTTGCGTACATTACTCCTTTGAGGACGCTTCTGCAGCCATCAAGGACAGCATCGGCAAATGCGACGGACAATACACTCCTGCCGCATCAAGGGACAACGACACCCCAGAGACGACGAATCCCGAACGCTACCACAAGCAGGGCGTCGTGGGAAAGGCTCTCTATTTCTTCCCCCTTTTCCAAAGTTATGCGGAGATGCTGAACTTCAAGATGCCAGAGACGGAGACGCTCTATATCCGCTTCTACTTCCGCCTCGAAAGCCATTCGCGTCAGTATATCATTGGAAACAGGCATGACGTTGGCAAGCAAGGGTTCTCTGTTTTCAATGTTGGCGGCAAATGGATGGTTGATTTTGCGGACGGTACCAGCGTGGAGCGCGTCACGGTGGCGTCCAATGTTCCGCTGCGCAACTGGGGGCTTTTCGAGGTCCAGTTCAACAAGGGCGAATGGTCCATCCACGAAAACGGCGAACTGCTGAAATCGGGCACGGTTGGCATCAAGAGAATTGCAGAAGTTGCCCATGTCATAACTTTCGGCAACTATCCTCTCGTCAAACACGCCTACCCGATGAACGGAGCACTGGATGAGCTGGTGCTGGCGTCCAGCGCCGATGTTGCGCCAAAGCCAGATGCGAACACCAAGATAGTCAAATGCACTATCAACGCCCTTGTGGAACCCGTGGAGGGAAATGAAAGGCACTTCGGCGGCATTAAGACCCTGCACGCCTTTGAGGGGATGCCTGTCGATGCCAAGTTCATGCTCTACATTATGAAGGGCGCACAGCCCCGCCTGCGCATCACTTTCCCGAAAGGCGTGGATTTTGAGGAGTTGCCAACAGATGAGACGCGTACGCTTCTTTCGCGCAAGGAGTTGTCTGATGGCCGCCTCGAATACCTCTTTGCTTTCGAGATTGACCCCGAAAAGGCGAAGCAGCGCAAGATTATGCAGTGCCTTATTAATCTGCCAGATGGCTTTACGGAGGGAAACGTGACGTGGGCTGCTCTAGATGGCGAACAGGTGATGTATGACGATGACTTTGTATTGAAGGTGATTCCCCCGCTGCCAGTCATGCCTGAAGGCCGCTTCTACTATATGAGTTGGCTGTCGGCTTTCAACTACAGTGAGAAGAATATGCGCCGCTTTGCGGAACTCTTCAAGCGTGTCGGCCTGACGGGCAAGGGCCTTTTCCCCAATGCCTCCACCGATGAGGAATTGTTGAAGAAGGATGCCATCCTGAAGAACGAGTATGGCTTCAAGCTCTTCTCTGTTGACCTGTGGGACGGCCCTACGCGTGCATCCAAGTGGGAGCGTCTCTTCGATGGTGTTATTCCGCGCGCCGTCAACAAGGAGGGCAAGGCGGATGAAAACAGGCTATGCGATCGCCAGATGGTCGATAGCCCACGCGCCTACGAACTCTACAAGTCGGTGGTGGCGAAACGGCTGCATCCCGAACTGGTCTCCGTCGCGATGATGGACTATGAGCCATGGAGTGCCCCCGCCAACTTCTGCTTCTGCGATTACTGTCTTGGTGAGTTTCGCAAGGAGAACAATTTGGACCATACCCCGACCGCTGATGAGATTCTCAAGGACTACAGACCCCAGTGGGCTGCCTTCTGGACGGAAACCTGCGAGAGGTGGACCGAGATGATGGTCAGGGCCTTCAAGGAGGTCGGGCCAAATGTCGAGGTCTGGGACTACACGTATGTCTTCCCCTACAATGATGAAAAGGCATTGAATGACAGATTCTTCAGCATTCCGAAGGATGTGCGTCGCAACGAAAAATACTATGACTGCAGCATGTTGTCGCTTTATCACGTCAACGGACGCGCCGCCTACGAGCAGACGTTGCTCTCCAGCCAGCACCTGAAGAAACCCATCTGTCAGGCATCGCTGATCTCCCGCTCCAACCTGAACTCGGGAAACTACACCTCTCCCTCCGAGTGCCTGTCGCCCGAGCAGATTTTCCAGAAGGCAATCCTTTTTGGTGCAATGGGGCACACCTGCTACAGCATTTGGCCTGGCCTGAGCATCGAGGCCACTGCATTGACCGCCATGGCACGCGCTGCGCGCATCATTCGCACCTACGAACGCTTCTACCTGGACGGCAAACTCGTTGACAAGCTCTCCTTCATTGTGGATGCGAAGCCTGAGCAATACCTCACATTCGTTCACGAGAAAGATGGCAAATTGTTGGCGACTATGCTCAATTTCACCTCGAAGCCCATGATCTTTGATGTGGAACGTTTAGGGAAAGTGACGGTTGCGCCCAACAGTGCGGAGGTCAGGGAGGTACCATGAAAAAGAGTTGTGTTATCTTGCTGGTGCTGTGTTGTTTTGAACTGTTTGCCGCAGAAAAAGGAGAGAAGATGGACATTGGAAAATTGGACAAGAACATGGCCGCAAAAAAGGCCGTTTCGGACGGCATTGTGTGGTATGACCCGACGCAGACACCCTTCCGTCTGAGGGGACTGGAGTGGTTCTCTAAAGACCGTGAGTTTCGCCGTCTGCCGCACGATGAGGGACTTCCGCCCGCTGTGGACAGCCTGGCCAACCACACCACGGGTGCGACCATTGCGTTCAAGACCGACTCCCGTAGAATACAGGTGGATGTGCAGCTTTTGTCCCCAGATTTGAAGATGTGGAACATGCCTCCGCTGGGTCACAGCGGCTTCGACCTCTACGAGGGTGGGCCTGGCGCGTGGAAAGTTGTGGGTGTCACCCGTGTCTTCCAGGAGCAGAGCGAGGTTTATGCCGCTCCTGACAAGAAGATGCGCGAATACTTGCTGAATTTCCCGATGTACAATGGCGTGAAATCGTTGCGCATCGGGCTGGATGAGGGAGCGGTGATTGAGCCGCCGACGCCATACGCGACCACGAAGAAACTGGTCCTTTATGGTGGCAGCGTGGCGCAGGGGGCCTCCGCTTCGCGCCCTGGTCGTGGCTTCCTGAACATCATCGGACGCCATTTCAACATGGAGGTCATCAACCTGGGCTTTTCGGGCAGCAGCCGTTTTGAGCCGATTATGGCGGAAATGACCGCTGCTGTGGAGAATCCTGCTCTTGTGATTGTTGAGGGGGACAGGAACGCAGGCTGGCAGCGCGTGCGCGACCTCGAACCTGCCTTCATCACGACGATTCGCCAGAAGCACCCAGGCGTGCCTATCGTGGTGATGCAGGGAAATCCGTGGTGGGGCAAGGACACGAACCGCCCCCTTATCATGGCGGAACAGCGGAAGTTTATGGAAAGAATGCAGCCGACCGATCCCGATTTGTATTGGTGGGACTGCACGAACTTTCTCGGCGATGACTTCGGCGAGTGCCATATCGACGGCAAGCACCCAAACGACCTCGGCATCACCCGCATGGCCGACGCCATGATCAAGCTGCTTGCTCCACTGTTCGAGAAGTACAAAGTGCTGAAATAAGGAGTATCCATGAACAACAACTACAAAAAACTCGCCCCCATCCTTCTTTCAGTGGTTCTCTTGTCGCTGGTTGGCTGCTGCAGGAAACCTGGCTCCATCACGCTTCTATCTCCTGCGCCGAGCGCGGTGCTGACGCAGCATCCCGCAGAGATGCACGAGTTTCTGCTTCTGCCTGATGCCGCACGGAAGGAGTACTTCAACGACAAGGAGAAACGCGCGGTGCTCTACGAACGCCACCAGTCGGTGCCCAACGAGTTCAGATGGAAGGCCGCCGATGAACTGAAGGAGTGCAAGCTGGAGTTTGCGCTGGACGAGGCTCTGACCACCTCTGCCCAGGAGTTCGTGGTCGGCCTGGATGTGAAAGAGGGAAAGGCCAGTGTCTGCAACTTCCCTGCTGGCAAGACCATCTACTGGCGTGTGAGAGGAACTAATAGAGCTGGCAAGCTTTTTCTCTCGCCCGTTGGCATGTTCAAAACGGAGGATTTGCTGCCCCGCCAAATAACTATCCCTGGCGTCGATAACGTGCGCGATGTCGGCGGCTGGAAGACGGTGGACGGTCGCCGCATGCGCCAGGGCGTCATTTTCCGATCCGCAGGATTCAACTTGGACAGCCCCGACTGGCAGTGGGACGAGAAGAAGCGCATCGACCCGAAGAAGAGCCGCATAGGCGAGACCGTCGTCAAGCCCGAAGGCATCAACTACCTCGTGAACAAAGTTGGCATCAAGACCGAGCTGGATCTGCGGTGGGACGGCGAAGTCGCCGTAATGACGGAATCGCCTCTGGGCAAAAAGGTGAAGTGGATACACATCTCTTCTTATGACTATGGGCGCCTTTTCTCCCCCGAGGGCAAGGCGGCCATTCGCGAGGACTTCAAGCTGTTTGCGGATCCTGCCAACTACCCCATCGTCTTCCACTGCATTGCTGGTGCGGACCGCACAGGCACGCTCGCCTACATCCTCTGCGGACTGGTCGGCGTCGATGCCGATGACCTTCGCAAGGATTGGGAGGTGACTGCACGCAACTACTTCAACTACGCCAAATACGACAAAATTGCCCCTGGCTTCGACCAGTGCGGCGAGCCAACCGACCCGCTTTCCGTCAAAATCCAGAACTTCCTGCTCTCTGTCGGTGTCACCCAGGCGGAAATTGACGCCTACAAGGCCATTATTCTGGAGTGAAGTGATGGCTCCGTCACAGCCTGGTTAACATAATGCACGAAACACGTTTTGTTTCATAGGAGTAGTAAAAAATGCTTGAGATCACATCGCATAGAAATGGCGAAGTTCTGAATCATACCCATGGCAGGGAATCGGAAGAGGCTTTGACAATCGTTGTGCACGGAATAGCCGACCCGCAGAGTCGCGTGACGGTCAATGGGCTGCCAACGCTTCGCCACGACAGGCAGTTCTTCGTAGAATTGCCTTTGCGCGAGAGAATCAACCGCGTCACGGCCTGTGCGCACGACAAGTTTGGTGAACGCACCCAGACCATTGTTCTTGTCTGGGACAAGGCATCGTTCAAGCGCTATACTGTGCGCATTGATGACAATAGTTTCTTTTTCACCGATTTGGTGAAGGAAAAGCCTGCACATCTCTTCGATCATTTTTACTTGAAGGAACTGAAACGTCTGCACAAGACCTACGGCAGCAAGTTCATTCTCAAGTGCTTCTACCGCAACGACCATGATCCAGACAAGACAACGTTGTCCCAGGTGCCCGATTGCTATCGAGGTGAATTCGAGGAGAATGCGGACTGGCTCCACCTTGCCTTCCACGCTTTGTCCGAGTTCCCCGATCGCCCCTATCAGCGTTGTTCTACGGAGAAACTGGCTTACGACTACGACTTGACCACGCAGGAACTGAAGCGCATCGCAGGCGAAAAGGTATGCACGCCGCCAACCAATGTCCACTGGGCGATGCTTCCGCCAAAGTTGTACCATGTCCTGCATGAGAGGGGTACCCGCATCCTGACTTCTGCAGGCTTTATGGCCAATCGCATCATCGTGGATGGCGAGGTGCAGAACATGGAGGATACCTCCTGCGACATCGGCTTCTTTTATGAGCAGGATGTGGCCCGATACATGCTCGACAGGCGGTGCTTCTACGACCCAGACCACGATTTGTTCCTCTCGCGCACATTCTTCTGCTTCAACATTGATACGCCTACTGAAATTGAGGCGAAGATTCGACAGGAGGACGCGCGAGCCGCCGAAACAGGCACGGAGGTGCTGGAGGCCGTCGGGCATGAGCAGTATGCCTATCCGCACTATAAGAATTACCTGTCCAATTATTTTGAACGCCTCGAAACCTGCTGTCGTGTACCATCCGAACTGGGCTATCAGCCCGTTTTCTTCCAGGAAGGCATTTTCGGTAACCAGGCCTGGGAATAGTGGAGATAGTGGCGACGACGATGCCGTTAGTTTGCTTTTTTGATGAGAGGGGAAGATAGCGAAACTATATTGGGATTCTTCCCTGTCACTTTTCTCTTTTATGTACAGGATACTCTGTCGCCACCTCAGTTTTTTTGCTAGAAAGCGGTGTTTAATTA
The DNA here is from genome assembly GCA_017535315.1 of Victivallales bacterium. Lineage (GTDB taxonomy): Bacteria > Verrucomicrobiota > Lentisphaeria > Oligosphaerales > Oligosphaeraceae > RGIG3456. The sequence continues at coordinate 22,352 of JAFXUD010000096.1, read as the reverse complement.
GCAAAATGCAAGTTTCAGTTTATATTAGTCATATATTGGTAGAGAAACTGAAACGATGCGTGCAGAAACAATGATAGCGGATGCTGGGCAGTGCCTGGTTGATGCGGGAATATCCAACGGTCGCCAGGAGGCGCGGTGGATAATGGGTGGCATTGTGTCTGTTTTGTCGCCTTGTTGTGGTGGATGTGAGCTTTCTGTAGAGGTGCAAAAGGCATTCGAGAAACAAGTTGAGCGGCGTGTTCAGGGTGAGCCTTTGCAGTATGTGATGGGAAGTGCGGCTTTCCATTGCATTGAGCTGGCTGTTGGGCCAGGCGTTTTGATACCGCGTCCAGAAACGGAGCAGCTTGTGGAGCTTGCTTTGAAACAATGTCCCGCCAATGCAGAGGTCCTTGACTTATGCACTGGTTCTGGGGCTATTGCGCTGGCCATGGCTATGCAGCGTCCCAACGCGCGTTTTACGGGAGTTGATATTTCCGAAGAGGCTTTATGCTATGCGCGTCAGAACAAATCTAGGCTTGGAACATTGAACGTGGAGTTCCTGCAAGGGGATTTGTTTGCACCGCTTCCTGCGGGAACAAAATACACTCTTGTCACGGCAAATCCCCCATACGTTTCAGAAAAGGATTATGATAACTTGGAGCCTGTGGTGCGGGTGTATGAACCCAGGCAGGCGTTGCTGGCTGAAGAGAATGGCTTGGCCGTTCTCAGACGCATTGCTGAGGGAGTGGGGAGGGTTCTTGTGGATGGTGGCTTCGTCATTTCCGAAATCGGTGATGAGCAGGGCAGAGCGGTGAAGACGATTTTTCAGGAGGCCAATCTACAGAATGTGCAAGTTCTGAAAGACTATTCAGAAAAAGATCGATTTGTGGTGGCTGTCAAAGGATGATGAAATAAGGAGTTTGCAGCATGATAATTCTTTACCTGTTTTTCTTCTTTGTGGCATTTTTGATAATGCTTAGATACCGTCTGCATATAAAGGGACTTGATGAGTGTCACAAGAAAGGGAACAAGGGGATACTGTTTCTCCCGAATCATCCTGCGCTGATAGACCCTGTGATTCTGAGCCGTGTGCTCTTTCTCAAATTTCATCCCAGGGCATTGGTGGATGAAAAACAGATTCGTCAGAATGTCTTCTTACGCTATTTTGAGAAAAGCCTGCGCATTCTTCCGCTTCCAGATATGGGTATTGCTGGAAAGGCGGGACTGGAAAAGGTAATTCACCAGATTGACGCCTGTGCAGACGCCTTGAAAAATGGCGACAATCTGATTATGTATCCTGCTGGCCGCATCTATCGTAGCAAGACGGAGAAGCTACGCGGCAATGGCGGTGTCGCAAAAATACTTGAGCTTTATCCCGAGGTTCGCATTGTCCTGGTGCGTACCAGGGGGTTGTGGGGGAGTTCCTTTGGCCGCGCAAAAGGGTATCAGGATCCTTTTGTCAAAGTGTTGACGAGCCATGTCAAACATCTTTTAGCGAATTTGCTCTTCTTTGTGCCCAAGCGTGATGTGAGCATCGAGTTTGTTGAGCTTCCATCGGATTTTCCAAAGCATGGGACAAAGGAGGAGATGAACCGTTATCTGGAAAGATTCTACAACGAGAACATCTGCAGCAACACATACGTTCCGTACTATTGGTGGGAAAAAGGCGGGGCGCGCGTCGTCCCTGAACCAGATGTGATCAACAATTCGGTCGATACAAGCGAGGTGCCAGAAAGTGTCCGCAAGACCGTCTATGCCAAGCTGCATGAGATGACGCCGAAGAAGACTCTTCAGGAGAGTTACACTTTGGGGACTGATTTGGGTTTGGACAGTCTGGCGGTGGCCGATTTGCAGGGGTGGCTTCAGGAGACCTTCGGGCATCAAGTGAACAATGTGGAGAGTCTGCAGACCGTTGCAAACGTGCTGATGGCCGCTATTGGTGAGAGCGCCAGTTCCGAGCCGTTGCGCCCCATTCCACCTGAATGGTTTGTCAAAGAGGACCCGACACTGCTGGCCATCCCTGAAAACGCCCAGACGGTGACGGGGGCGTTCTTGGAGCTGGCGAAGCGCGACCCGAATTTCGTGCTGGTGGCGGACCAGACGACAGGCGTGATAACCAATCGCAAGATGGTACTGGCCACAATGGTGCTGAAGGATGTTATCGCCGCATTGCCAGGCGACCGCATTGGCCTGCTCATGCCCTCCTGCGCACCCGCTTTCATCGTCTATATGTCTATCCTTTTTGCAGGAAAAGTGCCCGTGATGATTAATTGGACGGTCGGTTCGCGCAATATGGAGAACTGCATCCGTAACTCTGGCATCAAACACATTTTAACCTCGAAAGTGGTCATCGAACGGCTGGAGGGAAGGGGTACCGACTTCACCGTTGCGCGTGATTTGTTCGTCTATTTGGAGGACTTAAAGAAAAAGATTTCCCTGTTCCATAAACTGGCCTGCGTGGTCAAGAGCCGTCTGTGCTGGAGCAGCCTGAGGAATGCCCCTGTTCCCAAATACGCTGCGATTCTCTTCACCAGCGGGAGCGAATCCATGCCGAAGACTGTGCCTCTGACGCACAAGAACGTCATAACGGATATCCGCTCCGCCATGGATGCGTTGGGGTTGCGTGCCGACGATTGCATGATAGGGATGCTGCCCCCGTTCCATTCGTTTGGTCTGCTCATCGACTTTCTGATGCCAGCCTGCGCGAACCTGCGTGTGGCCTATCATACGAATCCCACGGAGGGGAATATGCTGGCGCGGCTGATTGCCGCCTATCATGTGACTATGATTGTTGGGACACCTACATTTGCTTCCTACATCATGAAGAACGCGACGCCTGCTCAGCTGCAGTCCGTGCGCATTCTGATTACAGGCGCGGAGAAGTGTCCCGAGGCGACCTTCAAAATGTTCTTCGAGATGTGTCCAGAAGCCTATTTTCTGGAAGGCTACGGCATAACGGAGTGTTCGCCCATCGTGGCTTTGAACCGTCCCGCCATCGCCATACCTGGTTCTGCTGGCCTGATGCTCGATTGCCTGGAGTGGATGATATGCGACAAGGAGAACCAGCCCTTGCCACCAGGTAATACGGGAATGCTTTTTGTGCGTGGGCCAAGCGTGTTTGAGGGCTATCTGAACTATGACGGCCCCTCGCCGTTTGTAACCATCAATGGAAAGGAGTGGTATCGGACAGGGGATTTGGTGCAGGCGAATGAGCAGGGAATCGTCTTCTTCAAAGGGCGCCTCAAGCGCTTTGTCAAGGTCGGCGGTGAAATGGTTTCGCTTCCCGCCATTGAAGAGGTGCTTATGGACAGGTATCGGAGCGATGAGATTCCATTGCCACTTGCCGTTGAGGCGCAGGGCACTGATGCCATGCCTGAAATCATTCTGTTTACCGTGCTTGATCTGGATAGGAACACCATCAACTCGCAGATTCGGGAGGCGGGAATGTCCCCAATCCATTATGTCAAGCGGATTGTTAAACTAAAGGAGATTCCGATACTTGGCTCTGGAAAAACTGACTACCAGACGTTGAAGAAGATGAAGCTGGAGGAGGCATGAAGGGCTTTCTTGCATTGTTGGTGATATTCGCCTGTTCTGTGCCCAGGGCTCTTGCGCAGGGAGACAAAGCCCCCGATTTCAACCTGAAGCTCTCGGTAAAGGGTTTCCAGGTGGGTGAGCTTCACATTGGCTGCAAGGCTGGGGCAACAGCGGACTATGACAAGGGGCAGGACATCTATGTTCCCCCAGCTGCCATCCAGGGAGGCACGGTGGGCCTTATCCTGGAGAACAATCCCCTTCCCCTTTATCAGGACATTCGTCCCGCCGAATTTCCTCAGACCTGGCGTATTCGCTGCAAAACACGGGGACTTGCCTCTGTTTCGTGGGACAAGGAACTATTGCCAGAAGGGGTGGTGTTTTCTATTCGCAAGGATAATGGTACCGTTTACAACATGGGTAAAACCGATTCCATTAAAATATACAAAGATACGGAGCTGTTCATTACAGCAAACAAACAATCTGAAAGTAAAGAGGAACAAAAATGACGAAATCTGCGGTTATCTTCGGCGGTGGAAACATTGGTCGTGGCTTTATCGGACAGCTTTTCTGCGAGTCTGGGTACGAGGTGACCTTCGTTGATGTCGATGTGGAGTTAATGGCTTCTATGAACGAGAAGCATAGCTACCATCTTCAGACGGTCAGCAACGAGGGCGTGAAGGACTATACGATTGGCCCTGTGAAGGCAGTCAACAGCAATGACCGTGACGCCGTGGCGCAGGTCGTTGCCAATGCTGAAATCGGCGCGACTGCATTGGGCGCCAATGTACTGAAGTTTGTGGCCCCGAACATCGCGGCGGGACTTGCCCTTCGTGCAAAGAACAATGCGGCTCCCATCAACTTCATCATCTGCGAGAATCTTCATGGCGCAGCGGCGTTTATGCGCGACCTAGTTGCCAAGTCCATCGTGCCTGAGGCCGAAGAGTACTTCAAGAACAAGACGGGTTTTGTGAACACCGTCATCGGACGCATGGTTCCAGTGCCAACTCCAGAGATGCGCGCGGAGGATGTCAGTCTTATCCGTGTGGAGCCCTACAAGGAACTGCCTGTCGATCGCAACGGCTTTGTCGGGCCGATTCCCGAAATCTCCGCGATGGTCCCATACGATTCGTTCGATGTGTTTTCAGCTCGCAAACTGTATGTTCACAACTGCGGCCATGCGCTGATGTCGTATGTTGGGTATCAGCGCGGCTACAAGATGGGCTACGAGGCAATGGCCGACGAAGAGGTGCGCTCCTTCATGCTGGCGGGCCTCCGCGAAAGCGTAAACGGCATCTGCGCAGAATACAACGCCGACCGCAACTGGCTTTACGCACATGTCGATGACCTGCTCAACCGTTTCACCAACAAGATGCTCGGTGATACAATCTTCCGCCTGGGGCGTGACCCGATGCGCAAATTGGCCCCTGAAGACCGTCTGGTCGGAGCCGCCAACCTCGCCTGCAAGTGCGGGGAGAAACCCGTGCATCTTGCGTGGGGCATCGCAGCAGCCCTCTACTTCGACCCAGAAGAAGACAAGAGTGCACAGCAACTGCAGGCTATTATCAAAGAAAAGGGCCCCGATGCGGCCATCGCCGAGGTCGCTGGCATCCAGCCTGGTTCCCTGCTTTCCAAGCTTGTTCTTGATGCATACGCCAAGCTGGCGGTGAACCGCAGAGCGCTTCCGTAGTTAAAAGCGCCGTAGAGGCGCAGGAACATAGCCGTGGGTGAAGCGAAGCCGCGTAAGCGGCGAGCGAAATCCACGGTTGTGTAGCATCTCTGGTTCTATTGCGCCGTACCGCATAGCGGAGCGGCAGGGCGCATCTGAGGTCGTCTTTCTTCAGAGTACTTTAAACAAGAGTATACCCCAATCCAGGATATTGATTATGTCAGAGCAGAAACGATTCAACTACCGCAGCCTTGAAGATTTGAAGGCAGACATTGCAGCCCTCGGTTTGGGGGAGAAGATTCTTCTAGAGGACGACCTCGGCATTTTACAACAGCCGTTGAAGATAGAGGGTGTTCCTACGATTGCCAACCGCTTTGCCGTCCATCCGATGGAGGGGTTTGACTCCGACCCAGACGGCACGCCTGGTGAATTGGCGTTTCGGCGCTATCTGCGCTATGCGCATGGGCAGTATGGACTGATTTGGTTTGAGGCGTGCGCGGTACTGCATGAGGCGCGTTCCAATCCCTCGCAGATGTGGATTAACGATGGCAACTGGCAGGTTTTTGCAGAGCTTGTGGAAAAGACCCGCAAGGCCTCGTTGGATCAGAATGGCTTTGCACCTGTCTGCATTTTGCAACTGACCCATTCGGGGCGGTATAGCCGCCCCGAGGGGGTGCCTGCACCGATTATTGCCCATCACAGTAAGTTTTTGGATCCGATTCACAAGCTGCCAGCCGACTATCCACTGGTGACTGACGACTATCTGGATCGTCTGCAAGATATTTACGTTCACGCGGCGGAACTGGCGGAGAAGGCTGGCTTCGACGGTGTTGACATCAAGGGATGTCATCGCTATCTAATGGCGGAGCTTCAGGCCTCGCACCTGCGCGAAGGGCGGTATGGCGGCTCGTTGGAGAACCGCACGCGCCTGATGCGCGAGACCATGGCGAAGGTGCGCCAAAAGTGCCCGAATCTACTTGTGACAACCCGTCTGAATGCTTGCGACATGATGCCCTATCCATATGGCTTTGCCATGGCGAAGGACGGTTCCCTCTCTCCTGATTTGGAGGAGACGCGGCAGTACATTACATGGTTGCGAGAGATAGGCATCAAGTTCATTAATCTCTCTATTGCCAATCCCTATTATGAGCCGCATTATGGCAGACCATACGACGTGCCCATCATCAATGGTGCACCATCGCCTGAACATCCGCTGGTCGGAGTTGCACGCATTCTGGACATCGTCGCGCAGGTGCAGTCGATGTTCCCTGGTTTCCCCATCATTGGCACGGGCTACAGTTGGCTACGCCAATTCATCCCATACGCGGCGGCTGGCACCGTTAAGGCGGGCAGGGCGGCAATGGTTGGTTTGGGGCGCAGCGCATTCGCATACCCCGATCTGCCATACGACCTTTTCCACAAGGGCGTGCTTGATCCGCGCAAGACCTGTGTAACCTGCTCGCGCTGCACCCAGATCATGCGTGATGGTTCCCATACGGGCTGCGTCATGCGTGATGCCGCCGTCTATGGCCCGTGGTACAAGGCGTGCACCGCCAAATACCACAATAATTAGCAATTAGCAATTAGCAATTGGAATTACAAGCGTTTTACTACGTCTCCCTCAATTGCTAATTGCTAATTCAGTTGGCGGGGGTTGCAGTTGCCCAAAAACAGATTAAATTATAAATGAGAGGTAATTTCGGTTTATTGTTTTGCAAGAAAGAATATTAATATTATAATTCAACGGAGAAGAAGAATGAAATTGACGAGACGGTTGTTGACGGTCGTACTGGTTGTGTCGTTCCTATTTGTCGGTGCAGTGTATGGCGACGTCATTGGCAAGATTGTGGTCAAGCCTCAGGCGGACAAGGCGATGCAGGAGCCAATGGAGCAGTTGGTGTTCAGCAGCATATCCTCCAAAGTTGGGGATAATTTCAATCCATCAACGTTGTCGGAAGACATTCGAAAACTGATTCTCAGCGGAAAGGTTGCAGATGTCAAGACAGCCATCGAACGCGAATCCGATGGTAGGCTGACTTTGGTGTTTACGGTGATCCCCAAACCTATGGTAAATGCGATTCTCATCAAGGGCAATGAAAAATATAAAGACGGGCGCTTAAAGAACCTTCTGAAACTGGGAATTGGCAAATTGTTGGATGATGCGCAACTTGCTGCTGACCGAAAGGCCATTCTGGACAAATACCGCGATGCAGGCTATTATGGAACAGAGGTGAACACCACCACAACGAAGAACGATGACGGAAGCGTCGATGTCACCTTTGTCATCCGCGAGGAAAAGCGTTTCAAGCTGAAGAGAGTCTATTTTAAGAATAATACTGCCTTCACAGAAGGTGAATTGAGAGACATTGTGCAGACGCAGCGTCAGTGGTGGCGCTATATCTTGCGTTTCGGCAATTACTACAACAAAGAGATGCAGGCTATTGACAAGGACAAACTCGAGAAGGCATACGGTACCAAGGGCTTTATGGATTTTGCCGTTTCGGATATCTTGGTTGAGCCTCTGCCTGACAATCCCAAGTGGGTCACCGTCACATTTGTCCTGCAAGAAGGGTCTCCATATACCATTGGCAAAATCAGCATGGAGGGCCCCAAGCTTTTCACCGCTGAAAACCTTTTGGCAAAATCTCTTTCCAAGTCTGGGGATGTACATGACAGCGAGCGCGAACAGTTGGATATCTCCTTGATGAAGGTGGAATATGAGCGTCTTGGGTATATTGATTTGAAACTCTACGCCACCCATGAAAAACACACGGACACGAAAATTGTCGATGTTAACTACCACGTCAGCGAGGGCACACCTGCAAATGTCCGTAACATCGACATCACTGGCAATACCATCACAAAGGACGAGGTCGTTCGGCGTGAGTTGGCAATTGCTCCTGGAGATTTGGCAGATGCTGGCAAGATTCGCATATCAAAGAGCCGTCTGCACAATCTTGGTTATTTTGAGAATGTGGATATTCTTCCAGTGCCTACAGGTGAGTCTGGTACCAAGGATTTGAAGATTGAATTGAAGGAGAAGGCCACAGGTCAGCTTTCATTGGGAGCTGGTTTCTCCAGCGAAGATAATGCCATAGCGTTCATCGAGTTTTCTGAAACGAACTTTGACCTGTGGCGGCTGCTGAACATGGAGTGGCCGCCTAAAGGTGATGGACAGAGGTTGCGCGCACGCGTTCAGGTGGGGTCCAGCGTCTCCAACATCAGTATTTCCCACACTGAACCATGGTTTTTGGATAGACGCCTGGAACTTACTACAGACTTCTTTGTGCGTCACCGCTATGAAAGCGAGTACGACCAGCGCAACATTGGCGGCGGGATGATGCTTTCATGGCCAATAACATTCCGAATTTTGGGAACAGACCATATAGAAAACTGGCGTATGGGCATTGGGTTACGCCTCGAGCATGTGAGAATTTCTGATGTTGATAAGCATTCTGAAGAGAAAGCGATGGAGGAAGGCGACTTTGTTCGCGGGCACATTCTGGCAGAAGAGGAGGATTCCTATATAGCCAATAGGCTTATCTGGCGTCTCACCAGGGACACTCGCAACGCCTTCCTGTTCCCGACGCGTGGTTCCAAGATTAATTTCCAATCCGAGTTTGTCACGAAGGCTCTTGGCAGTTATGAGACCTACAGCCGCCTTGACTTGAGTGCCACGAAGTACATTCCAGTATTTAGTGATTACATCCTGAAGCTGGAAGCGAACTATGGCACTGCTACTGGCGACGATGTCGCAATCTTCGACCGCTACTTTGCGGGTGGAATAGGCACGGTTCGTGGTTTCAAGCGCCGCGATGTCGCTCCTGTTGATTGCTTTGAGGATCCCCTGGGTGGCAACTCCATATTTACGGCAACCATCGAATTTATCAAGCCCGTTAAGAATTTCTGCTATCTTAGCACCTTTGTCGATGCTGGCAATGTCTGGTGGGATGAGTTCGAGGCTAAATTGGATGACTTGAACTACAGCGTTGGTGTCGGCATACAGTTCAAGGCACTGCCAGTTAGCATCTACTATGGTTACCCGATTGAAACCACCTACGACCATCTGGATGGCAAGAGCGGGCGCCTGCACTTCAATATCGGCATCACCTACTAAACAAGATGTGCTCGCCATCCTTGAGATGAGGACCTTGAACACATACATCCTTCGCAATTTTCTGGTTACCCTGGGAATGGGGCTGGGCATCATGACATTTGTCCTGCTATCTGGAAACCTTTGCAAGTCGGATGTGCTCAATATGTTTATCAACGGTGTTTCACCAATGGTGCTGGTGAAGTTCGTCTGGTACATGCTCCCATACGCCCTGTGCTATACGCTACCGTTGGCGTTGTTGGTTTCGACAGTGCTGGTGTTCAGTCGTCTTTCCGCTGACAATGAAATAGTGGCGATGAAGTCTATGGGAATTGGCATCTGGCAGATTGTGACGCCTGCAATCATCATCAGCGGTCTTTGCTGTGCACTTTGCCTGTGGCTGTTCCTGTTTGTCGCGCCCCACGTGCGTGATAAGGCGGCGGCTCTGACGACATCTGCCACGACGGAGACTCCACTTGCCATGCTGGAGCCAGGCATGTTCAAGACCATTGCTCCTAACTGTTATGTGAAAGTTGGAGCCAAGGAGGGAGAAGAACTGAAGGATGTCCATATCATTCTGACAGACAAAAAAGGCAGAAACTATCAGGATGTGGTAGCCGCAAGTGGCAAAGTAGTTCTGAATCCTGGTGATGATATTCCTGTGCTTTACCTTTCCAAGGTGGAGCTTACACACTTCAGTCTGGACGAGCGCCCGGAACCAACGACCGTCAGCAGCTATAGGGTAGGGGCTATGCAGATGCCGCTGGAGATTAACGCCTCCCGCAATAAGCGTAAGCTTTCAAGCAAACGGCAGTATATGGATTTTGGAATGCTTTGTGCGCAGATTGCCATGAGGCGTTCAGAAGGAGAAGATCCAACTCCCCTTCTGGTTGAGCTGCATGAACGCCTTGCCATTGGAATGACCCCCTTCTCTTTTTTGCTGCTTGGACTGCCCTTTGGCATTCGAAGCAAACGCTCGGAGCTCTCTATCGGCCTGCTGATTTGCGTATTGCTCGCCTTGTTTTTTTACGGTTTCAAACTACTGGCAGGCACGTTGAGCGAAAAGCCAGGCGCACAGTACATTATATGGATACCAAATCTGCTTTATCAGATTGGCGGACTCTATATGATGAGAAAACTTGAGTTCAGGGGATAATTCTCCACCGTTAACAATCAGCAAAATGATATATTAAACGATAATGCCTTCAGACCTTTCAAACATACGCAATTTTTCAATTGTCGCTCACATTGATCACGGCAAATCCACTTTGGCTGACCGTTTCCTGCTGCATACCAAGACCATTGAGGAGCGCACTTTCCACGACCAGATTCTGGACGCAATGGATTTGGAGCAGGAGCGTGGCATCACCATCAAGTCCCATCCTGTGAGGATGCACTACGATGCGCTGAATGGGCAGAAATATGTGTTCAACCTCATCGACACCCCTGGACACGTGGATTTTACCTATGAGGTGAGCCGATCGTTGGCAGCGTGCGAGGGAGCTATCCTGCTGGTTGATGCTGCACAGGGTGTTCAGGCGCAAACATTTGCGAATGCCAATTTGGCACTCTCCCAAAATCTGACCATAATACCTGTCATCAACAAAATCGATCTGCCATCCGCAAATCTGGACATGTGCTATGAGCAAATAGAGGAGCTGCTGGCCATACCCCGCGAGGAAGTACTACTGGTTTCCGCCCGCACGGGCGTTGGCGTGCGCGAGTTGCTGGAGGCGGTTATCGAACGCATCCCACCGCCAAAAGAGCTGAATCCCTCGTTGCAGGCGCTTGTGTTCGATTCCGTCTATGATGTCTATCGCGGTGTGGTGACCTACGTTCGGGTGATGAATGGCACCATCAAGGCAGGCGACCAGATCAAGTTGTTCAGCACAGGCGAAAACACCGATGTGAAGGAAGTGGGCTACTTCAGCCCTGGCATGAAGCCTTCTCAGGCGCTGCTGCCTGGCGAAGTCGGCTACATCATCACCTCCATCAAGGAGCCGTCGGACATTCATGTCGGCGACACGGTCACCTCGGCAGCGCGTCCCTGCGAGGAACATCTGCCTGGTTTCCAGCGTGTCAAGCCAATGGTCTTCAGCGGCATCTACCCGATGGACACCTCCGACTACGAGGCACTGAAGTTCAACATCGCCAAGCTGCGCCTGAATGACGCTGCGTTCGTGGCGCAGCCAGAAAGCTCCATTGCACTTGGTGCGGGGTTTCGTTGCGGCTTCCTGGGGCTGCTGCACATGGAAATCGTCCAGGAGCGCCTGAGCCGTGAATACAATATGGACTTGCTGTTGACCTATCCGAGCGTCATTTATCACGTCTATATGAAGGATGGTACGATGAAGGAGGTCGATAACCCGCTCTACATGCCCGATCCAAGCGCGATCGACCACGTTGAAGAGCCGATGATCAAGGCGCAGATCATCTCCCCTTCCGCACATATCGGCGCAATCATGAACCTGATTATGGAAAAGCGCGGCATCAGCCTCCGCACGGATAATGTGGATAAGATGCACATCATGATTACGGCGCGACTTCCCCTCCATGAAATCGTCCTGGACTTTTACGACAAGCTCAAGACGGTGACGCGTGGTTACGGGAGCATGGACTATGTGCCTGATGGCTATGAGCCAAGTCCCACTGTGAAGCTGGAGATACTGGTCAATGGCGAGCCTGTCGATGCGCTGGCCTCCATCGTCCATGCAGACCGTGCCGTGGCTCGTGCTCGCATGATCTGTGACCGCTTGAAGGATGCCATCCCACCTCAGATGTTCAAAATCGCCATCCAGGGAGCCGTCGGCGGTCGCATCATTGCCCGCGAAGACGTACGCCAACTGCGCAAGAACGTTCTAGCCAAATGCTATGGCGGCGACATCACGCGCAAACGCAAGCTGCTGGACAAACAGCGCGAAGGAAAGAAGCGCATGAAGGAAATCGGCAACGTTAACATCCCTCAGGAAGCATTCGTTGCCGTTCTCCGTTCCAATACCGACGAAAACAAATAAGCAAAGTCGCGTAGCGACGGTAGGAATATAGCCGTGGGTGAAGCGAGTGTCGTAGGCGCGAGCGAAACCCACGGGCAAACGATCCCTCCAGTTCCTTTGTGCCGTGCCGCGTAGCGTAGCGGAGCGGCAAGGCGTAGAATTGGCTGCTATATTCTGTGGACACTTCCTTTCAATATTCCATCACAAAAACTAATAGGTCAGAATAACATGCCTTCTTGGTTTATCATCATACTTGACATAGCCATCTTCTGGTTCTTCTTCGGAAACTATGTATCTTCTTTTCTACGCACGAAGGTGCAGGCGAGGCGTTTTCGCTTGAAGGAGATTCGGAAACAATACAAGTCTCTCCTGAAGCGTGATTTGGATATCATCACATCTGCGGAAAAAAACGCCTTGGAGGAACTCATATCAGACATTGACAAGATGCTTCCTGAGGGCAAACTAGAAGAGCTGGACGTCTGTATTGCCCAGCAACTTTCTCAGAAAACGGCGGCGCGTCTGCCGCGTGAAAAAAGCCCTGCCTGGCTAGTTCCGCGTCTAGAGATGCTTGTTGTCGCTGTTGGCCTGGCATTTGGCATCCGCGCCCTGTTTATACAGCCTTTCAAGATACCGACGGGTAGTATGCAGCCGACGCTCTACGGCGTCCACTACGAGAAGGCGGATGGCGAGCTGCCCAGGGGGACGCTTGGCAAGTTCTTCTCTTTTCTCAACCACTCCCGCAGGAACATGGAGCTGGAGGTTTCCAACAACGGCTATTTCGAGCAGGAAATTACCCCTGTAAAGTCCTATCCGCTTTTTCCGAAGTCCTGCGTGACCATCGGCGGCGTGAACTACGTTTTGCCTGGCGACCCCAATCGCGTGATGCGTGTCATCTACGAAGATGTGCTGATGGCGAACAAGCGGGAGACTCCCTTCTTTGCGAAGGGCGAGAAGCTGCTGCATGGATTTCTCTCGTCGGGCGACCATTTGTTTGTAAACCGCACGAGCCTCTGCTTCAGGGAGCCGCGCCGCGGCGATGTGATGGTATTCGTGACCGATGGCCTGAAGATGCACGACGGACGCGGCTTTGGCGGACGATTCTACATCAAGCGCCTCGTGGGTCTGCCTGGCGACGAGCTCCTCATCCGCGACCACAAGCTGTGGCTGAAGGCTCCAGGCGAGTCCGAATTCAGGCTGCTGGACGCCACTGACGACCCAGGTTTCGAGCGCGTTCATAGTTGCAAAGGCTACTACCACGGCTACGCCAACATGCCTGGCTCGCTCTACCTGAAAAACGGTACCGACTCCTTTAAAGTGCCCGAAGGTCATTACTTCATGCTGGGCGACAACAGCGAAAACTCCCTGGACAGTCGCTACTGGGGCACCGTTCCCCGCCGCAACCTCGTCGGCACCGCCTGCTTCGTCTGGTGGCCCTTCTCGCGCCGCTGGGGACTCGTCGATAGAGTGGAACCGCTCCCCATCGACACGCCACCGTCATTTTAACCTGTTCTGTGCGCGGCACTTCAGTGCCGCGTCTTCGCAGGGGCCTGAGCCCTTGCTCACATTACGCCAGGACCTGTTAGGCCCTGGCTACGGCCACTCCAGCAAAAGGTGGTTCAGGATTGGCGTGCTGACGAGATGGCCGTCTCTGATTGCGAGGCTGTCAAGCATGATAGACTGGACTTCGCGAGCGAAGTCTCTTTCGGGCTGGGGAGAGAAGGTTGTAATTGTGCCGTCGCTCGAACGCCAGCGGTCGTAGAAGCGGTGTACATCGAGACCGATGTAGCCCTTGATGTCGGCCAACTGTTTACAAACCTCCTCCAACAGCTCTTTGTCCTTGATGACAGCCAGCTTCAGCCCCATGTAGCGGCAGAATGGCTCTGCCGTGTAGGAGGCGAAGTCCGTGCTGAGTACTGCGAACTTGTGTCCACCAGCGGTGAAGGTTTTTGTGATGCACTCCGCCACCTTGCCTGTACCATTCAAGGCATCGGCGCGGTGTTTCCAATGCTCCTGGTCCTCCCACTCGAAAATCAGCACGCCTGTTCTCTTTGTTTCCAATAGGCTCATGCAGCGTTTGTTGTCGGCGGCCAGGTAGTTGTGATCTTCGATATAGGATGGCAGCTCCTTCCAGCCAAGTGGCTTGCCATTCGAGAGATACCTCCATTCGCCATCCTTGTAGCTTGCTCCAAGCAGCGCATACCAGGAGGGGGAATCATTGACAAGATTATTGAGTTCCTTCCACTCTGCGAAAGAGGCTGGCTCGACCAGCTTCGCGTTGACAGCTTGACAGAGTGAATTGGCCTCGCGAAAAATCTGCGAGGTGGTGGAGGAGGAAATACCCGCATAAACCTTGCCATTTCTTTCGGCGGAAAGCATTTCTACACCTGATGTGAAGGCGCGTGTGTAGAATGATTCGTCGCCAGGGGCGATGACGAGACGGAAGAGGTAATGCTCGCTGTTCTGCAAGTCCTTCCGCAGATTCACGTAGTTCCCCTTTGCATCATAGCGGCAAAGCTGGGTCAGGTCGTCGTCACGGAATGCAGCCAGAGACGGGGCAGGACGCTTCACTTCATCGTGTTTGATTTCATAACCGAGCCCGCCCTGTGCCTTGAACTCGAAATACCATTCTAACTCACGCTTCGTCGGCAGACGCACGATATATCCAGGCGGCAACGGCCACCTTATATCGATGTAGTTCCGTGTGGAGCGGCTGCACATCATCATGTCGTTCAGGCAGACATTCGTCTGCTTACCGCCATTGGGTCTGTATTCGAAGCGCCTATAGCCGCAGATTTCGACGAAACTGGACTGCATGACCTCGTCCTGCATAATCCAGAAGGGATATTCCGTTTTGCCTGGCGGCACAAAGTCATATAGGATGGGGATGCCTGAAACAAGCGAGATGTCCTTCCCGACTGTCATATATGGATTGATACTTTTGGCTTCTTTCAGCAACCTCTCCTGCAATCCAGTCCATTCCTCTTGAGACATGGCACTGCGTGCCAGTTGCGAATGGAGGAAGCCGAACGCTTCGCCCAACTTAAGTACGTTCTCGTATGTGGGTTCCAGGAGGCCAGTAATAATAGGCAGCCGCGCAGCGGCTGCCTTGGAGAGCATGCTCTCCGCGTCGGCCACCACCGCCGCAAGCTTCTCTGCATCCTTCTCCGAGTGGATGGAGGCAGCCTTCTCCAGCAGCCCTGCCAACTGGCTGCCAGCCTCTTCGCCAAGCTCCCTCTGAAGCACAGGCAGCCGCTTCTGCAACTCTACCACTTGCGCCTGCTTTTCACGCATCAGCGCAATGCACGCCTCCCGAACATGGCGCAGATGGTTCCTGCCCATGACTCCCGCAGAAATCACCCCAGCAACCAGTACGACTGCCCCCACCCACAGCGCATACTTGAGCGAGGGATGCAGGGCGAGCTGGCATGCAAGCCAATGCCACGCTCCCTTCTTTGCGGTCGCATTTGAACCGTTCGGGAGCAGGTCGCGGAACTCTGCACAGGTGCGCGGACGGTCGGCGGGATTCACGTTGCACAGCCTTGACAATGGGAGGCAAACGCTGTAGAGCACCTTCTTCGGCAAATCCTTTGGCAGGCTTGGATAGGCATCGGGTGGATTGCCCGTGACGCAGCAGTAGAATATCTTGCCCAGCGCATAGAGGTCAGTGGCGGGCGACTTGGGCAGGGAGGGAAGCGAAACGTATTCAGGCGGGATGTAGCCTATCGTGCCAACCAGTGACATGGTTTTGGTGTAGTCGCTGAGAAAGTCCAGGTCCCCCAGCTTGGGGCGGCCATCCACGAATATTATGTTTTCTGGCTTGATGTCGCGGTGGACCATCTCCAGGCTGTGCAGTTTCTCGACGGCATCCAGTAGCTTCCCGCACAGCTCCAATGATGTCTCAAGCGGGAACCGTTTGCCGTTGGCCAGACGCAACGCCAGGGTGTCCGCAGTATAGGCGCCGTCGGGTGTCGCATTGTCGGCGGGCTCCATCACATAGAAGAAATGGTCATCCTCTACGCCGAAATGGTACATCCTGACCAGCCCCTCGGTCTCGCTGAAGCTGGAGATGTACTTGCGCAGACCGTCCAGCCTATGCGTCGTGTTCCACTTGGTATGGAACACCTTGAGGGCGACAGTCCGCTCCAGGGCATCCTTTGCCAGGTAAATCGTGCCATACGCACCTGTCCCGCTCTCGCACAGGATGCGGCACCCGCCGAATGTATCACCACTTTTCATGCTTGCTATTTTGACATTTGCTGGGCTCCCAATGGAAGGGGAGGCCGCGTCGAGGCTTATCTTCCCCATGAGCTTGCCGTTTTCCAAAACATCCGTGAAAGGCCGTTCCTCCCTGTCGCACTTGCATAAATTTAGTACCTTTTGCAGCTCTTCGCAAGAGAACTTGTCATAGTTTTCTGCCATGTCGAAGATATTCAGGCTTGTGAAGCCGTAGGCGAAGAAGTGTCGAACGGCAACAGTCGTCGTTTTCCTGAATATCTGTGCAAGGGTGCTGGACGACCGCAACGCTACCAGCGCATGGGTACGCTACATTGCATAGCTATCTTCCCCATGAAAACAAGTTCAGGGTAGGCCGCTTACTCGGCCTTCGCTCAATTTTCTTGGGGAAAGTTTAGATTTGCTGTTCGCTATTATCCCCCCGCGAGATAGCGCGAACCGTCTTCTATCAAGCGTGGCGCGGAACAGGCAAGTGATTGAATGCGCGCGTTTGCGCGTACCAGGGATTCTTTTGCGCCAAACACCCAATCGGAAGGGCGCAACAAATATGATGTGTTACCTACCCTCTTTAGGATATATGGCAAAAAACACATTTTTTTGAAAAAAGAGATATGCTTGACAGGAATTGAAAGGTCGATGACAATAGTTTTATAGTTTGAGTTAACTATTTTCTTTGACCTGAATATTCTGTTCCAAACTTCGAGGTGGAGCGAAGCAATCTAAAAGACGATTGTTGATAAAACTAAGCCTTTTTTCAGAAAAAAGCAAGGTGTACTTGGCGGAAATCGAAAAGTCAATGACAACAATAAACGGAGATTTAACATGGCAGAGACAACAATGAAAGGTTGTTTGGGTGCTTTATTAGATGGAGCGCTTCATGATTTTGGTCTTGGATGGTTGACAAAAGATGGTGGTTTATGTAAGGGATGTTTATCAAAGCTTATTAGATTAATCCTAACCATTCTAATTGTTTTAATACTTTATGTAGTTTTTTCTAAACCATCTGATAAGAACAATTCTTCAAACGAATCAAATAAGGAAAAAACAGAGCAGATTCAAAAATAACCCCTACCTTGTTTGATACTGTATTGATATATAAACATGCAATACTGGCTGCCAAGGGCGCGCATTAGCGCGCCCTTTACACCCCAGGCCTGTTCCGCGCCACGCATGCCAAGCCACCAGCGAGCTCAACCGCCTCTGGTGCGCGCAATGCGCGCCCTTTACACCCCAGGGAAAATGCGGTACCCTTACGGGCACGTTTTTTCGGGGGCAGTTTCCAAAATGCTTTGTGTCCAGGTGATGGGTGCTGGTTGTCCCCCAAAAAATCAATTGTAGTTATTTGAAATCCTCACAGACTTTTCAATGAGAATAGATTTTGACTTCTCAATAATGGTCCGCGAAGTGACCAGCGCACAGATTGCGCAACAGTTGTTGCCCGATGCCATGCGTTAAAACGCGTGGCATCGGGAACGCGCACCCTTCAAAAAACAGACTATTGAGGTAATTTCAAAACTAGCGCGAAATGCGCGTCGATATGAACACATTGGCGTTGGCAACGCCTCTCGCCGCACGAAAGTTCCGCAAAAAACATTTGTTGTATGACAAGTTTGTTTTTATATTGACAATGGTTATATGGTTTTGCTTCAAATGCAGCAAAGATTTATTGATTATCCTAAACAAAGGAGAAATTATGGCAGAAGACAGTTCTAATCGTAGTGATTCGAAGATACATAGGAAATTTCCCAGTGAAGCGGAAATCGCATATTTAGAAATGACATGTCATGATGATGAGGAACTTCTTGACTGGGTTCGGAAACTGAAACAAAACCCTGATACCGACATAGCCCAATGCCCCTGGGGATGTTTTGGAGATGAGATTTGGCGCGAATTGGTCACATCTGGTTTCGTTGATAGTTTCAACTGGAAGAAGCTGGAACCAGCGGCTTGGGGGCAAGTGCTTTGCTCTTATCCACAGCTTGTCGAAAAATGTCCATTGAATGACCTCAAAACTCTTCCTGGAAGGACTTGGCTGTGCTTGCTTGAGGAACAACCCCAGTTCGCCGCCCTCTGCCCATGGGATATATTTGATGGTTTTGAATGGGCGGAATTGATTGCGATTATGCCACAGTTCGCCTACAAATGCGCTTGGGAAAAGCTGGATGGCAAGGATTGGATTTATCTGCTTGAAAGTGAAGGATTCCTCTTTTCCCACAAGTGCGCCTGGGAGAAGCTGGATGGCGAGGATTGGGTTAATCTGCTTAAAAAGGAGGAACTCTTCTTTTCCGACAAGTGCGCCTGGGAGAAGCTGGATGGAAAGGATTGGAGTTCATTGCTTCGAGAGAAACCTCACTATGCAGGGATTTGTTCATGGGAGAAGCTGAATGGTGAGAACTGGAGCCGCTTGCTTGAGAAACATCCCTTGTTCTTCTATCTATGCCCATGGGAAAAACTGAATGGCAAGGAGTGGGGAGAATTGCTTCAGACGCAGAGCCAGCTCATCAAGTACGTCCCATGGGGAAACCTCCCTCTTCAGGACTTGCGTGAATTAGCTGCGCTAGCCCCCGATTTGTTTTTTGCCAACTGCCCGACGGAAATAGCAAATACAGTCAAGACAGAGACGGCAAGACCGTTGCCGTGACCTACCATTGGAAAACAGGCGTATTGTTTTCAATAACAAAAAAGCACGTTTTGCAGAAAAACGTCAGTTTTATGACAGGTTTTGTTTTTTTTAGACAATAGTTATATAAATTGAATGAACTTTTGTTTTTGTACAGAGCAAGTCTTTTTAGACGGGTCTGGTTCAACGCAAAGAGTTGATAATCATACAATCATTCTTTGCTTCTCTCAACCACAGAGAGAAAACATGAGTCCATAAATCGTTCAGTTTGTACATTAATAAAGACATATATTGATTTGGTTTTGTAATATAGGAGACATTACGATGGCGATGGTAATATGCCCAAACTGCGGCGAGAAGAACATAACTACATTGAGAGTCTGCAACGAGTGTGGAAAGATATGGTGCAGCGAGTGCGATAGGAACAACAAGCATCCGTTGCCTCATTCAGAAGTTTGTCCAAGATGCAGAAGCTTAAATTGGAAGTCGGTCAGTGACATATCAATGATATATGACATTATGAAAAGAACTATTCAATAACAGGCTATTCATCAATACAGTCAAGCATGACAACGACTGAAGTATATTTGAGGCTTAAGCATAGTCTCGCAGGATAAGTTGGTGTTTTGCAAACACTATTGGCGGATATGTTTTTCAAGACGGAAATGAATTTGAACCACTAAAGCAGAATACGAAGGTTTTTATGACAAGAATCGGTCCAGACATTGGCACAGCCATTACAACGCGTTGCAGTAAGGAGGTGACAGAAGTTGAAATTGAAAATGGTGTTACGGAAATCCGTAACAACGTGTTTGAAGACTGCACCAACCTGATACGTGTCATTATTCCCGATAGTGTGATGGTAATCGGCAAGCAAGCATTTGCAGGCTGCACGGGGCTGACCAACATTGAGCTTCCCAACAGTGTGATGGAAATTGGCTCTGGGGCATTTGGGGGCTGCACGGGCCTGACCAGCATTAAGATTCCCAACAGTGTGAAGGAAATTGGCTCTTATGCATTTAAACGCTGCACGGGCCTGACCAGCATTAAGATTCCCAAACATGTCACGAAAACTGGCGACTGGACATTTTGGGGGTGCACGAGCCTGACCAGCATTAAGATTCCCAACAGTGTGACGAAGATTGGCGAAAGCGCATTTGAACTCTGCACGGGCCTGACCAGCATTAAGATTCCCAACAGTGTGACGAAGATTGGCGAACACGCATTTGAAAGCTGCAAGGGCCTGACCAGTATTGAGATTCCCAAACATGTCACGAAAATTGGCGACTGGACATTTTGGGGGTGCACGAGCCTGACCAGCATTAAGATTCCCAACAGTGTGACGAGCATTGGCGACTGTACATTTTTCGGGTGTACGGGCCTGACCAGCATTGAAATTCCCAAACATGTCACGACAATTGACTTTGGGGCATTTCAAAACTGCACAGGCCTTACCAGCATTAAGATTCCAAACAGTGTGACGAACATTGGCGAAAGCGCATTTGAGGGCTGCACGGGTCTGACCAGCATTAAGCTACCCAATAGTGTGACGAACATTGGCGCAAGCGCATTTGAAAATTGCACGGGCCTGACCAGCATACGGATTCCCGATAGTGTAAGCGTCATTGACGAAAGAGCGTTTTATAATTGCACAAAACTCAAACACGTAACGGTGCCTAAAGAAACGACTATTGGGGAAAAAGCGTTCTTTGCACCTCACATCAAAATTAAACGTAGGCGGGGCGTTGGTTGTTTTAAGTTACTGTTATTATTCACCATATTTTTCCTTCTCATCTTCGTCCTAATACAGTTTCTCGCAAAGATATAAATATGGTGTTTTTCATTCATATCATTTCTATTTTATTGCACGTATGATAATCTTGGAGGTGTTAAATATGTCAAAATAGAATCGTGTGCTTGCTGTCTTTTACCAAAGATGAATGGGATATAATGCAGGCGAGAAATTAAAATGGAATGATAGAAATAATAGCATCTAATAGTCAGAATACTATATGATGGGATGCGCATAAACCAGTAGAAATAAAGATAGTAATTGATAAAAACAATCCATCACAAAATAGTTAAAATGAATTTTATCCAAGATATTTAAACCATACAGCAAAAATGCAAAATGAAATAAAACTAGGCTTTTCAGCAATGCATGACGCAAAGCGGCCTAAAAGGCAAAGTCCGCCAGCCATAATAGGCAGACAACAAAAAGGAGAACTCAACTATGAGAGAAATTATTACAGTTTGTCCAAATTGTGGAGACACAAGTGGTACTATCATCTTGAAGTGCAAAAAATGTGGAAAAGTTTACTGTTATGCGTGTCCCCAGACAGCAAAGCGTGGCTGGGGACAGTCTTCTCAATGTCCAGTATGCGGGGCCACTGATTACAAACAAGTCAGGTATCGCGATGAGATGTAATTGGCAAAAGAGGTAATTGCAAAGTCCGTAGTCTGGCTAATAGCTTGACTACGGACACGTAAGGTACCGTCTGGGGGGAGCCGCTCCACAAAAATCCGTACCTGGCAGAACGCAACAAAAGGCTGTGCTACATGAGTTTGGATGTGTAAAAATGTCTAAAAGAATCGTGTGCTCGTTATCTTTTACCAAAGATGAATGGAATAGAATACAGGCGATAAATCAAAATGGAATGATAGAAGTAATAGCATCTATTAGTCAGAATATTACACAATGGAATGCGCTTGAAAAAGTCGAAATACAGATTGTAAAAGATGAAAACAATCCATCACAATATGCTAAAATGAATTTTATACAAGATATTTAAATCCATACAGCAAAGAGGTTCAATTCTCCTCCACAACGTACAGTGACCTCTAGTTTTTCTAGGGCGTATGTTTTCTAGGGTAGTTCGGCTAAAGGATTGTTTAGCGTAGGCCGCGTAAGCGGCCAGCGCACACCGTTCGTAGCACGCACACCGTTCGTAGCACGCACTCCGCTCGCCACGCCTACTAGCCCCCAAAACATGCCCAGCCTCTGGTGCGCGCAACACGAGCACTTTATCCCCCAGGGCCGTGTTGCGCCATACCTGCTAGCCCCCAAAACATGCCCCGCCTCTGGAGCGCGCAACGCGCACCCTTTACACTGTAGGGCCGCGCTGTGCCACACCCGCGAGAGGACGGTTGTGAAATAGCGAACAGCTTAGAAAATCTATCTCCAGGGAAATTGTGCGAAGGCCGCGAAGCGGCCAGCGCACGGAGGGCGCC
>JAFXUD010000095.1 GCA_017535315.1 Victivallales bacterium | reverse complement strand
TGTGTCCTTGCTAATAATTATTGCCTCAAAGGGACGGGAGGGACAGGAGTGACGGGAGGGACTGTTAATTGCCTTAAGAACTTTGCTTCGTCCCGCCCGTCCCTCCTGTCCCTCCCGTCCCTCTTAGCTGCTGATTCCAATGTAGCATCAACCCGTCACCGATTTTTTGACAAAATGTCATTTTTTGTCATTTTTGATTTGATTATTGAAAAAACTGGGGTATAGTATATTCATATGCGATACAGAAATGGGTGTATTGCATCGTGAATGTAATTACTTCGGAAGAAAAGAGAGGCGGTCAGCGGCAACCTCAAAGGAAAAAACGATGTTGAAAACGACTGGAATATTTTTACGGAAGATGTTGGTGGTTGGCGTGTGTATATCTCTGGTGGAGATTGCCAGTGGCGCGGGCTTTGCGATCATCGAGCAGACAACGCGGAGCATGGGACGCGCTCTGGGTGGCGTGACTGCAGACACGAAGGATGTCAACGCGATGTATTTCAACCCATCCATACCCGCCTGGTTTGACAAGGATGAGGTGTCGGTTGGCATCCACTTTCTGAAGATACAGATCAACTATTCGGACAAGGGGAGCAGCCCATCGCTGGGGAGCGAGGAGGGCAACGACATCGGTGGCTGGTCCAACATCCCGAACATCGTCTATGTCCATCCCTTCTCGAAGGAGTTTAGCTTTGGCCTCATGCTGTCGGGTACCTCTGGCACCAAGACCGACTTCAACAACTACTGGGTAGGCCGTTATACGGCGACGATGACGGATATCGCCGTCATGGACTTCAATCCCGTGATTGCGTGGCGCCCCATTGAAAATCTTTCACTTGGCCTTGGACTTGTGGTAGAGTATGCAATGGTCAAGCAGGACCAGAGACTTGACTTTCGCCAACTTGACTATTACAACAGCTATGGTAAGGCTACGTATGCACAGTATGGTTTACCATGGGGTGGCCCTGACCATATTGAGGACGGCAAGATCAAGATGGACGGCGATTCTGTGGCCGTGGGTTTCACGGCAGGTATCAGCTATAAGCCTTTGGAAAAGACCACATTGGGCATTGGCTTCCGCTCCAGGATGCGCCATCACCTGAAGGATATGAAGGTCCGCACTCACGGCGGTGCCGCAGTCAAGCAGTTCCTCGGCACACCTGTTGGACAGCAGATCATGGAGGCGCAGGGATGGACAGATTTCCGCACCCACGGCAAGGCCAGCTCCTACCTGCATCTCCCCGCATCCGTGACCGTCGGCATTATGCAGGAGATTACGGATGTGTGGCGTGTGGGACTTGACCTCGCCTGGAGCGAACAGCATGTGATGGAGGACTTGCGTGCGGAGTTCGACGAACCCATGTACGGCTCTAAGACCAGCGACCGCCTGGTGATGAACTGGGAGGACAATTGGCGCGTTGCGCTTGGCACGGAATACGATCTAAACGACAAGCTGACCGTCCGCATGGGCGGTGCCTGGGACCAGACCCCGATTCAAGACAAATACCGCAACACAAAAATGCCTGACTCGGACCGCTACTGGATTGCTTTCGGCCTGGGCTATCAGATTACCGAGAATCTTCGTGCCGACATTGCCTGGACGCATATCTTCTACCAGTCAAACTCAACCCATCAGCAGGTCACGGAGACCGAGACGCTACATGGTAAATTCGGAGCCTGCTCCGACACCTTCAGCCTTTCTTTCAATTACTGTTTCTAAGAGACATAGCCATACGTCCCTTCGGGCACACCCATAGCGGTGTGCCCATTTTTTTATTTTGCCAAGCTTCGGTACACATAAGACTTTTCACCGCGCCAAAGCACGGCGCACAGGACAAGTTATAGCTTTTTTTGTATTTGTCTATTTGCAATCCAGTCGCTAACTAGGTAAATTATGTTTGAAATTTAGCCTGTCCTGTGCGCCGCGCTGATGCGCGGCGGGAACTACCATGAACATCCTCATAGCCCTATATCGATACTTTTTCTGGGGTGGTCTCCAGAAGGATACCCTACGACTGGCGGAAGAGGCTACGAAGCGCGGCCATCGCGTGACGGTCTTCACCACCTCCTGGGAGAATCCGCCTGATTTCATTACGACCGTGCAGGTGAAGCCGTGTGGCCTCACCAATGTGTCGCGCATGCGCCACTTCAACGAGGCTTGGCTGCGTTATCTACGTGAAAACGGATGCGATGTCTCGGTGGCGATGGACCGTGTGGAAGGTGCAGATTTCTACTTTGCCGCCGACTCTTGCCTGAAGGCATTCTACAAGCGCAAACATCCCGAGTGGATGCTGAAGCTCCTTCCACGCTACCGCTTCATATTGGGAATGGAGGAGAAGGTTTGTGGTGCTGCTTCACCAACCGTCACATGGTACATTTCCCCCTTCCAGAAGAAGGAGTTTATGGAGGAGTATGGGACCTCTGCATCGCATTTACAGGAGCTGCCGCCAGGCATGAACCCCGCCTGCGTACGTCCCGATGAACAAAGGGCACTTGAAATCCGCCAGGCCGTGCGTCGGGAGTTGGGCATACGCGATGACGAAATAGTGCTGGTGCTTGTGGGTACGAACATCCTCCGCAAGGGGATGGACAGGCTGCTTGCCGCCGCCGCGTCGCTGCCAGGGGAGCTTCGCGCGAAAGTACGCGTTGTCATCGTCGGCAACAATGACACAGGCAAGTTGGAAACGATTGCGGGGAAGTTGGGTGTTTGGTCGCAGTGCATCCTCACGGGGGCGCGCAAGGATGTGGAGCGCATCCTGTTGGGCTCCGACCTGATGGTGCATCCCGCTCGCGAAGAGGGGACTGGCACGGTGCTGGTGGAGGGGATTGCGGCTGGTGTTCCTGTGATTTGCTCCGAATGCTGCGGTTTCAGCCCGTATGTGAAGGCGGCGGCTGGACTTGTCACCCCAGAGCCTTTCGTGCAGGAAAACTTGAACGCCATGCTGCTGGACGCCTTGCGTCGACTTCCCGAGTTGATCGCCCAGACACGCCTTTATGCAAAGCAAAACGATTTCACCACACGACAAAAGGTGATGGTCGATAACCTTGAAGCATTCTACAAGAGGAAACAATGAAACCAAAGACGCTTTACATTCTCAACGAGGGTTCATTTGAGAAGATTTA